>NZ_JAKOOW010000026.1:84671-87789 GCF_022288825.1 Kingella pumchi | reverse complement strand
CAGCACCGACAGCGCCACCGTGCCGTAGCCGCTGCCGATTAAGGGGGCGACGGCGGCCGAATGGATGGCGCCCAGCGCCAGCAGCACCGCGGCAACCACCGGCGCGCCGTAGCGGTATTCTTCGGCGGAACGGTAGCGCAGCCGCACAATGGCGGCGGCATCGTTAAACAAAGCCAGCAGATTCATGGTGTGTAGAAATTAACCGCGTTATTTACACCACAGGTTGAGAAAGGATGCCTGAGCACTTCAAAGGGCGTATCCCCTTTCAGGCTGCTGTGGGGCTTGACGGTATTGTAGAAATTCACAAAGCGGCACAGTTCCTTTTGCCGATGTTCAGGGCTGTCAAACTCTTGCTTTTCATGCCACATCTCCATAATCGTCCGTATTACCCTTTCGGCTTTGCCGTTAGTCTGCGGACGGGCAGGACGGGTAATTGTAGAAATCAACAGCGTTGTTTACACGTAATACGCCTGCTTGAAGCGGTTGTTGGTACTGTTTTGCGGCACGAGCAGCCTGCCGCGCGCGGCTTTGAGTATGCGGTAGATGGCGGGGCGGCTGACCATGTAACGGCGCGCAAGGGAAGTAACGCTCTCTTTTCCCTGTGTGTAGGCCGTCCAGATGGCTTGGCGGTGATGCGGGGTAAGGCGGGTGTTTTTGTGCATGTTGATGACAGTATTGTCCTTGGAATACTGCAAACAACGCTAGGGTTTTCTACAGATGATGGTGGTTGTCATAGTAGTCTCCTGTACAAAGAAAAACAGAAATTTAAGGCAGCCTGAAAGGGCAAACGGATTTTCACTTCGCCGAAGCTTCGCTTTCAGACGGCATCGGATGCAGCCTGAAAGGGGGCTGGCTTGGTAACGCCGCTGCCTTGCGCGGGCGGCGTTTTCCGCTTTCAGGCTGCCTTGGCCGGCGTTTGGAAAAGGCAGCCTGAAAACGGGAAAACAGCGTTTCAGACGGCCTTTGCGGTTTCGCGCCGTATCAGCCGCAGGATTTCGTCGGCGAGTTCTGCCGCGCCGTCAAGCGGGACGTAATGCCCTGAGCGTGGGGCGACGGTATGCCGTCCGTGCGGCGATTGGGCGGCGCGCTGTGCGTGCAGTGCGTTCAGGCGGACGCGGGTGTTGCGGCTGATGCCACTGCCGGGCAGTGCGCCGGAAACGATGCTGACGGGGATGCTGCCGGTGTCGGGCGGATTGCTGCGCCAGATGTGCAGTTCGTCCAGAAAGGTGCGCGACTGTGCGGCGCAGGTGCGGAACACGGCGGCGCTCATGCCGTCGCGGCGCAGGTCGGCGGCGGCATCGGCGGGCAGCGCGGCCAGCAGGCGGCGGTAGAACAGCGGCAGCAGCCGCAGTTGCGCCAAAATGCGGTGGGCGGCAATGCCGATGCGCTCGGCGCGGCGGAAGGCGGGGGAGAACAGCGCGTCGTCGGCTTCGTCGGCGGGGTCGGCCAAAACCAGTCCGGCGATGCGCTCGGGACGCTGGGCGGCGGCAAGGCGCACGATCGCGCCGCCCGCGCTGTGGCCGACCAGGATGTAGCGGGGCGCGGCGAAATGATCCAGCAGGGCATTGAGATCGGCAGCCATGCGCCCAAGGCTGCGTCCCTGCGGATCGGGGTCGGACAATCCCAGCCCGGCGCGGTCGTAAACAATGGCGCGGGCGCAAGCGGCAATCTGCGGCTGCACCCGCGCCCAAATGGAGCGGGTGCTTGCGCCGCCGCCTTCAAACACGACGGTGATGCCGCTGTCTGCCGCCGGCGGCAAAACTTGCGCATACAGGCGGCGGCCGTCGGGGAGCGGGATGTATTCGGGTGTGCCTTGGCTGTGCATGGGGTTTCCTTGTTTAATGGCTTTCAGGCTGCCTTTTTATGCTTTCTGCTTTCCAGCAGCGATATGTGCCAAACTTAGCTAACAACTACGGTAATCATTATCGTGCCAAAAGCCGCACACCGTTGCAACAAATCAAACTATGAAATTTACTGCTTCAAAACACTTTCAGGCTGCCTAAAAATATTTCACCAGCATGAAAACGGCTAATTTATCGCTAATTCTGCGTGTTTATAGTGCGCCGTTTCGAGTAAGCCCACTAAAAATTATGGACTTTCTGCACGCGCTGAATCACAGTTTGTTTCTTTGGATCAATGCCGATGACGACGCGCATCCGGCGGTGATTGAGCTGGCTTTGTTTGTGGCGGAATACATAACGGCGGCGGTGATGGTGGCGGTAGGGTTTTACCTGCTGCTACACCATCGCCGCCGCCGTATGTTGTGTGTAAACGTGCTGCTGAGCCTGCTGCTGGGTATGGCGGCGGCCTATCTGATTCGTCTGGGCTGGCACCATGCGCGGCCGTTTGCGTTGGGGCTGGGCACCAATTTTTTGGAACACAGCGCTTCTTCGTCTTTTCCCAGCAAGCATTTCACCGCGGTGGTATCGCCGCTGGCAAGCATGTGCCTGTTTGCGGTAACGCGTACCGCAGGCTTGCTGGGACTGGCGGTATCATTGCCGGTGGCTTGGTCGCGCATTTATCTGGGCGTACATTGGCCGCTGGATATGGCCGGGGCGCTGCTGGTCGGCTTTGCTTCGGCGCTGGCGGCAAAATGGCTGCTCTTTTCGCTGCGCTCGGTATGGCAGAAAAAATGGGAAAAGATGAGCAATTAGAAAGACGGCAAATAGCAAAAAGGTGCGCATAACGCACCTTATTTTTGCTTTCAGGCTACCTGAAACCCTGTTCAGGCATCAATAAATCAATTCCCCGGCGGCGCCTGCTGCATCTGCTGCATATTACGCAAAGCCTGTTCCATATCGATCCAGCCGGCGGCGGCGAAGACGCCGAATAAGAGCAGATAGGCGATGCCCATCACCAACAGGCTGGCCAGATAGCCCAACAGTACGCGGCTGCCGCGCTGGCCGCCCAGGCGCATCAGGCCGATGGCCTGCGCCCAGAAAGTCCACAGCCCCCACAACAGCGACAGCGGCGCCAGCTCGGGCAGATACAGCACCAAGAGCGTCGGCAGCGCCAGGGCTTCGCTGGAGAGAATATAGCCGCGCAGCGGCAGCCTGGGCGCGCCGAAGTAATGCAGCACGGCGGCTATGCAGTGCGACAGCGCCAGCCAGCGCACGCC
>NZ_JAKOOW010000026.1:77643-84591 GCF_022288825.1 Kingella pumchi | reverse complement strand
CAGCACCGACAGCGCCACCGTGCCGTAGCCGCTGCCGATTAAGGGGGCGACGGCGGCCGAATGGATGGCACCCAGCGCCAGCAGCACCGCCGCCGTTACCGCCGCGCCGTAGCGGTATTCTTCGGCGGGGCGATAGCGCAGCCGCACAATGGCGGCGGCATCGTTAAACAAAGCCAGCAGATTCATGGTGTGTGTTTTCCTATCCGGTTTCGCGTGTTGGCGATATTCGGGCATTGGCGGCAGCCTGAAACTTTCAGGCTGTCTGACGGGACGGCAGCCCGATTATGCCCTTCAGGCAGCCTGAAAGCCCTTTATTGGTGCTGACAGCCGCAGCTGCAGCCTTCGTGTTCCTGCCATTCTTCCTCGCTGCCTTCGAAATAGGCCAGCGCTTCGTAGTCGCCGCTTTCGATGAATTCCACCAAATCGGCCAGCGTTTCGGCGCCTTCCACCCAGTCGCAAGGCTCGCCTTCTGGCAAATCTTCGCGCATCACCGCCGCCTGCGGCTGCTGCCAGGCGATCCAATAGCCGTTGGCGGTATGGTAAAACTCGGCATCGGGGCGGATGCGGCCTTCGCCGCCGGCTTCCATGCGGCGGGCGATTTCGGCTTGATACGGCAGGGTGTTCATGGCATCTTCCGTGAAAAAAGGCGCGATTATATCGCAAACCCCGCCCCGCGCCTGCTGCTGCCTTGCTATAATGGCCGCCGTTTTTACCCGATTTTTAACTGTTTTGCCGATATGAGAAAACCGCAACGCGGCTTCGCCCGCATCGACCGCGTCAAAGAGCAGCTTACCCGCGAGCTGGCCGAACTGACGCGCACCGGCCTGAAAGACCCCCGCGCCGGCTTTATTACCATCAACGACGTCGAAGTCAGCCGCGACTACAGCCACGCCACCGTCTATTACACCGTGCTCGACGAAAACACCCGCGAAGTCACCGCCGAAGCCCTGGAGCATGCCAAAGGCTTTTTGCGCAGCGAACTGTCCAAGCGCATCAGCGTGTTTCGCACGCCGGAGTTGCATTTCGTTTACGACAGCTCTTTGGAGCGCGGCATGAGCCTGTCGCAACTGATCGACCAAGTGGCCGCCGAAAAACCGGTGGAAGACTGAACCCATCTGCCTTTCAGGCTGCCTGAAACCCACACAGCAAGGAGCACACACGATGCGCATATTACTGACAGGAGCCAACGGCCAGGTCGGCCGCTGCCTGCGCGCCCAAAAACCCGAAGACTGGGAAATGATCGCTGCCGATTCGGCCACACTCGACATTACCGACTCGGCCGCCATCACCGGCATGGTGCAGAACTTCGAGCCCGACGTCATCATCAACGCCGCCGGCTACACCAATCTTGAAGCCGCCGAATGCCATCCCGACGAAGTGTTTGCCGTCAACGCCACTGGCGTGCGCAACCTTGCCCGCGCCGCCGCCAATGCCGGCATCCGCCTGATCCACATTTCCAGCGACTACGTATTCGACGGCGCCAAACAGGCGCCCTACACCGAATCGGACTACCCCAACCCCCTGAGCATCTACGCCAAATCCAAGCTCGCCGGCGAACTCTTGGCACTCGCGCACCACGCCGACAGCATTATCGTCCGCAGCTCGTGGGTGTTTTCCGAATACGGCGGCAACTTCGTCAAAGCCATTGTTAATCAGGCCGGCCAAGAGCGCATCGATGTGGTCAGCGACAAAACCGGCTGCCCCACCTACGCCGGCGATCTCGCCCGCCTGATGATCAATCTGGCACAAGAGCCCGCCGCCCTGCGCGGCATCTACCACTACTGCGGCGATACCGCCGTCAACCGCTTTCAGTTTGCCCAAACCGTATTGCAAGAACTCGCCCTTTTGCAGCCGGTAAACGCCCGCCTGCACGAAATTCCCGCCGGCTGCGAGCGCACCCCGCGCCCGCCCTACAGCGTGCTCAACTGCGAAAAAATCCGCCGCTTGGGCTACAGCCAGCCCAACTGGCAGGCCGCCCTCAAACGCATCCTGCCGCAAATCCTTGCCCAAGCAGCCTGAAAACCCGGCCGCTGCCGGCAGCGGTTTTCGCTTTGCCATCCTTTCAGGCTGCCTTAACCCAAAAGGCAGCCTGAAAACCGACCAACTTCAGATTCCCCCATTCCCATGCTCAGCAACTCCACCATCCTCATCACCGGCGGCACCGGCTCATTCGGCAACACCTTCGTGCCTATGACCCTCGCCCGTTACAACCCCAAAAAAATCATCATCCTCTCCCGCGACGAAATGAAGCAGTGGGACATGGCAAAACAATACCAAGGCGACAAGCGCGTGCGCTTTTTCATCGGCGACGTGCGCGACAAAGACCGCCTGTACCGCGCGCTGGACGGCGTGGATTACGTTGTCCACGCCGCCGCCACCAAAATCGTCCCCACCGCCGAATACAACCCGTTTGAGTGCGTCAAAACCAATATCAACGGCGCGATGAACCTGATCGACGCCTGCATCGACAAAGGTGTGAAAAAAGTCGTCGCCCTATCCACCGACAAAGCCAGCAGCCCCATCAACCTATACGGCGCAACCAAGCTCGCCAGCGACAAGCTCTTCGTGGCGGGCAACGCCTATTCGGGCGAACACGGCACGCGCTTTGCCGTGGTGCGCTACGGCAACGTGATGGGCTCGCGCGGCTCGGTAATCCCGTTTTTCCTATCCGTGCGCGACAGCGGCGAGCTGCCGATTACCGACCCGCGCATGACCCGCTTTATGATCTCGCTGGAACAAGGCGTAGAGCTGGTTTGGCACGCCTTTGACGACATGGTGGGCGGCGAAATTTACGTCAAAAAAATCCCGTCTATGAACATTTGCGATTTGGCGACGGCGGTTGCCCCCGAATGCCGCCAAACCACCATCGGCATCCGCCCCGGCGAAAAACTGCACGAACAAATGATCGGCGCCGAAGACTCGTGGCACACCTATGAATACGCCGAGCACTTCAAAATCCTGCCCGCCATCAACGGCTGGGACAAAACGCCCGAGCGCATCAAAGACGGCGTGAAAGTGCCCGAAGGCTTTGTTTACGCCAGCGACAACAACAGCCAATGGATGTCGCAGGACGAGCTCAAAGCGTGGGTGGAAGCCAATCGGCATAAAATCGGCAAGATTTAGGTTTTCGGTTTTCAGGCTGCCTTTGGAATGTGCGAAAGGCAGCCTGAAAAACCATCATCCCCGTTTGCAGCCCAATCCGTTTTCAGGCTGCCCGCAACCATCTTTTAAAGAAAAGGACTCCAAGCATGTATCAAACCGAACAAGAACACTTTTGGGCAGGCGGCTTTGGCGACGAATACGTCGAGCGCAACCAGGGCGAACAAAGGCTCGCCGCCAACCTCGCCCTGTTCTCCCAAGCCCTGCGCCGCATCCAGCCGATTGAGAACATGATAGAGTTCGGTGCCAATCGCGGCATGAACCTCAAAGCCCTGCAACTGCTGTTCCCTAAGTTGGAAGCCAGCGCCATAGAAATCAACGAAAAAGCCGTTGCCAAACTGCAACATGTGATCCCGGCCGAGCGCATCCGCCATCAATCCATTTTGGAATGGGACAGCCCGAAACAATGGGATCTGACCCTGATCAAAGGCGTGCTGATCCACATCAATCCCGACGAACTGCCGCGCGTGTACCAGAAACTCGTCCGCAGCAGCCGACGCTACCTGCTCGTTGTCGAGTACTACAACCCAAGCCCCGTAACCGTTAACTATCGCGGACACAACGAACGCCTGTTCAAACGCGACTTCGCCGGCGAAATCATGGCGCAGCATCCCGAAATGAAACTCGCAGACTACGGATTCGTCTATCGCGGCGACAAAAACTTCCCGCAAGACGATTTGACTTACTTCCTAATGGAAAAACAATGACCCTTTATGTTCAGGCAGCCTGAAAACCACCCGTTCCATGACCCGCACCGCCGCCCGCATCATTAAAAAACCGCCGATCACACCCATAGGGGAACAGCTTGTTTTTCAGGCTGCCTCCACGCATATCGCAGGCAGCCTGAAAACCCCAACTCCAGTTTTCAGGCTGCCTTTTCCCAAGCCCACCTTTACACACACCACACAAGGAAAAACCACCATGAACACACCCGTCCAACCCCAGCACGAACTGCAGATGACCGTACTGATGACGCCCGATATGGCCAATTTCAGCGGCAACGTCCACGGCGGCGATCTGCTCAAACTGCTCGACCAGGTCGCCTACGCCTGCGCCAGCCGTTATTCCGGCCATTACTGCGTTACCCTTTCCGTGGACAAAGTAACCTTTAAAGAGCCGATTTACGTCGGCGAGCTGGTTACTTTTCTCGCCAGCGTCAACCATGTCGGCCGCACGTCGATGGAAGTGGGCATCCGCGTCGAAGCGCAGAATATCCGCGAACGCACCCTGCGCCACACCAATTCCTGCTACTTCACCATGGTGGCGGTGGAAAACGGCAAACCGGTGCCGGTGCCGCCGCTGGAATTGACCAGCGAAGCGCAAAAATGCCGCTTTGAAGCCGCCGAGCAGCGCAAAAAACTGCGCCTGCAACAGGCCGAAGCCGAAAGCTGCCTGCCGTGCAAGCAGAAAGCCTAAAGCAGCGGCACAGGCAGCCTAAAAGCAGCCTGAAAAGTTTTCAGGCTGCTTTTGCTTTGCCGCCGCTTGCGCCGTGCAGCCGGTAATCTCGGGCACACACAAAACCGCAGGCAGCCTGAAAACCGTTGCGGCAGCCGCGCCGCACCACCCGCTTTGGGCTATAATCGGCGCTCCTTTCCACCACGCCGGAGCGAAGCCATGTCGATTTCCTTCAGCCAATACCTGCTTTATCTGCAATACATGCTGGCAGCCGCGGCGATGACCGTGCTGTTTGCCGGCGCCTATCTGCGCATCACGCCCGCGCGCGAGTTGTCGCTGATCCGCAGCGGCAATCTGGCCTGCGCCCTGTCTTTCGGCGGCGCGGTGCTGGGTTTTTGCATCGCGCTGGCCGCGGGCATGACGCACAGCGTAAGCCTGCCCGACTTTATGCTGTGGGGCGTGGGTGCGGCGCTGGTGCAGATCGGCGTGTATTTCGCCGCCACCCGCCTGATTCCGCTGGCATCGGTCGAGCTGGAAAACGGCAATACCGCCGTCGGCGCGCTGTTTTGCGCACTGTCGCTGGCCATCGGCCTGCTTAATGCCGCCAGTCTCAGCGGCTGATGCCGTTTTTTCAGGCTGCCTACCATTCACACAAGGAGCTTCCCATGCTGGGCTTTATCCGCAAGCAGTTTATCGACGTTATCGAATGGCCGAACCCCGAGCCGGAAACGCTGATGTGGCGTTTTCCGGTGGCCGACCAGGAAATCCAAAACGGCGCCAGCCTCACCGTGCGCGAAGCGCAGGCGGCGCTGTTTGTGGACGAAGGCAAAACCGCCGACGTTTTCCAGCCCGGCCGCTACACCCTCACCACCCAAACCCTGCCGCTGCTCACCAATCTGAAAAACTGGGACAAACTGTTCCAATCCCCATTCAAATCCGACGTTTACTTCTTCAGTACCCGCCAGCAGCTCGGCCGCCGCTGGGGCACCGCCCAGCCGGTTACCGTGCGCGATGCCGATTTCGGCGTGATCCAGCTGCGCGCCTTCGGCATGTACAGCTACCGCATCAGCGAGCCCGCCCGCTTCTTCACCGAAGTTGCCGGCGTCGCCGAGCAATACAGCGGCGGCGAACTCGACAACCAATTACGCAACATCGCCATGACCCAGATGGCCGCCGCCTTCGGCAATTCCGGCGTGCCGTTTTTGGATATGGCCGCCAACCAGGTTTTGCTGTCGCAGAAAATGCAGGAGCTGCTGCTGCCCGAGTTCGCCAAGCTCGGTCTGGCGCTGGAAAACTTCACCGTTGAGAGCATCACCCTGCCCGAAAACGTGCAAAAAGCGCTCGACAGCAAAATGTCGATGGGCATCATCGGCGACCTTGGCCGCTACACCCAGTACCAAACTGCCGAAGCTATCCCGCTGGCCGCGCAAAACGAAGGCGGACTCGCCGGCATCGGTGCCGGACTGGGCGTGGGCGCCGGCATCGGCCAGGCAATGGCCGGCGCCATGGCCAATATGGCACAAACCGCGCAGGCCGCCCCCGCACCCGCTGCCGCCGAAGACCCGCAGGCCAAACTCGCCAAGCTCAAAACCCTGCTCGACCAAAACCTGATCTCCACCGAAGATTACGAAAAAGCCAAAGCCGAAGTGCTCAAACAGCTGATCGGCTGACACCGCAAAGGCAGCCTGAAAGCGGTTTGAACGTTTTCAGGCTGCCTGCATCCCAACACAGCACACCCCATGACCGCCCTGCTTATCATCCTTGCCCTAATCTGCCTGCTGGCCGGCCTGGCCGGCACCGTCTATCCCGCCGTTCCCGGGCTGCCGCTGATGTTCGGCGGCGCCTGGCTTTTGGCCTACAGCAGCGACTACCAAATCGTCGGCGGCTGGACGCTGGCGGTGCTGGGCGTGGTGGCCGCCGTCGGTTTTGCCACCGACTTTTTCGCCAGCCTGCTCGGCGCCAAATACACCGGCGCCAGCAAAGAAGCGGTGTGGGGCGCCTTTATCGGCGGCATCGCCGGCATGTTTCTCGGCATCCCCGGCCTGCTGCTGGGGCCCTTGGCCGGCGCCGCCGTCGGCGAATATGCCGCCCGCCGCTGCCTTTTGCAGGCGGGCAAAGTCGGCATCGGCACCTTTATCGGCTTTATTCTCGGCGTGGTCGCCAAAATCGGTACCGCGCTGGTGATTATTTTGGTGCTGGCGTGGTGCTATCTGGCGCAACTGTTTGTATAAAAGCATCACTTTACCTTTCAGCGCGCAACATTTTTCTGCTTTTCAGGCTGCCTTTTTATGGGCAGCCTGAAAGTTTTTTGCACGGCCGAACGCAGCAGGCAGCCTGAAACATCGTCAAACACGGGCATCCGCCGAAAACCAAAGCACAAACCAGCGATTACAT
>NZ_JAKOOW010000026.1:375-77500 GCF_022288825.1 Kingella pumchi | reverse complement strand
TTTTTTTTACCACACACAGAGAGACCGCCCATGTCCGGCATCCGCCCCACCCTCAAACCTATCGTTCTGACTACCCTGTCCGCCCTAATCGCCCTGCCCGCAGCGGCCGACGACACCGCCGCCGCCGACAACGGCCAAAGCCTGCAAACCGTGAGCGTACAGGGCGTTAACCGCTCCACCCGCACCGAAAACCGCAATTCCTACACCACCTCCGCCATGCGCACCACCACCGGCCTAGCGCTATCGCCCAAAGAAACGCCGCAGTCGGTAAGCGTGATTACCAAAACGCAAATCGAGCAGCAGGGCATCACCAATATGGTGGACGCGCTGAAAACCACCACCAGCGTCAACGTCATCCGCGACGGCGGCATCTCCCGTTTCCAATCGCGCGGCTTTTACATCGACCAGATTGAAGAAGACGGCGTATCGTCCACCGTGCCCGGTGCGATCAACAACCCGATGTACGATGCGCAAAGCATGAGCGACATCGCCATTTACGACCATATCGAAGTGGTGCGCGGCGCCACCGGCCTGACCCAGGCCAACGGCGAACCCGGCGGCACGGTAAACGCCGTACGCAAACGCCCCACTTCCAACCGCCAGCTGCAGGGCGAAGTGCAGGTTGACCGCTTCGGCAAAATCCGCACCGCCGGCGACTTCTCCGGCGCACTCAACGAAAACGGCACCTTGCGCGGCCGCGCCGTGGTTGCCCTTGAGCGCGACAAAAACTTCAAAGACCGTGTCAAAGGCGGCAACGGCACCCTCTACGGCGTAATGGACGCCCAGCTTGGCGAAGCCACTACCCTGACTTGGGGCGGTCTCTACCAGCGCAAAAACACCAAACCCGACGATTGGGGCGTGGCACTGGGTCTGCCGCGCGACATCTTCCTCGGCTACAACTGGAACAAAGGCGTGTACGACAAAGCCAATGTCTTTGTCGAACTTGAACACTATCTCAACGACAACTGGCGCTACACCGGCAAACTTGACTACAACTACAACGAAAACACCAAGAAAGTCGGCGGCATCTACAATACCGCCACTACCTACCCGGGCTACACCACCGGCGGCAAGCTCGCTTCAGGCTGGCTCTCCCGCTACGACAACGACGAAAAGCAGTTCACCTTTAAAAACAATCTGAACGGCAAATTCGAACTCTTCGGCAAAACCCACGAAATCTTTACCGAATACACGCTGACCCGCACTCTGAACAACGGCAAACGCCGCCAATACAACTACCGCGGCTCTTTCGATCCGATGACCTTTACCGGCAGCGAAGTGGCCGAGCCGGCAAGCTGGGATGCCGTGCCTTATCAGATGTACTGGGAAACCAAGTCGAAAAAAACCGCCCACGCCCTGCTGCTGGGCTTGCGTCTGAACCCTACCGACAAGCTGCACATTATGGCCGGCACGCGCTGGAACCACATCAAGTCGCACTACGTTACCGATTATTTCTATACGGCCGGCAGCGTAGATAACGATCCCGACAGCGTTACCGACCGCAAAACTGTGCGCTTTAACCCCTACTTCGCCCTTACCTACGATTTGACGCCGCAGCAAAGCCTGTACGCCAGCTACACCTCGATTTTCAAACCCAACAGCAACCAAGACCGCAACAAGCAGTATCTTGATCCCGTTGTCGGCGCCAACTACGAAATCGGCTGGAAAGGCGAATGGCTCAACCGCAAGCTCAACACCTCGGTAGCCCTATTTGACATCGAACAAGACAACCGCGCCGTGCAGGTGTACGACACCGCCGAGCAGAAATGGTATTGGGAGCCGGTAGGCAAAGTACGCAGCCGCGGCATCGAAGCCGAAATCTCCGGCAACCTGACCGCAGATTGGAAAATCTTTGCCGGCTATACGCTCAACAACAGCAAATATCTGGAAGCCGAAGCGCGCGGCAACACCCCCAAAGGCACCAACTTCAGCCGCCACACGCCGCAACACATGCTGCGCCTGTACACCAGCTACAACCTGCCCTTTGCCGATAGGAAATGGACAGTCGGCGGCGGCGTAAGCGCCCAAAGCAAAACCGCCAGCCTCTATGGCGTAAGCCGCGGCGGCTATGCCGTATTCAACGCCAATGTTGATTACCAGCCGAGCAAAAACCTCAAGCTGTCGCTGATTTCCACCAACCTGTTCAACCGTTACTACTACGAGAACAACAAAGTCAGCAGCAAAGGCGCCAACAACTACTACGGCGAACCGCGCAACCTGATGTTCAGAGTCAACTACAAGTTCTAAACCTCAGCCGTCTGAATCCCCTTTTCAGACGGCATCTCCCACCCCAAAGGCAGCCTGAAAACCTTTCAGGCTGCCTTCCCATCTTGGCAGAACCATGAAAACCCTCCGCCGCTTCCTTACCCTTGCCGCCCCCTTCTGGCTGCGGCAAAACCCCTGGTACAACTGGCTGCTTTTGGCCGCCGTTGTCGGCTTCTCGCTGGCCATCGTCCGCGTCGGCGTGCTGATTACCGACTGGAACAAAACCTTCTACGACGCCCTGGCCGCCTTCGACGGCCGCGCCATGCCCGCGCTGATACTCGAATACCTCGTTTACATCACCCTCGTAACCGCCTTCGTCGCCTGCGGCAACTGGCTGCGCAAAGTCCTGCTTTTCCGCTGGCGCGAACACCTCACCGGCCAATTCCAAACCGACTGGCTCGGCGGCCACAAACACTACCGCCTGCAACTTGCCGGCGAGCCCGACAACCCCGACCAGCGCATCGCCGAAGACATCGCCCTGCTGTCGGAAAAAAGCATCGACCTTTTCAAATACTTCATTATGAACGCCGCCAAACTCGGCGTCTTTATCGAAATCCTGTGGCAGCTCTCCGGCGTGCAAACCTTTGTCTTGTTCGGCCACAGCATCACCGTCAAAGGCTATCTCGTCTGGATTGCGCTCGCCTACTCCGCCGCCTGCACCCTGCTCACCCACCTGATCGGCCGCAAACTGCAACCCCTGAACATCGAGCGCCAGCACCGCGAAGCCGACTACCGCGCCACCCTGCTGCGCGTGCGCGACCACGCCGAACAAATCGCCCTATACCACGGCGAAAACGCCGAACAAAGCCGCCTGTTGCACCGCTTTGCCGCCGTCAAAAACAACTGGCGCGGCCTGATACGGCGCGAGTTCTATCTTGAAAGCTTCTCCGCCGCCTACCTGCACCTGTCGATGTTCATCCCCATCATCGCCACCCTGCCCATGTACCTCGCCCACAGCATGAGCTTCGGCGACATGATGAAAGCCCGCAGCGCCTTCTCCAACGTCCAAGACGGCTTCGGCTGGTTTATGGACTACTACAAACGCATCATCGAATGGGCCGCCGTCGTCGAGCGTCTCGCCCACTTTCAGGCTGCCCTCGACCAAGTCCCCGCCGACAGCAGGCAGCCTGAAACTGCCGTTCCCTCCCCCGCCTGCGGGGGAGGGCTAGGGTGGGGGCAAACCGCCGACACATCCGCCAATATTGTTTCTGCCGAAACAACACCCCACCCCAACCCTCCCCCGCGCAAGCGCAGGGGAGGGAGCAGGTTGCAGACAGCATCACCAGCAGCCCGAAAGCCCAAAGGCAGTCTGAAAACCTTTCAGACGACCTCCCCGCCGCCAACCCAAAGCAGCCTGAAACCCTGCTCACCATCCGCGCCTTAAACCTCCACACCGCCGAAGGTCGCCCCCTGCTGCACCATCTTAATCTCAACGCCGCCGCGCCCGAATGGCTGCTGCTCGACGGCCGCAGCGGCATCGGCAAAACCACCCTGATGCGCACCCTTGCCGGCCTGTGGCCGTATTACGCCGGCCAGTTCAGCATCGAAGGCGCGCGCAGCCTGTTCCTGCCGCAGCGCCCCTACCTGCCGCAGGACACCCTGGCCAACCTCGTCCGCTACCCCGCCCCGCCCGAGGGCAGCAGGCAAGACGACGCCGTTGCCGCCGCCCTTGAAAAAGTCGGCCTCGGCCGTCTGAAAGAATGCCTGCACAGCGAAGAAGACTGGCACAAAACCCTCTCCGGCGGCGAACAGCAGCGCGTCAGCCTCGCCCGCGCCCTAATCGCCCGCCCCGACATCCTGTTTCTCGACGAAGCCACCAACCAGCTCGACGACGACTCCGCCACCGCCCTGCTGCGCCTACTCAAAAGCGAGCTGCCCGACACCCTTGTCATCGGCATCAGCCACCAGCCGCCGGTCAAAGCCCTGTTCGACCGCCGCGAAGACCTGGGCGCATTTGCCGCCGACAATTAAAGCCGGAAACCAAAGCGGCTTATCAAAAAGGCAGCCTGAAAGTGTTCAACCGCTTTCAGGCTGCCTAGAACGTGTGCCGTCCATAGGCGAGTATTTTTAACGCGGCAGATGCCGTTTTATGGCGCCAAAGCCGCCATGTTGGTTGTCAACACGCCCTACCCGCAAGCAAAGCAGCCTGAAAGCCGCCAAACCTTGCTACAATCGCGTCTTTACATGATCTGACAACGGAACCGCCGCCATGAAAGCCAGCCAATTTTTCATTTCCACTTTAAAAGAAGCCCCCGCCGAAGCCGCCCTGGCCAGCCACAAGCTGATGATTCGCGCCGGTTTGATCAAAGCCAACGCCTCCGGTTTGTACACCTGGATGCCGATGGGTCTGCGCGTGTTGCGCAAGGTTGAACACATCGTGCGCGAAGAGATGAACCACGCCGGCAGCGTCGAATTGCTGATGCCCGTGGTGCAGCCTGCCGAATTGTGGCAGGAATCCGGCCGCTGGGAGTTTTACGGCAAAGAACTCTTGCGCCTCAAAGACCGCCACGAGCGCGATTTCTGCATGGGGCCGACCTGCGAAGAAGTCATCACCGACATCGTGCGCAAAGAAATCACCAGCTACAAGCAGCTGCCGCAAAACTTTTACCACATCCAAACCAAATTCCGCGACGAAGTGCGCCCGCGTTTCGGCGTGATGCGCGCGCGCGAATTTGTGATGAAAGACGCCTACTCCTTCCACGCCGACTACGAATCGCTGGTGCGCGACGGCTACCAGCCGATGTACGACGCCTACTGCCGCATCTTCGACCGTCTGGGGCTGAACTACCGCCCCGTCGCCGCCGACACCGGCAGCATCGGCGGCACCGGCTCGCACGAATTTCAAGTGTTGGCCGAAAGCGGCGAAGACGTGATTGCCTACAGCGACACTTCCGATTACGCCGCCAATATCGAGCTGGCGCCGACTTTGCGTCTCTCTGGCGAACGCAGGCAGCCTGAAAAAACGCTGGAAAAAGTCCACACCCCCGACGTCAAAACCATCGCGTCTCTGGTGGAATTTCTCAATATTCCGGTTGAACAGACGCTCAAATCCATCGTCGTTGAAGGCGAAAACGAAGGCGAACTCGTGTTGCTGCTGCTGCGCGGCGACCATGAGTTCAACGACATCAAAGCCGAAAAACTCGACGGCGTAAAAGCCCCGCTGACGATGGCCGCGCCCGAACTTATCCGCGCCCAATTCGGCGCAGACGGCGGCTCGCTCGGCCCGGTCGGCTTTAAAGGCAAGGTTTACGCCGATTTTGCCGTCGAAAAAGGCGCGGATTGGGTGATCGGCGCCAACGACAACGGCTGGCACTACACCGGTTTCAACTTCGGCCGCGACGCCGCCGAGCCCGAGTTTGCCGACTTGCGTAATGTAGTCGAGGGCGACGCAAGCCCCGACGGGCAAGGCAGCCTGAAACTCGCGCGCGGCATCGAAGTCGGCCACGTTTTCCAATTGCGCGACAAATACTCCGCCGCCATGAACGCCAGTTTCCTCGACAACAACGGCAAAGCGCAAATCATGGAAATGGGCTGCTACGGCATCGGCATCACCCGCATCGTCGCCGCCGCCATCGAGCAAAACAACGACGAGCGCGGCATCATCTGGACCGACGCCATGGCACCCTTCCAAGCCGTGATCGTGCCGATGAACTACAAAAAATCCGACGCCGTGCGCGAAGCCGCCGACCGCCTTTACGCCGAATTGCAAGCCGCCGGTGTGGACGTATTGCTCGACGACAGGGACGAGCGCGCCGGCGTACTGCTCAACGACAGCGAACTCTTGGGCATCCCCCACCGCCTCGTGATTGGCGATCGGGGCTTGAAAGAAGGCCAAGTCGAATACGCCCGCCGCACCGACAGCCAAGCGCAAAGCATCGCGCTGGATGAAGCCGCCGCCAAAGTAGCCGCAGCGGTGAAACAGGCTTAAAGCCGCGAAACGCAAAGGCCGTCTGAAAGCATCAACAGCATTTCAGACGGCCTGTTTCCAACCGGAAAAGCAAAATGACCGACAACACCCTGATTCTTTACACCACCCAAGACGGCGAAGCCCAATTTGTTTTACGCGAGCTGGGCGGGCAGCTTTGGCTGACGCAGGCAGAAATTGCCGCGCTGTACCAAACAACCGTCTCCAATATCAACAAACATATCAAGGCAATAACAGCCGAGGGTGAATTGTCTGAGCGAGCAACTATTGAGTATTACTCAATAGTTCAAACCGAAGGTGGCAGAAAAATCCGCCGCGAAATCGCCCACTACACCCTACCCATGATTATCGCCATCGGCTACCGCGTGCGCTCCACACGCGGCACGCAGTTTCGCCAATGGGCAACGCGCACTTTGGGCGAGTATCTGCAAAAGGGCTTTGCCATTGACGACGAACGTCTGAAAAACCCGCCCGTCGGCACGGTGGCCGCGCCCGATTATTTCGACGAACTGCTCGAGCGCATCCGCGACATCCGCGCCAGCGAAAAGCGCGTTTACCTGCGCGTGCGCGAGATTTTCGCGTTGGCGGCCGACTATCAGCCGGATTTCAAAGACACCACCCGCTTTTTCCAGACCATCCAAAACAAGCTGCATTTTGCCTGCACGGGGCACACCGCCGCCGAAATCATCTACCGCCGCGCCAATGCATCGCAGCCCCTGATGGGTCTGACCCACACCGCCACCGGTCATGTGCGCAAAACCGACATCAAAACCGCCAAAAACTATCTGAACCAAGAAGAAGTCAGCGAACTAAACCGCATCGTAACCATGTGGCTGGATTTCGCCGAAGACCAGTCTAAACGCAAAAAACAGGTGTTTTTGCGCGACTGGCAGGAAAAATTAGACCAGTTTTTGCAGTTTAACGACCGCAACGTGCTGCAAGGCGCAGGCGCCATCAGCAAAAAACAGGTCGACAAAAAAGCCGCTGCCGAATACGAACGCTACGCCGCCGCACAACGCGCCATCAAAGAGCAGCAGGGCGAAAACGACATCGCCGAGCTTTTGGATTTTGGCCGCCGTAATGATTGAGTGCGCCCAAACAGGCAGCCTGAAAACCTCCGATACAGTTTTCAGGCTGCTTTCCTTATCCGGCTATTCTAGCCGGCCGTTTGCGCCAGCCATTCATCTGCCAAACGCGCCACGGCGCTTTCCGCCTCCGCCAGCGACTGCTGCAAACGCTCGCCGCCGAATTCGTCGTATTCCGCCGCAATGCTTTGCACGTCGGTAATGCCGATATAGGCAAAGGCGGTGCGCACCGAGGCTTCGACGTGGTTGGCGTAATCGGCCTGGCCGCTGTCGTAGCCGTAATCGCCGCGCGAAGAGAGCAGCAGCAGGCGTTTGCCGCTGCCTGCAAGCATCGGCCAATAGGGCTTGCCGCTGCGGTTGCGGTCGAAGCCGAAGGTGCGGCCGACGCGTACGATGTTGTCGATATAGGCTTTAAACTGAGCGGGCGGTGCGAAGTTATACATCGGTACGCCGGCCACGATGATGTCGGCGGCGATCAGCTCGTCCACCAGCGCGTCGCTTTCGCGCAGTACTTCGTTCATCCACGGTTCGCGCGCTTCGCTCGGGGTAAAGGCGGCGTGTATCCAGCGGCCGCTCACCGGCGCGGGCGGGTTCTGGCCGACGTCGCGGTAAACGATGCGGCTGTCGGGGCTTGCCTGCTGCCAGCGGCGGACAAAGCGCGCGCTTAAACGGCGGGTGTGCGAGCCGTAGGCGTCTTCGCCGGAAATGCCGCTGCGGGCGCTGGAATCAATGTGTAAAATCGTGGTCATTTTTGGCTCTCCGAAACAAAACAGAAGCGCGATTCTGCCGCCCTGCCCCGATGCCGGCAAACGCTGTTTTCTCAGCCGACGGCCGAAATTTCTTCATCTATCATTACCGCGATATGAACCGTATTCCCTTTTCCCTCGGCGCCCTACACGCCTTTGAGGCCGCCGCGCGGCTGGGCAGCTTTAAAGCCGCCGCCGCCGAGCTGGCACTCAGCCCCACCGCCGTCAGCCACCGCATCCGCACGCTGGAAGCGCAGTTGGGCAAACCGTTGTTTGAGCGCCGTACCCGCGCCGTGGTGCTGACTGCCGACGGGCGGCTGCTGGCCGAAGCCGTAAGCGGCAGTTTCGCCGCCATTGCCGAGGCTGCCGCCCGCATCCGCCGCCCCGAACGCAGCCGCGTGATACTGGCGCTGACACCCGAATTTGCCCGCCAATGGCTGGTGCCGCGCCTGGCCGGTTTTCAGGCTGCCTGCCCCGATACCGACCTGCACATCCGCGCCGGCTACCGCGCGGCCGACCTTGCCGCCGGCGAAGCCGATCTGGCGGTGCGCTACGGCGGCGGCGCGGCACCCGGCATCGAGGCGGTGCCACTGTTTGACGAATCGTTTACCGCCGCAGCCGCCCCCGCGCTGGCCGCCAAGCTGCCCGCCAAACCACAAAACTGGCCGCTGCTGCATCTGGACTGGCACAAGCCGCAGGGCGCCGCCGACTGGACGGCCTGGGCGCAGGCGGCAGGCGTTCCGCCGCATACCATGCAGGGCGGCACCCGTTATTCCGACGCCGGCCATCTGATTCAGGCTGCCCTGGCAGGACAAGGCGTCGCCCTGCTCGGCCGCAGCCTGCTGGCCGAAGAATTCCGCCTCGGCCTGCTGCAAAGCGTGTCGGATATTATCCTGCCCGGCCAACCCTATTATCTGTGCCGCGCCGCCCACAGCCTGCCGCTGCCTGCCGTGCGCGCGGCAGCCGATTGGTTATCGGCACAAAGCGCCGCAAACGGCATTCAGGCAGCCTGAAAAGCGCCGCCGGCCGTTTCAGGCTGCCTGCTGCGGCGCTTTCGCTATAATGCCGTTTTTTGTTTTTCAGGCTGCCCGAGCAGCACAGCGTTTTCCCACTATGAATCCCAATCCGAGCGATACCG
Organism: Kingella pumchi; assembly: GCF_022288825.1. Classification (GTDB taxonomy): domain Bacteria; phylum Pseudomonadota; class Gammaproteobacteria; order Burkholderiales; family Neisseriaceae; genus Kingella_D; species Kingella_D pumchi. The sequence continues at coordinate 68,341 of NZ_JAKOOW010000026.1, read as the reverse complement.
CCCCAGCCATTTTCGAACAGCTGCGCCTGCGCGCCGGCGGCAGCGAAATGTATCCACACTGCAGCCTGAAAATCCTGAACGACAGCCGCGAAAACTTTCCGGCCTGGCTCGATGCGGTGCGCGCGGCCGAGCGCTCGGTGCTGGTGGAGATGTATATTTTTTCCGACAACGCCTTCGGCCGCCAGATGCGCGATCTGCTGCTGCAAAAATGCGCGCAGGGCGTGCAGGTGGTGCTGGTGTACGACTGGTTCGGCTCGCTGTGGCAGGATCTGAAAGGTTTTTTCCGCCCGCTCAAGCAGGCCGGGGCGCTGGTGGTGGCGTATAACCGCATGGGTTTTGCCAGCGGCATCGGCCTGCTCTCGCGCAACCACCGCAAGTCGATTGTGGTGGACGGCGAGACTGCTTTTGTCAGCGGGCTGTGCATTTCTTCGGCATGGGAAGGGCAGCCTGAAAAAGGCATCGCCCCGTGGCGCGACACCGGCGTGATGCTGCGCGGCGCGGTGGTGGCCGATGTGGTGCGCGCGCTGGACGACAGCCTGCAGTCGCAGGGTTTCAGGCTGCCTGAAGCGCTGCTGCCCGAGAGCAGGCAGCCTGAAAACGAAAACGGCGGCAATGTGCGCGTCGGCATCGTCGCCACCACGCCGGCCGACAACAATATGATGCGCCTGGACTTGGTGCTGCTGGCGCTCACCAACCGCCGCCTGTGGCTCACCGACGCCTATTTCATGCCCACCCGTCTCTACACCCAGGCGCTGATCAACGCCGCAGAAGCCGGCGTGGACGTGCGGATTCTGGTGCCGAAAACTTCCGATATCGGCTGGATCGCCCGCGTGTCGCGCACCCGCTACCGCGAACTTTTGCGCGCCGGCGTGCGCATTTTCGAGTGGAACGGCACCATGATTCACGCCAAAACCGCCGTTGTCGACGGCTTTCTGGTGCGTATCGGCTCGACCAACCTGAATTTCTCCAGCTGGCATTTCAACCGCGAGCTGGACGTAGTTGCCGAAGACCATGCCGCCGCCGCGCAGATGGAAAAGCAGTTTTTGCAGGATTTAAACAACGCCACCGAAATCGTGCTCGATGCCGACGAGCAGCGGGCGGTGGCCGAGCAGCGCCGGCGCAAGCTGCTGAACCTGAAAATCCTCCACCGCCAGCAGGCCTTGGCGGTTTGGCGGCAGATGCTGCAGCTCTCGCACGCCTTTGAAGGCAATTTTTACGGCACCAACCAAGTAGGCAGCCGCGAAACCGGCGCCTACCTCGGCCTGGGCCTGACCCTGCTCGCCGCCGCCCTGCTGCTGTGGTTTTTTCCCAAACTGCTGGTGGTACCGCTGGTCTTCCTGCTCGCGGTAGGCGCCCTCTCAACGCTGATGTACGCCGTCAAACAATACCTCAGCCTGCACCGGCGCAAACCGCCACAGTAAGCCGCCGCCGGATAAATGGCACGCATCGAACTACCGACGACAAAACCCAAAAGCAGCCTGAAACGAAAGCAGCCTGAAAACGAAAATTCGTTTTCAGGCTGCCTTTTGTTGCTGTTTTTCAGACGCGGCAAGGACGCGACAAACCTTTCAGGCTGCTTTGCCGCGCGACTGCAGCCATTCCAGCGCGGCGGCGGCGCACAGCTGTTCGGCGGCGCGGCGGCTGGCGGCTTGGGCGCGGGTGATATGTCCCAGCTCGCCCAAGTCGCAGGAAACTTCAAACCACGCTTCGCTGCCCTCGCCGGTTTGTTTTTCGATGCGGTATTTGGGCAGCGGCAGCCGTTTGGCCTGCAGCGCTTCCTGCAGCCGGCTTTTGGCGTCTTTGGCCTGGGTGTCGAGATCGACGCCGCGCACGCGCGGGGCAAACAGCCGGCGCACCACCGCTTCGGCGGCGGCAAAACCGGCATCCAGGCAAACGGCGGCAAACAGCGCTTCCACTGCGTCGGCCAGTATCGACGGCCGCGAAGCGCCGCCGCTTTTCATCTCGCCCGCGCCCAGATACAGCGCTTCGCCCAGCTGCATTTCGCCCGCCAGCGCCGCCAGCGTGTTCTGATTGACCAGATTGGCGCGCAGCCGCGACAGCTTGCCTTCGGGCAGCTTGGGAAAGGCATCGTACAGCATCCGCGCCACGGTGTAATTCAGGATGCTGTCGCCGACAAACTCCAGCCGCTCGTTGTTCAATCCGGCATGGCTGCGGTGGGTCAGCGCCTGCCGCAGCAGGGCTTCGTCGGAAAACTGGTGGCCGATCTGCCGCTGGATGCGGGCCAGGGCGGCGGTTTTGCGCGGGTCGGGTTTCATAAGGCAGCCTGAAAATAAAAAGGCGCGGATTATAGCCTGAAAATCCGGCGGCGGCGGTTTGCTCTGCCGGCCGGCACGGTCAAAAGCAGCCTGAAAACGGCAACACCGCTTTCAGGCTGCTTTTGCGGGACTGCAAAATGGTCCTTTACAGCCACGGTGCCAAATCGGCGGTGGCGATGTCCCATTGCCAGATGCCGTGGGTGTCGGGGTTGTCGAGCCCGCGCAAAAAGAGATAACGCACGGCGATGTTTTCGGGCAGGCTGCCGCGCCCGCGCAGGTAGCGGGCGGCGGCAACGGCGTAAATCAGCGCCTGCAGGTAGTAGTGGTGTTCGGCCACCGCCGCTTCCAGCGCTTCTTGGCCGTAGGCATCGGCATCGCTGCCGAGCAGGTTGGACTTGTAATCGACCAGCAGTGCGCGGCTGCCGCTGAGCGCCGCCAGGTCGATAAAGCCGCTGATATAGCCTTCGACATCGTAAAAATCGAGCCGGCGGGCGGCCTGCTGAATCAGCGGCGGCAGGCCGGCGACGGCGAGAAAATCGCGGATGTCGCGCAGGCGGAAAGAGTCGCTGTGCAGCAGAAAGTCCATTTCGGTGCGCATCGCCGGCGGCGGGATGGCGGCCAGCGTCAGACCGTTGCCCAAGGGCAGCGCGGCGGTTTGTTCGATCATCGCCAGCACCGGCGCCAGCCAGCTTTCGCTGTCGAAACCGTGGCGGTTCAGGGTTTCCGCCACCCGTTCGGCCTGGGCGGCGGCGGGGTGGTCGAAACGGTATTTTTCCAGCACCGCATGCAGGCAAATGCCGGCGGCGGGGCCGGCGGGAAAGGCGTGGATGCCGGATGCTTCGGCGCCGTTTTCAGGCTGCCCTGCCGCCGGCAGCCGGCGCTCGGCACCATCCAGTGCGGGCAAGAGTTCGTCTTCGCCGGCGGCAGCGTCGCGGCTGCGGCTTAAGGCGGTAAAGCTGGTGTGGCGCACAAAGCAGAAGCGGCGCGGGGCGATGTCGAGCGCGCGGTAGCGGCCGTTTGGCGCGGCGGCGGCTTTCAGGCTGCCTGAAAATGCCGGCGGCGCACCGGTGAGCGTAAAGCCGTCGTTCTGCCTGGCAAATTCCTGCCAGCGGGCGCGGTAGGCGGCGCTGTCTTTGGCGGTGGCGGCATCGCAGCCAAGCAGATAGGCCAGGGCGCTGCGGCCGCCGTCGCGGCAGGCGGCCAGATACAGGGTCAGCTCTTCTTCGGCGCGGGTCAGCGCCACATACAGCAGGCGCAAATCTTCCGACAGCGCTTCGGCTTCGATTTGCTGTTGGTCGTCTTCGGAAAGCTGGCTGTGGTGCAGCAGCTCGGCGCGGTTTTGGTGCCGGTTGTCGTGGACGATGTGCCAGTCCTGCCGCTCGCCGCTGCCGCCGGCGCGCCAGACGAAGGGGCAGTACACCAGCGGGTACTGCAGGCCTTTGGAAGCGTGGAAGGTAACGATTTTAACCAGATTTTCGTCGCTCTCCAGCCGCAGCACCGCTTCGCTGTCGCCGCCCTGCCCCGCGCGCGCGGCGGCGATGCGCCGGCCGAGCCACTGGTGCAGCGATGCGGGGGTGTGGCTGGCTTCGTCTTCAGCGGCCAGCAACTCCAACAGCTGGTGCAGATTGGTCAGCGTGCGCTCATTCCCCTGCGCCAACAGCCGTGTTTCGACGCCGTGACGGTTGAAAAAACCGCGCAGCGCGGCATAGGCGCCGTGGCGCTGCCACTCATCAAGCGTGGTGCCGGCGGACTGTATCCACTGCAGCAGCGCCTGTTCGTCTTCCTGCAGGCGGCGGATATCGCTTTCGCCATAATCAAACAGGCAGCCTGAAAGCACGAAATGCAGCCGGCTGCTTTGGCCGCTCTGCAGGAAAAAGCCCAAGAGCGCATACAGCGCTTCGGCTTCTTCGCCGTCGAAAATATCGGCCCGGCTGGCGAGCACGCTCTGCACACCCGCGCGCTTAAGGGCGCGCTGCACCATTTCGCCGTGGCGGCGGGCGCGCACCAGCACGGCAATCTGGCCGGCTTCCAGCGGGCGGCCGCCGATTTTCAGGCTGCCCTGCTGCGCCTGCTGCAGCCGCGCGGCGATTTCGGCGGCACACCATTCGGCGGCGCGCTCATCAAGCGTATCGGCGTTTTCCCCGCCTTCGCCTTCGTTGAGCCAGCGCAGGCGCACGGGCGCATCGGCAGGCTCGAGACGGTTTTCGTCACGCGCGGCATCAACCGGCTGGTAGTCGATTTTCGGCAGCCTGAAAGGCTCTTCGCGGGCAAACAGGCGGCCGATGCTTTCGATCAGGCGGCGGTGGCTGCGGCGGTTGGTACCGAGCGTGTAGCGGGCGCCGGCATCATCGGCGGCCTGCAGATAGGCAAAGATGTCGGCGCCGCGAAAGCTGTAAATCGCCTGCTTGGGATCGCCCACCAGAAACAGCGGCGTGCCGGTTTGGGCAAACGCGCGCTCGAAAATGCCGTACTGCAGCGGGTCGGTGTCTTGAAATTCGTCGATCAGCGCCACCCACCATTTGGCCGCCATCGCCTGCGCCAACTCGCCGGCGTAGCGGTTTTCAGGCTGCAGGGCGCGGGCAACGTCGAGCAGCAAATCATCGAAACCGCGCTTGGGATCGTCGGCCTTGGCCGCTTCGCGCGCCTGCCGCACTTCTCGCAGCAGATCAAGCTGCAGAGCGACCAGCGCGGCGGTAGTTTCCGCAGCGGCGGCCGTGGCGGCATCAAGCAGCGCGGCCAGCGGCGCCAGCGCGTCGATGGCACCATCGGGTGCGGTGGCGCCCTTTTTCAGCCCTTTTTCCAGCGCTTCGGCGCTAAAGGGATTGCCGCCGGAGCTGTTGGCCAGCGCTTTAGCCAGCAGCAATGGCGCGGGTGGGCTGTCCGCTGCCGCCCAGCCAAGCAGGCGGTCGAATTTGCTGCGGTAGGTCGCCTGCCGGTAAACATTGCCGTTTAGCGCCGGATGCAGCCTGAAAAAAGTTTCGTCCAGCGCCGGCAGCTGCGCGGCAACTTCCTGCCAGCGCCGGGCGTAATCTTCGCGCGCGGCGGTGCTGCTTTCAGGCTGCCTGATCGCCAGATAGGGGCGGCCGAGATAGGGCTTGAGCGCGTCGCAAACCGACTGCGGCGTCAGGCCGGCGGCATAGGCCAGCGCGGCGGTTTCGCCGTCGGCAGCCACGCGGCGGCGCCAGAAGTCTTCAGCGGCGGTTTGCGCGCCGCCATCGCCGCTCTCGTCCAATTCCAGCTCAAAGGGCGCGCCGCAGTAAAAGGCAAAGTCCTGCAAGACGCGCTGGCAGAAGCCGTGGATGGTGTAAATCGCGGCGTTGTCAAAATCGCTTAAGGCCGCTTTCAGGCGCAGCTGCAGGCGCTCTTCGCTTTCATTTTGCCGCGCCTGCGCCACCAGCTGCGCCAGCGGGTCTTTATCGTCAGCCGATGGCGCGTCCAACAGCGAGAGCGCTTCGTCCAAACGCGCGCGCAGGCGGCCTTTGAGTTCGGCGGTGGCAGCTTTGGTGAAGGTGACCACCAAAATCTGATCAACCGGCAGCCGCTCCAGCAGCACCAGCCGCACAAACAGCATGGCAATATTCCAGGTTTTGCCGGTGCCGGCGGAGGCTTCAATCAGATTGGTACCCTGCAGCGGAACGCTGCGCGGGTCAAGGGGCTGGGCGTGCATGGCAAGTCGCAATCGTCGGGAGAAATCGGGAAAGCAGCCTGAAAACGGAATTTGCGCTTTCAGGCTGCCTGCGGCGGATGAAACAAGAACAAACGGCGCTCAAACCTGCGCTTTGAGCACTTCGACACCGCTCGCACGCGCCAGCACCAAAAGATCGGCCGGGCGGTGGGCAAACAGGCCGTTGTCGATCACGCCGGTGATGCGGTTGATTTCGTCTTCCATGCTCAAAGGCTGCGACAGATCCAGCCCTTCGACATCGACAATCTCATTGCCGCCGGCGCTGCGAAAGCCGATGCGCAATTCCGGCCGGCCGCCGAGTTTCACCAGCTGGCGCGACACCATCGAACGCGCCAGCGGCACCACTTCCACCGGCAGCGGGAAACGCCCCAGGCGGGAGACGTATTTGCTCTCGTCGGCAATGCAGATAAAGCGGTCGGCGGCATTGGCAACGATTTTCTCGCGCACATGGGCGCCGCCGCCGCCTTTGATCATCTGCAGCAGGTGGTTGACTTCGTCGGCGCCGTCCACATACACCGCCAGCCGCATCACGTCGTTGAGATGGATTTCGGGAATGCCGTACAGCGACATCAGCTCGGAGCTGCGCGGAGAAGTCGATACCGCGCCTTTCACTTTCTTACCGCTCTGCCCCAGCGCTTCGATAAAGAAATCGACGGTGCTGCCGGTGCCGATGCCGATGTATTCGTTTTCCGGCACGAACTCCACCGCCTTAAGGGCGGCTTCGCGTTTGAGTTGGTCCTGTCTGCTCATAATGGCTCCTTTGCCTGGGAATAAAGGGGAAAACGGGCTTTCAGGCTGCCTTGGCGCAACAGGCGGCAGCACTCAGCACAATAAAAGGGAACCTGCGCGGCAGGCGGTTAGCGCGCGCCGAAGCCGGTAACGATGGTGTGCAGGGTTTTAAACAGTATCAGCACGTCCAGCGAAAAGGAAAAGTGCTTGATGTAGTAAAAATCGTGCTCGATTTTAATCTGGGTTTCGTCTTCGTTGCCGGCGTAGCCCTGGGTAACCTGCGCCCAGCCGGAAAGGCCGGGTTTGACGATGTGGCGGTAGCTGTAAAACGGAATGCTGCGCTCGAACGCATCGACAAAGTATTTCTGCTCGGGGCGCGGGCCGATCAGGCTCATGTCGCCCTTGAGAATATTGAAAAACTGCGGCAGCTCGTCCAGGCGGGTTTTGCGGATAAAGCGGCCGACGCGGGTCACCCGCGCATCGCCTTCCTGCGCCAAACGGGCGCCGTCTTTTTCCGAATCGGCGCACATGCTGCGGAATTTGTAGATTTTAAACTCGCGCCCGCCCTGGCCGACGCGGTTTTGGGTAAACAGCGCGCCGCCGGGGCTCTCCAGCCGGATCGCCAGCGCGGTGGCGGCCATCAGCGGCAGCGTCAGCGGCAGGCTGAAAAGCACCAGCAGAATGTCGATTACCCGCTTGACCAGCATATAGCCCGGCGAGGGCAGCAACGATCCCAAGTCGTTTTCATACAGATGGCGGATTTTCACCCGGCCGGTCAGCGATTCTTCCACCTGGCGGATGTTGTACACCGCAATCCCCTGCAGCGTGCAGGTGGCGATGAATTTCTGCCAGTCGCCGCCCAGCTGCGAGCTGTGCAGATCGGCCACCACCGCGCGCACCGCCTGCTGCGGCAGCACCGGCTCATCCAACCGCAGCCAGCGCGCATGGGGAATGGTGGCGGCTTCGGCGGCGCGGCCGGTGGGGATATAGGCCATCAGCGGTTCGCGCCGCGAGCGCAGCAGAAAGTCGAGATAGAAAAACACGCCGGTGATGATGGCGTTAAACAGCACGAAGCTGTTGGAAAAGGTAACGAAAAACAGCGCAAACAGCGCAAATACGCCGCTGTAGGCGATGCCCACCGTCGGCAGGATGTGCAGCCAGGTCTGGCGGCCGGGAAAGGCAATCAGCTTGTTTACCGACACCGTGGCCAGCGTATAGGCCAGCGCCACCAGCACCATGCTGTTGATCACTTTCGGATTGAGCGGGTCGATGTCTTTCTGCCACAGATACAGGGCGGCGGTGGCGGCAATCAATATCAGGCCGCTGGCAAAGCGCAAAAAAACCGAAGGGGCGTGTTTCATGGTCGGCGGGTCAGGGAATAAAGGCGGGCAAGCACGGCAGGCGGCAGCAGGCGCGGCAGCGCGCGCGCGGCGAAGCAGTATAGCGCAGGCAGCGGGCGCTGGATACGCAGGGAGCGCTTAAGGCGATAGAGCCGCCATTCGCTCGCCGCATAGGCGCGGCCGCGGCGGCGGCGCAGCATCGCCGCACCGGTACGCGCCAGCACCAGCGTTTCCGGCAGATTGGCGGCACGGGCGCCTGCCGCCAGCATCCGCAGCCACAGATTGTAGTCTTCCATATACAGATGGTGGCGGTAGCCGCCGGCATCGAGCACCGCCTGCTTGCGGTAAGCAACGGTCATGTGGTTGAAGGGATTGCGCCGGCGGGCGAAGCGGCGGATGGCATCGTTATCGCAGGGCACACGGCGGGCGGCATGCGGCGTGGTGGGATCGGCGTCGAACTCGGCAATCTGCGTGCCGACGATATCGGTATCAGGATGGGTCTGCAGATAGGCAGCCTGAAAAGCGAAACGCTCGGGCAGGCAGATGTCGTCGCCGTCCATGCGGAACACCCAGTCGTGCGAGCAATGCGCCAGCCCTTCGTTTAGCGCCCGCCCCAGGCCGACGTTTTCCGCCAGGCGCACGATTTTCAGCGGCAAGGCAGCCTGAAAACTGTCGGCCACCGCTTCGAGCTGCGGCGTCAGCGGGCCGTCATAAACCAGCACCACTTCGTCGGCCGCCAGCGTTTGCGCGCACAGGCTTTGCAGGCACTGGCGCAGAAACTCGGGCTGCTCGCGGCGGTAAATCGACATCAAAACGGAAAATTTCATGGCTTACTGGCAGTCAGTCAAAACGGGATAAAACACTTTTCAGGCTGCCTGCGCATTCAGGCAGCCTGAAAAACAGTCTGTTTGCAGCACACAACGGCAAGGCTTTTCAGGCTGCCTGTGCAGCCGTTTGTTCGCGCCAAAAGGCCAGCGCGGTTTCGTCGTCGGCCTTGCGGGCAAACCAGCTGCCCGTTGCCGCCGCCTGGCGCAGCTGCGGCACATCGAGCAGCGCCGGATGGTTGCCGCTGCCGGTAAAGCGGATGTAGCGGTGGTTGTCGCGGATATGGTTCAGCTGCGATTGCAAAGCCGGAGCGGCGGCGAGATATTGGAAAAAATGCTCGTCCGGGCACAGCTTGCGGCGGAAAAAATCCTGCGCCCCATCGTCGGCCGCTGTCAGCAGCATCTGCGCGGCGGCACGGCCGGCGGAAAACCACTGGCTGCCGGCTGCCGCCGGCTCATGGCAGGGCAGCAGCCTGTCGGCAGCCTGAAAATATTTGGTCAGGATTTTGCCGCGCAGGCTGCGCTGCCATGTGCGGTCGGCATGCGGCGTATCAAAACGCACGCGGTAGTTCAGGCGCCGGCTGGGCGCGCTCTCCAGCAGCAGGGTTTCAGGCGGCAAAGCCGCGCATTGGGTGGCCAGCTCTTGCAGTTTCACCAGCAGCACGCAGTTGCCGCTGAGCAGGTGGAACCACTCGTTGCCGCTCTCGGCCAGCGCGCAGCGCAGCAGCTCCAGTGTTGCCGCCACCATGCTGAAACCCGCCCAGCGCACGTCGATGCGCCTGTCGGTAAAGCGCACATTGCTGCAGTCTGCCGCTAACTCACGGGCTTCAGTCCAATCGGCTTTGGCATCGTAATGCAGGTAAAAACGGCTCTCGGGCGCAGACTGCGCCAGCCGCAGCCAATAGCGCGGCGGACGGTGGCAGAGTATCAAAAAGGCGTGGCTCATCGGCTGGCAAAGGGTTTTCAGGCTGCCGCACGGCCGGCGGCAAAGCCGCGCATTATATAGCGAAGCGCCGCAACGGGCAGCGCGAAAATACCAAGCGGTATCGGCAGCGGCAGCCAAGCAGCGCAAACGGCGGCAGCGGGCAAAATCCGGCATTGCTTGCTTAGCGGGCAAACGGCGCCGCCCGCGCCCCTGTCCGATTCAGGCTGCCTGCACGACCGCTTCGCTATATAATCGCGCCTTTGTTTCTGCTGCGGCACGGTGTGTTATGAAATGGTTTTCCCGCTTTACCGTTATCGGTAAGACTTTCTACCGCTACGGCCTTTCCGACCTGGTGGCCGGCTTGGTGCGCGCCGGCTGGCTGCGCCGGCTGCTGCTGGCTTTGCCCAAGTCCAAACGCTTTGCCGCCGAGCCGATGCCGGTGCGGCTGCGGCTGGCGCTAGAGAGTCTGGGGCCGATTTTCGTCAAGCTGGGGCAGGTGCTCTCCACCCGCCCCGACCTGCTGCCGCCGGCCTATGCGCAGGAATTGGCCAAGCTGCAGGACAAAGTCCCGCCCTTTGCCGCCGAAGTGTCGCGCCGCCAGATTGAAACTTCGTTGGGACGTCCGCTGGCGGAAATCTATGCCCGCTTCGACGACACGCCGGTGGCCAGCGCCTCGGTGGCGCAGGTGCACCGCGCCGAGCTGTTTGACGGCCAAAGCGTGGCGGTAAAAGTGCTGCGGCCGAATCTGAAGCCGGTAATCGAGCAGGATTTGGCGCTGATGCGGCTGGCGGCGGGCTTTGTCGAGCGTTTTTTTGCCGACGGCAAACGCCTGCGCCCGCGCGAAGTGGTCGCCGAGTTCGACAAATACCTGCACGACGAACTCGACCTGATGCGCGAAGCGGCAAATGCCAGCCAGCTTGGCCGCAACTTCGCCGGCAGCGAGATGCTGGTGGTGCCGAAAGTGTATTTCGACTACTGCAGCCGCGAAGTGATGACCATGCAGTGGATGGAAGGCACACCGGTATCCGATATCGGCAGCCTGAAAGCGCAGGGCGTTGATTTGAAAAAGCTGGCGCGCTACGGCGTGGAGATTTTCTTCACCCAGGTTTTCCGCGACGGCTTTTTCCACGCCGACATGCATCCGGGCAATATTCTGGTCAAAGCCGACGGCCGCTATGTGGCGCTGGATTTCGGCATCGTCGGCAGCCTTACCGATTTTGACAAACGCTATCTGGCCATCAATTTTCTGGCTTTTTTCAACCGCGACTACCACCGCGTCGCCACCGCCCACATCGAATCGGGCTGGGTACCGCCACAGACCCGTGCCGAAGAGCTCGAAGCCGCCGTACGCGCGGTGTGCGAGCCTTTTTTCAACAAACCGCTGTCGCAGATTTCCTTTGGTTTGGTGCTGATGCGCCTGTTTGAAACCAGCCGCCGCTTTCATGTGGAAATCCAGCCGCAGCTGGTACTGCTGCAAAAAACCCTGCTCAATATCGAAGGCCTGGGGCGCCAGCTCGATCCCGATTTGGATCTGTGGGCAACCGCCAAACCGTTTTTGGTGCGCTGGATGAACCGCCAGGTCGGCCCGAGGGCACTGCTGCGCAACCTGAAAAACGAAGCGCCGGACTGGGCGGAAATCCTGCCTTCGCTGCCGCGCAAAATCAACGCGCTGGTCGATGAAGCGCGGCAGAAAGAAATGCGCAACGCCTATGTCCACCTGATCAAAAGCCAGCAGCGGCAAAACTTCTGGCTGGCGGTGATCGCGCTGATTCTGTTTCTGATGCTGCTGTGGAAATAGGCAATCTCAGGCAGTCTGAAAACCACGCGCCGACACCCCAAAAAACCGCCGGCTCGCCGCAGCGAGCCAAAAATAATTGCAATTAAATGTAATGATTTGCAAAGAAGCAATGCGAAAACAGCAAATTTATGATTGCAAACAGGAATGGTTTCTATTAGTATGGCTGCCATGAAGCTCAAAAGATACTCTCAGCCCGAGCCGGAATACGGCACGGCCATTGTCGTTTTTGTCGTGGTTACGTCGGTTCACGTAGCGCTTTTTTTTGGTCTGTACTTTTTGCACCAAGAACCCGAACCGGTAACCGTCGACAACATGACTTTTGTCGATCTGGGCACGCCCGATGGCGACGACAAACCGGCAGCGGAAGGCGCACCAGCGCCTTTGGATGCCGGCGAACCGCCGCCCCCTCCCCCACCTCCGCCCGAAGAACCCAAGCCCGAGCCGCCCAAACCCAAGCCCGAGCCCAAGCCGGTCGAAAAGCCGAAAATCAAGGCCGTGGAAAAGGACAACGCCAAAGCGGACTTAAGGCAGCCTGAAAAACGGAAAGAGCCACCGAAAAAACCCGAGCCCAAGCCCGAGCCGAAGCCGGAACCCAAACCCGAGCCGAAACCCGAACCCAAGCCTGAGCCCAAACCGCAGCCCAAACCGGCCGAGCAGCCCAAGCCCAGCCAGAATACTGCGGCCAACTCTACCGGCAGCAACGCCAACAGCACTTCGCAAAGCGCTGGCGGCGCAGCCGGCCCCCACCGCTCGGCCAACGGCGTTCCCGGTGGCGGCGGCGGAACCGACCCGAACAGCAAAGTCCCGGGTAACGGCACCGGCGGCCAAGTCGGCGGCACCGGCAAAGGCGCCAAAGGCGACGGCGACAAACAAAGCGGCCGCTCCGGCGGCGGCAGCATTGTCGATGGCGGCTACATCGGCCTGCCCAACCCGCCTTATCCGTCGATGTCGCAAGACGAAGGCGAAGAAGGCACGGTCAAGCTGGAAGTGATCGTTGAAGCCAACGGCAGCGTTTCTTCAGCCAGAGTAACCAAAAGCAGCGGTCACAAACGCTTGGACAATGCCGCCCTGAACGCAGCGAAAAAAGCCCGCTACGCCCCCAAACAGGTGGACGGCTCTCCGGTACGCACCAAGTTCAAAACCTCCTTCGACTTCAGAATCAGCTGAAGCCGCGTTTTACGAACCCTTTTCAACTCTACCAATAGAAGGCAAACATTATGAATTTAGCACTCGTTTTCCAAAGCGGCGATCCGGTACTGATCGGCGTATTCGTGATTATGATCGCGATGAGCATCATCTCCTGGGTGGTCATCCTGATGCAGGTCATCAAACGCATCAGCACCAAAAGCGCCAACCGTACCGCTTCCGAAGCCATTTGGTCGTCCGACAGCATTGCCAGCGCCGAATCCCAGGCCAAGAAAAACGATGCGCCGGTCAGCGAGCTGACCCTGGCCGCCATTGATGCCAACCGCAGCTTCAATGCCGCGCAAAACACCATGCTCTCGGCCAGCCTGCCGAAAAACGAGTTTCTCGAGCGTGAAATCCGCCACAGCATCACCCAGATTATGGGTCGCTACGACAACGGCATGACTGCACTGGCTTCCATCGGCGCCACCGCCCCCTTCGTCGGCCTGCTCGGTACCGTATGGGGCATCTACCACGCCCTGATCAACATCGGCGAGAGCGGCCAGATGAGCATCGCCGCCGTGGCCGGCCCCATCGGCGAAGCGCTGGTTTCCACCGCCATCGGCCTGTTTGCCGCGATTCCCGCCGTACTCGCTTTCAACGCCTTTACCCGCAGCAACAAAAAACTCTCCCGCGAACTGCACAACTTCGGCCACGATTTGCATGTGCAGCTGATCAACCAACCCGGCAAGGAGTAAGGCTATGGCTTTCAATATGAGCGACGGCGACGAAGGCGCGCCGATGGCGGAAATCAACGTTACGCCGCTGGTGGACGTAATGTTGGTGCTGCTGATTGTGTTTATGATCACCATGCCGGTGCTGACGCACTCCATCCCGCTCGAGCTGCCCACCACCTCGCGCGCCAAGGAAGAGAAGCCCAAGCAAGACACCAAACCGGTGATCATCAGCGTCGATAAAGACGGCGGCTATTATGTCGGTGCCGATTCGGCCAACCGCGTTGATTTGGATACCGTCAAAACCAAGCTCGCCGAGCTGGCCAAGGCCGATCCCGATGTCGTCGTCGGCATCTCCGCCGATAAAAGCGTTGCTTACGACAACGTTCTGCAGGTGCTCGATGCCGCCCGCGAAGCCAAGCTGAGCAAAATCGGCTTTGTTACCCAAGACGAACAGGAAGAAAAGAAATAAACCTTCCGCCGTAAAAAGCAGCCTGAAAATGGTAAAACCGTTTTCAGGCTGCTTTTTTATTCCCCACCTGATCCGTAAAGCAAAACAAACGGCACCGCTGCCATTTGCCGCGGTGCCGCTTTGCTTTGCGTTTTTCAGGCTGCTTTTACGCGATGTGGGTTTGATGCTCGTCGCCTTGGCGCTCGCGGATTTCGCCCAAACGGTACACGGTTTCGCCCTGTTGGCGCAGGAAATCGGCCAGCACTTCGGCCTTATCGTGGGCGGCGACGACAATCATGCCGATGCCGCAGTTGAAGGTGCGGTACATTTCGGCGGCGGCGATATTGCCTTCTTTCTGCAGCCATTGGAAGAGCTTGGGCATTTCCCACGATTTGGCATCGACATGGGCGGTGCAGTTTTGCGGCAGCACGCGCGGCAGGTTTTCGCTGATGCCGCCGCCGGTAATGTGCGCCATTCCCTTGATTTCAAATTCCTTCATCGCCGCCAGCAGCGGTTTGGCATACAGGCGGGTGGGCGCGATAACGGTTTGGCGCAGGGTTTTGCCACCGTCAAACTCGGCGTCCAGGTCGGGCTGGGCGCGGTCGATGATTTTGCGGATCAGCGAGTAGCCGTTGGAATGGGCGCCGTTGGAAGCCAGCCCGAGCAGCACATCGCCCGCACGGATGTTTTGGCCGCTGATGATGCGCTCTTTTTCCACCACGCCGACGGCAAAACCCGCCAAATCATACTCACCCTCGGGATACATGCCCGGCATTTCCGCGGTTTCGCCGCCGATCAGGGCGCAGCCGGATTGTTCGCAGCCTTGCGCGATGCCTTTGATCACGGCGGTGGCGCGATCGACATCTAATTTGCCGCAGGCAAAATAATCCAGGAAAAACAGCGGCTCGGCGCCCTGCACCAGAATATCGTTCACGCTCATCGCCACCAGATCGATGCCGACGGTATCGTGCAGATCCCAGTCAAAAGCGAGTTTGAGCTTGGTGCCGACGCCGTCGGTGCCGGACACCAGCACCGGATTGCGGTAGTTTTTGCCGATTTCCACCAGCGCGCCGAAGCCGCCCAGGCCGCCGAGCACTTCGGGGCGCAGTGTGCGCTTGGCAAAGGGTTTGATGTTTTCGACCAGACGGTCGCCGGCGTCGATGTCCACACCGGCGTCGCGGTAGCTCAGGGAAGCGTTCATGGCTGTCTTTCAAAAAAGTGAAGGAAAAAAACGAGCGGCATTTTACCCGATTTCGCCGGCGCGCTGGAGTGCGGGCAGCCTGAAAAACACCAAAGCAGCCTGAAAAGCTTTGTTCCGTTTTCAGGCTGCCTGGGTCAGCGCGCAGGCCGGCGCAGCAAATCCGCCAAAGCAGCCTGAATATCGACAAAACGGAAAGCAAAGCCCAGCCGCCGCAGCGCCTGCGGTTCGGCAAACTGGCCGTCGAGCACCAAATCGGCCTGCTCGCCCAAAGCCAGCCGCATCAGGCCTTGCGGCACGGCAAACAGCAGCGGGCGGCGCAGGATTTTCGCTGCGGCGCGGGCAAAATCCAGCTGGGTGGTGGCCGCCGGCGCGGTCAGATTAAACGCCTGCCAGCCCGCCAAGTTCTGCGCCGCCAGAAAACGCAGTGCTAAAGAAAGGTCGTCCAAATGAATCCACGGCAGCGCTTGGCGGCCGCTGCCGATGCGGCCGATGCAGAAAGACACCGGTTTTAACAGCTGCGGCAAAATGCCGCCACCCTGCCCCAGCACCACGCCGAAACGGCAAACCGCCACCGGCACGCCGCTGGTTTCGTGCATCTGCTGCGACAGTGCTTCCCACTGCCGGCACAAATCGGAAACGAAAACATCCTGCGGCGGCGCGTTTTCATCGCACGGCGGCCAGCCTGCCGCCGAGCCGTTGCCGTAATAACCGACCGCCGAAGCCTGAATCACCAGCTTGGGCGGCTGCGGGCAGCGCTGCAGCCAGTCGGCCAGCGCCTGCGTCGGCTGCAGGCGGCTCTCAAGCAGCTCCCGCTTGCGCTCTGGCGTCCAGTGTCCTTCACCCACCGAAGCCCCGGCCAGATTGATCACCAGCTCGGGGCGGATGCTGTCGTACAGATGGCGGAGCGACGACACATATTCAAACTGCCCGCCCGCCGCCTGCCGCGCACGGTTCGGGCTGCGGCTGACGATAATCACGCGCCACTTTTCGGCCGCCAGATCGGCAGCCAGGCGGCGGCCGATAAAACCGCTGCCACCGATAATCAAAACGCAGGGACGGGACATAACTTTCCTTCAATCAAACAGACCGCCTGTTCAGGCAGCCTGAAAACTTTGGCAGCCTGAAAACTTGGCAGCCTGAAAACGGGCTGCACCGTTTTCAGGCTGCAATGGCGGCGCGCACTTCGGCATGGGTTTTCAGCGGGCGCACGATGGCAAACAGCGCTTCCGCTTCGGGATAGGCCTGGCGCATCATGCCCAGCCATTGTTTTAAGCGCGCCGAAGCGTAGCGGCCTTCGCCTTCTTTGGCTTCGCACAGGGCGAAAAACTGACGGATCCAGCCGCGGATTTCGCTGTCGAAACCGGCTTCACCGACAGGTTCGCCAGTTTCGTGGCGTTTTATTTGGCGCGCCAGATCGGGACGGATGACGGCACCGCGGCCGAGCATAACGATGTCGCAACCGCTTTGCTCGCGGATGGCCAGATAGTCGGCAAGGGTGAAAACGTCGCCGTTGGCGGCCACGGGGATGGCGATGTGCTCGCGGATGCGTTTGAGCCACGACCAGTCGGCGGGCGGGTTGTAACCCTGCGCTTTGGTGCGGGCGTGGACGGTCAGCAGCGCGGCGCCGCCTTCGGCTACGGCCTGGGCGTTTTCCAGCGCCAGCGCAGTGTCGTCGTAGCCCAGTCGCATTTTGGCGCTGAGCACGACGTGCGCCGGCAGCCGCTCACGCAGGGTGCGGACGATGCGGTGCACCTGCTGCGGCGTTTTCAGCAGCACGGCGCCGCCCTGGTGCTTATTGACGGTGGGGGCGGGGCAGCCGAAATTGACGTCGATGCGCTCGGCGCCGAAGCGCACGGCTTCCAGCGCGTTGGCGGCCATCATGTTTTCGTCGCTGCCCAGTATCTGCACGGTGCAGGGCGTGCCGGCGGCGGTGCGGTTGCCGCTGGCGATTTCGGGAACGTGCCTAAGCCAGGTGGGGCGGGAATGGACGGTGTGGGTGATGCGCACGAATTCGCTCACGCATTCGTCGTAGCCGCCGATGCGGGTCAGCAAATCGCGCATTACGGGGTCGCACAGCCCCTGCATCGGTGCCAGAATCAGTTTGCAGCTCATATCAGGAAAATAAAAAAGGCAAGGGCAAAGGCAGCCTGAAAACGGGAAAACCGCTTTCAGGCTGCCTTATTTAGGGGAAAACGGGCTTTATGCGCCCCATTTGGGCGTGAGATTGTGGGGAATCAGCAGTTGGTCGAGAATGCGGCCGACCACGAAATCCACCATGTCTTCCACGCTTTGCGGTTTGGTGTAGAAGCCGGGAGACGGCGGCAGCACGGTGCAGCCGTAATTGGCGAGTTTCAGCAGGTTTTCCAGATGCAGCGCGGAAAACGGCGCTTCGCGCGGCACCAACACCAGCGGGCGTTTTTCTTTGATGCAGACATCGGCGGCACGCTCGAGCAGGGTGTCGGCGGTGCCGCAGGCGATGGCGGCAACGGTACCCATGCTGGCGGGGCAGACCACCATCGCATCGGCCACGCTGTTGCCCGAAGCAATCGGGGCGAACCACTCGTATTTGCCGAATACCTGCAGCTGCTCCGGCGCAACGTTAAAGTGCTTGCACAGCAGTTTTTGCGCTTCCGCCGGCGATGAAGGCAGATCAAAGTCCATTTCCTGCTGCGCCACCATCTGCGCAGCCTGCGAATACACCAGATACACGGTTTTGCCGGCCTGCAGCAGGCATTCGAGCAGGCGGATGCCGTAGGGCATGCCCGAAGCGCCGGTAAAGGCCAGGGTAACGGTTTCCACGCCCAGCGAAGCGGCGGCACCGGCTTCTACTGCAACGGCTGCCGGTTTGGCCGCGCGCGTTTTGCGGCGGCCGCCGGCAGCGGCGCTGTGGTCCTGATCCATCCAGCCGGCGGGTTTGCCCATGGCTTCTTCCAAGCGCTGCGCCACGCGTTTGCCGATCTGCATGGTGGTGCCGTTGGCCTTTTCGCGCTGGGCGTGAACCTGATAAAGATAGGCCGGTTTGTTGTAACCGGCGCGGCGCGACAGCTCGATAATGCTGCCGGCTTCTTTAATCAGCAGTTCGAAATTGGCCAGACGGTTTGCTTTAACATTTGCCATGGTTGGATACTCCTATATGGATAACAATCAGAACATACGAATTTGCTGTCCGGTATTATACATAAATCTGCTAATCCGTGCAGAAATGCCGTTTCAGGCTGCTTTTGCGGATAGAGTTTTACTGCCAAAGCGCGGCGCGGTACGGCCGCCGTTTGACATCCGACGCTTGCAAAAGCGCGCCGCCAGCCCCATTATCGCGGCCAAACGTTTGAAACACACGACACGATATGAATCTGAGCAACCATTTTCTGATCGCCATGCCCTCGCTCGACGACCCGATGTTCGAAGGCAGCCTGGTCTATCTTTGCGAGCACAACAGCGAAGGCGCCACCGGCGTGATTGTGAACAAGCCCTCGCCCATCAATATGGAAGTCGTGTTCGCCGCCACCGGCAAAGCCACGCCGCCGCGTTTTCGCAGCGAATACGTGATGGTCGGCGGGCCGGTGCAGACCGAGCGCGGTTTTGTGCTGCACACGCCGGCCGGTCATTGGCAAAGCAGCCTGAAAGTAAACGACCATCTGGCGCTGACCACCTCGCGCGACATCATCGAAAATATGGACGGCGACGCCGTCCAAGACGTGCTGCTGACCATCGGCTGCTCCTTGTGGACGGGCGGCCAGCTTGAGCGCGAGCTGGCAAAAAACTCCTGGCTCACCGTGGCTGCCGACGAAGACATCCTGTTCAAACTCCCCGCCCACAAACGCTACGACGCCGCGCTCTCCAAACTCGGCATCCGCAGCGAAATGCTCAGCGGAGCCGTCGGCCATGCATAAGGCGCCCGCGCAAGGCTGCTGCCTGGCCTTTGATTTCGGCGAAAGCCGCATCGGCGTGGCGCAGGGCGAGTGCGCTTTGGCCATCGCCCACCCGCTGGCCACTGTCAGCGGCCGCAGCAATGAAGAAAAATTCGCCGCCATCGCCAAACTGGTAGCCGAATGGCAGCCGGTCTGCCTTCTGGTCGGCCTGCCGGTTTACACCGACGGCGGCGAGCACCGCATGACCGAACTGGCACGCAAATTCGGCCGCCGCCTGCACCGCCGCTTCGCTCTGCCGGTGTATTGGGCGGACGAGCGGCTCTCGTCGCTGCATGCCGAAGCGTTGCTCTCCGAAGCTCAGGTATACGGCAAAAAGCGCAAAGCCGTGCTCGACCAAGTGGCCGCGCAGGCGATTTTGGAAAGTTTTTTCCACAGCGGCGCCGCCGAGTATTACCACGGCGACGCTGCCGACAGCCCGCAGGACGCGCCATGCCCCTAAACCCCGCCCCGCTTTGCAGGCAGCCTGAAAGCCGCCGGAGCCGCCGATGATTTTCGCCTATGTGATCGCCGCCGTTTGCGCGGCGCTTTTGTGGTGGTTTTGGCGGCGGCGCAAGCGCAATCCTTTCGAAGGCAATGGAAAACTGCCCTACAGCCGCCGGCCGCTGATGACCGACAGCGAGATGGACGCCTACGCCCTGCTGCTCGACGCCCTGCCCGACTATATGGTTTTTCCGCAGGTGCAGGTCTCGCGCGTGCTCGAAGTGCCGAAAAACAAAGAAACCTATTACTGGTTCAACTTCATCAGCCGCCTGAGCTACGATTTCGTCATCTGCCGCACCGACGGCACGCCGCTGGCCGCCATCGAAATCGACGACGCCAGCCACGAGCTGCCCGAGCGCCAGGAAGCCGACCACCGCAAAAACCGCGCCACCGCAGCCGCCGGCGTTGCCATTTTGCGCTGGCCGGTCGGCCGCCTGCCCGGCAGCGTGCACATCCGCCGCCAAATCCGTAAAATCGACCGTCAGGCAGCCTGAAAAGCGTTTTTCCGGCTTTCAGGCTGCCTTATTTTTGCCTTTTACTCAGAAAGACCCGTCATGATTTCCATCGACTCCATCACCGTTGCCAACGAGCGCCCCATCACCCTGTTTGGCGGCATCAACGTGCTCGAAGACCTTGATTCCACCCTGCGCGCCTGCGCCCATTATGTGCGCGTTACCGAAAAACTCGGCATTCCCTTCGTTTTCAAAGCCTCTTTTGACAAAGCCAACCGCTCGTCTGTGCATTCCTATCGCGGAGTGGGGCTGGACGAAGGCATGAAGATTTTTGCCGCCGTCAAACGCGAATTCGGCGTGCCGGTGCTGACCGACGTACACGAGCCCCACCAATGCGCTCCCGTGGCCGAAGTGTGCGACGTGCTGCAGCTGCCCGCCTTTCTCGCCCGCCAAACCGACCTGGTGCGGGCGATGGCCGCCACCGGCCGCGTGATCAACGTGAAAAAACCGCAGTTTCTCAGCCCGCAGCAGATGGGCAATATCGTTGAAAAATTCAAAGAAGCGGGCAACGGCCAAGTGATGCTGTGCGAGCGCGGCAGCCAGTTCGGCTACGACAATCTGGTGGTCGATATGCTCGGCTTCGGCGTGATGAAACGCAGCTGCCCCGGCACGCCGCTGATTTTCGACGTAACCCACGCCCTGCAGCAGCGCGATGCCGGCAGCGCCGCATCCGGCGGCCGCCGCGCCCAGGCGCTCGAACTCGCCCTTGCCGGCACAGCCACCGGCCTGGCCGGCCTGTTTCTCGAAAGCCACGAGAACCCCGACCAGGCCCGTTGCGACGGCCCCAGCGCCCTGCCGCTGTGCCTGTTGGAAGACTTTCTCGTGCGCGTTAAAGCGGTGGACGACACCGTCAAATCCTTCGCCCCGCTGGAGATTGCTTAAACGGCCAAAGGCAGCCTGAAAGCGAAAAAGCAGCCTGAAAAGTGTTTAAAACTTTTCAGGCTGCCTTGTATTTGGGGGTTTTAGCCGTTTTCAGGCTGCTTTTGCGCTGCGGCCGCTTCCTTAAACGCCTGCGCCTGGCGGTAAAAAGCATCGGCCGCTGCGACATCGGCAAAGCATTCGGCGGGAACGAAATAGGCGGTGTGGCGGCTGATATAAAACAGCAAGCATTCGCCATCGCGGATTATCCGCAGCACCGCCGGCCAGCGGTAAAACAGCCGCACATCGCTGCCGACGGTATGCAGCAGGCCGTCGGCGCCGATTTCCAGCGAAAACTGTTTGCCCTCAAGCGAATCAAACAGCGATGCGATATGCTTGCGCCAGCTCCAGTTCATATAGAAAGAGACAAACAGCACCAGCGCCGCCATCCAATACATCAGGCCGGCCACATGGCTGCGGGCAGCCGCGGCGCCGCTGATCAGGCCGTCCCAATCTTCTGCGGTCTGCCCGCTTTCGTCGCACAGCGCTTCGCAAACGTCTTCTCCAACGCTCCCCAGATAGTCCAAAGCCGCCTGCCAGTTGTGGAAAAAACCGTAATACAGCACCAGCAGCAGCGCTGTCACCAGCAGGGAAACGGCAAGCCGGCGGCGTTTGTCGCGCTTGGGTATATAGGCGCACATGCGCCGGGTCAGGCGCGCACGCTCGCGCTCGCTAACGCTGTAAACGATTTTCAGGCTGCCTGTTTCTTGCATATCCGTTTTCCCGATGGCTGAAAAACGGGCAATATACCCCAAGCAGCGGCAGCCTGAAACCGGTTTGAACGGCTGCAAACGGCCGCCGAATGCGTTTTCAGGCTGCCTTTGGGGTTTAAATTTTAGTTAAAAATCCGCGCTTTTTCAGCGGAAAAACAGCAAATTGCCGCAGCATCCGGCCTTTACACAGCGCGGCGGCGTGTTTCAGGCTGCCTGAAATGTTAAGATGCGCGCCGTTTGTGGCCGGCAGGCGCCGGCCGTTTGTTCCGCAACCGGAGAGACGCTATGAAACCCATCTGGAAAACCGTTCTGGCCGCCGCCGTGCTGGCCGCTTCTGCCGCCGCCCAGGCCGGTGCGGTGGACGCGCTGAAGAAATTCAATGCAGATACCGACGGCATCAGCGGCAGCTTCAGCCAAACCGTCAAATCGAAAAAGAAAACGCAAAGCAGCTCGGGCAGCTTCCAAATCCTGCGCCCCGGCCTGTTCAAATGGACCTACAACAAGCCTTACGAGCAGGTAATCGTGGGCGACGGCAAAACCATCTGGCTCTACGACACCGAATTGAAGCAGGTAACCAAGTCCGGCCAGGACCAGACCATTGGCGACAGCCCGGCGGCGATTTTGTCGAACAAAGACGCGCTCGAGAGCAGCTACACGCTCAAGGAAGACGGCAGCAGCAACGGCATCGACTATGTGCTGGCCACGCCCAAGCGCAACAACGCCGGCTACCAGTTTATCCGCATCGGCTTTAAGGGCGACGTTTTGAGCGCGATGGAGCTGAAAGACAGCTTCGGCAACCAAACCACCATCCGCTTTGGCGGCATCAACACCAAGCCCAGCCTCTCACGCGGCCATTTCAAATTCACCCCGCCCAAAGGCGTGGACGTGCTGAGCCAGTAAGCGCGCCCCGCCCCCAGGCAGCCTGAAAACGCCCGCCGGCTTTTCAGGCTGCTTTAACGTTTGCCGCGCGGGGTATTTTCGGGCGGCGCAAGGGCTGCCGTTTCGCTATAATCGCGGCCGCACAAACTTCAAGGAAACACACAGATGTCGCAACTGGAACAAATCCTCGCCCACAACGAAGAATTTGTGGAGTCCGGCGCCTACGCCGAATTTTTTACCGATAAATTTCCCGACCGCCGGCTGGCGATTCTTTCGTGCATGGACACCCGCATGATCAAGCTGCTGCCGGCCGCGCTCGGTCTGAAAAACGGCGATGCCAAGCTGATTAAAAACGCCGGCGCGGTGGTCAGCCACCCGTGGGGTTCGGTGATGCGCTCGCTGCTGGTGGCGGTGCTGGAATTGCACGTTGAAGAGATTATGGTCGTCGCCCATCACGACTGCGGCATGCGCGGCATGAACCCGCAGGACTTTCTCGAACAGGCGCGCGCCGCCGGCATTCCCGAAGACCGCATTACCACCCTGCGCCACGCCGGCATCCATCTGGATACCTGGCTGACCGGTTTTGACAACGTGGAAGACAGCGTGCGCCACACCGTCAAACAAATCCGCTGCCATCCGCTGATGCCCGCCTCGGTGCAGGTGCACGGCCTGGTCATCCACCCGACCACCGGCAAGCTGACGGTGGTGGACAGCGGCTCGTGCAGCTGCGGCCGCTGAATACGCAAATCCGGCGGCAACAAAAGGCAGCCTGAAAGGTTTTCAGGCTGCCTTTGCGTTGTAGCTTGGGTCGCGCCCCAACATATCTTTTGGCATCGGAGAAGTTGGGTTTAACCACCCAACTTACGCTTGCTTTCAGGCTGCTTGGAACAAAGCAGCCTGAAAAATACCCGATTGGATAGGATGGTTTGGGAGTAGGTCGAATGCTCGAATCCGATGTTTCCCCGAAGGGAAATCTGCGTTGTTTCAGCTTGCCTGCCTATTTGCAATCTTGTCGGATACAAGTATCTGACCTACGCGCCTGCTGTTCATTCAAAGCAGCCTGAAAGCCGATGCAAAAGGCTTTCAGGCTGCTTTGAATACGGAAAAGGCAGCCTGAAAGCAGACCTTGCCGTTATTTCCGCAAACAAAAAAGGCAGCCTGAAAACTTTTCAGGCTGCCTTTTGCCATAACGACAGCTGTTTTCTCTGGCTATCCTTTCAGGCTGCCTACATCAGCGCCAGCGCGCTTAAGGCTTTTTCGCGCTGGCCGTTTTGCGGCGGCAGGCTTTGCGCGGGCAATTCGAGCAGATAGGGGCTGCCGCTGCGTTCGGCTTCGAGCACGCGGTGGGCAAGCAGCGATGCCAGGCGGTCGCGCTGGGTGGCGGCGGGGTAGTCGCGGTAGGAAATGGTGCGGCTGACGGGCACCGGCGGCGCCTGGTCGAAAACTTTGTCGAGCATTTCGCCGCGCTTGGCGTATTGCTTCCAGGCAACGTGCTGCAGCGAAGCGCCGTTTTGATGGGGCTTGAGATAGGCCAAATCTTCACCGTTCAAACCGGCGCGATCGGGCGGTTGCTCGGGATCGCTGCCGCTGCCGGCATGGTCAAGGCTGTGCGCCAGCGGCGCGGGATAGACCAGCGCGTCGGTCTGCCATTCGAGCAGGCATTCGGCGTAAAACAAACCGAAAGGCGCGCTGGTGGCCAGGGTGAAACACAGCGGCTCGGGAAAGGGGCCGCGGCGCACCACTTTAATCGGCCAGGGCAGCCTGAAATCGGCATTATCAGCGGTTTCGCAGCGCTGCCACAGCTTATCGGCGGCGGTATCGTCTTCTTCTTCGTCCGGCCGTGTTTCGGCATGAAACCAAAACAGCCGCGGCCGTTTGCCGCCGCTGATGCTGAGACTGACTTCGGCGGTGTCGCCGGCAAACACTTCGCCGCGGTAAACGGCGCCGATGCGCAGGCCGAGCAGCTGGCGCAGGGTCATCAGCGCGGAAACGGCGGTAAAGCCGGCAATCCAAAAACACACGGCATAGGCGAGATTGACCTGGTAATTGACCGCCGCCACCCACACCGCAAAAGCCAAAACCGCCAGCGTCAGACACAAACGGGTCGGGCGCAGGCGGATGTGGCGGCGCGCCAGCAGCGCTTCGCTGTCAAAACGCAGGGACGCGGCCGGCTCAAACGGCGACATGGGCGACAATCTCGTTGAGAACGTCGGCGCTGTCGCGCTGGTTTAGGGTTTGCAGGCGGTGGTTGGCCACCGGCACCCACACCGCTTTAAGGTCTTCCGGCAGCACAAAGTCGCGCCCTTCGAGAAAGGCCCAGGCTTTGGCAGCCGCAAGCAGCGACAAGCCGGCACGGGGGCTGAGACCGGTTACGAACAGCCCCGGGCGGCGGGTGGCGGCCACCAGCCGGTAAACATAGGCGGCTACGGCATCGGAAACGGTCAAACCGCGCACCTGCTGCTGCCATTGCGCCAGCTGCTGCGGCGTGGCCACCGCCTGCAGCTGCGCGGCGGCATGGCGGCGCCCGCCCTGGCGGTAAAGCGCTTTTTCCGCTTCTTCGGCGGGATAACCCATGCTCAGACGCATCATAAAGCGGTCGAGCTGGCTTTCAGGCAGCGGGAAAGTGCCAAGCTGCTCGCTGGGGTTTTGGGTGGCGACGACCAGAAACGGCTGCGGCAGACGATAGGTTTTGCCGTCCACCGACACCTGCCGCTCTTCCATCGCTTCGAGCAGCGCCGACTGCACTTTGGGCGAAGCGCGGTTGATTTCGTCGGCCAGCACAAACTGGTTGAACACCGGCCCGGGATGGAATTTGAACGCGCCCTCGGCAGGCATAAACACGTTTACGCCGAGCAGATCGGCCGGCAGCATGTCGTTGGTGAACTGCACGCGCTGGTAGCGCAGGCCGAGTACCGCCGCCAAAGAGCCGGCCAGCGTGGTTTTTCCCACCCCGGGCACGTCTTCAAGCAAGACGTGGCCGTCGGCAAGAATGCTGGCGACGAGCTGTTTGAGTACCGGCGCTTTGCCGAGAATCACGCTGTTGAGCTGTTTGAAAACCGGCTCGAAAATCGGGTTCATCCAAAACTCCGTAACAAGGGAGAAAACAGTTTTCAGGCAGCCTGAAAAAGCGGTGGCGAAACCAAACGGCAGCGCCCTGCCCTTTTTTCAGGCTGCCTGAAGCGGGAAAATCAGCCGCGGCGGCGGCCGAGCCAGGATTTGATCGCGCCGCCGACGGCCACGGCGCCGATAATCAGGAATTTGCCGGCTTTGGCGAGAAAGGCGCCGATCACCGCCAGCAGACCGAGTTTTTTCGCCGCCACGCCGCCCACCAGCGCGGCCAGGCCGTATTCGGCGACCTTGTCGGTGGCGGCGTTGTAGTCGGCATAGCGCTCGCCCTGGTTGAATTCGATGTCGGCCAGAAGCTGCTGCGCCACCGGTTTGTATTTGGCGATGTCTTTGCTGTCGGTAACCAGGGTCAGATTGATGTAGCCTTTGCGGCCGAGCGCGTAGGTGTTGTAGTTTACCGCGGGGTTGTCATCAGCTTTGCCTTTTTCATGGACGTCGATCGACCAAATCAGGCGGTGTGTGGCGGCATCATAGTGCGGCTGCTCGATCCAGCCGTGGGTTTCGATTTCGGCAATGCCCTTGGCCTTGCGTACTTTGTTCTGCTCTTCGTTGCCTTCTTTGAGCGCTTCGAGCATATGGGCGGTATCCCAGTCTTTGGCATCGTCGTCCTTGATGTAGCCCGAATCGACGTAGTTCAGATCGACCAACCAATCCTCATCATCCTGCTCGGGTAACACCAAACCGTAGCGGTTGGGGTTTTCGCTGTTTCCCCCCATCTGCATCAGCAGGTTGGCATCGTCCCGGCCGATAAATACCATGCCTTTGGGCAGCTTCAGCTTGCCCTGCATGCCCAAATCAATCACTTTGGGCCCGGACTGCGCCCTCTGCTGGATGTCGTTTAATAATTGTTCTTTTGCGCTGTCGGCGCTGCTGTCAGACGCTGCAGTCGGAGTTTCAGCAGGGGCTTTTTTAGCGGCAAACGCCGGCGGCGCGGCTACGACGGCCAGCGCCAATGCGGTGCACAAAACGGATAATCGGAAGCGTAAGGACATTATTTTACCTATGTTAATTTTATTAAAGGCGGCATTGTAAAAAGGACGCTCCATGCTGTAAAGCATGGCGCTGCGGCCGCTTTGATAATGTTGCAAACACGCTTCAGGCAGCCTGAAAACTTTTCAGGCTGCCTGATGTTTTACCTAGAGCAGGAATTTAGTCGTTGACCAGCACCACTTTCATCGCCTGGTTTTCCGAAGCGTGTTTGAACACGTCGTAGGCTTTTTCCAATTCGGACAGTTTGAAATGGTGGGTCAGCATTTTGGTGTAGTCCACCGAGCTGGTGGCCACGGCTTTGAGCAGCATTTCGGTGGTGTTGCTGTTGACCAGGCCGGTGGTGATGGCCAGGTTTTTGATCCACAGTTTTTCCAGTTTGAAATCGACCGGCTTGCCGTGCACGCCGACCACGGCAATATGGCCGCCGGGTTTGACGATGTCTTGGCACATATCCCAAGTGGCGGGAATGCCGACCGCTTCAATCGCGCAATCGACGCCGTCTTCGCCGACGATGGCGAAAATCTGCCGGGAAATGTCGCCCGACGCGGGATTGATGGTGTGAGTGGCGCCCAGTTCTTTCGCCAGTTTCAGGCGGTTTTCGTCCATATCGCAGACGATAATCGTGGCGGGGCTGTAAAGCTGCGCGGTCAGCAGGGCGGACATGCCCACAGGGCCGGCGCCGGCGATAAATACGGTGTCACCCGGTTTGACGTCTCCGCTCTGCACGCCGATTTCGTGGGCGGTGGGCAAGATGTCGGACAGCAGCAGGGCGATTTCGTCGTCCACGGCGGCAGGCAGCGGGATCAGGCTGTTGTCGGCATAGGGCGTGCGCACATATTCGGCCTGCGTGCCGTCGATCATATAGCCGAGTATCCAGCCGCCGTTGCGGCAGTGGGAATAGAGCTGGGTTTTGCAGTAGTCGCAGGTGCAGCATTTGCTGACGCAGGAGATGATGACTTTATCGCCGACTTTGATGTTTTTCACCGCCGAGCCGACTTCTTCAACGATGCCGACGCCTTCATGCCCCAAAATGCGCCCGTCGGCCACTTCGGGGTTTTTGCCTTTCCAGATGCCTAAGTCGGTGCCGCAGATGGTGGTTTTGACGATTTTCACTACTGCGTCGGTGGGGTCAATGATTTGCGGTTTGGGTTTTTCTTCCAAACGGATGTCGTTGGCGCCGTGATAAACCATTGCTTTCATCGTATTCTCTCCTTCAAAAATGAAACAAGGCAGACAAACCGGCTTTACGCCCGCTTATCTGCCTTGTTTATAAAGCACAAAAACCGCAAAGTCAAACAAAAATTAACTAAATATTGTTATAGTATAACAATCATTAACATTTCCTATTTCAGGCTGCCTAAAAAGCCGTAGAAACGTTTAATATCAGCCCGTTTTCACTTCTTTCGTGCTGCTGGCCACCAAATCCTGCAGCGCCTGAGGCTGCAATAAACGGATGTGCTTGTGATCGACGGCAATCCAGCCGTTTTGGTTGAAGCGCGACAAAGTGCGGCTGACGGTTTCCAGCTTCAGCCCCAAATAACTGCCGATTTCGTCGCGCGACATACGCAGGATAAAATCGCTGGCGGAAAAGCCGCGGTGCTGCAAACGCTGCGAAAGGTTGAGCAGGAACGCGGCCAGGCGCTCTTCGGCGCGCATATTGCCCAGCAGCAGCATCACGCTTTGGTCGCGCACGATTTCGTTGCTGAACAGGCGGAAAAAATGGGTGTTGATTTTCGGCGCGCGGCGGCCGGCCTCTTCCAGACTTTCCAAGCGCACTTCGCACACTTCGCTGTCTTCCAGTGCGATGGCATCGCAGCTGTAGCGGTTCATACCGATGCCGTCCATGCCCATCATCTCGCCGGACATAAAAAAGCCGGTTACCTGGTCGCGCCCGTCCTGCAGGGTAACGGTGGTTTTGAAAAAACCGGTACGCACGGCGAACAGCGAAGAAAATTCTTCGCCGGCGTGAAACAGATATTCGCCCTTTTTAATCCGGCGGCTCTGGCGCTCAACCGCGTCCAGAAGTTCGAACTCACCGTTTTCCAGCGTAACCGGCGTGCACAATTCGTAGAACGAGCAGGTTGCGCATTGCGAAGTCAGGGGGATGGATTTTTTCGTCATTGAGTGTGGCATCGGTTATCTGCTTGACAAAAGTCAATGAATTTTTATAAAAACAGGCTTATTCTAACAAAATTTATACCAACAATAAATAATCCTTATGAACACCCACACCATCCAATTCGACCGGCGCCTGATCGCCTCCCTGCCCGCCAACGGCCCCCGCTATACATCCTACCCCACCGCCGACCGCTTCCACGACGCTTTCAGGCAGCCCGAATACCACAACACACTGCGCGACACCCTTGCCGGGCAGCCTGAAAAACCGCTGTCGCTCTATCTGCACATCCCCTTTTGCAACACCATCTGCTACTACTGCGGCTGCAACAAAATCATCACCAAAGACAAAACCCGCGCCGACGAATATCTCAACTATCTGGAAAAAGAAATGGCGCTGCTCGCCCCCCACCTGGGCGGACGGCACCCGCTGGCGCAGCTGCACTTCGGCGGCGGCACCCCCACCTTTCTTTCCGACGATCAGCTCGAGCGCGTGTTCGCCATGATCCGCGAACACTTCCAGCTCTTGGACGACGGCGAATACTCCATCGAAATCGACCCGCGCAAAGTCGGCGCCGCCACCATCGGGCATCTCGGCCGGCTCGGTTTCAACCGCATGAGCGTCGGCATCCAGGATTTCGACCCCAAAGTCCAAGCCGCCGTCAACCGCATCCAAACCGTTGAAGAAACGCGAGAAGTCATCGAAGCCGCCCGCAATTCCGGTTTCAAATCCGTCAGCGTCGATCTGATTTACGGCCTGCCGCATCAAACCCTCTCCAGCATCGAAACCACCTTCGATACCGTCCTCTCTCTCGCCCCCGACCGCCTCGCACTCTACCACTACGCCCACCTACCGCACATTTTCAAACCCCAGCGGCGCATCGACACCAATGCCGTCCCCAGCAGCGAAGAAAAACTCGACATCCTGCAATACGCCGTGCGCCG
The DNA here is from genome assembly GCF_022288825.1 of Kingella pumchi. GTDB lineage: Bacteria > Pseudomonadota > Gammaproteobacteria > Burkholderiales > Neisseriaceae > Kingella_D > Kingella_D pumchi. Next base: position 38,646 of record NZ_JAKOOW010000026.1, on the reverse strand, counting down.
TCTCGATGCCGAAGGCTATGTGTTTATCGGCATGGACCACTTCGCCAAGCCCGACGACGAGCTGGCTATCGCACTTAAAGAAGGCCGGCTGCAGCGCAACTTCCAAGGCTATTCCACCTATGCCGACTGCGATTTGGTGGCCATCGGCGTTTCCGCCATCGGCAAAGTCGGCGATACCTACAGCCAAAACGAGCGCGACATCGAAAAATACTACGCCGCCCTCGATGCCGGACAACTGCCCGTTATGCGCGGCTACCATCTCGATCGCGACGACCTTCTGCGCCGCAACATCATCCAAGACCTGATGTGCCGCTTTGCGCTGGATTTTGCCGACTACGCCGCCGAAACCGAAGTCCCCTTTGCGCGCTATTTCGCCGCCGAACTGGCCGACCTGCAGCAGCTGGCACAACTCGGCCTACTCAAAATCAGCGACAACCGCATCGAAGTAAGCGCCAAAGGCCGCTTCCTGATCCGCAACATCGCCATGGTTTTCGACCGCTACCTACGCCACAGCGAAACCCGTACCAAATATTCGCAAACCGTATAGCGCCGCAAAACGCAGCAAAAAGGCAGCCTGAAACTTTTCAGGCTGCCTTTTTCACTATTGTTTCAAATATCTTCCGTTCGGCGGCTGCGCGCTTGCTGGATTTGCGCCGCGAAATACAGCGCCAGGCCGGCGCCGCACAAGTCTGCGGCGAAATCAAGCATATCGCCGCTGCGGGTACGGGTCAGATAATGTTGCGCCAACTCGCTGGCGGCGGCGTAAATCACGGCAAACGCCAGCAGTGCGCGCAGCGGCAGCGGGCGTTTTTCGGCCAGCCAGGCTTTGGCCAGCAGCCAGAGTTGGGCGAAAAACAGCGCGGCGTGGACGAATTTGTCGAAATGGGCAAACGGTGCTTTCAGGCTGCCGTTGTCGTTTTCGCGCAGCACCAGCGCGTAGATGCTGGCCAGCAGCCACAGCAGCGCCAGCAGCAGCCATTTATTGCGCGGCATCGCCGGCTTCCTCCACATAGCGCGCACAATTTTCGGCCAGCTTGGCAAAACGGCCGCCGCGCTCGGCAAACAGCTGCTGCCAACGGCGGGCTTCGGCGGCATCCGGCGCTTCGTCGCTGCCGGCTTCTTCCAAAAAGAAAGCCAGCGTTTCCGCCACTTCGGTATAGGCTTCTTCGCGGAAAAACCTCTCCAGTTCGTTATCGCTCATTTCAGGCTGCCTTTCTCGTTCTGCACCGCTTCTGCGGCAAAGCGGTCCATGCCGTTTTCGCAGCGGATCAGGCTGCCTTCCAGCGTCTGCGCCAAGAGCCGGTCGTTTTCCGGCAGCGACTGGCGCGACGCTTCGTGGTGCCACAAATGATAGGCGACGGCGGCGAATTTCAAATTGGCGCGTTTGCCGCCGGCATTGAAAAATCGTGCGGCAAATTCGCTGTCTTCGCGTCCCCAGCCGACAAAATCGCTGTTAAAGCCGTTGATGCGCTGCGCGTCTTCGCGGAAAAAACCCATATTGCAGCCGCGGATGCCGGTGAGGTTACGGTTTTCCCTGCGGATCAGCAGTTTGGCCAGCAGAGGAATGCGGCACAAGCGCAGCCGTTTGTGCCAGGCGTCTGTTAGGCCGCGCCGATACCACGCCGGCAAAGACAAGCTGCCGTTTGCCGCCTGCGCCAGCACGGCATCGGTGGCGGCCTGATCCAATTGCCCTGCTGCGCCCTGCACCAACACGCCTTTTTTTGCCGCCTGCTTGTGGTCGGCGACAAATCGGGGATGCAGCAGGGTTTCGCTATCGGCCAGCAGCACGTAGTCGCAACGGCTGTGCAGCAGCGCGCGGTTTAACCATTCTGCCCTGCTGCCGTCTTTTTCAGGCTGCCTCAGCAGCTTTAAAGACGGTATCAGCGGCCGGTATTGTTCGACTACGGCGTCGGTGCGGGCATCGCATTCCGCGCAGGCAAGCAGCACTTCGTCGGGCGCCGTCTGCTGCGCCAGCACCGACTGCAGCACGGCGGCCAGCGCATCGGCGCCGCTGCGGACGCTGATAATCAGCGAAACGCTGAGCCGGCGGTTGGCTTCGGCCAGCTTGACGTATTTGTAATAGGAACCCTGTGCCTGCGCGGCGGAAATCACCCAGCCGGTAGCGCCGTCGCGCCAGCCGCCGCGAAAAAGATAGCTTTTGACAAAGGCCGCGGCGCCGTGGCCGATGGCAGACAAGAGAGCAGTGCGCTGTTTGAACTGCTGCTGTTCGGCAAACAAATCGGTATAGCGCTGGACTTTTTTCTCCACCAATTCGGATACGCCGTCAAACGAATAATGCAGCAATTCCTGCCGCAGGCGCACGATAGCGGTGTTTTCCGGCAGCGCCAGCGATTCGTGGACGCGGCGGTCGTTGTAGCGCACGCGGCCGCGATGGTAGAGTCGCAGCACATAGTCGGGCGACCAGCCGCAGCTGCGGATCGGGCGGCCGCAGTAGTGGTTCAGCCGCGGCAGCGAGTAAACGGTATTTTCGTCCAGCGTCAGCGCGGCGATTTCGGCGGCCAGTTCGGGGAGGACGATTTCGTCGCTGTCGATATTCAGAATCCAGTCGTGCTCGGCCAGCGAAGCGGCTAGGTTTTTCAGCGGACCGAAGCCGATAAACGGGCTTTGGTGCAGGCGCACGTTGGCAAAACCGGCGGCGATTTCCATGGTGGCATCGCTCGAGCCGTTGTCCAGCACGATGACTTCGGCGAAACCGGATAATGCCGCGAGCGACTGCGCCAGATATTTTTCGGCGTTTTTCACCGGCATGGTTACGCTGATGGGAAGGGGAGCCTGCATCGCTTTATCCTTGGAAAAATCTGCCTTTCAGGCAGCCTGAAAGCCTTTTTGCGCCATCACCCGCGCCACGGTGTCCACCACCGCCTGGGTTTGGGCGTCGATTTCGAGATTGACCGCATCGCCGGCGCGGCGGCTGCCGAACAGGGTACGCTCCAGCGTTTCCGGTATCAGGTGCACGCAAAAGGCGTCGTCGCCAACGATGCCGACAGTCAGGCTGCAGCCGTCGAGCCCGACAAAGCCTTTGGCAAACAGATAGGGTTTGAGTTTTTCAGGCAGCCTGAACCACAGCGTGCGGTTTAAGCCGTTCTCGTCGATGCGGATGATTTCGACGGTGGCCATAATGTGACCGCTCATCACATGGCCGCCGATTTCGTCGCCGAAGCGGGCGGCGCGCTCGAGATTGACGCGATCCCCGGCTTTCAGGCTGCCCAAATTGGTTTTGGCCAGCGTTTCCGCCATCAGATCAAACTCGGCCAGGCAGCCTGAAACGCGGGTTACGGTCAGGCAGCAGCCGTTGTGGGCGACTGAAGCGCCGGTTTCCAACCCACCGGCCAGATGCTCGGGCAATTCGACGGTGAAGCGGCGGAAATCGGGCGCGGGGCTGTCGATGGCACGGATCAGGCCGGTGCCCTGCACGATGCCGGTAAACATGGCGGTATCCTTATTGAATCAGTTTGGAGATGGCTTTGAACTGGGGATGTTTGGCATCGGCCAAAAGCTGGAACAGCACGCTTTCGCTGTTGCTGACAATGGCGCCGGCCGCCTGCATCTGGCGCAGGCCGTTGGCTTTGTTGGCTTCGGTGCGCGAAGTAAGCGCGTCTTCCAGCGCGTAAACCCGCATGCCTTGCGCCAGCAGATCCAGAGCGGTCTGCAGCACGCAGATATGGGTTTCGCAGCCGAGCAGCACAACGTTTTCAGGCTGCTTTTGAGCGATGGCGGCAGCCACTTCGGGGGTGTAGGCGGAAAAACGGGTTTTCTCGAAGCGCGGCGCATCGGCGCAGGCGCGGGAAACCGGTTCGATGGTGGCGCCCAAGCCTTTGGGATATTGCTCGGTCAAGAGCAGCGGCACATCCAGCAGGCGGCAGCCTTCGATAAAGCGCACGGCGGCGGCGCTAAAGGCTTCGGCCTGCGACAGCGCGGGCAGCAGGCGCTCTTGGATGTCGATAACGAGAACGAGGGTATTGTCGGCAGTCGGCATAAGCATCTCCTGAAAACGCGGTTTCAGGTAGCCTGAAAACCGCGGGGGTAACAGCTAACGAAGCGTTTAACGGAAGCGTTTTTTGTTCTGGTTGGCAATGCCCATCAGCAGGGCGAGAATCGCCATAATCGACAGGGTGGCGGTGCCGCCGTAGCTAACCAGCGGCAGCGGCACGCCTACCACCGGCAAAATGCCGCTGACCATGCCCATATTGACGAAGGCGTAGCAGAAAAAGGTCATGGTCAGCGCGGCGGCCAGCGTGCGGTTGTAAAGCGTGGTGGCTTTGAACGAGATATACAGCCCGCGGCCGATGATGATGGTGTAAACCGACAGCAGCAGCAGATTGCCGATCAGGCCGAACTCTTCGCCGTACACGGCAAAGATAAAGTCGGTAGTCGATTCGGGGATGTAATCGAGACGGGTCTGGGTGCCGTTGAGCCAGCCCTTGCCCCACAGGCCGCCGGAGCCGATGGCGATCATCGACTGCAGAATGTGGTAGCCCGAACCGAGCGGGTCTTGGGTGGGATCGAGCAAGGTCAGCACGCGGCGTTTCTGATAATCGTGCAGGCCGTAGTTCCAAATCAGCGGCAGCGAAGCGGCAAAGCCGATCAGCGCGGCGGCAATCACTTTCCACGGCAGGCCGGCGAAAAACACCACCAAGAGCCCCGAGGCCATAATCAGGGTGGCGGTGCCCAAATCGGGCTGCTTGAGAATCAGCGCGCCGGGCACCAACACCACTACCAGCGCAATCAGATAGTGGTACCAGCGCAGATCGTTTTCATAACGCTGGAAAAACCACGCCACCACCATCGGCAGCGCGATTTTCATAATCTCCGAAGGCTGCAGCCTGAACAGGCCGAGATTGAGCCAGCGGGTCGAACCGTTGACGGTTACGCCGAAAAAATGCACGCCCAACAGCAGCAGCACGCCGAAAATATACATCGGCGGCGCGAAATTGCTCAAAGTCTGCGGCCGCACCCGTGCCACCACCAGCAGCACGCCGAAAGCGAGCACGGTGTGCAGGGTTTTGCTTTCCAGCCGCCCCCAGTCCTGGCCATCGGCGGAATACAAAAGAAACATGCTCATCAGATACACCGCCAGCATGCTGTAAAACAGCCAGGGGTCGAGCGGATCCCACAGCAGGTGCTTGAGCTTCAGCAGCAGGTTTTCGTCGCGTTGCTTGGTCATGGTTGGCCCTTTGCCGGTTGCGGGGTAAGGGGAGCGGAGGCCGGCGCCGATGCTTCGGAGGCGCTTTGCGCGCGCTCTTTGGCTACGGCTTCAAAAGCAGCCTGAACGTTTTGCTGCGGCCTGGCCGTTTTCAGGCTGCCTTCCAACAGCGGATTGGCGGTACGGCGGCCGCCGCCGGATGCGGGCTGCAGTTTGTCTTCCTTCCAGCGCAAAAGATAAAAGTCGCTCAGCTGGCGGGCAATCGGCGCGGCACTGGCGCCCCAGCCGCCGTTTTCCAGAATCACCGCAATCGCAATCTGCGGCTTTTCAACCGGCGCAAAGGAAATAAACCAGGCGTGGTCGCGGTGCTGCACGCGCAGCGCGGCAGCGTTGTAGCGCTTGCCTTGGGCAATCTGCACCACCTGCGCGGTGCCGGTTTTGCCGCCCATGCTGTATTTGAGGCCGCCGTTGATGCGCTTGGCGGTACCGCTTTGGATCACCCGCGCCATCGCCTGTTTGACATAGTTGAAATTGCTTGGTGAAAACGGCAGTTTGTGGTCGGGATTGGGTTCGAGCTGGGTTAAGCGCTGGTTTTCATGGTCGAGCAGCTCTTTGACCAGATGCGGGCGGAATACCACGCCGTTGTTGGCGAGTATCGAAGTGGCCTGCGCCATCTGCAGCGGGGTATAGGCGTTATAGCCCTGGCCGATGCTCACCGGCACCATTTCGGCGATATTCCAGCGGCGGCGGTTTTCAGGCAGCTTGGAGAAGCGCTTGGCCTTCCATTCGGGCGAAGGCAGCACGCCTTGGTATTCGCCGGGCAGGTCGATGCCGGTTTTCTGCCCCAGGCCGAACTGCGCCAGATACGGCCGCGTTTTCTCGATGCCCAATTCAAAACCCAGGCGGTAGAAGAAAGTATCCGACGACACCTGAATGGCTTTCATCAGATTGGCCGAGCCGTGGCCGCTGCGCACCGAATCGCGAAACTGGTGCTTGGTGCCGGGAATGCTCCACGCGCCGGGCGCGGGAATGACGGTGTGCTGGTTGATTTTGCCGCTTTCAAGCAGCGCCATGCCCATAAACGGCTTAAAGGTCGAACCCGGCGGATACAAACCCTGGGTTACGCGGTTGATCATCGGCCGCTGCCAGTCTTCGTTGAGCGCTTTCCATGTATCGCTGTCGATGCCGTCGATAAACAGATTGGGATCGAAGCCGGGCTTGGAAACAAAGGCGATGATGCCGCCGGTTTGCGGGTCGATGGCCACCAGCGCGCCGCGGCGGCCGGCCATTAGGCGGTCGGCTTCCTGCTGGACGCGGATGTCCATCGCCAAACGCAGGGTCTGGCCGGTTTGCGGCGGATCGGATTTGATTTCGCGGATGATGTTGCCGGCGGCGTCTTTCTCCACTTCGCGATAGCCGGGCACGCCGTGCAGCTGGGCTTCGTAAAAGGCTTCCAAACCGGATTTGCCGATGTGGGTGGTGCCGTGGTAGGCGGCGGAACGGCCGGACTCTTCAAGTTTTTTCTGGTCTTTGTCGCTGATGCGGCCGATATAGCCGAGAAAGTGCGCAGTCAGGCTGCCGTAGGGGTATTCGCGGAAGGTGCGGGCGTTGATTTCCACACCGGGGAAACGATACAGCTGCGCCGCCAGCCGCGAGGCTTCGTCGGGCGTGAGCTTCAGCTTCAGCGGCACTTTTTCATAGGCACGCATATCGGCGCGGAATTTTTTGAAGCGCTTGATATCGGTTTCGTCGATTTCGACATAAGCGCGCAGATCTTCGATCAGATCTTCAATTTTGCGGTGGGTTTCTTTGGGAATCACTTCCAGTGAATAGGCCGGATAGTTGCGCGCCAGCACCACGCCGTTGGCATCGATGATTTCGCCGCGCACCGGTGCGGTGGGAATCAGGCTGATGCGGTTGGTGGCGGCCTTAACGGTGTATTCGTCGTATTTGCTGATTTGCAGGTAGAAAAAGCGGGCGCCCAGCACGCCAAACATTACCAGCACCAACAGCAGCGCCGCCAGCAGGCGGATCAGAAAGTCTCGCTGCCGGTTGCGGGCTTCCCGCCCGGGGGCGGATAGGTAACGCGGGCTTTTCATCGTTTCAGACGGCGCAGATTGGTCAGGGAAACCATGACCTTATTCAGAATCGGCCACAGCAGTGCGCCGAGAAAGGGGGAAAGAAACACCAACCAGCCTGAAAAGCGGTGGTCGTAACGCAGGCGCACCAGCACCTGCACCACTTCGCTGCTCATCAGGGCGATGGCCACGACTACCGCTTGTTGGCCGTAGTCGTAAAGCACGATTTGGCGCAGGTTGCGGATCAGCAGATAGGCTGCCGCCATATACGCCAGCGAGTGCATGCCGGTGGGCGAGCCGGTGCCGATATCGACCAGTAGGCCGACGATAAACGCCGCGCCGATGCCGACGCGGTGCGGGGCGTTGATCACCCAATACAGCAGCAGCATCGCCGTCAGCTCGGGCAGCCAGTAAAACAGGCTGCCTGAAAACGGAATAAAATCGACCATCATCGCAAAGGCCAGACTCAATAGCAGCAGGCGTTTGGATGCGGTATCGGGATATTTTTCAAAATGGTTCATGGTTTGGCAGACGGAACGGAAGCGGCTGCGGCATCGGACGTGGTTTCGCCGGTTTGCGGCAGCGGCTGCTGCGGCAGCACCAGCACATATTTGCTGCTGCGCAGCGCCGCCACCGGTTTGAGCTGGGCGCTGTAATAAGGCATACCGGTGTTGCGGCCGGTCTGCACCACTTTGGCTACCGGAATGCCGGCGGGATAGACGCTGTCGAGACCGGAAGTAACCAGCATGTCTTCAGGCTGCAAATCGGCATCGCTGGGGAAATAGCGCAGGCTGAGCTGGTCGCTGCCGCCGTACACCAGCGTGCGCACGCCGGTGCGCGCCACCATTACCGGAATCACCGCCTTGGCATCGGTAAGCAGATGGACTTCGGCGCTGAAGGGATAACTTTGGCTGACCTGGCCGACCAAGCCGTTTTCATCCACCACCGCATCGCCGGCGCGGATGTTTTGGCGGCTGCCTTTATTGATGATGATGCGGTTGGCCAACGGCTCTTTGCCGTTGGACACCACTTCGGCGGTTTGCGCTTCGCCCAAGCCGTGGCTGCCGAGCGCCGCCAGCGATTTGAGCTGCTCGAGCTCGCGGGCGTTCATATCGGCGCGGTGCAGGTCGATTTTCAGCCGAGAGTTTTCCAAAGTCAGACGCTCGTTTTCGGTGAGCAGATAGTCTTGCGACTGAAACAGCGCGCTGCCGTACTCGTACCATTCCACCGGCTGCTGCGCCATCCACTGCAGCGGATACAGCGCGCCGGCGATATATTCCTTGGCACGCTGCATCGCCGTATAGCGCTCGTCGAGCACCATCAGCACCACCGACAGCAGCGACAGGCAGATCAGCTTATTGACCGGACTGATGCCGCGGCGGGCGAAGGGATAGGGTTGCGACATTTTTCAGGCTGCCTGAAAAATCAGATATTGGCAAAAACGGAATTGACCTTGCCGATCATGTCCAGCGCCTTGCCCGAACCGCGCGCTACGCAGGTGAGCGCATCTTCGGCAATCAACACCGGCAGGCCGGTTTCTTCGGCCAAAAGACGATCCAGCCCTTTGAGCAGTGCGCCACCGCCGGTCAGCACCAGGCCGCGGTCGGCGATGTCGGCGCCCAATTCGGGTGGAGTTTGCTCCAGCGCGTTGCGTACCGCCTGCACAATCTGGCTGAGCGGATCGGCCAGCGCTTCGAGCACTTCGTTGGATGAGATGGTGAAAGAGCGCGGAATGCCTTCGGCCAGATTGCGGCCTTTGACTTCGATTTCGGTAACTTCCAGGCCCGGGAAGGCCGAGCCGATGCGCTTTTTGATTTCTTCGGCGGTGGCTTCGCCGATCAGCATGCCATAGTTGCGGCGCACATAATTGATGATGGCTTCGTCGAAAGCGTCGCCGCCTACGCGCACCGAATGGGAATACACCACGCCGGAGAGCGAGATCACGCCCACTTCGGTGGTGCCGCCGCCGATGTCCACCACCATCGAGCCGGTCGGCTCTTCGATCGGCAGGCCGGCGCCGATGGCGGCGGCCATCGGCTCCTCAATCAGATTGACAATCGACGCGCCGGCATTAACCGCCGAGTCGCGGATGGCGTTACGCTCCACCTGGGTCGAGCCGCAGGGCACGCAGATAACGATGCGCGGCGCCGCCGCCCATTTGCTGCTGTTTACCTTGCGGATAAAGGCGCTGAGCATTTTTTGGGTAACGTCCAAATCGGCAATCACACCGTCTTTCATCGGGCGGATGGCCTGGATGCGGCCAGGGGTGCGGCCGAGCATTTTTTTCGCTTCCGCGCCCACCGCCAGCGTGACTTCCTTGCCGGTATCGATATCGGTCTGCACCGCCACCACCGAAGGTTCGTCCAACACAATGCCTTTGCCTTTGATGTAAATCAGGGTATTGGCGGTTCCCAAGTCGATGGCCAGGTCGTTGGAAAAGTAGCGGGTGAGAAAGCGGAACATAATCAATCCTAAAAATTGAGTTCAAACAATAAGTAAAGCATGACAACGCGGCAGCTTCGCCGGAAAATCGTCATGCCCGGGAAATTTTTTCAGTTATAATCGCGAGCTTTGCGGCTGCGACGGCGCGCAATCATACCCTACTTTCCCCGATTTGCTAAACGAAATTTAAAGGATTTAACCATGCCGCTGAGCATCGCCGATGTTGAAAAAATCGCCCGTCTTGCCCGTCTGACGCTGAGCGAAGAAGAAAAAATCCAATCGGTTAAGGAATTGGACAAACTGTTTGCCACCGTAGAAGCGATGCAGGCAGTAAATACCGACGGCATCGAGCCGATGACCCACCCGCACGAGCTGGCGCTGCGCCTGCGCTCGGACGAAGTGACCGAAAGCGACCACGCCGCCGAATACCAGGCCTGCGCGCCCGAAGTGCGCAACCGCCTGTACGTTGTGCCGCAAGTTATCGAAGAATAAAGCGGCAAAGGCAGCCTGAAAGCCGGCAACGGCGTTTTCAGGCTGCCTTTTCCCTATCCCCGCCTTTTTCAGGCTGCCTGCCGAAAGCCGTTTTGCCATGAACCCGATCCGCCGCGTCCTGCCCGAAACCGATTTTGCCGAACACTACCGGCGCCATATGCGGCGCGTCGGCTACCGCCCCAAGCCCAGCAGCGAGTGGGACGCCAAAGCTCCCGCGCTCAACCGCCGCGAAGGCGGCGAGAGCCGCTACATCCGCGCCCTGCTCGCTGCCATCGACTGGCCGCAAAACGGCACCCTGCTCGATGTCGGCTGCGGCACCGGCGCGCTTGCCCTTGCCGCCGCCGGCCGCTGCCGCCACGTTTATTGCCTGGACTACAGCCCGGTGATGCTGCAAACGCTGGAACAAAACGCCCGCGCCGCCGGCATCGCCAATTACAGCACTTTTCTGCTCGACAAAAACGCCGACTGGCCGCAGGTGCCGCACTGCGATACCGTTGTCTGCTCGCGCGCCGGTTTGGATCACGACTTGGCCGCGCTGTTTGCCAAGCTCTCGAAGCACGCCGCCAAGCAGGTTTATTTCAGCCAAATCGTCGGCGGCCGTTTCGATCTGCCGGAAATCTCCGCCCTGCTCGGCCGCGACCGCGAAGCCTTCCCCGACTACATACTCTCCGCCAATATACTGTACGAAATGGGCTACGACCCCGAAATCCGCTTTATCCGCAGTGAAGGCCGCTGGGCGCACTGCGAAAGCTGGCAGGATTTTCAGGCTGCCGCCACCGCCCAATACGGCAGCCTGAACGACGGCGAAACCGCCGCCCTGCACGACTGGTACCAAAACAACCATCACCGTCTCACCCCCGACTACTGCGGCATGAAATGGGCGCTGCTGTCGTGGCAGACCGCCTGAACCCGCCTTTTTTCAGGCTGCCCCAAGCAGCCTGAACAGCCAAACCGACCCACACGGAAACCCGAATAATGGACACCCTGCAAAACGACACCTATCTGCGCGCCCTGCTGCGCCAGCCCACCGACTACACGCCGGTTTGGATGATGCGCCAGGCCGGCCGCTATCTGCCCGAATACCGCGCCAGCCGCGCGCGCGCCGGCAGTTTTCTCGATTTGTGCAAAAACACCGAGCTGGCCACCGAAGTAACCCTGCAGCCCTTGGATCGCTTCGACTTGGACGCCGCCATCCTGTTTTCCGACATCCTGACCGTGCCCGACGCCATGGGCTTGGGGTTGTATTTTGCCGAAGGCGAAGGGCCTAAGTTTGAAAAACCGCTGCAGCACGAAACCGACATCGCCGCGCTGGCGGTGCCCGATATGGACAAGCTGCGCTATGTGTTTGACGCCGTCGCCTCCATCCGCCGTGCGCTCAACGGCCGCGTGCCGCTGATCGGCTTTTCCGGCAGCCCGTTTACCCTGGCCTGCTATATGGTCGAAGGCAGCGGCAGCAAAGAATGGCGCACCCTCAAAACCATGATGTACGCCCGTCCCGAGCTCTTGCACCGTATTCTCGACATCACCGCCCAAGCCGTTGCCGACTACCTCAACACCCAAATCGAACACGGCGCGCAGGCGGTACAGATTTTCGACACTTGGGGCGGCACCCTTAGCCCTGCCGCCTTTGAAGAATTCAGTCTCGCCTATATGCGCCGCATCGTCGGCAGCCTGAAACGCGAACACCAAGGCCGCCGCGTGCCGGTGGTGCTGTTTACCAAAGGTGGCGGCCTGTGGCTCGAACAGATGGCCGACGCCGGCGCCGACGCGCTGGGCTTGGACTGGACTTGCGACATCGGCAGCGCCCGAAGCCGCGTCGGCAGCCGCGTGGCGCTGCAGGGCAATCTCGACCCCGCCGCACTCTACGGCTCGCCCGAATCCATCCGCGCCGAAACCGCGCGCATTCTCGAATCCTACGGCAAAGGCAGCGGCCACGTTTTCAACCTCGGCCACGGCATCAGCCAGTTCGCCGACCCCGAACACGCCAAAGTGCTGGTCGATGCTGTGCACGAACTCTCCCGCCCCTACCATCAGGCCTAAACTGCGGATAAAGGTTCTCAGGCTGCTTTGCCGATAAGACCAGCAGCCTGAAAAGTTTTGGGCTCGGCAAAAAGCAGCCTGAAAATGCGAAAAAGCAGCCTGAAAGGTTTTCAGGCTGCTTTGCTTTCTGCAAAACAAACTACATCAGAACGAATAACGCATGCTCATATAGTAGCTGCGGCGGCGTTCGTTGTAGGTGCGGGCGGTGCCGGCGGTGCGCAGGACGGTTTTGTCGAACAGGTTGTTCACGCCTGCACGCAGGCTGATGGTATCTTTCCAGTTGTAGCCGATGTTGAACCCGAACACACCGTAGCTGCCTAATTCGTGCTCTTTCAGCTTGCTGCCGCCGTCTTCGTAGTACACGTCGATGAAGCGGATGGGCCGGGAGCCGGTTTTTTGACGGCCGTAGCGGGTGTACGTGGCGTTTAAGTCCCATTCGGGAGTGATTTGCCAGTTCAGTGTGCTGTTGATGGTGTATTTGGGCACAATCGATACGGGGTTGCCGTAGAACTTCTCTTCGTTACGCTGGAAATAAGTGAAGTTGGTGCTGAAGTTCAGTTTGTCGCGGATCAGCGGCAGGGTTAAGTTGCCTTCAAAGCCAGCGAGTACAGCCTTGCCACGGTTGCCCCATTGGTACACGTTGGTGGCGGTGTAGTTGCGCCAAATGTTGATGCCCGCGCGGTTGTTTGTGCGGCGTACATCGCGATCATAGCCGCCGGTGGGGGCGTCGATGGTGGTAATGAATTCACCGTTATCGATAATGCGGTTGCGGTAGTCGTTGTGAAAATAGGCCAGTGAGGCGATATAACCGTCTTTGTTGAACTCGAAACCGATTTCTTTGTTGATACTGGTTTCGGGTTTGATATTTTTATTGCCGACAAAGTAGCAGGCGCGGCCCCAGTCGAAGCCGCCAGGACGGTTGTTGAGATAGGGATCGGTCGGCCTCTGGTCGTTGCCCGCCCCGGTACCGCCGGTGGCGCTGTTATTTTGCGCATTTGGGTTGTCCCAGCGGTTGTGTTCGTCGATCGGACAGCCGTGGCTGGCATTGGTCAGCATGTAGTTGGGCTGGGTTTGGTATAAGTTGGGCGCTTTGAAGGCGCGGGCGATGCCGCCTTTGATCCGCCAGCTGTCGTTCAGGGCGTGGGAGAAGTTGAACGAGGGGGAGAAGGTGGAGCCGAAGGCGGTGTTGTAGTCCCAGCGCAGGCCAGGGATCAGGAAGGTGCGGCCTTGGTTGAGGGAAATATTGTCTTCCACATAGATGGCAAAATCATTCTGACTGCCTTTGCCGCTACGGCCGGTGCTGGCAAGCCACGGGATATTGCCGTAGGTTTGCATGGTTTGCTTCATGGAGGCGGAATCGTCGAGCACGGAGCGGCCGCCTTCCGCACCCACGGTGAGGGTGTGGCGACCCAAAGGCAAATCGGCACGGCTGCCGAAGCGGTAGTTTTTCAGGATACTGTCGGAAAAGCCGGTGGTGCTGTTGTAGGCACCCTCGGTGCTGCCAAGCAGGCCTTCTGGCAGGCGGCTGTTTACGGTTTTGTCGAAGCTGATGTAGCTTTCCAAATCACCCCATTCCCAGTTGCCGTTGTGAGTCAGGGTGTAGCTTTGGCGGTAGAGGCGGGCAGTTTCCGAGCCGATAAGCGGAAAGGCAACGTTGCGTACGGCAGGAACGAGTACGTTACTGCTTTGGGTGTCGCCGTTGTAGATATTGCCTTGGCGGCTGTAGGCGGCATCGAAAGTGAGGCGTTGGGTGGGGCTGATGTCCCATTGCAGGCGGCCGGCGATGTCGCGGTTGCGCACGCCTTCGCGGCCGGCGCTAAGGGCAGTGCCGGTGTTTACGCTGTTGTTGATGTCGAAATCATCGGGGCTGGTTTTGTTGAGGTTGCCGTAGAGGCGGAAGCCAAGTGTGTTTTTTACGACGGGGCCGGACACGATGAAGTTGGCACGGCGGGTGGCGCCTTGATCTGTGCCGCTCTGCGGTTGTTCGATATAAGTGCCCACGCTGCCGTGGAATTCGCGGGTGATGGGTTTGGTGCGGATGTTTACCACGCCACCCATCGCGCCGGAGCCGTAGCGGGCAGCGGCAGGGCCGCGCAACACTTCGATTTTTTCAATCATTTCGGGCGGTACCCAGTTGGAGTCACCGCGCGTGTTGCGCACGCCGCCGCGGCCGTAGCGTTCGGCATTGCGCGAGCGCACGGGTTTGCCGTCGATCAGAATCAGTGTGTTTTCCGGGCCCATGGCGCGGATGTCGATTTGGCGTTTGTTGCCGCGTGTGCCACCGGGCGAGTTGGTGCTGAGAGTAACGCCCGGCATTTTGCTGACGATTTCGGAGATGTCGTTGCTAACGGGCATCTTCTGCAAGTCCTGCGCGGTAATCACCGACGAGCCCAGCTGCTGCTTGGCCTGGCGTTCGGCGGTAACGTGGACGGTCTGCAATTCGCCGTTGTCGGCGGCTTCGGCATTATCATCGGTGTCGGCAGCGGCGCCGGTGGCAATCAGCAGCAGGGCGCTGAGCACATTGAGTTTGAACAAAGCGGGTTTCATGATTTGAGGCTTCCTGTGTAAGATTATGATTTGTCGCTTGAATTTTTGGTTTTCGGCTACGGCTGGAAAAAAGGTGCGAAATTGTAAGGTTTTGTTTGCGTATTGATATAGAACGTAAGGACTAATCCTTTCGACCAATCACAATCCGCCGCGCTTTATGGTCGAATCGCGCCCTTTTTGATTTTTCGTTTTCAGGCAGCCTGAAAAGGGAAAAACCGCCAGCCTTGCACCCAAAGCAGCCTGAAAGCGCAAATGCCGTCATTAGCTTCGCAAGTCCGCTACGCTACCCCCGCGCAGGCGGGAATCTTGTTTGAAGACAAACGACCGACGGTTTCCCAAACCATGCCCAAGCTCCGGCAAGATTCCCGCCTGCGCGGGAATGACGGAACAAATGGGGCAGCCTGAAAAGTCGGTTACGGGTATCCGACCTACGCAAACTGCCTTTTCAGACGGCATAAAAGGCTGTCTGAAACGGCTAATCCGACAGCAATCAAACTCCCTCCCCTGCGCCCGCGCGGGGGCGGGTTGGGGAGGGGGTGGCGGTTCGCAGAACCGCTTTGGCTGCGGAACCACAAACGTTTGTCCAGCCGCAAGCGCCCCCACCCTAGCCCTCCCCCGCAAGCGGGAGAGGGAACGCTGTTACCCGCCATGTTTCAGACGGCCTTTTCAGGCTGCCTGAAAGCACAAGGCAGCCTGAAACCCGCCAAACCCGCCCGCCATCCGAACCATAAAAAAGCAGCCTGAAACCCCGTTTAGGCTGCCTGTGCCACCGTTTCCTATGTCCCGCATTCCCTACCCCGTCCTGCTCGCCCTGACCGCCGCCGCGCTTGCTGCCGCCGCCGTGTTTTCCCTGTCGTGGGGGCGCTATCCCGTGCCGCTCGATGCCGTGTGGCAGACCCTGAGCGGCCACAACGCCGACGAAACCTACCAAAACATCATCTTCAACCTGCGCCTGCCGCGCATTGCCGCCGCGATGCTGGTGGGTATGGCGCTGTCGCTGGCGGGCGCGGTGTATCAGGGCATTTTCCGCAACCCGCTGGTGTCGCCCGATTTGCTCGGCGTATCCTCCGGCGCGTGCGTCGGCGCGGCGGCGGCGGTAATTGCCGGCGGCGGCATGCTTGCCATGCAGGGCGCGGCTTTCGGCGGCGGCCTGCTGGCGGTGGCCTTGACCCTGACCCTGCCGCGCCTGATCGGCCGCGACTCGGCGGTGGTGCTGGTGCTCGCGGGCATTGTCGTGTCCGGTTTTATGGGCGCAACGCTCGGCGTGGTCAAATATCTGGCCGACCCCGAAACCGAGCTGGCCGAAATCGTCTATTGGCAGATGGGCAGCCTGGCCAAGGCGCAAACCGAGCAACTGGTGTGGCTTGTGCCGGTGATGCTGCTGCCCGCGCTGCTGTTGCTGCTGATGCGCTGGCGGATTAACGTGCTGTCGCTGGGCGAGCGCGAAGCACGGCTGGTGGGCGCCGACACCCGCAAAGAGCGGCTGCTGATGATTGTCTGCGCCACGCTGCTCACCGCCTCGGCCGTGTGCATCAGCGGCACCATCGGCTGGCTTGGTCTGGTCGTACCGCATCTGGCGCGGATGCTCGTGGGCGACAACAACCTGCGCAGCCTGCCGCTGTCGCTGCTGGTCGGCGCGCTGTTTCTGCTGTTGGCCGACACGCTGGCGCGCAACCTTTATACGCAGGAAATCCCGCTGGGCATCCTTACCGGCTTTATCGGCGCCCCGTTTTTCGCCTGGGTGCTGGTGCGGCAGAAACCGGCGGATTAGGCCGTCTGAAACAGTTAATTCAGCAGCAATCAAGCTCCCTCTCCTGCGCCCGCGCGGGGGAGGGCTGGGGAGGGGGTGGCATTTCGCAGAAATGCTTTGGCTGTCGAACCGCAAACGTTTATCCAGCCGCAAACACCCCCACCCTAACCCTCCCCCGCAAGCGGGAGAGGGAAAAAGAAACCATCTGCCCCAAAGCAGCCTGAAAACCAACACCCGAAAAATGCTCCAAATCCAAAACCTTCACTACGCCTACCGCAGCCGCGCCGTACTCCAAGGCGTGAATCTCGAGCTGCCTGCCGGCACGCTGCTCTCGCTGCTCGGGCGCAACGGCGCGGGCAAATCCACCCTGCTCAACTGCATTAGCGGCCTCTTCAAACCGCAGCAGGGGCGCGCGCTGCTCGACGGGCGCGATACCGCCGATCTTAACCCGCGCGAAACCGCCCGCAGCATCGCCTACGTTTCGCAAAACGCCCCGCAAACCTACCGCTACACCGTACTCGATTACGTATTGCTCGGCCGTGCCGCCCGCCTGCCGCTGTATGCCAAGCCCGCCGCAGCCGATTACGCCGTGGCCGAAGCCGCGCTGGAGAAACTGGGCATCGCCCGTTTGGCGCAAAAAATCTACATGGAAACCAGCGGCGGCGAAAAACAGCTCGCCAACATCGCCCGCGCCCTGGCCCAAGAGCCGCGAGTGATTCTGTTTGACGAACCCACCTCCGCCCTTGACTACGGCAACGCCGCCGCCATCCTCAGCCTGATGGCCGATTTGGCCGAAGCGGGCTACACCGTTATCAATACCACCCACAACCCCGAACACCCGCTGCTGCTGCACGGCCGCCACCCGCAAAGCCAAACCGCGCTGCTGTTGGCCGACGGCACCGTGCAAAGCGGCAACACCGCCGACATCCTGACCCAAGACGCGCTGCAGTCGCTCTACCAAACCGACCTGCGCCTGCTCGGCATCCCCGGCTGGAGCCGCCGCGTCTGCGCCCTCGCGCCGCTGCCGCAACGGGCGCAGGCGTAAGGCAGCCTGAAAACCGCAAAGGCCGTCTGAAAAAACACAAACGCCGACTGCCCAACTCCCTCCCCCTGCGCCCTACGCGGGGGAGGGGCGGGGAGGGGGTGGCGGTTCGCCGAACCGCTTGGCTGCCGCGCCGCAAATATTGCCAAGCCGCAACCGCCCCAGCCCTCCCCAGCAAGTGGGAGAGGGAGCAAGGCAGCCGGAAACCTAACGTAGGGTGTGTGGCTCCGCCACGCACGCGGATACAATGTCCGAACCGCCGCCCGTGCCCGAACACCGGCAAACCGCGTGCGTGCCTTGCGGCACACACCCTACACAAACCCGAAAGGCCGTCTAAAAACCGAAAAAGCAGCCTGAAACGGTTTTCAGGCTGCCTTCGGAGGGCGCGGCGGCTATTCCAGCGTAATGCCGTCTTCCTGCATTTTCGCCAGCAGCGCGGCGAGTTTTTTCTGCGGGTCAAGCAGCGGGTCAAGGATATGCGCCGCCATATTGTCGGCAGACTGCCGGATTGCCGCTTCGTTTGCGCCGACTGCGCCGTGGAAAATAAACGGCGGCAGGAATTTGGTTTGGATGAGATTAGCGGTTTGTTGCAGCGGCTTCAAAAATTCGCTCATGGAATAGCTGTTGTAGCCGCCTGCCTGGTAAGAATCCGCCGGCCCGCCTGTTGAAATGGACGACACCCATTCTTTGCCCGCCAACGCTTTTCCTGTCGGGCCGTATGCCCAGTTGTAGGTGAGCACGTCGTCAAACCATTGTTTCATCAAGGGCGGCACGGAATACCAGAAAAACGGGTGCTGAAACACCAAGCGGTCGTGCGCCAACAGTGCGGTCTGTTCGGCGGCAACATCGATTTTGCCGTCCGGATACAGGCTGTACACGCGGCGCACGGTTACATCGGGCAGCCCTTCCAGCCGCTGCGCCCACAGGCGGTTTACGGTGGATTGTTCCAATTTGGGATGGAAAACATTGATCAGCGTTTTCATTGCAGAGTCCTTTCTTCTGCGTTGGAGAGGCTTTGCATTATAGTCCCAAACCTAAAGGCCGTCTGAAAGCACAGTTTCGGCGCAGCCAAAACCGAAAAAGCAGCCTGAAAACCCATCCACCAACCCAGCAAAGGAAACCCGAAATGTTCCGACAACCCGTCAAAACCCTCGCCGCAGCCCTGCTCGGCGCCGCCCTCGCCCTCGCACCCGTCCACGCCCGCAGCGTGCGCGACATCAACGGCAACGCCGTCGAAATTCCCGACCAAGTCAACCGCATCGCCGATTTATGGCCGGCCAATAACCAAGTCGTCCTCTTGTTGGGCGGCGCAGACAAACTCGTCGGCACGGTCGAAACCATCCAGCAACGCCCGTGGTTTGCCAAAGTCTATCCGCGCATCAAAAAAGTGCCCGCGCTCTCCAACGGCACCACCGTGCAAAGCGAAGCCCTGCTCGCCGCCCGCCCCGACGTGGTGCTGCTTTCCCAGCCGTCCATGCAGCAGCAGGTGAAACAGGCCGGGCTGAAAACCGTGCTGGTCAATTTCCAAACTTATGACGGCCTGAAAAAAACCGTCAGCATCACCGCCGACGTCATCGGCGGCAAAGCGCCGCAGATTGCCAAGCAGTACAACGCCGAGCTGGACGCCAATATCCGCCTGGTTTCCGAGCGCACCAAAGCCATCCCCGCCGCGCAAAAACCGCTGGTGCTGCACATTTCCGACGGCAGCAACCTGCGCAAAATCGACGGCGGCCGCTCCATCGTCGGCGACTGGATACGCATCGCCGGCGGCCGCACCGCCCTGCCGGACACCGCCAACCTGGCCGAAGTGCCGATGGAGGAAATCGTCAAAGCCAACCCCGACATCGTCATCATCGGCGGCCGCAATGCCGCGCAGGCCATCGCCAAAATCCGCAAAGACCCGTCCTGGCAGAGCATTAAGGCGGTGAAAAACAACCGTCTGCACGCCAACCCGGGCGGCACTTTCGGCTGGGACCGCTACAGCGCCGAAGGCGCGCTGCAAGTGTTGTGGGCGGGCAAACTGCTCCACCCCGAGCGCTTCCGCGACCTTGACCTGGCCGCCAAAACCCAGGCGTTTTACCAAAAATACTATCGCTACAATCTGAGCAAGGGCGACGCGCAAAGGATTGTGGACGGTTTGGATCCGCAGTAGTCCGTTCGGGCAAAAGGTTTTCAGGCTGCTTTTCCGTGCAGGAAGGCAGCCTGAAACTTTTGCCAAACCCGCAGACTGCTCCAAGCGGCACCATTCCCGCGCAGGCGGGAATGACGTTGCTTAGGGGGGCGCAATCAGCGTGTTGGCAAACTCAAAAATAAAAAAGGCCGTCTGAACCCGCAATCTGGTTCAGACGGCCTTTTCTTTTCAGATAAACCGCTTTACGCCGGTACGCCCAAAATCACGCTGCCGGCTTTAAACAGCGCGGTGGCGGTTTGGCCGACCTGCAGTTCGAGACCGTCGGAGCTTTCGATGGTGATGCCGGCGATGATGAAGACGCCGCTGCCGAGATCGATTTCCACCAAGGAATACACTGCGCCGCGGCTGATGTTGCTGATGGTGCCGGTCAGTCGGTTGCGGGCGGAGAGTTTGATGTGGGCGGCATCGGTGGCAATGATGACGCTGGTGGATTTAATCAGGGCGACGACGGGTTTGCCTTCTTTGAGTTCGAGATATTCGCGGCTGTCGCAGGTGATGGTTGCGGCCAGTTCCTGGCCGCCATTCAGGGCAACGATGACTTCGTCGTTGACCGCGCCGTGTTTGATGGCTTTGACAGTGCCGACCAATTGGTTGCGCGCGCTGGTTTTCATGTGGAGTCCTTTATCAGTATTTATATGAAATTATTGAAAAATATTTTACTTGAAACGGTCTTGGCGCCGCCTTGGCAAAAACGGGCACCATCTTAGCCGAAGTGTGATTTTTTGTAAATTTGACCGAAAGAATTAGGGTCTATTTCAGCCCAAACGGCGGCGGCGCTTTCAGGCTGCCTGTTGCGCCTGCCACGCAGCCAGCGCGGCGGCAAATTCGGCAGGGGTGTTGAAATTGGCGTAGGGCTGCCACGCCTCGGGCATGGCGGTATCACGGGCTTGGATTTGCGCCACCCAGCGCATCACGCGGCGGCTGCCGCTGTCGAGATAGGCGGCAAGGCCGTCTGAAAGGCACGACGGCCAGTAGGCCAAGAGCGGATAAGCGGTTTCGGGCGAGCGCAGCATCAATACGGTATCGCAATCGGGTGCGCCCGCAGCGTTCAGACGGCCTATCATGGCTTCGGGCTTAATCAAAGTATCGCAGGTCATCACAAAAATGCCCGCCAAACCCTGCCGCTGCGCTTGTTGCAGCGCCGACAACACGGCCGACAGCGGCCCTTGTTTGTCGGGCAAGGCATCGGGCAGGCGCACGGCGCGGGCAGGCGCGGGCAAACCGCTGCCGTCGTCGGCCAGCCACAGCGGGCGCTTGGGCGCGGTGTGCGCGGCAAGATAATCGAGCAGCGTGCCGCCTGCTACGGGCAACAGGGCTTTGGGGCTGCCCATGCGGCTGCTTTGGCCGCCGCAAAGGATAAGGAGCGGGAGTGGTTCGGTGTCGGGCATGGTGTGCGGGGCGGGATCAGACGGCCTTTAGCCATGCTGTTTCACCGTGTGCTGGGGTCGGAGAAGATTCCCGCCTGCGCGGGAATGACGGTGTTTAAGGTTTCAGGCTGCTTTGCGGCCGTCTGAAAAAGCAGCCTGAAAGCCGGTAGCTTGGGTCGGGATCCAACGGTTTTTGAAGCATACGGGATGTTGGGTTCGACAACCCAAGCTGCCTTACTGATTCAAAATATTCGCCAGCTGCGGCCAGCCGATTTCTTTGGCGTAATCGGCCGCGGTGTTGCCGCGCGCGTCGCGCAGCCGGGGATTGGCGCCCATCTCCAGCAGCACGCGCACGCTCTGTGCATTACCGGCGATGGCGGCGTGGTGCAGCATGGTTTGGCCGTTTTCATCGGCTTCATTGGCCGCTGCGGGATGTTTGTCCAAATAATCGCGCAGGCCGGGGGACATATTGATGTCGGCCGGATGCTGCTCAAGGTATTCGGGATGCTCTTCCTGACCGATGGCCAGCAGCACGTTTTGGCCGTCGCCGAAATCCAGCCCACAGGCTTCATCATGGGCACGGCGCTCTTGCTCGTCCATCTGCGCGCGCAGCGCCTGTATGCCGAAACCGCCGCAGGTTTTTTTACCGTAGGCCAGCAGCCAGTCGGTAATTTCGCGGTAGGGCAGATCGGTAATGCGCTCGCCTTTCCGAACGATGGTAAGAATATTCGGCTGGTTGATTAAGGTGCCGCTGATATTGACGCCGTCAAAGTAAATATCGTCCAGCCACATGTATTCGGTTTCGATAACTCCCTTGATTTCCTGAGAAAACGGAGCTTTTACTGCAGCATGGCTGAGCCCTTTGACGATACGGCGCTGTTCCCAGTAATACTCACGCCAGAAATATTTGAATGTCTCGCGTGCTTTTTCGGCTGCCTGCCGAATTTGCTCGTTGTCTTCCCGAACGAAAGATACCGGTTCGGCAGCACGTTTTTTGCCGAAAAGTTTGTCGAAAAATCCCAATTTTTCTCTCCTTTGGTGTAAACGGTTTTCAGGCTGCTTTGGCAACAGGCCGTCTGAAAATCTCAGGCTTTATCCCACGCATTAAACACGCGGGTGAAGCCGCAGCTGTTGATGCGGGGGTCGAGTTGGGGGGCGATGACTTGTTCCCAGGCGGTGCGGCAGGCACCGGGGGAGCCGGGCAGGCAGAAGATCAGGGTGCGGTTGGCGATGCCGGCGGTTGCGCGGGATTGGATGGTGGACAGGCCGATTTCCTGCATGGAAACGGCGCGGAACACTTCGCCGAAACCGGGAATGCTGCGGTCGAACAGGATTTCTACCGCGTCGGGGGTGATGTCGCGCTCAAACATGCCGGTGCCGCCGGTGATGAGCAATACTTCGACGGCGGGGTCGGCGATGGCGGCGGATGCGGCGGCGCGGATGTCGTATTTTTCGTCGCGGCAGATTTGGCGGCCTTGCAAAATGTGGCCTGCGCCTTGCAGGGCTTCGGCCAGATAGTCGCCGCTTTTGTCGTCGGCGGCTTTGCGGGTGTCGCTGGCGGTGAGGATGCGGATGTTTAAAGGGCGGAATTCGGGTGCGGCTTTGTGCATGGTTTAGCCTCCGGTCATGGACAGGTTGGTAATCAGGCCGACTTTTTTGTCGTGCAGGTAATGGTGTTCGGGTTTTTGGGCGACGGTTTCGTAAAGATAGCGTTGCAGGCCGTCTGAATCTTGGTTTTTCAGATAGTCGCGCAAATCGTAGGCGATGCCGCCGAACAGGCACAGGTGCATTTTGCCTTGGGCGGTCACGCGCAGGCGGTTGCAGCTTTTGCAAAAGTCTTCGCTGTAGGGGGCGATAAAGCCGATGCTGCCGGCAAAATCGCGGTGGAAGTATTCGCGCGCGGGGCCGGCATGCGGCAGGCGCGGCATAAGCTGCCAGCCCTGCTCTTGCAGGCCGCGTTCGATTTTGGCGGCGGAAAGGTGCTGGCTGTTGAAGAAACCGAGGTTGTCGCCGGTTTGCATCAGCTCGATAAAGCGCAGGGTTACGGGGCGGTGTTTAACAAAATCGAGCGCGTCGGCCAGGGTGCGTTCGGCGTAGCGGCGCAGCAGCAGAGTGTTGATTTTGATGCCGTAAAAACCGCTCTCGAGAATGGCGTCAAGGTCGCGCAGGATGTTGCTGCACTCGCGTTTGCCGGTAATTTCGTAAAACACTTCGGGGTCGAAGCTGTCGATGCTGATGTTGAGTTTGTCGAGGCCGGCCGCGCGGTAGGCGGGAAAGAGTTTGCCAAGTCTAAATGCATTGGTAGTCAGGGCGACGTTTTCGATTTCGGGCGCGGCTTTGCAGGCGGCGATGATGTCGGCCAAATCGCGGCGCAGGGTCGGCTCACCGCCGGTGATGCGGATTTTGCGCGTGCCGCAGCGGGCAAAGGTGTTGACCAGCGTTTCGATTTCGGCAAGCGACATTTCGTCGGGCTTGGCCTTGCCCTGGTAGCCGTCGGGCAGGCAGTAGGTGCAGCGGTAGTTGCACAGGTCGGTAACGGACAGGCGCAAATAGCTCAGACGACGGTTGAAGGGGTCGGTAAGCGGGGCGGTGTTGTTCATGGCGTGTCTCGGGGGTGTGCGGGTGGGGTGGTTTGGGGTTTTCAGGCTGCTTTTTTTGTTTTTCAGACGGCCTTTGGCGGCTTTCAGGCTGCCTTTATGTGTTTGGCAACTGTGTGCGTGGCAATGACGGCATTTAAGGTTTCAGGCTGCTTTTCAGACGGCCTTTTGCCGTTTTGCAAACGGCTGTCGGATACAGGTATCCGACCTACGGTTTCAGGCTGCCTGCGCCAAGGCCGAGTCCACGGCCGCGAGCGCGTGGATGGCGGTGCTGTCGAACACGGGCAGCGGGCTGCTTTCTTCGTTTGCGATCAGGCAGATTTCGGTGCAGCCGAGTATCACGCCTTGTGCGCCCGCGTCTTTCAGACGGCCTATCGCGTTGTGGAAATACGCCGCCGACTCGCTCTTGATTTGGTTCAGGCACAGTTCTTCAAAAATAATGCGGTGGATTTCGTCTTGTTCCGCGCCGCCCGGCACCAGGGTTTGCACGCCCTGCGCGGCCATGCGTTCGGTGTAGAAGCCGTCGCTCATGGTAAAGCGGGTGCCGAGCAGGCCGACGGTGTCCAAGCCTTGCCGTTTGACTGCGGCGGCGGTGGCATCGACGATGTGCAGCAGCGGAATCTTGACGGCGGCTTCGATGGCGGGGGCGACTTTGTGCATGGTGTTGGTGGCCAAGAGCAGCAGATCCGCGCCTGCGGTTTCGAGTTTGGCCGCGCTTGCCGCCAGCACGCGGCCTGCCGCTGCCCAGTCGCCGCTTTTTTGCAGCCGGACGATTTCTTCAAAATCGACGCTGTGCATCACGATGTCCGCGCTGCGGTTGCCGCCGAGCCTGCGATTGGTTTCGCGGTTGATGGCCTGATAGTACAGCACGGTGCTTTCGGGGCTCATGCCGCCGATGATGCCGATGGTTTTCATGGTTTTCCTTTGTCTTGCGTCGCCGTTGCGGGCAGCGGTTTCGGGGTTTCAGGCTGCCTTTTGCCGCCTTGCGGGCGGCTGTCGGATACGGGTATCCGGCCTACGGGTTTCAGACGGCCTTTCTGATTTTTCAGGCTGCCCTGCCCTGTTTGGCAAAGGCAGCCTGAAACTGCGGGGCGTATTGTACCCTGCCCTGCCCCCATGCTTATAAATTCCTTATAAAAACGCGTCGGCAAAGGGCTGCACGGTTACGCTTTCGCCTGCTTCAAGCGAGCCGCTTTCGGCGGGGATGACCAGATAGGCGTTGGCGCGGGAGACTTGCAGGATGCGGTGCGAATCCTGGCTGCCGCAGGGGCGGGCGTGCCATGTGCCGTCGGCTTGGCGCTCGATGATGCCGCGCTGGATGTCCATGCGGCTGTGGTTTTTGGTAACGGGTTCGCTCAATACGGCGTTAAAGCGCAGCGGTTGGGGAATATCGGCCGCGCCGCAAATCTGCCACAGCGCGGCTTTAAGGAAGATGTCGAAGCCGACAAAGCCGGAAACGGGGTTGCCCGGCATTCCGAAAAACCAGGTTTTCATCATGCGGCCGAAGACGAAGGGTTTGCCGGGTTTGAGGGCGACTTTGTAGTGGTGGACGCTACCGACGCGCTCGACGGCGGTACGCATGAAGTCGTAGTCGCCTACGGATACGCCGCCGGTGGTGATGAGTACGTCGGCGGTGCGGATGACTTCGTCGAAGACGTGCAGGATGTCTTCCAAATCGTCGCCGACTTGTTTGAAGTCGATGATTTCGACGGGCAGGCGGGCGAGGCGGGCGGCGAGCATGGCGCGGTTGCTGTCGTAGATTTGGTCGTCGCGGCCGGTATCGGGTTCGCCGGGTTCTAAAAGTTCGTTGCCGCTGGAGAGCAGGGCGACGCGGATTTTGCGGTGTACGGGCACTTCGCCGTAACCGAGCGCGGCCAGGAGCATGATGTCGGCTTCGCGCAGGATGCGTCCGGCGGTAAGCACGGTGTCGCCGGCGGCGATTTCTTCGCCTTTGCGGCGGATGTTTGCGCCTTCGGACACGTCTTTTGCCAATGTGATGCGGCCATCTGAAAGGCTGACGTTTTCTTGAATAATGACGGTGTTGCAGTCGTCGGGAACAACCGCGCCGGTCATAATCCGCACGCACGCGCCTTTTAGCAGGCAGCCTGAAAAGGCTTGTCCGGCCACGGATTCGCCCACCACTGCCCACTCGCTGCCTGCGTTTGCAGCCGATTGCAGGGCGTAGCCGTCCATCGCCGAGATGTCGGCGGGGGGGATGTTGACGGCGGAGACGATGTCTTGGGCAAGAACGCGGCCGACGGCGGCGGCCACGTGCACGGTTTCGGTTTCGAGCGGCTGGGGATGGTCGGCGATTTTGTCGCGAATCAGGGTTTGCAGTTCGTGAACGGGGGTGAGTGCCATTGGGGTGTTCCTTTTGCGGTTTTGTGGCGGGTTTGGGGTCTCAGACTGCTTTGTGGCGGTTTAGGCCGTCTAAAAAGCTGGTTAGGCAGCCTGAAAGCAAAAACACAGGTAGGGCGTGCGGGGCATCGTGAATTAGGGGCTGTTGACATTTGGTATTGCGGCAGCTTTTTCGCCGTAAAACGGCATCTGCCACGTTGAAAACACTCGCCAATGGGCAGCATTGGCTCGCGTTTTCGCCTTGCATCTGCCGCTTTCCGACAAAAAATCCGCTTCGCAAACCAATTGTCAACAGCCCCCTAGGAGCAACCGTTGGGCAACGGCGATGCGCTTGGCCGCACGCCCTACTTGTGCTTTCGTGCGGGTGGGTTTGGGGTTTCAAACGGCCTTTCAGGCTGCTTGGTTGAGCTTGGGCGGCGTAAGACCGTCTGAACAGTCTGCCGCTTGATTCCCTCCCCCGCAAGCGGGAGAGGGAGTTCATAGCAGCCTGAAAATATCGCAACGGTTTTTCAGTCTGCCTTGTCCGTCAGCACTTGGTTTCGGCATTTTTGCGCAGGTAGTACCACCAGTTAATCGCAGCGCAGACGACGTACAGGCCGATAAACAGGTACAGGGCGGCATTGACGCTGTCGGTCATTTTGATGGAGAGGCCGTAGCTGGTGGGAATGAAAAAGCCGCCAAAGCCGGCAAACGCGGCGGTAAAGCCGACGACGGCGGCCGATTCGCGCAGCGCGTCGCGGCCTGCGGTGTCGTGGTCGGTGTGGCCTGCTTCGGCGCGGTTTTTGTGGAAAATGCTGAAAATGGCGGGCATCTGCATAAAGGTCGAGCCGTTGCCCAAACCGGCCAGTCCGAACAGCACCATAAAGCAGGAGAAAAAGCCCCAGAAGCTGCCGCCGTTGCCCTTTGCGTCGGGCAGGAAGGAGAGTACGCCGACGGTGCCTGCGATCATGCCGACGAAGACGATATTGGTGATAAACGCGCCGCCGAGTTTGTCGGCCACCCAGCCGCCGATGGGGCGCATCACCGCGCCGATGAGCGGCCCCCAGAAAATGTATTTAATCAGAATGATGTGCGGAAACAGGGTTTGGGCCAGCTGCGGAAAGCCTGCGGAAAAGCCGAGAAACGAGCCGAAAGTGCCCAAATACAAGACGCACATCAGCCAGGTGTGTTTGCGCTTGAAAATGCTGGCTTGGTCTTTGAAACTGGCTTTGGCGCAGGCCAAATCGTCCATGCCGAACCATGCGGCCAGCGCGGAGGCGAGAATAACCGGCACCCACACAAAACCCGCGTTTTGCAGCCAGATTTGGCTGGTGCCGGTTTCGTCGGTAAAGGTTTGCGGCTCGCCGCCCAAGCTGCCCAGCAGGCCGCCGGCAATCACGATGGGCACGACAAACTGCACCGCCGATACGCCCAAGTTGCCCAAGCCCGCATTCAAGCCCAGCGCCGTGCCTTTTTCCGAGCGCGGGTAGAAAAAGCTGATGTTGGCCATGCTCGATGAAAAGTTGCCGCCGCCAAAGCCGCACAACAGCGCGAGCACAATCATGGTGGCGTAGCTGGTGGAAGTATCCTGCACGGCCATGCCGATGCCGATGGCGGGCAGCAGCAGGCTGGCGGTGGAAATCGCCGTCCAACGGCGGCCGCCGAAAATCGGCACCATAAACGAATACACGGCACGCAATACCGAGCCGGACAGCGCAGGCACGGCGGTCAGCCAGAAAAGCTGGTTTTTGGTGAACTGAAAGCCGATACCGTTGAGCCGCAGGGTGGTTACGCTCCACACCTGCCACATGGCAAAGGCCAGAAACAGCGCGGGAATGGAAATCAGCAGGTTGCGTTTGGCGATTTTTTTGCCGGTAGACTGCCAGAACTGCGGGTCTTCCGGCCGCCAGTCTTGGATGGGTTGGGACATGGGTTGCTCCTCAATGGGTTGGATTTTTGGTTTCAGGCAGCCTGAAACAACGGCAGTTTGAAAAACGGTAATAAGCCGTCTGAAAGTACATCAGGCAGCCTGAAAACCGTTTTTGGGGTTTTCAGGCTGCCTGTTTGTGCTACTGCCCGCGGTTGGGCTTAAACGAAAAGTGCATCCACACCAGCGACACGCATACGGTGCCATAAAGCAGCATAAAGGCGGTCGAGCGGATGCCGGTGTAATCGAGCAGAAAGCCGAACATGCTCGGCAGCAGGAAACCGCCCATGCCGCCGGCCAAGCCGACAATGCCGGATACCGCGCCGATGTTGTCGGGGTAGTCGTTGGCGACGAATTTGAATACTGAAGCCTTGCCCACCGCCATCGCAATACCGGCGGCAAACATCAAAACGGTAAACACCACCACGTTCAAACTGATATGGAAAGACTTGGCGCCCTGCGTGGTGCTGATCACAAAATCGGTCGGCGGATAAGAGAGAATAAAGAAACACACCCACAGCACCCACATCACATACCAAGTTACCTTATAGGCGCCGTATTTGTCGGACAGCCATCCGCCCAAAGCCCGTAACACGCCGCCGGGCAGGGAAAAACAGGCAGCCAGCAGCGCGGCGGTGGTCAGCGACATGCCGTATTCGCCTTCGTAATAGTGCGTCATCCACAAAGCCAAGCCGACATAACCGCCGAACACCACGGAGTAATACTGGCTGTAGCGCAAAACGCCGGGGTCTTTAAGCAAGGCCAACTGCTGCTTCAAGCTCACTTTGGAATCGGTGAGATGTTTGGGGTCGTGGTAGCTGGTAAACCAAAACAACACCGCCGTTGCCAGCATCAGCGCGGCATACACGTTGGGCACGATTTTCCACGCCGCTGCGGCCGCGCCTGCCGCTGCCGACCATGCGATCAGCTGCGGCGCAATCAGCTTGGTGAGCGCACTGCCCGCGTTGCCCGCGCCGAAAATCCCCATCGCCAAGCCCTGCTGCTCTTTGGAAAACCAGCGGGCGACATAGGGCGTGCCCACCGAAAACGAGCCGCCCGCCAAGCCCATAATCAGGCCGATGGTGAGAAACTGCCAATACTCGGTGGCATACTGCATCAGGAAAATAAACGGCACGCTGGCGAGCATCAGCACAAACATCACAATGCGGCCGCCGTACTTGTCGGTAAGAATCCCCAGCGGCACGCGCACCAGCGAGCCGGAGAGCACGGGAATGGCGGTAAGCAGGCCAAACTGGGCTTCGGTCAAACCCAGTTGCGCTTTAATCGGAATACCGACCACCGCAAACATCATCCAAATCATGAAACATACGGTGAACGACACCGTACTGGACACCAATACCGAATAGCGTTTGTAAGCTGGAGATTTCATTTTCGTCCTTAAGACCTGAAGTTATGATTCACAAAAACAAGCTTATTTAGCTTAGAAACGCCCGCCGCTTCAGGGTTTCACCCCTATGCCGCGGACAATGCCATTCTTAAGCAGCCGACCGAAAAAAAACAGTTGCCCTAATACGGAAACCGCCCTATCCGAAAGGAGTAGTCGGAACTATTCTTTAGTATTTGCGAACCATTAGCACTTTTCATCAGTTTTCAGGCTGCCTGAAACGGCAAAACGCCTGCATTGGGCAGGCGTGAAACGGAGTAATGAAAAAGGTTTTTAACTTTCAAAATATTAAAGATGCAAAAAGCAGCCTGAAAAGTTTTCAGGCTGCTTTTTTTGTTTCCGGCAGGTTTAGTTGCGGATCATGTTTTCCTTACCCACATTGCTGGGGCCAAAGGTTTCAAGATCGCGGCCGGGTTCTGCCAGCAGGTCTTCTTTGCTTACATTGGTAATGCTTTCCAAAATAATCGCCGAAGATACGTGGGGGCCGGCACGATAAATCATTGCCAAACCAATTTCCTGATTAGGCGTATTCACATAACGGCCTTTTTTATCTTCGCCGTCACGCGGACGCCATTCGGATTTGAGCAGTTTGCCGCGTTTGTAAATACCCAGAACGGTGCCTTTGTTCAAACCATCGGCAGTACCGCGGTTCAGGATAAGGGTCTGCATGGTGCCGCTTTCGGAAACACCGTCCATGATTTCTACGATACGGGCATTAACCGGACGGTCCGGGGCATGCGGCATCATGTTGAACGCAGTATCGAAATCGCTGTTTTTCTTCAGCAGGTAATCACCCTTGCGGATTTCGGAAACCGCATTGTCCAGCAGCATGGCTTGGGCGGTGTGGGCGGTTACGCTTTTTGCGCGCTTGCCGTCTTGACGCTCCTCCAATGAAACTTCATAGGCGCTTTGATCAGCCAAAACCTGATCGCGACCGGCAACGGTATAGGCTTCGCCGCTGAATTCGATCAGTTTGCCCAAATTGCGGCCGTTTTCCGGGTCAATCAAATCTTTGCCCATACGGAAAACCAAATATTTACCGGGTTCTTTCACACCATCGGCATAGATACGGTCGCCGTTGGTGTACATCACGCGGCTGTCAGGGCCGCCCACCAAGCGCGGCAGATGGGTGGCCTGCTCGGCGCTCAGGAATTGGGGGTGTTTCATAAACAGGCGGTAGAAATCGACATTAATGGTCTGAATACCGTAGCCTGCGCTCAGCTCGCGCATTCTCGGGCTGAGTTTGATGGTGGGAATACCGCCTTTTTTGCTCTTGCCGCGTTTAACGCCGAGCACCGGACGGCCGTTTACATAATAGAGCACCAACACCTGACCCGGATAAATCAGATGGGGATTGGCGATTTTCTTACGGTTTACATTCCACAAAGACGGCCATTTCCACGGATGGTAGAGATATTTGCCGGAAATGCCCCACAGGGTATCACCTTTTTTCACGGTATATTGCTTGGGCGCATTCGGCCGGATGCGCAGTTTTTCTGCCATTGCCGGAGTGGAAATTATCATGCCTGCCGCACAAAGCAGGGTTATAATAGGCTTTTGCATTCGCATCCCCTTGGTTAGGATTACATGTTTTAACGGATAGGCGAAATAATAGTGCATTTAACCGTGTTTCGGCTAGTATTGCGCTGCTTTCCGTAAAGGCAAATTGGTAAGTTTGCCACACTCTGTCCCCTTGCAACGTGTTTTCCCGCCCGCATTAGTGGTGCCGGATGCAACATTTCACTTAAATTTTTCACACGCACACATAGCATTTATCAATTGAAAGAAAAAAACAAAATGGCATTACTCCCGATTTTGGTCCACCCCGACGAGCGCCTGCACCAGGTTGCCAAGCCCGTTGCCGCGGTGGACGAGCGTATCCGCAAGCTGGCTGCGGACATGGCCGAAACCATGTATGAAGCACGCGGCATCGGTCTGGCGGCAACCCAGGTCAATATCCAAGAGCGCATTATCGTTATCGACCTTTCCGAAGAACATGATTCCCTATTGGTGCTGATCAATCCCGTTATCACCCACAAAGACGGCCAGACCACCTATGAAGAAGGCTGCCTGTCGGTGCCCGGCGTGTACGACACCGTTACCCGTGCCGAGAGTGTGCGCGTCGAATTTCTCGATTTGGCCGGCGACAAGCAGGCATTGGAAACCGACGGCCTGCTTGCCATCTGCATCCAGCACGAAATTGATCATTTGGACGGCAAACTCTTTGTCGAATACCTCTCGCCGATGAAGCAGACCCGCATCCGCACCAAAATGAAAAAACGCAAAAAAGAAATGAAGCAGGCAGCCTGAAAATACTGCCGCCGCTTCCTGCCGCTTTATCTTTTCACCCTTTCAGGCTGCCTTTGCGCTTATCAAGGCAGCCTGAAAACATAAAAACTGCCAAACGCTCATGAAGATTATTTTTGCCGGAACCCCCGATTTTGCCGCCGCCGCATTAAAACGCATTGTCCAAGCTGGTTTTGAAGTGCCGCTGGTGCTGACCCAGCCCGACCGTCCCAAAGGGCGCGGCATGGCACTGCAGCCCAGTCCGGTCAAGCAAACCGCGCTCGAGCTCGGGCTGAATGTAGAGCAGCCTGAAAAACTGCGCGGCAACAACGACGCGCTGGCGCACATCCGCAGCATCGGCGCCGACGCAATGGTGGTCGCCGCCTACGGCCTGATTCTGCCGCAAGCCGTGCTCGACGCGCCCAAGCACGGCTGCCTGAACATCCACGCCTCGCTGCTGCCGCGCTGGCGCGGTGCCGCCCCCATCCAGCGCGCCATCGAAGCGGGCGATGCCGAAACCGGCGTGTGCATTATGCAGATGGATGCCGGATTGGATACCGGTGCCGTCGTCAGCGAACACCGCTACGCCATCGGCGATCACGATACCGCACAAGACGTCCACGACGCGCTGATGGAACTGGGCGCTGCCGCTATCGTCGAAGACTTGCAGCGCTTGGAATGCGAAGGCAGCCTGAAAGCCGTTGCGCAGCCTGAAAACGGCGTCAGCTACGCCGCCAAATTCGGCAAGGAAGACGCCCATCTCGACTGGAACCAAGACGCCGCACTATTGCTGCGCAAAATCCGCGCCTTCAATCCGGTGCCGGCGGCGTGGGTCGAATACCAGGGCAAGCCGCTGAAAATCTGGCGCGCGGAGCCGGCAAACGGCAGCGGCCGCGCCGGCAGCATTATCCAAGCCGACGCCGGCGGTATTACCGTGGCCTGCGGCAGCGGCGCGCTGCGGATTACCGAGCTTCAGGCTGCCGGCAGCCGCCGCATGGACGCCGCCGCCTTTCTCGCCGGCCATGCGCTTGGTGCCGGCTATATGCTGTAAGCCTGCCCTGCCGTTTTCAGGCTGCCTGAAAGCAGCTTGGCCTTATTGATTATTTGATTTCCAAGACCGCCCTACCATGTCCCTTTCCCAAGTTCAGAAACTGGCCGCGCAAACCGTTGTTGCCGTTGGCGAAGGCCGTAATCTTGCCGACGAATTGGCGGCGCTGCTGCGGGCGCATCCCGATTTGTCGCCGCAAGACAAAGGCATGCTGCAAGACCTTGCCTACGGCGTGCAGCGCTACGCAGGCAGCCTGAAATTTATGCTCGGCCGTATGCTGAACAGTCCGCTGTCTAATCCGCAGCTTGAAGCGCTGCTGCTGGTGGCGCTCTACCAGCTGGCCTACACCCGCAACGCACCGCACGCAGTGGTGAACGAAGCGGTGGCGCAAATCGCCCGCATCGGCCGCGGCCAATACCGCTCGCTCGCCAATGCGCTGCTGCGCCGCTTTTTGCGCGAGCAGGAAAAACTTCAGGCTGCCGCCCGCCGCGACGACACCGCCAAATACAATCTGCCCGCCTGGCTGTTGGCCTATCTGCAAAACCGCTATCCGAAGCACTGGCACAATATCGCCACCGCTTTCCAATCGCACCCGCCGCTGACCTTGCGCGTCAACCGCCGCCACAGCGATGCCGAAAGCTACCTGACCACCCTTCAGGCTGCCGGTTTGGACGGCAAAATCCTCGGCAGCCACAGCATCCGGCTCGATCAGGCGGTGCCGGTGGCGAAACTGCCGGGCTTTGCCGAAGGTGTGGTATCCGTGCAAGACTTCGGCGCCCAGCAGGCAGCGTTGATTTTGGACGTGCAAAACGGCGAACGCGTGCTCGATGCCTGCGCCGCACCGGGCGGCAAAAGCGGGCACATACTCGAATCGGCCGACTGCGAGCTGACCGCTATCGACATCGACCCGCAGCGTCTGCAGCGGGTAAAAGACAATCTCGATCGCCTCGGTTTCAAGGCCGAACTGCACTGCGCGCCAGCGCAGGATTTGGCCGCGTGGTATGATGGCCGCCCTTTCGATGCCGTATTGGCGGACATTCCCTGCACCGCCTCGGGCACCGTCAAACGCAATCCCGACATCAAATGGCTGCGCCGTCCCGCCGACGGCGTCAAGACCGCCCGCCAGCAAGCCGCACTGCTTGATGCGCTGTGGCAGACGGTCAAACCCGGGGGACGGATGCTGCTGGCAACCTGCTCGCTGTTTGAAGAAGAAAACCAAGAACAGTGCCGCCGCTTTCTCAGCCGCCACCCCGATGCCGAATCCGTAACCGAACAGCTTCTGCTGCCAAACGACAAACAAGATGGCTTTTATTACGCGCTTATCCGCAAACGGCCGCCGTTGTGAGCCGTATTCCCCTTTCAGGCTGCTTTTTCGCCTTAAAAGCAGCCTGAAAAGGCTGCCTGCGTGCGTGCTGGCGCTGGCACTGCTGGCGCTGCCGCTGGGTGCCGCGGCCGAAGGCATCAAGCCCACCCGCCGCGAAGCCGTGCTGACGGCCGACGGCCGCCTGAGCATCAGCAGCCGCTTCCAAACCGACCTGCCCGACCAGCTCAAAGACGCGCTGCAGCAGGGCGTGCCGCTTGAATTTCTACTCTCCTACCAGCTGGAAAAACCGACGCTGGCGGCCTACCGCTTTCGCGTTACCCAGCTGATCAGCAACGAAAACACCGTCGGCTACAAACTCTCCTACCACCCGCTCACCCGCCGCTACCGCATTACCGTCGGCACCTTTTCCACCGAATACAACAGCCTGCAGACCGCGCTCAAAGCCGTCGGCGCAATCGCCAACTGGAAAGTGCTCAACAAAGACGCGCTCAGCGATATCGAAGCCAACGAAATCAAAGCGCAAATCCGTCTCAACCTGAGCATGGGAAACCTGCCCAAACCCTTCCAAATCAACGCGCTGACTTCCAAAAGCTGGAATCTGGATTCCGGCTGGCAGACCCTGCAGGTAAAACCCCAGCACTAACCCGCCGCACGTCTCTCAGGCAGCCTGAAAGCTTTTTTCCATCATGCAGCGTTTTCTTCTGATTCTCGGCTTTATCGCACTCTCCATTCTCTTCCTGCTCGTTCTTTCCACCGACAACAGCAGCCGTCTGGCGCCCTATTTCTGGTATATCGGCGGCGCCTGCCTGGCGCTGATCGCGGTGATGATCGCGGTGATTCTGCGTTATATCTGGCTGATTGTGCGCGACCGCCGCAGCCGCGTATTCGGCTCGCGCATCGCCCGCCGCCTGTCGCTCGCCTTCACGCTGGCGGTGATGGTGCCGGCGCTGCTGCTGCTCTTGGTTTCGGGGCAGATGATTACCCGCACCATCCATTCCTGGTTTGGCGACGACACCAGAGAAGCGCTCGAACGCAGCCTGAAACTCAGTCGCAGCGCTTTGGACGGCGCGGTACGCAAAACCACCGACCAGGCCGGTCTGCTGTATGCCGAGCTTACCGCCGCCAGCCTGCAAAACCGTCCGCAAGACGCGCTGCAAACCGCCCGCGCCCGCCAGTTCAGCCATGTGGCGGTATGGGAAATCAAACAACAGCCGCAGCTGGTATCCGAAAGTAATCCGCTGCATCTGCGCCAGCCCGAACTCGATGCCGAAACACTGACCCGCATCCGCATGAGCGGCAAAGAAAGCGGCGTGGAAAACATCAACGGCACCCTGTATGCCGGCGGCTGGCTGGCGCTGCCCGAGCGTAACGGCAAACGCTATGCGCTGTTTTTCCGCCAGCCGGTGCCCGCCAATACCGCCCAAGACGCGCAACTGATCGAAGCGGCCTGGTCGAAATATGCCGAGCTGGTCTTTGCCAACCGCGGCCTGCAAACCTTTTTTGTCATTACCCTGGCGCTGACAACCGTGCTGGCCAGCCTGGTTTCGCTGGCGCTGGCGCTGTATTTCGCCCGCCGCTTCGTTGAACCGATCCTGCTGCTGGCCGAAGGCGCGCAGGCGGTGGCGCATGGCAACTTCAGCCGCCGCATCACCGTTACCCGCCGCGACGAACTCGGCCGCCTGACCGAGCAGTTCAACCACATGACCGAACAGCTGGCCATTGCCAAAGTGTCGGACGAGTTGCACCGTAAAGAGCAGGAAGCCGCCCGCCATTATCTGGAGCGCGTGCTGGACAGTCTCAGCTCCGGCGTGATCACGCTCGACCGTTCAGGCTGCCTGAACACCTACAACCAAAGCGCGGAAAGCATTTTGGCGCTGTCGCTGCGCCAACTGATCGGCCACAACAGGCAAAATTGGGCAGATTTGTCGCCGCAACACCACACTTTGGCCGAAGTTTTCAACCGACTGCTGGCAAGCGAAGAAAGCGGCAGCGCCATAGAAATCGCCTACCCCACCGCAGAAGACGAGCGGATTTTGCAAGGCTTGGCGGTCAGGCTGCCTGAAGAAAACGGCAAAGGCATAGTGTTGATTTTTGACAACATTACCAATCTGGTTATGGCGCAAAAAGAAGCGGCATGGGGCGAAATCGCCAAACGGCTGGCGCACGAAATCCGCAATCCGCTCACGCCCATCCAGCTGTCGGCGGAACGATTGGCACGCAAATTGCATGGCAAGCTGGCTGAGGCCGACGAACAGATACTGCAGAAATCCACCGACACCATTGTCAAGCAGGTTGCCGCGCTGCAGGTGATGGTGGAAGCCTTCCGCAACTACGCCCGCTCTTCCGGCATCAAACGTTTGAGCAATATCGACTTAAACGTACTGATTGAAGAAATCTTGGTGTTGTACGAAAGCACGCCCTGCCGCTTTAGCGCCGATTTGGACGGGCATCTGCCCGAGTTGAAAGCCGACAACACCGCCATGCGCCAAGTGCTGCACAACCTGCTGAAAAACGCAGCGGAAGCGGCAGCGGCGGATGCCGAACCGCAGGTGCATATCCGCACCTTTGTGGAAAACGGGCAAATCGCCCTAGAGGTTTGCAACAACGGCCAGAGTTTCAGCAAGCACATGCTGCAGCACGCGTTCGAGCCCTATGTAACCGACAAAGCCGGCGGCACCGGTTTGGGGCTGCCGGTTGTGAAGAAAATCATCGAAGAGCAGCACGGACGCATCGCCCTGTCCAACCGCCAAAGCGGCGGCGCCTGCGTCAGCATCACATTACCACCCGCACAAGAAACCAACGAATCATGCGAAACACCGACATCCTGATCGTAGACGACGAAATCGGCATCCGAGAGGTTTTACAGGAAACGCTGGAAGACGAAGGCTATACCGTGGCCTTGGCCGAAAACGCAGGCGAAGCCCGCAGGCTGCGCAACCAAACCCGGCCGGCCATGGTTTTATTGGACATCTGGATGCCCGACAGCGACGGCATCACCCTGCTCAAAGAATGGGCGACCAACGGCCAGCTCACCATGCCGGTGGTGATGATGAGCGGCCACGGCAGCATCGACACCGCCGTCGAAGCCACCAAAATCGGCGCACTGGATTTCTTGGAAAAGCCGATTACCATGCAAAAATTGCTCTCGACGGTAGAGCGGGCGATGAAATACAACGCCAGCCAGTCTGCCGCCGCCATCTCGCTCGACAAGCTGGGCAAAAGCACGGTGATAAAAGAGCTGATGCAGCAAGTGGAAAACGCTGCCGCGCAAACCAGCCCGGTGATGCTCTTGGGCGAATCCGGCTCCCCTTTCGAAACCGTTGCCCGCTGCCTGCACAAAAACAATACCCCGTGGATCGAACCCACCAAAGCCGCCCACATCGCCGAAATGCCCGGCGATCTGCTCAACCGCGCCACCGGCGGCATTCTCTATCTGGGCGACATCGCCCAATATCCGCGCGACATCCGCAAGAGCATCAATTTCATCGTCGGCAAAGCCGCCCAGCACCGCACCCGCATCATCTGCACCAGCACCATACCCCTGCCGCAGCTTATCAGCGACGGCGCCCAAGATACCGACTTGCTCGGCCTGCTCTCCAGCGTAACCGTTTCCATCCCGCCGCTGCGCTTCCAATCCGACGACATTCCGTTTCTGGTCGAACAAATCGCCGAAGAATCGTGCACCGGCCAGCACATGCCGCGCGTGCGTTTCACTTCCGCCGCCCTCACCAAGCTGCGCCAATACGAATGGCCGGGCAATTTGGAACAACTCAAAAGCGTGGTCAAAAGTCTGGTGCTCAACAGCGGCTGCGGCGAAGTGAACGATGGCGCCGTGGCACGGATGCTCAACCAGTTCAACCAGGAAAGCGGCGGCGACGGCAAAAACGGCTTCAATTTCGACCTGCCGCTGCGCGAATTGCGCGAAGAGTTGGAACGGCGCTATTTCGAATACCACATCCACCAGGAAAACCACAATATGAGCCGCGTAGCGCAAAAAGTCGGCCTGGAGCGTACCCATCTCTACCGCAAACTCAAGCAGCTGGGCATCACCATTACCCGCCGTGGTGCCTGCGACAAAGAGAAAAACTAAGCGTCCGTTAAACGCGAGCCGGCCTGTCAGTTAACGACAGGCCGGCTTTATCGTTTGCCCAAGCAGTAACAATCTTGCGCCAAACGTTTTCAGGCTGCCTTTGCGAGCCAAACGCCCAAAGCAGCCTGAAAAGCAGGCATATAG
>NZ_JAKOOW010000026.1:0-264 GCF_022288825.1 Kingella pumchi | reverse complement strand
AACCAGTCTGCTATAGGACAAAAAAGGTGCTACTCATCACTAGAGATAGAGAAATAATCTTTAATAAAGCGAACCTTATTTGCCATCCGCATGCCGTGATGACACGCCAAATGCCGCTTTAACCCGGCAAATGCACCATCAAGCAGATTGGTGGTGTTTGGGATGTTCAGATCGGGATGCTCTTCAAACACAAATAGGTTGCCCATGTTCCGTTTCAGGCTGAAATAGGCGCTGCGTAGTCTTGGGTGGGTGTAGTGGGATTTG
>NZ_JAKOOW010000025.1:13689-102142 GCF_022288825.1 Kingella pumchi | reverse complement strand
AAAACTACCCGCCAAAGCACAAATCCATATCGAAAAAGGAAATGTTTTTATAAGGCAGCCTGAAAAACTGCCAGGCCTACGTGCTTAACACCGCCAGCAAGTCGCGTTTCAAAGCCACTTCTTCGGCAGGATCGGCCAATGCTGCGCTGTACAGCAGGAAGCTGTCTTCGGCCCTATCGGCAAGCGTGCTGATTTTGGCGTGGCGCACGCTGATGCGACGGCGGGCGAACACTTCGCTGATATCGGCCAGCAGATAGGGGCGGTTGACTGCTACCAGCTCCAGCACATACCAATCGGCCTGGCTCGGGTCGGCATTCAGCTCGATATGCGGGGCGATTGGCAGACTGCGGGCGCGGCGGCTTGCTTGGCGTTTGTCTTTCTTTTCGGCAAAACGGCCGGCGAGAAAATCGTCCAACTGTCGCTGCAAAGCAGCCTGAAAACTGCTGCTGTCGCTACCGGCCAGATATTCAGGCAGCCTAACAACGAAAGTATCGAGAATAAAATCGTGCTCGGTAACAAACGCCCGCGCGGCGGCGATGTCCAAATCGTTGCGGCTGAACAGACGACACAGACGAGCAAACAAACCATCAGCATTGGGCATAAACACCACAATCTGCAGCGTTGCCGTATCCAGACTGCGGATGCCCGCTACCGCATTGTCCATGCCCTTTTGCGGCAGCACTTGCAGATGCCACAAAATTTCTTCCGGCTCATGGCGCACAAAATAAGCATCGCCCAGCGTGCGGCAGACGGAACGGATTTCGCGCTCGCTTTTCCC
Organism: Kingella pumchi; assembly: GCF_022288825.1. Classification (GTDB taxonomy): domain Bacteria; phylum Pseudomonadota; class Gammaproteobacteria; order Burkholderiales; family Neisseriaceae; genus Kingella_D; species Kingella_D pumchi. The sequence continues at coordinate 101,364 of NZ_JAKOOW010000025.1, read as the reverse complement.
CTGCTCGGCCAATGCCGCCAATGCCATTGCGCGACGGCGGCTGCCCATGCTTTCGCGGCTGCCGGACTCGCCGGACAACCGGCGCAAAGCAGCCTGAAAAAGCTGTTTGAGCAGTTGGTCTTTCCACGAATTCCAGATTTTCGGGTTGGTTCCGCAAATATCCGCCACCGTCAGCAGATACAGCGCGCGCAAACGCTGTGGCGTACGCACGCGGCGGCAGAAGCGCTCGACTGTTTCCGGATCTTGGATGTCCTCTTTTTGCGCCACCGACGACATCAGCAGATGATCCTCCACCAGCCACACCAGCAGTTCGCACTCATCAGCGCTCAAGCCATGGTCGGCGGCGAAACGTCGGGCATCTTCCATGCCCAGTTTTGCGTGATCGCCGTTGCGGCCTTTGGCGATATCGTGAAACAGCGCCGCCAGATACAGCAGCCATTTGGGTTCAAACGCGTGCATCAGGGCGCTGGCAAACGGCATCTCGTGGCTGTATTCCTCCAATGCCAGCCGCCGCAGCTTGGCCAGCACCGTCAGAATATGGTCGTCAACCGGATAAACATGAAACAAATCGTGCTGCAGCAGCCCGACAATCGCTTTCCAACCCGGTAGATAGCGCGCCAGCACGCCGTATAGATTGAGAAAGCGCATGATTTTGCTCAGATTGGCACCGGTTTGGAAAAAATCCAAAAAACGGGCGCGGTTGGCGGGATCGGCGTAAAAACCCTCGTCCAGCGACTGCACCGCCGCCCACCACGCCCGCAGTGTTTTCGGCGCCATGCCTTCCACCGCGCCGTTGCGCTGCCAGCGCGACACCACGCCGAAAATCTCCTGCGGCCGTTTCTCAAACAACTTCAAATCGCGCACGGCAATCTGCTTACCCAGCAAATAATAGTCGGCGTCGATTTCGCCCACCACCCGCGGCAGCGCCGAATACACCCGACCGCGCAGCATCGGAATCAGAATGCCGTTGAGCTGGATAACGGTTTTCACCGTGCGGTAAAAGCCGTGCATCAGCTTTTCCACCGCCGCCTGCCGTTCCAAATCGGGATAACGGCGGCAGCCGATTTCAGCCTGCAAATCGAATACCAGCCGCTCTTCGGCACGGCCGGCAGCCAGATGTAGATCAATACGCAGCCGCGCCAACTCGCGGTGGCAGCTGCGCAGCAGGCCGGCTTCGATGCGGGTGATGATGCGCCGGTGCATCAGCGCGTAAAAACCGGTTTGCAGCCCCTGCACCTGCGCCAGCCACATCATGGTGTGTAAATCGCGCAGACCGCCGCTGCCGTTTTTCACGTCCGGCTCCAAAACCAGCGCCGGCCGGCGGGCGTGGCGGCGCTGCATTTCTACCAGCTTGGCTTCGACAAAAGCCGCGGTGTCGCGCTGCGCGTCCAGCTGTTGGCGCAAACGCTGCGCCAGCGCTTCTTCGCCGCACAGCAGTCGTGCTTCGAGAAAAGCGGTGTCGGCGGAAACATCCTGTGCAGCGGCGGCGCACAGCTGTTTCAGGCTGCCTGACTTCAAAGCCGGCGCCAAACCCATATCCCACAAAGCCTGCACGAAGCCGGCAATCCGGTTTTCGTCTTCTGCCGACAATTCTGCGGGCGCCACCAGCGCCAAATCCAAATCGGAATGCGGATAGACTTCGCCGCGGCCGAAACCGCCCACCGCCAGCAGGCAGTAAGGACAGCCTGAAAAATACTGCTGCCACAGCTTGGCCAGCAGCGCTTCCAAAGCCGCGCCGTAACGGCGGAAAAACGCCTGCGGGTCGCCGTTGCCGCGGTATTGCGCCAGCGCCGCTTCTTTTTCGCGCATCAGTTCCTGCCGCATCTTGTGCTCCCTATCGTTCCTTGTCTTTTACGCTGCCGGTCATTCAAGGCAGCCTGAAAAGCGGTTTGGGCGTTTTCAGGCTGCCTGCCGCTTTCAGGCTGCTTTGCGGACGGCCGCGGCGAATGCGGCGATTTTTGCCGCGTCTTTAATGCCCGCCGCCGCTTCCACCCCGCCGGAAACGTCCACCGCCGGCGCACGGCTGGCGGCAAGCGCGGCGGCAACGTTTTGCGGCGTCAGCCCGCCGGCCAACACCCAGTTTTGTCCCAAATCTTGCGGCAGCAGCGACCAGTCGAAACTGCGGCCGGTGCCGCCGTACTCGCCTTCAACATAAGCATCGAGCAACAGCGCGCGGGCATCGGGATAGGCGGCTTGGGCGCGGCAGATGTCGTCGGCCGAGCGCACGCGCACCGCTTTCAGATAAGGACGGCCGAAACGGCGACAGTAAGCAGCGTCTTCATCGCCGTGAAACTGCAGCAGATCGAGCGGCACGCTGTCGAGCACGCGGCGGACTTCGTCGGCGCCGGCATTGACAAACAAGCCCACCGCCGACACAAACGGCGGCAGCGCGGCCACGATTTCCCGTGCCCGCGCGGCATCGACGCAACGCTTGCTGCCGGCAAAAAACACCAGCCCCACCGCGTCGGCGCCGGCGGCCGCGGCGGCAAGCGCGTCTTCCACCCGCGTGATGCCGCAGATTTTGATTCTTACCCGATTCATATTCGATTCCTTGCGGCAGCGGCTTTCAGGCTGCCTGAAAAAATTGTCGCCAATAAAACAGCGGCGGTGCCGTACACGCACCGCCGCTTGGCTTGGGAGCAACCGCCCGCCCAGCGGCGGCAGCCGGAATTACAGTTCTTCGTCGAATTCGCTGTCGTAGCCGCGCTCTTCAGAGCAAGGCTGCTTCGGCAGCGGCGGCAGACGGCGCAACCGCCGCCACACGTTCACACTCAAACCGCATGCCAGCAGCGCCAGCAGGTCAAAGGCAAGGCTCAGCGCAAAACCGTCAAACTGGCCGCCGAAAGCGACAGACAGCCGCAGCGGCAGGTTCAGATCAAAACTCAGCTTCCAGCCGCTGTTTGTCGTAACGGAAAAACCGAAGGCAAAGAGCAGATACAGCAGCGCCAGCAGCAAAAAGGCCTTGCTGCGGGCATGGGCGCAGTGCCACAGCACAACGGCAAACACCACGCCGGCCGCCAGATTTTGCGCCAGCACCGGCAGCGGCACCGGCTGCCACAGCGCCAGCAGCATCACAGCGAAAATCATTACCGTTTGCGCAATGCCGAACCACAGGCTCAGCTTGCCGCTGCGGCCGAGACGGTGGTAGCCGGCCTTGAGCGGCGGCTCGCAGTCCTGCGGCGGCAGGTGGGGATGATCGTGAAGTTGCGGGCTAGGCATGGCGGTTTCCTGTTGCGAATACCGGCTTGCGTGCTTTCAGGCTGCCTGAAGGTGCGAAACGCGGCATCAGAAGGGAATGTCGTCGTCGATGTCTTCCACCGGCGCGGCAGGCGCGGGCGCGGCCTGGCGGCGCGGTGCGGGCGGTGGCTCGCTGCTGTAGTTCTGCTGCGGCGGGGCGTACTGCTGGGCAGGCTGCTGGTAGCCACCCTGGTCGTCGTAATTGCCGCTGCCGCCGGAAGCGTTGCGGCTGCCGAGCATTTTCATTTCGTTGGCAACGATATCGTAGGCGGTGCGCTCGATGCCGTCTTTGCCGGTGTATTTGCGGCTTTGGATGCGGCCTTCGATATAGACCTGGCTGCCCTTTTTCAGATACTGGCCGGCGATTTCGGCCAGACGACGGTACATGGTGATGTTGTGCCACTCGGTGCGCTCCTGGCGCTGGCCGCTCTGGCGGTCGTTCCAGGTTTCGGAAGTGGCGATGGAAAAATTGCACACCGCTTCGCCGTTGGGCATGTAGCGCACTTCGGGATCACGGCCGAGATTGCCGATCAGGATGACTTTGTTTAAAGACATATCAAGCTCCGGTTAAGATTTTTTGCAGGGGTTCTTCGTCAAAATGCTGTAGCACTTTGACAAACAGGGTTTCGCCATCTTCGCTGAAGCTGACTGCTTCCACGCCGGCCAAAGCGGCCACACGGCTTTTCAGGCTGCCCAAGTCGCCGCGACGCTCGGGCGGCAGCGCCAGCATCAGGTTGCGTACCGGCTTGGGCGCCGGCGCGGCAAGGGCGACGGCCAGCCACAGCAGGGTCAGCGCCAGCGAAAAGAGAAACACGCCGCCAAAGCCGAAATGGCGGAACAGCACTCCACCCACCGAGCCGCCGACAAACACGCCGACCGACTGGGCGGTGTTGTACACGCCCATCGCCGTGCCTTTCAGATCGACCGGCGCCACTTTCGACACTATCGACGGCAGGCTGGCTTCAAGAATATTGAAGCCGACGAAATACACCGCCAGCGCCGCACCGATGGCCAAGAGCGAAGCGATGCCAAAATACATGCCCGCCAGTCCGGCGGCAATCAGCAGGATGCCCGCCACAAACACCGCCTTCATTTTGTTGCGCGTTTCGGCAAGGATGATGGCCGGCACCATCAGCACCAGCCCCAGCAGCACCGCCGGCAGATACAGCATGCCGTGCGAAGTGCGCGCCAGACCCAGCCCTTCGGCCACCGTCGGCAGGCTGGCGAAAATCGCCATCATCACCGCCTGCAGGGCGAAAATGCCGAAGTTCAGCTGCATCAGCAGGCGGTTTTTCAGCACTTCGCTGATGCGCGAAGGCTGGGTATCGGCGTCCTGGCGCAGCTTGCTCACGGTCGGATTGGGCGTAACCAGCGCCACCACCGCCACCGCGGCCAGGCACAGAAAACCGGTCAGCGCAAACAGGCCGGGCACGCCGACAAAACGGGTCAGCACAGGCCCCAGCACCATGCTGGCGGCAAAGGCCAGGCCAATGGTCAGCCCCACCGACGCCATGGCGCGGGTGCGGACTTCTTCGCGGGTCAGATCCGCCAGCAGCGCGGTAACCGCAGCGCTTACCGCCCCCGCGCCCTGCACCGCGCGGCCGATAATCAGCAGGGTAACGTTGTCGGCCATCGCCGACAGGAAACTGCCCAGCGCAAACACCGCCAGCCCGAGATAAATCACTTTTTTGCGGCCGAAGCGGTCGGACGCGATGCCCAGCGGCAGCTGCAGCAGCGCCTGGGTAAAACCGTAAACGCCGATGGCCAGCCCGCCGGCCGCCGCAGTGCCGCCCAGCCCCGCCGCGTAGGGCGAGAGCACCGGCAGCACCAGAAACATGCCCAGCATCCGCAACGCGTAAACGCCGGCCAGCGAAATGCTGGCGCGCCATTCGTGCGCCAGCAGGGGGATTTTGTTGTGCTTTCTTTTCGACATGGTTTTTGCTTGATGGTTGGTGTGTTCGGACAGCCGCCGCCTTTCAGGCAGCCTGAAACGGCAAACCGGCAGACGCGGCGGATTATATAGCAAACCGCAAGGCGGCGGCGGACGGCCTGAAAACATCCGGCAAAACCGGCGCCGGCCGGTCTTTCAGGCTGCCTTGCCGTCCGAAAAAGCAGCCTGAAAAGCGGATTGGACGTTTTCAGGCTGCCTGAACGCACCCCAAAACGCCGATTAAAGATTTTTAGAAAAACGGGCTGGCTTTGACCAGGCAGGCGATATGGGTTTTGGCGCAGGCAGCGAGCGAGGGCAGGTTGTAGCCGCCCTCCAGCAGCGAGACGATGCGGCCTTTGGCGTGGCGGTTGGCAATCAGCATGATTTTTTTGGTCAGCCACTCGTAGTCTTCTTCCACCAGATTCAGATGGCCGAGCGCATCGTCGCGGTGGGCGTCGAAACCGGCGGACAGCAAAATAAACTGCGGCTTGAAACCCGCCAGCCGCGGCAGCCAGTGGGCGCGCACGGCGTCGCGGAACTCATTGCTGCCGTCACCCGCTTTCAGCGGAGTATTGACCACATTGGGATTGCTGCCGTCAAAATCGGTACCGCTGAAAGGGTACAGCGGCGATTCGAAAGACGACAGCAGCATCACCCGCGGATCGTCGCGGAAAATGTCTTCGGTGCCGTCGCCGTGGTGCAGGTCGAAATCGAGAATCGCCACCCGCTGCAGACGGTAAGCGGCGATGGCGTGCATCGCGGCAATCGCGGCGTTGTTGAGAAAGCAAAAACCGCTGGCCTTGTCGGCATGGGCGTGATGGCCGGGCGGGCGCACCGCGCAAAACGCGTTTTTCGCCTGCTTGCGCATCACCATATCGACCGCCTTAACCGCGGCACCGGCGGCAAAACGGGCGGCGGGCAGGGTGTCGGCGCACAGATAGGTGTCTTCGCTGATTTTGACGCTGCCGGAAGTCGGCACCTTACTCTCAAGGAAAAACAGATAATTGCGGCTGTGCACCCGCGCCAGCTGCACGTCAGCCACTTCCGGCGCGCGCACCTTTTGCAGCAGCGGCCACAGCCGCGCCTTTTTCAGCGCCTGCTCGATTACGCGGATGCGGTCGGGACTTTCGGGATGGCCGGCGGCGGCAAAATGCGCGCCGCACTCGGGGGCGTACACCCAGGCGGTGCGCCCCTTGAATCCCAACAGCCGCCACAGCCGCGCGCGCCAGAAACGCAGATAGCGCAGCATGCGGCTGACAAACAGCGGGGTTTTGACAGATTTGGAAGACATCCAGTCGTTCGCCTGCCGTTTTCAGGCTGCCTGAAAACGGCGGTTGCACTCTAAAAATAAGGTTAAACGAAAAAGAAAAACGGCCGCCCGCCGCGGCAGGCAGCCTGAAACGAATCTTGCGGCGCCCATGCTCAAGCGCTGCGGCGGCGTTCGATTTCAACGCCGGTTTCGCGCACCGCCGGCAAAATGCCGGGCTTGACGATGCGCACCCGCACCCATTGCGCGCCAAAATCGTCCAGCACCAGCTGTGCCAGATACTCGGCCAGCGTTTCCAAAAGCAGAAAGTCGCGCCCCGCCAATTCGCGGCGCACGGTCTCGCACACTTCGCCGTAATGGACGGTATCGGCGATGTCGTCGGCCAGTGTTGCCCGCTCGGGCATGCCGATGTCCAAATCCACCGTCAGCGCCTGCGTCTGCTGGCGCTCCCAGGCGTAAACGCCGATCAGCGTTTCTACCCTCATTCCGTGCAGGAAAATTTTGTCCATCTGATTAAGTTCCGTTAAAATGCGCGGCCATTGTAAACGAAAAACGGAAGCGCCCGATATGTTCCTGCTGCAACTTCTGATTGTCTTGGCCGCCTACCTGATCGGCTCGCTGTCGGCGGCCATTATTGTGTCCGGCAAACTCAATATGTCAGACCCGCGTACCTACGGCTCGGGCAACCCCGGCGCCAGCAATATGCTGCGCAGCGGCCGCAAAGACGCCGCCGCCCTTACCCTGCTGGGCGACGCATTCAAAGGATTTGCGGCGGTAATCATCGCCCGCGCTTTTGCCGGCTGGCTGGACTGGGGTCCGGGTACCGTTGCCTGGGCGGCAATCGCGGTGGTGATCGGCCATATGTGGCCGGTGTTTTTCGGCTTCAAAGGCGGCAAGGGCGTGGCCACCGCATTGGGTGTGCTGCTGGCGCTGGAGCCGTGGGTCGCTTTCTGGTGCCTGCTGGTGTGGGCGGTAATTGCCTTCAAATTCAAAAAATCCTCACTGGCCGCGCTGACAGCCGCCGCCATCTCGCCGTTTGCCGGCTTTATCTTGATGGATCACCCCTCTTGGGGCTGGGCAAGCTGCCTGATTGCGGTGCTGGTGCTCTACCGCCACCGCAGCAACATCTCCCGCTTAAGCAGCGGCAAAGAGCCGGCCATCGGCGAAAAAGCGCAGCCGCAGCAAAGCGGCCAAGTCCAAACCGCAAAGCAGCCTGAAAACTCCGAAGGCGGCCGTTAAACCCTTTCCCGTTCAGGCAGCCTTTTTCAGGCTGCCTGAACTGTCTTTCCCGCCTTAAAGGCAGCCTGAAAACCAAGTTTCGCAAACCATGAGCACACGCACCCTGCAGCAGTGGCTGCAACATCTGGAAACCGCCCATGCCGCCGGTACCATCGACATGGGGCTCGAGCGCGTCGGCCGCGTGAAAGACGCCATGCGGCTTCAGCCGCGCTGTCCGGTGATTATTGTCGGCGGCACCAACGGCAAAGGTTCGGTGTGCGCCTTTTTGTCACGCATCTACACCGAAGCCGGCTTCAAAACCGGCACCCTGACCAGCCCGCACCTGCACCGCTTCAACGAACGGATTACCGTCAACTGCGAACCGGTGGCCGACGATGCCATCACCGCCGCCTTCGAGCGCATCGAAAGCGCGCGCGGCGAAACTTCGCTCACTTATTTCGAATTCAACACCCTGGCCGCCGTCGATATCTTTCTGCGCGAAAACGTCGATGTGATGATTCTGGAAGTCGGCCTGGGCGGGCGCTTGGACGCGGTAAACGTATTCGACGGTGACTGCACCGTCATCACTTCCGTCGATCTCGACCACCAGGCCTATCTGGGCGACAGCATCGACAGCATCGCCCGCGAAAAAGCCGGCATCCTGCGCCCGAACGTACCCGCCGTTTGCGGCCAAACCCCGCCGCCGGCGCTGGTTTCCTGCGCTGAAAACATCGGCGCACCGCTGCTGCTGCCCAAGCGCGATTTCGATTTTGCCAAACTCGAACAGCAGCAATGGTCTTTCCGCTTCCATCCGACTGAAAGCAGCCTGAAAGCCGCGCCGCGCAACCGCAATTCGCTGCCGATTCCCGCCCTGCGCGGCGGCTACCAGCTCGGCAACGCCGCCTGCGCGCTGGCGGTAGTCGAATGCCTGTTTGAACGGCTGCCCGCCGACATCGGCGCCATCAAACGCGGCCTGCTCCTGGTGGAAAACCCCGGCCGTTTCCAAGTGCTGCCCGGCCGGCCGCTGGTGGTGCTGGACGTCGGCCACAACCCGCACGCCGCCCGCGCCCTGCGCCAAAGCCTGATGGCGCTGCCCTTCGCCCAAAACCGCACCGCCGTGTTCAGCATGCTGGCCGACAAAGACATCGACACCGTTATCGAAACCGTCAAAGACCAGTTCGACGAATGGTTCGCCGCCCCGCTGAACGTGCCGCGCGGCATGAGCGCCGCCGCTGTTGCCGCCAAACTGCGCGCGCACGGCATCAGCGCGGTGCAGGAATACGACAGCGTTGAAGCCGCCTGCCGCAGCGCCTTATCCCGCGCCAGCGAAAATGATAGAATCACCGTCTTCGGCTCATTCCACACCGTAGCCGAAGCCGGCACCGTCTGCCGCTGAACGCAGGCAGCCTGAAAACCCGAAAACGCCCCCGCAGCACCCATCCCCAAGCAAGGATTCTGCCATGAGCCAGCAAGAACAAGACCCCATCAATGAATACGAAGAAGTCAAATCGCAAAACCGCCGCCGGCTGATCGGCGGCGGCGCGCTGGCTTTGGTGGCCGGCGCCCTGATCGCCTCCGCCATCAGCAACTCTTCACAGGAAGAAAAAGCGCCGGTGATGGCCGAAGCCCCTGCCAAAGCCAAAAAACCCGACGTCCTCACCCCGCCCGGCAGCCCGCAACCCGCCAATACCCAAACCGCCTCGGCAGAGCAGCCTGAAAACGCCAACGGCCGCAGCCGCACCGCAGCCGCTTTCCCGGACGAAAACGGCGCCGTCAAACCGGTACCGACCCTGGCACAGGGCAACGAGCTGCCCCCCGAGAAACCGAGCATCGACGATCGGCAGCGCCATGAAGCGCGCGAAAAAGCACGTGCCGAGCAAGCCGAAGAGCGCGACCTGATGCTGGCACGCGAGCGCGAACAGCAGCGCATCAAAGCCGAAGAGCGTAAAAAACGTCGCGAAGAGGCCGAACGCAAAAAAGCCGAAGAACGTCTGGCCAGAGAGGAAGAAGCCAGACAGCAGGCTGAAAAACAGCGCGAACAGGAAATCGCCGATGCCGCCCGCCGCCGCAAAGCGCAGGCCATCATCGACCAGCAGGAAGCCGAGCGCGCCGCCAAACAGCGTGCGATTGCCGAGAAAGCCCGCCAGGCGCAGAGCGAAGCCGAGCAAAACCGCCGCGCCGAGCGTGAAAGACTGGCCAAGCGCCGCGAAGAGCAGGAGCGCCGCGCCGAAAAAGAACATATCGAAAAAGAACACCGCGCCAAAGAGCAGGCCGCCGAGCGCAGCCGCGAAGCGGAACGCAAGCGCGCCGCCGAGCGTGATGCCGACGCGAAAAAACGTGCTGCCGAACGCGAGCGCGATGCCGAGAAAAAACGCACCGCCGAGCGCGATGCCGAACGCAAACGCCAGCAGGAGCGCGAAGCCGCCAAACGGCAGCCTGAAAAACGCGCCGAAGCAAAACCCGAAGCGAAAAAAGACGCGCCCGTCCGCGCCGTGGTACAGGCCGGCGCCTACCGCGACAAAGAGCAGGCACGCAAAGTCCAGCAGCAGCTTAAGGGCATGAACTACGACGCCCATCTGGAAGAAGTCAAAACCGACAAAGGCACGGTTTACCGCGTCAAAACCGGCACTTTCCCCAATAAGGAAGCCGCCGGCAAAGCGCTGGACAAAATCCAGAGCCGCGGCATTGCCGGCCGCGTGCTCGAACACAAAAAATAAGTTTCAGGCAGCCTGAAAAGGCTGCCGAACGCTTTTCAGGCTGCCGTTTTCAGGCTGCCCGCAATACAGGCTGACATTATGGAAATGACGGTTTTTGACTGGTCGGTACTCGCCACCATCGCCGCGTTTGTGCTGTTTTCGGCATGGCGCGGCTTTGCCGTTGAAGTTCTGAACCTCGCCGGCTGGGTGGTTTCACTGGTGCTGGCGCGGCTGCTGGCGGTGAGCGTGGCCGAAACCCTGCTCTCGTCGATGCGCCCGCATGCGATGGCGGTGGTGGTCGGCTTTATCGGCGTGTTCGTTGCCTGCCGCTTCGGCCACGCCTTGCTGGGCAAACTGCTGACCGGCGCCATCGAAAAAAGCCCGCTCAACGCCACCAACCGCCTGCTCGGCGCGGCGGTGGGCGCGCTTAAAGGCACCATCGTCGTTACCCTGGGCGTGATGCTGCTGTCCTTCACTTCCGCCCCCCGCATGCCCGAATGGCGCGACGCGCCCACCGCCCCCGTTTTTGAAGACCTGGCGCAGATGGCGCTGCCCTACCTGCCCGATTTTCTCGCCCAATATTCGGAGTTTCCCAACCGCGATCCGAACGCGCCCCAGCGCGCCCCGAACACCAAACCCGACCAACCTATCCCCTTGGAGTAAACCCCACATGTGCGGCATTTTAGGATTAGTGGCACACGAACCGGTCAACCAGCTGCTTTATGACGGCCTGCAGATGCTGCAGCACCGCGGCCAGGACGCCGCCGGCATCGTTACCGTTGAGCACGATTCTTTCCACATGCACAAAAACGTCGGCATGGTGCGCGACGTATTCCGCACCCGCCATATGCGCGATCTCACCGGCCACGCCGGCATCGCCCACGTGCGCTATCCCACCGCCGGCAATGCCGGCAGCAGCGCCGAAGCGCAGCCGTTTTACGTCAGCTCGCCTTTCGGCATCGTGCTGGCGCACAACGGCAACCTGACCAATACCGCCGAACTGGGCGAAAGCGTCTGCCGCCGCCACCTGCGCCACATCAACACCCAGTCCGATTCCGAAGTGCTGCTCAACGTACTCGCCCACGAGCTGCGGGTGCAGGTCGGCCGCAGCGACAATCCGCAGCGGCTCGAAGTCGGACAGATTTTCAACGCCGTTGCCGAAGTCCAGCGCCAGATCCGCGGCGCCTACGCCGTTGTCGCCCTGATTGCCGGCTACGGCCTGCTCGCTTTCCGCGACCCCTACGGCATCCGCCCGCTGGTACTGGGCAGCCGCACCGACGAAACCGGCCGCACCGACTACGCGCTGGCCTCGGAAAACGTGGTGTTCGGCAGTCTCGGCTACCGTCTGGAGCGCGATGTCCGGCCCGGCGAGGCGGTATTCGTCGGCTTTGACGGCACCCTCTCCAGCCGCCTCTGCCACAGCGCCGCCAAACTGTCCCCCTGCCTGTTTGAATACGTTTATTTCGCCCGCCCCGATTCGGTAATCGACGGCGTTTCGGTGTATCAGGCGCGCTGCGATATGGGCGTGGCGCTGGCCGAAACGGTCAAACGCAGCCTGAATCCCGACGAAATCGACGTGGTGATGCCGATTCCCGACACCAGCCGCCCCAGCGCCATGACTCTGGCGCAGCATCTGGGCAAACCCTACCGCGAAGGCCTGATCAAAAACCGCTACATCGGCCGCACCTTCATCATGCCCGGCCAGGCGACGCGCAAAAAATCGGTGCGCCAGAAACTCAGCGCCATCGCCAGCGAGTTCGCCGGCAAAAACGTGCTGCTGGTGGACGATTCCATCGTGCGCGGCACCACCAGCCGCGAAATCGTCGAAATGGTGCGCGAAGCCGGCGCCAAAAAAATCTTTTTCGCCTCCGCCGCCCCCGAAGTGCGCTACCCCAATGTGTACGGCATCGATATGCCCACCAGCAGCGAACTGATCGCCCACGGCCGCAATGCCGCAGAAATCGCCCGCGAAATCGGCGCCGACGCCTGCATCTTCCAAGATTTGGACGAACTCAAAAACCTTGTCCGCCGCCTAAACCCGGCCATCGAAGGTTTTGACGACTCCTGTTTCAGCGGCCGCTACATTACCGGCGATGTCGATGAAGCCTATCTGGCCAAACTCGCCCAGCCCGCCCAAAGCACCGGCTCCAGCGCGCCGATGACCGCCGATGCCGGCCTGCGCGTCGGCGGCGGCGACGATTAAACCAAACCGGATTTGAGGCAGCCTGAAAACCTTTTCAGGCTGCCTCAAACGGCAAAAGAAGCGTGTATAATCGCGCCCTTTTATTCCACTGCATGCCGGCTGCAACGCAGCGGCGGCAAGGTTCCCAAACCCCAACCGGATTCACAGAAAGCAGCATTATGGCTTTGATTGTTCAAAAATACGGCGGCACCTCGGTCGGTTCCGTCGAACGGATTAAAAACGTTGCCAAACGGGTGGCCAAAGCCCGCGCCGAAGGGCACGACGTGGTGGTGGTGGTGTCCGCGATGAGCGGCGAAACCAACCGCCTGGTTGCCCTGGCGCAGGAAATTCAGGAAATTCCCGATCCGCGCGAATTCGACGTCATCCTCTCCACCGGCGAGCAGGTCACCATCGGCCTGTTGGCGATGGCGCTCAAAAGCATCGGCGTCGAAGCCAAAAGCTACACCGGCTGGCAGGTGGCGCTGAAAACCGACAACGCCCACACCAAAGCCCGCATCGAAGACATCGACGACGCCAAAATGCGCGCCGACCTGCAGGACGGCAAAGTGGTTATCGTTGCCGGCTTCCAAGGCGTGAGCGGCAACGGAGACATCACCACCCTCGGCCGCGGCGGTTCGGACACCTCGGCCGTGGCGCTTGCCGCCGCGCTCAAAGCCGACGAATGCCAAATCTACACCGATGTGGACGGCGTTTACACCACCGACCCGCGCGTGGTACCCGAAGCCCGCCGCATGGAAACCGTTACTTTCGACGAAATGCTGGAACTGGCCAGCCTCGGCTCGAAAGTGCTGCAAATCCGCTCGGTGGAATTCGCCGGCAAATACAAAGTCCGCCTGCGCGTACTCAGCAGTCTCACCGAAGGCGGGGACGGAACGTTAATTACTTTTGAGGAAGACCCCAACATGGAAAGAGCCATCGTATCCGGCATCGCATTCGACAAAAACCAGGCGCGCATCAACGTGCGCGGCGTGCCCGACAAACCGGGCATCGCCTACCAGATTCTCGGCACCGTTGCCGATGCCAACATCGAAGTCGATATGATCATCCAGAACGTCGGCACCGAAGGCACCACCGACTTCTCCTTCACCGTGCCGCGCAACGACTACAAAAAAGCGCTGGAAGTGCTGCAGGCGCTGCAACACACCATCGGCGCGCAGGAAGTCAGCGGCGACGACACCGTATGCAAAGTGTCGATCGTCGGCCTGGGCATGCGCTCGCACGTGGGCGTCGCCTCCAAAATGTTCCGCGCGCTGGCCGCCGACAGCATCAACATTCAGATGATTTCCACTTCCGAAATCAAAGTGTCGGTGCTGATCGACGAGAAATATATGGAACTGGCCACCCGCGTGCTGCACAAAGAATTCGGCCTGGACGCCGCCAAATAAACGGCAGGCAGCCTGAAAACCGCCGGCAATGCTTTCAGGCTGCTTTGCAGAATCGGGCAGCCTGAAAACGGGGCAGGAAGAACAGTCTTCCCGCCCCGTTTTTTTACGACCGCGTTTTTTTAGGCTACCCCGAACGTCCCGCCAAGCCGAAATGCGGCGCGGCATCGGGGCAGCCTGAAAGCCGCTTGAATGCTTTTCAGGCTGCCTTTGGGTAAAGGCAGCCTGAAAAATACGGTACACCGCGCAACGGGCTTTATTCGTCGCCCATCTGCTCCAATGCCAGACGGCGCTGGTTTTCCGCTTCGGCACTCTGGCCGGATTCGTCGAGCACTTTGGCCAGAATCAGACGGGCGGACGGGCTGGGGGCGATGCCGATGCTGGCTTCGAGATAGCCCTGAGCCTTGCCCCATAGCTGTTTGTTGTAGGCCAGTTCGCCCAGATACATCAGCAGACGGGCATCGTTGGGGTTGTGCGGCAGCCAGGCATCGGCGGTGTCGATGATTTTGCGCTGCTCTTTGTCGCTCAGATAGCGCACGCTTTCGATCAGGGGCGGCAGCAGGCCGGCCTGATGGTTGAGCGGATAGTATTTGCCTACCCAGGAAACGGCCTGGCGGTACAGCCCCAGCTCGGCATAGCGCTCGGCAACCGTCTGGCACAGCTCGTCTTCTTTCAGCGCATCGGGAATGCGTTTGAGACAGGCCTTCATACCGGCGGCATCGTCGGCGCTCTGCAGCAGCTTGCGGTAGGCCTGCAGGCTGTATTGGCGGGCGGCGGTGTCGCTGACGGCGCCGGCGCGCACCAGTTTGTCGGTTTTGTCGAGAATCTCCAGCGCGTCGCCCTGATCCTGCGCCAAACGCAGCTGCAGGCGTACCAGGCGGGTCAGGCGCGGGTTGGTTTGGGCGGCGGCTTTCAGGTGGTTGTCGGCAGACACATAGTCTTGCGAGCTGAGCGCGCTTTCGGCCAGCAGCAAGTGGCGGGAGAGTTGCTGTTTTTCCGGTAGTTTGGCGATGTCGGCCAGATAGCGCAGGCTGGCTTCGCGGTCGCCGCTTTGGTCGGCAGCGTGGGCGGCCAAGAGCAGCGCCAGCACACGGTTGTCGCCGGCTTCTTTGTTGGCCAGCACTTTGGCGGCCTGCTGTTCGGCCTGACGGTACTTGCCTTCAAAATACGCCAAACCGGCGGCATTAAGCGCCTGCGCGGCCTTGCGGCTCTTGCGGCTGGTGCCGAAACGGCTCAAACGGCCGGGGGCGCCGAGCAGCGCGGCGAACACGCCCACCAGAATATACAGCAGCAGCACGCCCAGCAGCAGGCCGACGATAAACAGGTTGAGATTCACCCGCACCAGCAGGGTGTTCACCTGGATGAACACATTGCCGGTATAAATATTGGACAACAGCGCCAGCCCGATGCCGACGGCAAACAGGACGATAATCCAAATCAGCTGTTTCATGCCTGCGCTCCTTTGGCTTTGGCGTCGGGTTTGGTTTCGGGCTTGGCCTGCGGTTTTTCAGGCTGCCCGCCTTTGCTTTCGTCTTTCGCGGCCGGCTTCGATGAGGCGGCCGGATCGGAAGCCTTCACCGCGGAAGCGGCCGGCGCGGCGGAAGCGGTGGTTTGCGAAGCAGCCTGAACGCTGTCGGCAGACGCGGGCGCGGAAGCCGGCGGCAGCGGTGCGTTTTCAGGCAGCACCACCGGCATGGCGGTACGCACGCTGTTTTGGTAATTGCGCACCGCGGCCTGGCTGGCTTTCAGGGCATCGTCCGAAACCATCCGCACTTCCAGCGCTTTGAGTTCGTCCAATTCCTTCAGCCACGCCTGGGTGGTGGGCGACTGCACGTCGAAATACTGTTTGACGGTGGTTTCGACTTTATTCAAATCGTTCTGGTAAACCTCGCCGTTGTGCTGCAGCAGCGCCAAACGCGCATCCAGCAGGTTCAGGCGCAGGTTTTCGCGCACGAAATACACCTGCTCGGGCGCCAGCAGCATGGCATCGTTGCTGTCGAGATGGCGCACTTCGACCATGCCTTTGAGCATATTGACGCTGTTTTCCCAAGTGCGCGACCAAAAACCGCCGGAATGTACTTGCGCGGCGGGCGCGTTTTGCGTTTTCAGCGTGCTGTCCAACAGCAGCGGCAGGCCGGCGGCGCCGTTTTCCAAGCGGTCAAGCCGCAGCGCGGTGCCAGCTACGTTCAGATAAGGGCGGTTTTTCAGCGCCGCCAAATCCTGGCTGATCGCTTGCTTGATCGGCAGCAATTCAGGCTGCTCGAAACGGCTCAGACGCTGCTCCAGACTCTCCAGCACGTTCACCGCCACCGGCACGTTGCCCGAGAGCACCAGCTGCTGCGACGCCAGATTCAGGGTAACTTCCACTTCGTCCACCAGCCAGTTGACGCGGCCTTTGAGCAGCTCGGTATAGGCGCGATCGACATTGGCCAGCTGCCGGCCGCCCTGCGCCTGCTGCGCTTCGAGCTCTTGGATTTTCGCTTTCAGCGCCTGCTGTTCGCGCAGCGATTCCTGCAGCAGCACGCCGTTTTGGCTCTCGCCCAGCGCCGCCTTGTCCAGCTCGTGGCTGACGCGCGTTTCCTGGTTGCGCAGCACGTTCTGTCCTTCGACAAACAAAAAGCCGCCCACACCCAGCGCAATCAGCGACAACACCAGCGCGCCGGCGGCCAAACCTTTGCCGCCGCCCTTCTGCTGGATCACGATCGGCTGTGCCGCCGCGCCGCCGTCAGCCGTTGCGGCCGGTGCCGCAGCCGGTTCGGGCTGGGTCTGCTTCTGCTCCGGAACGGGTTGTTGGGTGGATTCGCTCATAATGGACACTCCGTCTGATGCCGCGACGCGGCGGGAAAATAAGGATAAAACGGTTAAAACGGCCGCCAAACTTTTCAGGCTGCCTGAAGCCTGCCAAACTGCCCGAAGCAGCCTGAAAACCGTTTCAGGCTGCCCCGAACCGGGCTTTCAGGCTGCCATAAGCGGCAAACGCCGCCGGCAGGTCTGCGACACAAAAAACGCGCGCCATTCCGCGCTCTAACAGGCCGCGGCGGATGCGCTCGTGGTGGGTAAAGTATAACAAGGATTGCGCGCTCTGCGCCAATTCGGCGGGCAGCTGCGCGAGCATGGCATCGGCGCACTGCAGCGCGGTCAGCCATACCGCCTGCGGCGGCGGGTTGCGAAAAAGCTGCCAGTCGAGCGCCAGCGGCGCCAAGCGGTACACCGGCGCAAAATGCGGGCGCAGACCGACAGCGGCCAGCTCGGCAGCCAGATGGCCGCGGCCGCTTTCGCCGCGCACCACCAGCACCTGCGCACCGGCGGGCAGCGTGCGCCATATCGGCAGCCGCGCCGCGCTTTCGCTGTCTTTGCCGGCGGGGTCGAACACCACGTTTTGCGCGCCGGCCGCGTGCAGCGCCGCCGCCGTTGCCGCACCCACCGCCACATGCGGCAGGGCTTTCAGGCTGCCTGAAAACGCCGCCGGCGCGGCAATTTCCACCGCAGTGGGGCTGACCCAAAACGCAGCGGCCGACTGCGCCAGCTGCTGCGGCAGCGCCGCCAGCGCATCAGGCAGCGGCTGCGCTTCCAAAGGCGCAAACGGCACGCCCTGCCAGCCGGCGGCACGGCAGCTCTCCACATCGGCGGCCAGCCGCTGGCGCGGGCGCAGCAACAGCATCCGCGGAGCGGCGTTTTCAGGCTGCCTTTCGGCGGCGGCCATAATGCTTAAAAGCGGAATTCAAAAGAAGCAAAGAAAGGCTCTTGCGGCGCGGCAAACCGCATATTCTGGCGGATTTGCGCTTCGGCGCAGGAAGCGAAACGCTCGTCGCCGCCCTGGCGCCAGGTCTGCATCACGCGGCCGGAGCGGTCGATGGCGGCCACTACGGTAAAGGGCGGCGCGGCTTCGTTTTCGTCGGCAACCACTTCGCCTTCGGGCGTTTCTTCGCCGTAGCCGCAGGCATCAAACGCCAGGCTGACGGCTTCACCGCGCTGCTGGTCGAGCAGTTCGGCCTGGGCGGCGGGCAGCGCGGCCTGCTGCTGCTGCGCCTGCGCCAACGCGCTGTTGAAGTCCATGCCTAAGGCAGCGGCGAGTATAGCTTGTGCAATCATCGGATTTCCTTTTCCGCAGCGGCGGAAGTTTCGTTGAGAATGGCGGCGATCAGTTCGGCTGCGCCGTCGTCGGCCAGTTTTTTAGCAACGGCGCGGCCGAGTGCGTCGGCATAGGCGGCGGGCGCCTGTGCGGATGCGTGCAGCGTGTGCGAGCCGTCGGGATGGCCGACCAGTCCGTACAGGCTCAGCAAACCCTGATCTTCGGTGCAGTAGGCGGCCAGCGGCACTTGGCAGCTGCCGCCCAAAGCCCGCGCCAGCGCCCGTTCGGCGGTTACGCAGGCGGCGGTTTGCGCGTGGTTGAGCGGGGCAAGCACTTCGAGCAGGTCTTGGCGCTCGGCGGCGATTTCGATGCCTAAAGCGCCCTGCCCTGCGGCGGGCAGGCTTTCCTGCGGCGGCAGGATGGCGCGGATACGCTCGTGCAGCCCCAGCCGCTCCAGTCCGGCGGCGGCGAGAATAATCGCGTCGTAATCGCCCTGGTCGAGTTTGGCGAGCCGGGTTTGGACGTTGCCGCGCAGCGGACGCACTTCCAACTGCGGGAAACGGGCGCGCAGCTGGGCTTCGCGGCGCAGGCTGGAAGTGCCGACCACTGCGCCGGCGGGCAGCGCCTGCAGGCTGTCGTAACGGTTGGAAACGAAAGCGTCGAAAGGATTGGCGCGCTCGCTGATGGCGGCCAGCGCGAAACCGGCGGGCAGATCCATCGGCACGTCTTTAATCGAATGGACGGCCAAATCGGCGCGCCCGTCCTGCAGCGCCTGCTCCAGCTCTTTGATAAACAGACCCTTGCCGCCGATTTTGGACAGGGTTTTGTCGAGAATCTGGTCGCCCTGGGTGGTCATGCCCAGAATGCTGACGCGGCATTGCGGATAAAGCGCCTGCAGGCGGTCGCGGACGTATTCGGCCTGCCACATCGCCAGACGGCTCTCGCGGCTGGCAATCACAAGCGTTTGGGGAATATTCATGGCGCAAAACGGGGGTGGGAAAAAGGCGGCAATTCTAACACAGGCCGCTTTTCAGGCTGCCTTTATTCAAGGCTTAAAAAGGGTTTTCAGGCTGCCTGTTGCATACAGGCAGCCTGAAAGCGGGGTTTAGTGTTTGCCAGCGGCGTTGATGGCGATGTGGGTTTCCTGCAGCATCTGGCTGGTGGGGCGGTTGATTAAATCGGCCAGCGTAAAGCCGTCCAGGTGTTGCAGGAAAATCCGCAGGCCGCCGTGCAGCACGTCGGCCAGGCGGCAGTGCGGGGTGATGACGCATTGGTTGTTGCTGCCGAAGCATTCGGCAATCTGCATCGGCTCGATCAGCCGCACCACGTCGCCGACGCGGATTTCTTCGGCGCTTTTGGCCAGCCGCAAACCGCCGCCCTTGCCGCGCACGCTAATCAAAAAGCCGCCTTTGACCAAGGCGGTAACAACTTTCATCAAATGGCTTTTGGAGATTTTGTAGGCCTCGGCGATGGTGCCGATATTGACCAGAACCCCATCGTTTACAGCGGCGTAGATCAATACGCGCATGGCGTAGTCGGTTTGTTGCGTCAGATACATTGTTTGTTGCGGCAAAAAAGTTAAAGTTTCATAATATGGGCATCTTATACGCTCAAATAACAAATAACAAGGAACACCACATCATGAAACCGCTCAAACGCCATCCGGCGCTCACCCAACTGTCGATGGAGCACCACCATACGCTGGCGCTGTGCCTGCGGATTATGCGCGAGCCGGAAAAAAACCACCGCGCCGACATCACCGAACATTTCGTCGATCTCGAACACCATTTTCTCGAAGAAGAAACCCTGTTTGGCCCCTTATGGCACAAGCTGCCCGATGCCGCGCTGCGCGAGCGTTTCGAAGCCGAACACGCCCAGCTGCGGCAGATGATCCGCGAGCCGCGTTTTGACGATGCCGAATGGAACAAGGCCTTCGCCACCCTGCTGCGCAGCCATGCTCGTTTTGAAGAGCGCGAGCTGTTTGAAGCGGTAACCAAACACGCGCTGCCGCCGCCCGATCCGGCGTAAAAACCCTTTCAGGCTGCCTGAAAAAAAACAAACCGAAAAACAACACTACCCTGCCAAGGACACGACAACAATGACCGCTTTTTCCGAACGCCCGGTGTGGGCGATGGCCTTTCGGCCGTTTTATCTGCTTTCCGCGCTTTATGCCGCGGTTTCCGTTTTGCTGTGGGGCTTCGGCTACCAGGGCACTTCCGTTTTACCGAGTTTTTACTGGCACGCCCATGAAATGATCTGGGGTTATGCCGGTGCGGTGGTGGTCGCCTTTTTGCTGACCGCCGTCGCCACCTGGACCAAGCAGCCGCCGGTGCACGGGCGTTTTCTGATTGTGCTGACCGCGCTGTGGCTGGCGGCGCGGGTGCTGGCCTTTGTGCCGCGCCATTGGGCGCTGGCCGCTTCCGGCGTGTGCGGCACGCTGTTTTACTGGCTCTCGGCCTACGGCATGGGCGATGCGGTATGGAAAAGCCGCAGCACCCGCAACTACATCGCCGTGGCCGCGCTGTTTATGCTCGGCGCCACCCACGGCCTGTTCCACCTGTTCCTTCACCCGATCGACGGCGCCGTGCTGCACAACGGGCTGATTTCCGGCCTGATTATGGTGGCCGGCTTTATCGGCCTGGTCGGCAACCGCATCATTTCGTTCTTCACTTCGCGCCGCCTGAACGTAGAGCAGGTGCAAAGCCCGATGTGGCTGATGCTCTCGACGCTGGTGCTGCCGATGCTGATCGCCCCGCTGCTGTTTCTTCAGGCTGCCTGGCCGTTTTTGAAACCGGTGGTCGGCGTGCTCGCCATCGCGCTGGGCATCATCAATATCATCCAGTCGGTGCGCTGGTTCGACAAAGGCGTGCTGCGCGAACCGATGCTGTGGGTGCTGCATATCGGCTACGCCTTTACCGCGCTGGGGCTGCTGTTTATGGGCATCGGCCGCTTCTACAGCCAAACACAGAGCCTCGGCGTGCACCTGCTGGCGGTGGGCGGCATCGGCCTGCTGACCATCGGCATGATGACCCGCACCGCGCTCGGCCACACCGCCCGCCCGCTCTATCCGGTGCCCAAAGGGCTGGGGCTGGCGTTCTGGCTGATGGTGGCCGCCAGCCTGATGCGCGCGCTGGCGGCGGTGATGCTGTATGTGCATCCCACCGCCTACCTGCACAGCTACCGCTGCTCGGCGGTGCTGTTTGCGGCGTCCATGCTGATTTTCTTCTTCCGCTACCTGCCCTGGCTGCTGCGTCCGCGTTTGGACGGCAAACCCGGCTAAGCCCCTTTTCGCCATCCCCAAGGCAGCCTGAAAACTTTTCAGGCTGCCTTTTTGCCGTTTTTTCCGTGCCAATCGGCCTTTCAGGCTGCCTGCCGCAATAATCGCCGCCATCAGCAATGCAAAACGCAAACGCGGAAGTACTTGCAACGCGCAGCAAAACGCAATACCCTGAAGCGGCAGGCAGAATTTCTCTGCCGGCAGTTTGCGGCGGCAGCCGCCCAACCCACAGGAGAAACATCATGGCTAAAAATCTGAATGTGTTCGACAAAGAATACGGCTTGCTGATCAACGGCGAATGGACCAAACCGGCCAATCTGCTGGAATCCTACAACCCCGCCACCGGCGAAGTGCTGGCCAAATTTACCGATGCCAGCGAAGCCGACGTCGATGCCGCCGTCAAAGCCGCGCAGGAAGCCTTTAAAAGCTGGAAAAACAGCACCGCCGCCGAGCGCGCCGCGCTGCTGATTAAAATCGCCGAAGTCATCGAAGAAAACCTCGAACTCTTCGCCCTGCAGGAAACGCTGGACAACGGCAAACCCATCCGCGAAACCCGCGCCGCCGACATCGCCCTGTCTGCCGACCATTTCCGCTATTTCGCCGGCGTCATCCGCGGCGAAGAAGGCACCGCCAACCAGCTTGACCAGGAAGACCTGTCCATCGTGCTGCGCGAACCCATCGGCGTGGTCGGCCAAATCATTCCGTGGAACTTCCCCTTCCTGATGGCCGCCTGGAAAATCGCCCCCGCGCTGGCCGCCGGCTGCACCATCGTCATCCACCCCTCGTCCAGCACCTCGCTGAGCCTGCTCTCTTTCGCCCAGAAAGTGAACCACCTGCTGCCCAAAGGCGTACTCAACATCATCACCGGCCGCGGCAGCAAGTCCGGCGAATACATGCTGCGCCACAAAGGCTTCAGCAAGCTCGCCTTTACCGGCTCCACCGAAGTCGGCCGCCACATCGGCATCGCCGCCGCCGAGATGCTGATTCCCGCCACGCTGGAACTGGGCGGCAAATCGGCCAATATCTTCTTTGACGACATGCCCTTTGACAAAGCCCTCGAAGGCGCGCAAAAAGGCATTCTGTTCAACCAAGGCCAGGTGTGCTGCGCCGGCTCGCGCATCTTCGTGCAGGAAGGCATTTACGATAAATTCGTTGCCGCGCTGGCCGAAGAGTTCAAAAAAGTCAAAGTCGGCCTGCCGTGGGAAGACGACACCCAGATGGGCGCCCAAGTGAGTGCCGGCCAGCTCGACACCATTTTGAAATACATCAAAATCGGCGAACAGGAAGGCTGCCGCATCATCACCGGCGGCAAAAAGGTTGAAGGCGAATTGGGTAAAGGCGAATTTATCGAACCCACCCTAATCGAAGCCAAAGACAACACCGCCCGCGTGGCGCAGGAAGAAATCTTCGGCCCGGTGGCCACCGTAATCAAATTCAAAACCGAAGAAGAAGTTATCGCCATGGCCAACGACAGCGACTACGGCCTGGGCGGTGCGGTGTGGAGCCGCGACATCAACCGCTGCCTGCGCGTTTCCCGCGCGCTGGAAACCGGCCGCGTGTGGATCAATTGCTACAACCGTCTGCCCGCCGGCGCGCCCTTTGGCGGCTACAAAACTTCCGGCATCGGCCGCGAAACCCACAAAATGATGCTCGGCGCCTACACCCAGGTGAAAAACATCTACATCAGCACCCGCGAAGAGCGCGAAGGCATGTATTGACCGCCTGAGCGCGATTTAAGCGCCGTTGCCGACACCAAAGCAGCCTGAAAACCATTTTCAGGCTGCTTTTTTGCCGTTTTGCCGCACTATCCGGCTTTCAGGCTGCCTGTAAGGTTGTCTGAAACAGCGTTTCTCCCCTTCCCTGCGCCTCAAGCGCGGGGGGAGCCGGGGTAGGGGTGGCAGTTCGCAGAACTGCTTTAGCGGCACAAGCCCCTGCCCTAGCCTTTCCCCACAAGCGGGAACAAGGCTGCCCTGCCGTTTTCAGGCTGCTTTTCAGACGGCATCACAGGCAGCCTGAAACGCAACTTCGGGCAAATCCAAAAAAGCAGCCTGAAAACCATGTTGGCGGTTTTCAGGCTGCTTTTGGGCAGTTTTAAAAAACATATGCGACGCTAGGGTGTGTTGACATTCGGCTTGCGAAGTGGTTTTTTGAGTAAAAAATGCCCGAATGCAAGGAAAAAAGCACAGCAAGGTTGGGCACCTTGCGAGCATTTTTGACGCGGCAGGCGAGTATTTTTTGCCCAAAACACCACCGCAACGCTGAGTGTCAACACACCCTAAGGCTGGGTACTAAAAGCAGCCTGAAAACGGCGGCCGTCGGCATCCCATTCGACGATCCAGTCATGGCGGCCGGCAACGCAGAAGGGCAGGCGGGCGTTGTCGAGCTGCCAGCGGCCGCTGCCGTTGCGCACCAAATCAAAGCGGTTGAACCCCATGTCCATGCCGTCCATGCGGAAAGACGCGCTGACGCTGCCGATGTTGTCGGGCACGCCCTCGGCGCGGATGGCAAACGGCGCTTTGCCGTCGCCCACGCCTTCAAGACGAAAACGGGCGCTGCCGAGAAAGGGGCAGCCGCCGGCTTCGACGCGGCAGGCGGCCACCGGCTGGGCGGCAGCTTCGGCGCTGCGGCTGTTCTGCCACCACAGCACGGCGGCGGTTTTCACGCCGGCAAAGGCCAGCAGCAGCACGGCCACCGCAATGGCTTGTTTGGAAAGGATAAAGGACATTTCAGGCAGCCTGAAAACCTGTCTGCCGTCTTTGGCACGGCGAACCTTGCACGCGAGACGGCAAACAGGTTTGGAAAAAACAAAATGCGGGAAAACGGTTAATCAGCCGCCAAAGAAGGCGGGAAAACGCCCGCCGGCTCGGCAGACGACGGGCGCGGGCGGGGACGGTTTATTTGAAAACGATGCCGTATTTTTTCAGCACGGCGGCCAACACGGCGTGTTTGGGGTCTTTCTGCCAGCCTTCGCGCCATACTTCGCGGGCGCGCTCTTTTTGCTCCAGCGCCCAATAAGCCTCGCCCAAATGGGCGGCAACTTCGGGGTCTTTTTTGTTGCGGTAGGCGTATTCCAGATAGGGCAGCGCGTTTTCGGCATCGCCTTTTTTGAAGTAAGCCCAGCCCATACTGTCGTTGATTTCCACGCTGTCGGGACGCTGGCGGTAGGCGCTCTGGATCAGCTTGAAGGCTTCGTCCACATTGCCCGTGCCACTTTCGAGCAGGGTGTAACCGAGCGAGTTTTGCGCTTCGGCGCTGCCGGGGTTGAGTTCGAGATTGCGGCGGAAATCGGCGATGGCTTTGGCGTTTTGCTTGAGCTTGTCGCTGTAAATCAGGCCGCGCTGCAGCAGCAGCATGCCCAGATAGCGGTTGCGCTCGGTGCCTGGGCGGCTGCGCTCGGCCTGGGCAATCAGGGCGCCCAGCGTCTGCACGGCCTGCGCCGGCGGCTGCGATTCGCTGACGGCGGAGATATAGGCACCGTCCAAGTCTTTGGCTTCAAAGAAACGGCCGCTCTTTTCGGGCATTTTCTTGGCCTGCTGCACCAGCAGTTTGACGCGCGGCCACTGTTTTTGCGAGCCGGCCAGATTGGCCAGCAGCACGGCGCGGTCGAAACGGTATTCGCGGTTGGTGATTTTTTTCGCCCATTTTTCCGCCTCAACATAGCGGTCTTCGCCCCACAGCATGGTCGAAGCCAGCAGCGCAGCACGGGATTTTTCTTCGTCGGTGCCGCTCTGGTAGGCTTTTTCGATATAGCCCAGCACGGTGTTCATCGGGCTTTTGCGCTCTTTGGCCAAACCGGCAGCCTGAAGATAAAGCTGGGCGCTGGGCGCGTCGCCCAGCAGCTTTTGCAGGCGGCGGTTGGCTTTGGCGTAATCGCCGCTGCGGGTCAGCACGTCCACTTCCAGCAGACGCCATTCGCGTTTCAGTTCCTGCTTTTCCGCGCCGTCGAAAAACTTTTTGAACGGCTCGCCGTTGATGCGCGCCACGGCATCGATCACGGCAAACAGCGCCGGCGGCACGTCAAGCGCGGACAGCTTTTTCAAATCCGCCGCCGCCTGCTCTTTGCCTTTGGCATCGCTGTGAAACAGCAGATCGGCAATCAGCGCCTCGGGCAGGGTGTCGTAACGGCTCACGGTTTTGGCAACGGCATCGCCGCCTTTGGCCAACAGGTCGGGATTAGCGGCGCCCATCTGCGTCAACAGTACAAAAAGTTTCGGCCGCCGCTCTTCACCGGCCTCTTCCATCACCTGCGGCATGCCGGCCAGCACGGCGTCCCACTCGCCTTGCGAGAGCGCGTGGATCCAAGTCAGACGGCGGTGCTCCGGCGTGGCTTCCGGCTTGGTTTCCAGCCATTTTTTGTACACCGCGTCGGCCACCGGATAGGCGCGCACGGAAATCGACAATTCCATCGCCCGTTCGGCCACCTGCGGGTCGTGTGTTTCGCGCAGCACATGCAGATAGGTGCCGATGGCGCTGGTAATGTCGCCTTTGTTCAGCGCGATTTCGGCCGACAGCAGCGCAAACAGATATTGGGTGTGATCGACAATCGCACCGCGCCGCGCCACTTCCGCCGCCTTTTCCTCTTCGGAATAGCGGATTTTTACCGACGGCCGGTAAACCTTCTCGCCGCTATCGGCAGTTTGGGCTTTCAGGCTGCCTGAAAACGCCAGCAGCAGCATCAGGCAGGCAGGTTTCAAATATCGGCGGGAAGCAGGCATGGGCATATCCTCACAAGGGCTCGGCGAAAAAGGCGCTACTTTAACATAAGCCGCAGCCGTCGCCACCATCGCCGGCAAAAGCAGCCTGAAAAGTCTTTCCACCCCGCCGCCAAGCGCACCGCGGTTTCTTCCCCGCCCGCCGCGCTTGTTACAATAAGAGCACGGCAGGCAGCCTGAAACTTTGTTTCGCGCGTTTTTTGGCTTTCAGGCTGCCTGTACCGTCCGTATCGATGCAAATCCGAAAGCAGCCTGAAAACCGTTTTTGCTTTTGCCCGCGCCATTTATTCAGAAAGAAAACCATGCCCGAACTGCCGGAAGTCGAAACCGTGCTGCGCGGCGTTGCGCCGCATATCGAAGGACGCACCGTCGCCGCCGTTACCGTGCGCCAGGCCAAGCTGCGCCAGCCTGTTCCTGAAACACTCGGCGCCACGCTGGCCGGCGAAACGGTGCTCGAATGCAGTCGCCGCGCCAAATACCTGCTGATCCGTTTTGCCACCGGCGTGCTGCTGATCCATCTGGGCATGTCGGGCAGCCTGAAAATCCTGCTGCCCGATGCGCCGCACCCCGAGCCGCAAAAGCACGACCATCTGGACATCGCCTTTAGCGACGGCACCGTGCTGCGCTACCGCGACCCGCGCCGTTTCGGCCTGGTGCTGTGGTTTGCCGGCGCCGCCGAACACCACCCGTTGCTCGCCGCGCTGGGGCCGGAGCCGCTGACGGACGAATTTGACGGCAGCTATCTGCACCGGCGCCTAAGCAGCCTGAAACGGCCGGTCAAAACCGCGCTGATGGACAACGCCGTGGTCGTTGGCGTCGGCAATATCTACGCCAACGAAAGCCTGTTTGCCGCCGGCATCCGCCCCGACCGCGCCGCCAATTCCTTAAGCGCCGAAGAATGCGAAATGCTGGCCAGCTGCATCAAAACCGTGCTCGAGCGCGCCATCGCCGCCGGCGGCAGCACCCTGCGCGACTTCACCGACAGCAGCGGCCACAGCGGCTATTTCCAGCAGGAATACGCCGTTTACGGCCGCCAGGGGCAAGTCTGCCCGCGCTGCGGCGGCCATATCGAAAAAACCGTACTCGGCCAGCGCGGCACTTTTTTCTGCGCCGGCTGCCAGCATTAAACGGGCAGCCTGAAACGCAGCGGCAAGCGCCGCAGCCGTCTTTGCAAACGCCCAAAGCAGCCTGAAACCCTTTCAGGCTGCCTGAAAAACCACGCAAAACTTGCCCGCCACAAACGCACGGACTATAATGCGCGGCTTTGCCAACCTTGCCTTCACGCGCCCGCATGGCTGAAGGCTGTTTTTAAACCGTAAGGAGACAACATGCGTCATTATGAGATCGTGTTTATCGTTCATCCTGACCAGAGCGAGCAAGTGCCTGCGATGATCGAACGCTACAAAACCCTGATCAGCGAAAACCAGGGCAACATCCACCGCTTGGAAGACTGGGGCCGCCGCCAGCTGGCCTACCCCATCAACAAAATCCACAAAGCGCACTATGTTCTGATGAACATCGAAACCACCCCCGCCGTTTTGGAAGAGCTGGAAACCGCCTTCCGCTTCAACGACGCGGTACTGCGCCATCTGACCATCCAGAAGAAAGCCGCCGTTACCGAGGCTTCTCCGATGATGAAAGAAGAAAAATCCAAAAACCTGCTGAGCGGCGAAACCACAGCTCCCGCTTCTGCTGAAAGCGCAGAATCCTGATTTGGAAAATACTTTCCGTCTGAGCGCGGTTTTGCACAAAGTTGGCGCCCTGCGCTACACCCCCGCCGGCGTGCCGGTGCTGGATGTGGTGCTCAGCCACGAATCTTGGCAGCAGGACAACGGCTCGCCCTATCTGGCCAAATTCGAACTGGCCGGCAAAATCATCGGCTCGGACGCCCAAGCATGGCAGCACCGCGAGGGCGAACAGGTGGACGTGGCGGGATTTCTCGCCCAACGCAGCCTGAAAACCCATTATCCCGTGTTGCGCATCCAACATATTCAAACACATAAAGGTTAACGACAATGGCTCGTCAAACATTCAAACGCAGAAAATACTGCCGCTTTACGGCAGAAAAAATCCAAGAAGTGGATTACAAACAGGTTGAATTGCTGAAAGACTTCATCACCGAAAACGGCAAAATCATCCCCGCCCGCATCACCGGCACCAAAGCCCACTACCAGCGCCAGCTGGCCGTAGCCGTGAAACGCGCCCGTTTCCTGGCCTTGCTGCCCTACACCGACCAACACAAATAATCAGGAGTCCGAACCATGCAAATTATCCTTCTGGAAAGAGTCGCAGCTTTGGGCAGCCTTGGCGACGTAGTAACCGTGAAAAACGGTTATGCCCGCAACTTTCTGATCCCGCAAGGCAAAGCCAAACGCGCGACCGAAGCCAACCTGAAAGAGTTTGAAGCGCGCCGCGCCGAACTGGAAGCCAAACAGGCAGCGGCTCTGGCCGACGCCCAGGCACGCCAGCAGAAACTCGACGGCCAAACCATTACCATCGCCCAGAAAGCCGGCGTGGACGGCCGTCTGTTCGGTTCCGTAACCAATGCCGACATCGCCGCCGCCATCGTTGCCGCCGGCGTAGAAGCCGTTAAAGCCAACGTCCGCCTGCCGAACGGCCCGCTCAAAGCAGTCGGCGAATACGAAGTGGAAGTGGCGCTGCACGCCGATGCCGTTGCCAACATCACCGTTGCCGTGGTACCCGCCGCCGCCTAATCTGCAGCGCAAACTCAAAAAGCAGCCTGAAAACCTGTCAAAGGGTTTTCAGGCTGCTTTTGTATGGGGCGAAACCGGCACGGGCAAGGCAGCCTGAAAGTTGGGCAGAAGCCCAAATGGCTCCAAACCCAATTACTCCAAATAACGTCATTCCCGCGCAGGCGGGAATCTTGTCGGAACTTCGGCAATGGTTTGTTTCTCCAGATATTATTAAACGCCAAGCCAAGCAAGATTCCCGCCTGCGCGGGGGGTGGCGTAGCGGACTTGCGTAAGCTAATGACAGCGTTTTTTCAGGCTGCCTTTCGCAGATTCTGCTTTTCAGGCTGCCCTAGCACAAGCAGAACACCGCCCTAGCCTATGCGCTTAAACGGCGGCAGGCAGGCGAGCATCTGGCGGCCGTACTGCTGGGTTTTGATGCGCGAGTCGAGTATGGTGATGCGGCCGTAGTCCTGTTCGGTGCGAATCAGCCGGCCGACGGCCTGAATCAGCTTGATGCTGGCTTCGGGCACGGTGATTTCGATAAACGGCCGGCCGCCGCGCTGCTCGATCCAGCGGCTCTGGGTTTTCTCGATGGGATTGTCGGGCATGGCGAAGGGCAGCTTGGCGATAATCACGTGCACGCAGGCTTCGCCCGGCAGATCCAGGCCTTCGGCAAAGCTGTCGAGCCCGAAAATAATGCTCGGCCGGCCGGCAGAGAGCGCTTCGCGGTGCTGCGCCAGCAGCGAGGCTTTCGACTGCTCGCCCTGCACCAACAGCAGCGGCAGATAGCTTTCAGGCAGCCTGAAAGCCACTTCCTGCATCTGCTTGCGCGAGGAAAACAGCACCAGCGTGCCCACCGCTTCGCTGTCGCTGACGAGCTTGGGCAGCCAGGCGACGATTTCGTCGGTATGGGCGGCGGGGTTTTTCGGGCTGGCAGTCAAAGGCGGCAGATACAGTTCGCCCTGCTTGGCAAAATCGAAGGGGCTTTGCAGCGCCAGCGTGGTGGTTTGCGGCAGCCAGCTTAAGCCGGTTTGGCGCAGCAGCAGATCGAAGCTGCCCAGCGACTGCAAAGTGGCCGATGTCAGCAGCGCGCCTGCCGCCCGCCGCCACAGGCCGTTTGCCAGCGCCGACGCGCTGCTGATGGGGCTGGCGTGAAATATCCAGTCGGCCTTGTCGTCGCGGCGGCAGGCAATCCACTTGGCCAGCGGCGCTTCTTTGTCGTCGCTGCGGGTGGCGGCCAGCAACTCCCACACCGCCGCCACCTGCTCGGCGCGGGCGACGAAAACGCCGAACTCGCTGGCGGTGCGATCGATTTGGGCGGCGTTTTGTTCTTTGTCACGGCGGGCGGCGGCCAGGGCGTCGCGCAGGCCGCAAACGTGCTTGAGCAGCGCCTGCGCGCAGATGTGGCTGTTGGACACCAGCGTCTGCACATGTTCGGGAATCTCGCCGTCTTCCCACAGCCACACGCTTTCGCGGCCGTCGCCCTTGTCCTGCAAATCCGGCTCGTCTGTCAGGTGGAACTGCCATTCGTTGAGCGCTTCGAGCAGACCTTCCGCCGCTTCGTCGGCCAGCATCGCCAATTCGTCTTTGTCGCACAGCGCGGCAATTTTGCTGCTCTGCTGCGGCAGTTTTTCCGCCAGCCACACCGCCTGCAGCCACGAATGCTCGGCGGCAAACTGGTTGAGCGCCTTTTTCGGCAGGTGGTGGGCTTCGTCGATGCAGTAGAAGCTGTTTTCCGGCGCCGGCAGAATCACGCCGCCGCCCATATTGATGTCCACCATCAGCAAATCGTGGTTGGCCACCACCACATCAGCCTTGTCCAGCGTGTCGCGCGCCAGATAAAACGGGCATTCGGCGCGGTTTGGGCAGGCGGATTTCAGGCAGCCGTGGTTGTCGTTGCTCACTTTCTGCCACAACGCATCGTCGATTTTATCCGGCCACTCGTCGCGGTCGCCGTTAAATTCGCGGCGGGAAAAGCGATCGGCGATTTCGTGCAGCAGCGCCAAATCTTCCGGCTTCGGTTTTTTGTCCCACAGCACCGCCGGCGCTTCAAAACCGGCCAGGCTCTGCTGGGCGTTGTTCTGCGTCAGCTGGTAGAGCCGGTAGGGGCAGAGATAGCGGCCGCGCCCTTTGGCCAGCGAAAAAGTCAATTCCAGCCCGCTGTTGGCCACCACAAAGGGCAAATCGCGGCCGACCAGCTGCT
This sequence comes from Kingella pumchi, assembly GCF_022288825.1. Taxonomy (GTDB): domain Bacteria; phylum Pseudomonadota; class Gammaproteobacteria; order Burkholderiales; family Neisseriaceae; genus Kingella_D; species Kingella_D pumchi. Next base: position 70,474 of record NZ_JAKOOW010000025.1, on the reverse strand, counting down.
CCTGCAGGGCAACGGTGGCGCTGGAGACCACCAGCCGCTTGCCGCGCGTCTGCGCCATAATGCCGCCGGCCAACAGATAGGCCAGCGACTTGCCGACGCCGGTCGGCCCTTCCACCACCACAATGCTCTCGCCCTCGCGACGGGGCGCCTCGCCGTTTTCAGGCTGCCCTGCCCCGCCCTCGGCGGTCAGGGTGCGCGAAAAAGCGTTGGCCACCGCCGCAATCATCTCGCGCTGGGCGGCGCGCGGGCGGAAATTGGGCAGGTTGTCGGCCAGGGTACGGTAGTGGTCGCGGATGGCGTTTTTTTCGAGTTCGGTGAGCATGGCAAAATTTTTCAGGCTGCCTGCAACGGCGGCACGGACATCGCGCGCCCCGCGGCAGGGCGCGTATTTTAGTGCAAGCGCCCGCCGCATGCTGGGATTTTTGGCCGCCCTGCCGGCAGCCTGAAAGCCCCGCAGGCAGCCTGAAACTTTCAGGCTGCCTTTTGCTGTGGCAAAAACGCCGTCCGGCGTGTTTTTCCCGTTGCAAAAGCGCCGTTCGGCCTTATAATCCGCAGCGCGCGGCTTCGCGCTTTTTCACAACCGACAGGAGACATTTATGGCAATCAGTTTGCAAAAAGGCGGCAACGTCAGCTTGAGCAAAGAAGCACCGGGCATGAAAAAAATGCTGATCGGCTTGGGTTGGGACGTGCGTGCCACCGACGGCGCAGCGTTTGACTTGGACGGCAGCGCCTTCCTGCTCAACGCTTCGGGCAAAGTCCGTTCCGATGCCGACTTCATCTTCTACAACCAGACCAAATCGGCCGACGGTTCGGTGGAACACACCGGCGACAACCGCACCGGCGAAGGCGACGGCGACGACGAAAGCATCATCATCAATCTCGACCAGGTTCCTGCCGACGTGGAAAAAATCGCCGTAACCGTAACCATCCACGAAGCCGAGCAGCGCAACCAAAACTTCGGCCAGGTATCCAGCGCCTTTATCCGCTGCGTAAACGCCGACACCAATGTCGAAGTGGCGCGTTTCGACCTGTCGGAAGATGCTTCGGTGGAAACCGCAATGATTTTCGGCGAAGTGTACCGCCACAACGGCGAATGGAAATTCCGCGCCATCGGCCAGGGTTTCAAAGGTGGTCTCGGCCCCTTGGCGAAAAACTACGGCGTCAACGTATAAACCTTGAGCCGGCCAAACCCGCAGGCAGCCTGAAACGCTTTTCAGGCTGCCTGTTTCGCGCTGTGCGCCGCCGCGTTCATTACTGTTAAAGGCGGCGCAAAACCGCTATAATCGCGCCGTTTTTTTCTTTCATACTGTGAGCCGGATATGGATTTCGACAAAGCCCGTTTTAATATGGTGGAACAGCAGATCCGCCCGTGGGACGTATTGGATTTCGACCTTTTGGACGCGCTGGACAACATCCCGCGCGAAGAGTTCGTCCAGCCCGACCAGCGCGGCTACGCCTATGCCGACACCGCCCTGACCCTGCCCAACGGCAGCATGATGCTGGAGCCGAAAATCGTCGCCCGCATGGTGCAGGGGCTGGAATTGGGCAAAGACGACCGCGTGCTCGAAATCGGCACCGGCTCCGGCTATGCCACCGCCTTACTCGCCACGCTCGGCGGCCGCGTCCACAGCTACGATATGGACGAAACCCAGCTGGATGCCGCCCGCCGCGTGCTAGAAAAACTGGGTTATAAAAACGTCGAACTGCGCCACGGCGACGGCCTGATGAAAAACGGCGAAAGCTACGACGCCATCTACGTTGGCGGCGCCCTGCGCGAGCTGCCCGAAGGCCTGCGCGAGCGCCTGAGCAAAACCGGCCGCATGGTGGTGGTTACCGGCCACGCCCCCGTCCAACGCTGTCGCCTGATCCGCCGCGAAGGCGACAGCTTCAGCGAAAAAGTGCTGTTCGACACCATGACCGCCTATCTCGACGAAAAACGGCCGAAGAAAAAAAGCAAATTTACCTTTTAAGGTTAAGTGCAGGGCGCGGCAGCCTGAAAACGCTCGCCACCCTTGCTGCATCGCGTACCTGACGGCGCATTTTTTCAATGTTCAAAAAAGGAACAAATCATGCTGAAAAAACTGTGGTGTAACATGATGGTTGCGGATGTCAACAAGTCCATCGAATTTTATGCTGACGTGCTGGGCTTCCAGCATGTGATGAGTGTTCCGATGGGATCCGAGGAAATTCTCTCCCAGTATGACCCCAACAAGGTTCTGGTTTACGCACTGATCAAGAACGGCGATATCGAGCTTATGCTGCAGGAGCAAAAGAGCCTGCGCGATAACGTCCCCGCCTTTGCGGATTCCGCCGACATCAGCAGCAGTGCCGTGCTGTATTTCGAGGTCGACGATTTGGAAACGCTCGCTGCTCGACTGAAGACGCAATGTGAAGTTGTACGCGACTTGCACGATACCTTCTACGGTATGAAAGAGTTCTACGTTAAGGATCTCAACGGGTACGTGCTTGGGTTCGCGCAACCCGCAGCGCGGTGAGGCGTTCGCATGTTGAAAGTCAGGCGTCCGGCGTCCGATGCGGTACGGATCGTGCATATCCTACACGGCACAAATGCAAAGGATGCCGCCGTGCGCCGCTGCCGCTTTGTGATTCTTCCCGCGCTGCTGCCCCTGCTGCTTTTGGGCGGCTGCATGTACGCCGAAACGCCCGACGGCCGCGTGGCGGTGCTCGATCTGCCGGTGGAAAGCCGTACCACCGTTAATAAAACCGTCCACGTCCACGCCCCGCCGGGAACAACGGTGATTTACCAGGAAGCGCCGCCGGTGGTTTATCCGCCGCCGCCGCGACGCCACCGCCGTTACCGCTATTGGGATTGAGTGCCCGTACCAACAGTTTTCCAGGCTGCCTGAAACATCAGGGCAGCCTGAAAACTTTTTCCGCCTTTTGAAAGACCCTTATGAACAGCTATCCCCTATTTATCAGCTGCCCGCGCGGCCTGGAAGCCGTGCTGGCGCAGGAATTGTCCGCGCTCGGCGCCGAAAAAACCGCAGCGCTCGACGGCGGCGTGCGCTGCCAAGGCAGCCTGAAAACCGTGTACCGCATCAACCTGCACGCCCGCACCGCCGGCCGCGTGCTGCTGCAGCTGGCCGCCGGCGGCTACCGCAGCGAGCACGATGTGTACCGTCTCGCCCGCGAAACCGACTGGCCGGCCTGGTTCGACGGCGGCCAGACCTTCAAAGTGCAGATCGAAGGCAAGCGGCCGCGGGTGAAAAGCCTGGAATTTACCGCGCTGAAAGTGAAAGACGCGCTATGCGACCGCTTTCGCGACGCCACGGGCAGCCGCCCCAGCGTCGATAAAGGCGCGCCCGATGTGCGCGTGCATGTGTTTTTAGACGAAGCGCAGGCTCTGCTGTTTGTCGATACCAGCGGCGAAGCGCTGTTCAAACGCGGCTACCGGCGCGAAACCGGCGCTGCGCCGCTGCGCGAAAACCTGGCGGCCGGCCTGCTGCTTCTGGCCGGCTACGACGGCTCGCAGCCCTTTCAAGACCCGTTTTGCGGCAGCGGCACCATCGCCATCGAAGCGGCGTGGATCGCCCAAAACCACGCCCCCGGCCTGCTGCGCCGTTTCGCTTTCGAGCGGCTGCGCGGCTTCGATTCCGCGCTGTGGCAGCGTTTGCGGACTGAAGCGCAGGATGCCGTCCGCCCCGCGCCGGCGCCAATCGCCGCTTCCGATATCGACCATCAGGCGGTGCGCCATGCGCTGGCCAATATCGAAGCGGCGCAGTTATCCGACGTCATCGCCGTGCGCCGCGGCGACGCCCTTGCCCAGCGCCCCAATGGCGACGGCGGCTTGATGCTGTCCAACCCGCCCTACGGCGTGCGGCTGGCCGAAATCCAGGCGCTGCACGCGCTTTATCCGCAGCTGGGAAGCTGGCTCAAACAGCATTACTCCGGCTGGCAAATCGGCATGTTCAGCGGCGACCGCGATATGCCCAAACTGATGCGCCTGTCGCCCAAGCGCAAAATTCCGCTCTACAACGGCAAGCTCGACTGCCGCCTGTTTCTGCTGGATATGGTGCAAGGCTCGAACCGCCGCGCCTAAAGTCCGCACCGGAAAGCCAAGCAAAAGGCAGCCTGAAAGTCTCAGGCTGCCTTTTGTTATGGGGGCACAGTGCGGATAGTTTTCAGGCTGCCTTGATCCGCAGGCAGCCTGCGTAGTGTAGCGGAGTTGCGAAGCTAAAACGCCAAACCCGCCGTTTCAGCCGTCTTTCCAGTCTGCCAGCCGGATGCGGCTTTTTAAACCATAGTAGCTGGCGATGCCGCTGGTGCTGTGGACGATGCGGCCGTTGCGCACCAAGACCACGGTCGGTACCGCGCGCACCTGCCATTGCTGCGCCAGCGTGCCGCTGTCGTTTACCGTGTCGAAATGCCAGCCGTGCTCGGCCAGATATCGGCCGATATCGGCATCGCTGCCCGATTGCATGGCAACACCGATAACCGGCACGCCGTCGGCGCGCAGCTGCTCGATGGCGGGCGACGTGCGGCGGCAGATACCGCACCACGAGCCCCAGAAATACAGCACCAGCGTTTGGCCGCTGCTGCTTTGGCGCAGGGTGGTGTCGCGGCCGGCAAGCGTGTGCAGCGGCAGGTCGGCGGCATTGGCAGGCGGGTTGGGGCTGCGCCACCAGTCGGCAATCAGGCTGGCGGCAAAGAAAACGGCAAGCCACAGCAGGGCTTTGCCGGTTTTTAGGGCTAGGGTTTTGCGGTTCATGTGTGTGTTGGTGGTTTTCGTTTTTCAGGCTGCCTGAAACGGCGAATCCTGTTCGAACAGGGAACTTAGCGGGCAGAACCGCCTAATCGCGCACCGGCTCGCCGTTGTCCTGCAGCCAGCGGTGGTGCTCGAAATCGTAGCTGTAAAACTCAAAGGGCAGCAGCGGGTCTTTGTACAGCAGAAAATGTTTTTGGGTATCTTTTTGATAGCCGTAGCGTATTTCAAAACTTTTGTGTGTATGAAAACCGGCATCGGCCAGAGCTTGGGGATAGCTGCCGTGCTGGGCGTGGTAGCGATCGATAGCGGCGGCAATGGCGGCCATCTCGCTGCGGGCTTCGCGCTGGTACTGCCAGTTCACGCCGAGAATGAAAACGACGGCGGCCGTCCACGCCGCCAGCCGGAAGCGCTCAAGCCTTTTCGCCTGCGGGTCGCGCCGTACCTTCCACCATTTCACGGCACGGGTAATCAGCAGCAGCGGCAGGAAAATCAGCAGCATAAAGCCGAACATCTTCATGGTGAAAAACCAAACGGCCAGACCGATGCAGAAAAGGCTGACAAGATAGGGGCGGTAGGTTTTGTTGTTTTGCATATTCGGGTTTTCAGGCTGCCTGGCATTTTTCCGGCCGCTTCGGCTTTAACTGCCGCTGCCGTTTTGCGGCGCGCCTTTTTTAACGATAGACAGGCCGGCGGCGACCAGGCTGCCGAGTTCGGCTACGTTGGCCGGCATAATCAGGGTGTTGCCTTCTTTGGCGAGCTTGCCGAAGGCGGCGACGTATTGTTCGGCCACTTTCAAATTGACCGCTTCGCTGCCGCCGGGCTGCTGCAGCGCTTCGGCGATTTTGCGGATGGCGTCGGCATTGGCTTCGGCCACCAGCCGCAGCGCTTCGGCTTCACCCTGCGCGTGGTTGATGCGGGCAACTTTTTCGCCGTTGGATGCGTTGATGGCGGCCTGCGCTTCGCCTTCGGACTGCTGGATGGCGGCTTCACGCTCGCCGCTGGCCAGGTTGATCTGCTCGATTTTGCGGCCTTCGGATTCGGCGATGCGGGCGCGTTTTTCGCGCTCGGCGGTGATCTGCGCCTGCATGGCGCGCAGGATTTCCTGCGGCGGCACCAGGTCTTTGATTTCGTAGCGCAGCACTTTCACGCCCCACGATACGGCGGCTTCGTCCAGCGCGGCGACAACGATGCGGTTGATTTCGTCGCGCTCTTCAAAGGTTTTGTCCAACTCCATGCGGCCGATGACTGAGCGCAATGTGGTTTGCGCCAGCTGGGTGATGGCCATGATGTAGTTGCTTGAGCCGTAGGACGCGAGCTTGGGGTCGGTTACTTGGAAATAGATGATGCCGTCCACGGTAAGCTGGGTGTTGTCGCGGGTGATACACACCTGGCTGGGTACGTCCAGCGGGATTTCTTTGAGCGAGTGGCGGTAGGCCACGCGGTCAAGAAAGGGCAGCAGGGTGTTGAGCCCGGGATTAAGTACGGCGCGGAATTTGCCCAGCCGCTCGATAACGTAGGCTTCCTGCTGCGGCACAACTTTAAACGTTTTGTAACCGAGAACGATGATGCCGCCCAAGATAACCAAAGGGAGTAACAGTTCCATATCCATGCTCCTGTGTGAAGTGTGAAAAAAGGGGAAACGCGGTTTTCAGGCTGCTTTGCGCCCAAACGGATTTCAGCGCTTGCGAACCAGCAGCACGATGCCTTCTTTACCGCAGATTTCAGCGCTGCCGCCGGCTTGCAGTTCGGCGCTGCCGGTGTTTTTCGCTTCCCACGGCGCGCCGCGGTAAAACACCCGCCAATGGCCGTTGGGCAGCGCGGCTTCCACGCTGACCGGCTGGCCGATGTCCAAATCGTTGCTGTCGGCGGGCTTGTGGGCGCTGCGGTTGCGGTGCACCGCATACACGCCGGCGCCGGACAGCGCGGCAGCCACCACCAGCGCAACCGGAAGCGGAATGCCGAACAGCAGCACCGAGAGCGAAGTGCCCGCCAAGGCGGCGGCCAGCACCAGCAAATACACCGTGCCGACAAACAGCTCGAGCACAAAAACAACGGCGGCGGCAATCATCCAGTAAGACCATTGGGACACGGTATGCTCCTTATCGGGAAGTTTGGGCATCGGAAGGCAGCCTGAAAAGCGTTTTCAGGCTGCCTTCGCTATTGGCTTTCGGCTTCGACTATCTCGAAGCTGTGGCTGACTTTGGCGGCTTTGCCCAGCATGATGGAAGCCGAGCAGTATTTTTCGGCGGACAGCTGCACCGCGCGTTCGGCCTGTTCGGGCTTGACGCCGACGCCGACAATTTTGAAATGGATGCGGATTTCGGTGAACACGCGCGGCACGGTGGGCGCGCGCACGCCTTCGACGGTGGCAATGCAGTCGCGCACGTCCTGGCGCTGCTTTTTCAGGATTTCGACCACGTCGATGCTGGAGCAGCCGGCCACACCCATCAGCAACATTTCCATCGGGCTGACGCCGCGTTTCAGGCTGCCTGCTTCGCCGCCGCTGCCGTCCATAACTACGCTGTGGCCGCTGCCGTTACTGGCAACGAAACAGCGGCCTTCGAGCCACTGGCTGCTGATTTTCATCATTTGGTTTTCCTTTCGTGTGTGGTTTCGGAACAGGTTTTGGGGTTTCAGGCAGCCTGAAAGGGCTGTTCGGCCACCAGGATGCCGTCTTCGTCGCTATAGAGCCAGGCGCCCGGGGTAAAGACGACGCCGCCGAAGGCAACGGCGGTATCGGTGGCGCCGCGCCCGTCTTTGGCGCTTTTGCGCGGGTTGGTGCCCAGCGCTTTCACGCCGAAATCCATGCGGCCGATGGCATCGCTGTCGCGGATGACGCCGTAAATCACGGCGCCCGCCCAGCCGTTGCGCGCGGCGGCTTCGGCAATCATGTCGCCCATCAGCGCGCTGTAGCGCAGGCCGCCGCCGTCCACCACCAAAACTTCGCCGTCGGAAGCGGTGTTGGCCAGCTGTTTGACCAGGCCGTTGTCGCTGCGGCATTGCACGGTGCGGATGCGGCCGCAAAAGCGGGTGCGCAGGCCGTAGCTTTTGAAATCGGTTTCGCAGGACGGGGTATCGGGGGCGATGTCGATCAAATCGGCGGTTGCAAAGTTTTTCATGTCTGTTTCTCCGTGTTTTTCTGATGGTTTTTTGTGCCGGCGGCGCAGCCGGTTTTTCAGGCTGCCTGCATCCGCGCGGCCGACCAATCTTAACAATTTCCCCGCCGCGAAGCCAGCCTGAAAGGCAGGGAAACAGCGCGTTTGCGCCGGCGCTTTTTTCCAAGTGATAAAACTTAACGCTTGCGCCTTTGGCTGCTAAAATGGCGCGGTTTGGGCAAAGCTGCGGTTTTGCCCGCAACCCAGCAACCAAAGCAAAGGAAAAACACCATGTCTCAATTCGACGTTGTCGTTATCGGCGCCGGCCCCGGCGGATACGTTGCCGCCATCCGTGCCGCCCAACTCGGTTTCAAAACCGCCTGCATCGACGCGGGCGTCAATAAAAAAGGCGATGCCCCCGCATTGGGCGGCACCTGCCTGAACGTGGGCTGCATCCCGTCCAAAGCCCTGCTGCAATCGAGCGAACACTTCCACGCCGCGCAGCATGATTTTGCCGAACACGGCATCAGCGTGGGCGACGTGAAATTCGATGCCGCCAAAATGATCGAGCGCAAAGACGCGATTGTGACCAAACTCACCGGCGGCATCGCCTTTTTGTTCCAAAAAAACAAAGTAACCAGCCTGCACGGCAAGGGTTCGTTTAAAGGCAAAAACGGCGATCTCTACCAAATCGAAGTGGACAACAAGGGCGAAAAAACCGTCGTCGAAGCCAAAAACGTGATTATCGCCACCGGCTCCGTGCCGCGCCCGCTGCCGCAGATTGCCATCGACAACAAAAACGTGCTGGACAACGAAGGCGCGCTGAACCTGACTGCCGTGCCGAAAAAACTCGGCATCATTGGCTCGGGCGTGATCGGTTTGGAAATGGGTTCGGTGTGGAAACGCGTCGGCTCGCAGGTAACCATTCTTGAAGCCGCCCCCACCTTCCTGGCCGCCGCCGACCAGCAAATCGCCAAAGAAGCCTTCAAATACTTCACCAAAGAGCAGGGCTTGGCCATCGAACTGGGCGTGAAAATCGGTGAGATTAAATCCGATGCCAAAGGCGTTACAGTTGAATTCGAGCTGGCAAACGGCGAGAAGAAAAGCGAAACCTTCGACAAACTCATCGTTTCCATCGGCCGCATCCCCAACACCAACGGCCTGAACGGCGAAGCCGTCGGCTTGGAAAAAGACGAGCGCGGCTTTATCAAAGTGGACGGCGACTGCCGCACCAACCTGCCCAAGGTCTGGGCGATCGGCGACGTGGTGCGCGGCCCGATGCTGGCGCACAAAGCCAGCGACGAAGGCGTGGCCGTGGCCGAGCGCATCGCCGGCCAGAAACCGCACATCGACTTCAATAACGTCCCCTTCGTGATTTACACCGACCCCGAAATCGCCTGGGTCGGCAAAACCGAAGAGCAGCTCAAAGCCGAGGGCGTCAAATACAAAAAAGGCACTTCCGGCTTCGGCGCCAACGGCCGCGCGTTGGGTCTGGGCAAAGCCAAAGGCACCGTCAAAGTGCTGGCCGACGCCGAAACCGACCGCATTCTCGGCGTGCACATGGTCGGCCCGATGGTGAGCGAACTGATCGCCGAAGGCGTGGTCGGACTCGAATTCTCCGCCAGCAGCGAAGACATCGCCCGCATCATCCACGCCCACCCGACGCTCTCCGAAGTCGTCCACGAAGCCTGCCTGGCCGCCGACAAACGCGCCCTGCACGGATAAACGCTTATTCTGTTTCGCAGCAAAAAAAGCAGCCTGAAAAGTTTTCAGGCTGCTTTTTTGCCCCGCATTGCCCTGCATGCCCAAACCTGCGCACCATCCGGCACAAAGGCAGCCTGAAAATCGATCGGCCACCGTTTCAGGCTGCCTGTAGCCGGATCAACATCGCAGCGGTTTTGCCGTGCCCAAAGAAAAACCTGCAACTTCGTTACAAAGTTGCAGGTTTGGTGTTTCAGGCAGCCTGAAAACGGGTTTACAGCACTTCCAGATCGCTGACGCGCTCGAAGATGTGGGTGGCTTCGTTGCCCTCTTCCCACAGGGTGATGCGCAGGCGCAGGTCGTTGACGGATTCGGCTTGGCGCAAGGCTTCGTCGAAGGTGATACGGCCTTCGGTGTAGAGCTTGAACAGGTCTTGGTCGAAGGTCTGCATGCCGTCGGTTTCGGCGCGGTTCATCAGCGCCATACATTCCATCAGCTCGCCTTTGAAAATGTGGTCCTGCATGGCGGGGGTGTTGATCATCAAATCGACAATCGCGGTACGGCCGCCGGCTTTAAGGCGGGCAAGACGCTGGCCGATGATGCTGACCACGTTCAGCGCCAAGTCCATCAACACCTGCTGGTGGCGTTCTTCGGGGTAGAAGCCGAGAATACGCTCGATGGCTTGCACGGCGTTGTTGGCGTGGATGGTGAAGAATACCAAGTGGCCGGTTTGCGCCAGCTGCATCGCTTTTTCCATGGTGTGTTCGTTACGCACCTCACCCACGCAGACAACGTCCGGCGCCTGACGCATCGCGGACTGCACGGCCATGTCCCAGCTGTTGGTATCGATACCGAGCTCGCGCTGGGTGAAAATGCTTTTAATCGGCGAATGGATGTACTCGACCGGGTCTTCGATGGTTACGATGTGGCCGGCGGAGTGTTTGTTGCGCCAGTCAAGCATGGCGGCCATCGATGTGGATTTACCGGAACCGGTGGCACCGGCCAGAATAATCAGGCCGCGCGGCTGCATGGCGAGTTCTTTCAAACCTTGCGGCAGCTGCAAATCGTCCACGGTCATGATTTTGGTGGTGATGCGGCGCCATACCATGCCCATGCGGCCTTGCTCGTGGTAGGCGTTGACACGGAAACGCACGCCGTCTTTGGAAGTGGCCGAGTAGTTCAGCTCCAGCTCTTGGTCGAAACGGGCGCGCTGCTCGGGCGTCATGGTGGAGTACACCAGAATTTGCGTGTCGATATGGGTGAGCGCTTTGAGCGGCACCGGGATCAGCTCGCCGTTGATTTTGAAAGAAGGCGGGAAACCGGTGCTGATAAAGATATCCGAAGCGCCGCGCTTTTCACACTCGGCGGCCATTTTTTCCAGCAGCGGGTGCAGTTTTTCAATCGGACGGAAAGCGGAATGGCCTTCGCCCGCCTCTTCCATCGCGGCCTTCTGGGCAACATAGGTATTGCCCAAACCGGCGGCCTCGGGGGTGATTTTCATCTGGTTCACATAGCCTTCCAACATGGAAGCGACTTGGCCGTGATTGGCTTCTGACATAGCTTGCTCCTCGCTGCGGGTTCAATCAGGAAATCATATCGGGGTTGGCGGATTTGGCGCGGGCGTCGGCCAGCGACACCATGCCGCGGCGTACCAAGTCCTGCAGGCACTGGTCGAGTGTCTGCATACCGTGGTTCTGACCGGTTTGCAGCACCGAATTCATCTGGGCGATCTTGTTTTCGCGGATCAGGTTGCGCACCGCAGGGGTGGCGACCATGATTTCGTGCGCGGCCACACGGCCTTTGCCGTCTTTGGTTTTCAGCAGGGTTTGGGCGATTACCGCGCGCAGCGATTCGGAAAGCATGGAGCGCACCATCTCTTTTTCGCCGGCAGGGAATACGTCGATGATACGGTCGATGGTTTTGGCGGCGCTGGTGGTGTGCAGGGTGGCGAATACCAAGTGGCCGGTTTCGGCAGCGGTCAGCGCCAGGCCGATGGTTTCGGGGTCACGCATCTCACCCACCAGAATTACGTCCGGGTCTTCACGCAGGGCGGAGCGCAGGGCGTTGGCGAAGCTGTGGGTGTGTTCGTGCAGTTCGCGCTGGTTGATCAGGGCTTTTTTGCTTTGGTGCACAAACTCGATCGGGTCTTCGATGGTCAGGATGTGGGCGGGCATGCGGTCGTTGATGTAGTCGATCATCGCCGCCAGCGTAGTGGACTTACCCGAACCGGTCGGGCCGGTAACCAGTACCAGACCGCGCGGGTATTCGGAAATTTTTTGGAAAATGCGCGGCGCCTTCAATTCTTCCAGCGTCAGCACTTTGCTCGGAATGGTACGGAACACCGCAGCCGGGCCGCGCTCGGTATTAAAGGCGTTCACACGGAAACGCGCCACATTGGGCAGTTCGAACGAAAAGTCGGTTTCCAAATTTTGCTGGTAGTTTTTGCGCTGCAAATCGTTCATGACCGAAGCGATCATATTGCCGACTTCTTCCGCGTTCATTTCCGGCAGATTGATGCGGCGGATGTCGCCATTCACACGGATCATCGGCGGCAGGCCGGCCGAGATGTGCAAGTCGGAGGCTTTGTTTTTGACTCCGAACGCCAAGAGGTCGGTAATTTGCATAGACATGGTAAAACAACCTTTACAGAGCTTGAATATAAAGCGGGCATTGTAAAGAAAATCATGCTGTTTGATAAGGGAAAACGGCCGTCTTTGCCCAACAGGCACCCGCTTTTCAGGCAGCCTGAAAAACCGGCACCGCCGATATACAAATAAAAACCGCAGCTTTCAGGCTGCCTGAAAGCTGCGGTGCGCTGTGCGATGTCGTATGATTTACACAACATAAGTCAGCAGATGCGCGTATTCGGCATCGCGTCCGGTAACGATATCGAAGAAGCGCTGCTGCAGGCGGGCGGTGATTTCGCCGCGGCTGCCGCTGCCCACCGGCCGGTTGTCAATTTCGCGTATCGGCGTGATTTCGGCGGCGGTGCCGGTGAAGAACACTTCGTCGGCAATGTAGAGTTCGTCGCGGGTGATGCGTTTTTCCACCACTTCCAATCCCATGTCGCGGGCGATTTCAATCACCGTGCGGCGGGTGATGCCGTCCAGCGCCACATCCAGCGCCGGCGTAAACAGGCGGCCGCGGTGGACGGTGAAGATGTTTTCGCCGGCGCCTTCGGCGACATAGCCTTGCGAGTCGAGCAAAATCGCTTCGTCAAAACCGCTTTGCTGCGCTTCGCTGTTGGCCATGATGGAATTCATGTAGTTGCCGTTGGCTTTGGCCTTAATCATGGTGATGTTGGGATGATGACGGCTGAAACTGCTGATTTTGCAGCGGATGCCGTGTTTGATGGCATCTTCGCCCAGATAGGCGCCCCATGCCCAAGCGGCAACGATAACCTGCACGTCGTCGGCTTTGGGGGCGATGCCGAGCTTGCCCGAGCCGTAAAACGCCATCGGGCGGAAATAGCAGGACTTCAGGCCGTTGGCTCTAACCACTTCCAGATGGGCGCGGTTGATGGCTTCTTTATCGAAAGGCAGTTTGATGCCGACGATTTTGGCCGAATCGAAAAAACGGTCGGTATGATCCTGCAGGCGGAAGATTGCCGGCCCCTGCGCCGTTTCGTAGGCGCGTACGCCTTCAAATACGCCCATACCGTAGTGCAGGGTGTGGGTCAGCACGTGGGTTTTGGCTTCGCGCCAATCCACCAGGCTGCCGTTGTACCAGATTTTGCCGTCGCGATCGTCCATAGTCAGCGCCATGATTGTGTTCTTTCTTGTTGGTCGGTTCGTGTATCCGGCCGCGGCCGGCCGAATCGGGCGGCGCGCCGGTGTGGAAAAGCCTGCGATTATACACTCCGCGCCGTTAGAGACAACGGCGCGCCATATCAAAAACAGCGCAAATCGTTTACACTTACGCGCCCGCAGGCAGCCTGAAAGCGGTTTTCAGGCTGCCTGCCCGTTGCCAATCACACCGCGGACGCCGCCGCGCCCGCATCTGCAAGACGCCCTGCCTACGGAGCCGAACATGAAACTGGTCTATAACCTGCTCAAAATCCTTATTCTGGTATTTTTCCTGATCATCGCGCTGAACAACGTCCAGCGCGTGCCGTTTTATTACGTCCCAGGCGAGCACATCGAATGGCCGATGATTGTGGTGCTGTTCATTTGCTTCGTTATCGGCGCGCTGTTCGGCATTTTCGCCATGTTCGGCCGCCTGCTGCGCCTGCGCGCGGAAAACGGCCGCCTGCGCGCCGAAGTGCATAAAAGCGCGCGCCTTTCCGGCGAAGACATCGCCGCACCCGTTCAGGCTGCCTCCGCCCCCGCCGACAAAAAATAAACGCCGCGCCCTATGGAAAACGATATTTGGATATGGGCGCTGGTTGCCGCCATTTTGCTGCAGCCGATTTTCTTCACCATGGGCTGGATTGCCGCCCGCGTCGATATGAAAGCGGTGCTCAAGCAGGCCAAATCGGTGCCCGACAGCTTCTACCGCAGCCTGAACGCGCTGGTGGACAGAAACAGCGCCCAAGCCGCGCAGCATCTGGAAGAAGCCGCCGGCGGCCACCCCGACGCCTACCGCCTCAACCTGACCCTCGGCAAGCTCTACCGCCAGCGCGGCGAAAACGACAAGGCGATTTCGATGCACAAATCCCTGCTCGATTCGCCCGACGTGGATGCCGACCAGCGCAGCCGAGTGCTCTACGAGCTGGCGCTCGACTTCCAAAACGCCGGCCTGGTCGATCGCGCCGAAGAAACCGTGCTGCCGCTGCAAAACACCCGCATGGCCAAAGAAGCGCGCGAAGTGCTGCTCAACATCTACCAGCAGGACCGCGATTGGGAAAAAGCCGCCGAAACCGCGCTCTTGCTGTCTCACGACGAACAAACCTACCGCTTTGAAATCGCCCAGTTCCATTGCGAAACCGCGCAGGCCGCGCTGTTTGCCTCCGATGCCGACACCGCCCGCCGCCATGTTGCCATCGCGCTCGAATACAATGCCAAATGCACGCGCGCCAATATGATTTTGGGCGACATCGAATACAAAGCAGGCAATTTTCAGGCTGCCGCCGATGCCTACCGCGCCATCGAAAAACAAAACTACGCCTATCTGAGCATGGTCGGCGAGCGCCTGTACGACGCTTTCGACGCCCAGGGCAAGGCCGCCGAAGGGCTGGACATCCTGATCGGCTACATGAAAACCTTTCCCCAGCTCGATCTGACCCAGCTGATCTACGAAAAATCGCTGCTGCTCTACGGCGAAGAGCGCGCCAACCAAACTGTGCTCGAACTGGTGCGCGCCCGCCCTGATCTCAACGGCGTTTACCGCCTGCTGAGCATGAGCCTCTCCTCGCTGCATCCGTCGTGGAAAGCAGACGCCGAAATGATCCGCAACGTGATCGACCGCCAAATCCAAAAAAGCCTGATGTACCGCTGCCGCAACTGCAATTTCAAATCGCAGGTCTTCTTCTGGCACTGCCCCGCCTGCAACAAATGGGAAACCTTCACGCCGAACAAAACCGAAGTGTGAATGCGGCCATCCCGCCCTTTCAGGCTGCCTGAAACCCGCCCCCCCATGTCTAACACCGAAAACACCGCCCAAATCACTGCCAACTACGGCCGCCGTTTCAGCGTCCGCACGCTTTCAGGCTGCCTTTACGAAGCCAACACGCGCGGCAAACGGGTTGATTTCGCATGCGGCGATTGGGTGCGCATTACCCCGCTCAACCGCGAGCAGGCGGTTATCGAAGAGCTGCTGCCGCGCCAGAGCCTGCTCTACCGGCAGGACGCCTACCGCTCGAAACTGATTGCCGCCAACGTTACCCTGCTGGTCATCGTAACCGCCGCCGTGCCCGCGCCCAGCGAAATGCTGCTGCAGCGCGCCCTGCTCGCCGCCGAAGCCGCCGACATCCGCGTGCTGATTGCCGTCAATAAAAGCGACCTGCCGCAAAGCGCCGCCTGGCTGGAAAAACTGGCTTTCTACCAAACTTTTGGCTATCCGCTGCTGCCCTTATGCGCGCTGGAAGATGCCGATGCGCTCAAGCCGCTGCTGGCCGGCGAAACCGCCATCCTGCTCGGCCAAAGCGGCATGGGCAAATCGACGCTGGCCAACGCCCTGCTCGGTTTCGATGCCGCCCGCACCGGCGAGATTTCCGCCGCGCTCGATTCCGGCCGCCACACCACCACCCACGCCCGTCTTTACGATTTGGACAACGGCGGCAAGCTGATCGACTCGCCCGGCCTGCAGGAATTTGGCCTGCACCATCTGGAGCGCACCGAGCTGCTGCAGTATTTCCCCGACCTGCGCCATCTGGCCGGACAATGCCGCTTCCACAACTGCAGCCACCGCGCCGAACCCGGCTGCGCGCTCAAAGCCGCCGCCGACAGCGGCGCCGTCCGCGCCGAGCGGCTGGCCTTTTTGCAAAAACTGAGCAACGAATTGGACTGACACGCCAAGATTGGGCGCTTTGCCGTTTTCAGGCAGCCTGAAAACCTGTTCACACTCTCGACACAAAGGACGACACCATGAACGACAATCTGATTTGCTACAAAAAAATGCCCGTTTGGCACGCCGCCGATATTCCGAACGCGCTGCTGTCGCAGCACAACACCCAGGAAGGCACGTGGGGGCGGCTGCAGGTCTCGGCCGGCAGCCTGAAGTTTTACCGCCTGAACGAAGACGGCAGCACCGTTTCCGAACACCTGCTCACACCCGAGAGCGGCGAATGGGTCATCCAGCCGCAGCAATGGCACAAAATCGAAGCGCAGGGCGACGATCTGCAGCTGCAGCTTTTCTTCTGGTGCGACAAAACCGACTATTTCCGCAAAAAATACGGCATGACCGCCACCCATTCGGCGGTCAAAGAAGCGCTCGCGCACGTTTCCCCGTGCAAAACGCTGGATTTAGGCTGCGGCCAGGGGCGCAACGCGCTCACGCTCGCCCTGCTCGGCTTTGATGTCGATGCCTGCGACTACAACCCCGGCGGCCTGCACGGCCTGGCCGAAGCGGCGGCGCAGGAAAACCTGCCGCTGCAGGCGTTTGCCTACGACATCAACCAGGCCGACATCGGCGAAGACTACGGCTTTATCGTCGCCACCGTGGTGTTTATGTTTCTCGACCCGCAGCGCGTGCCCGCCATCATCGCCGATATGCAGGCGCACACCCAATCGGGCGGCTACAATCTGATCGTTTCGGCGATGGACACCGCCGACTTTCCCTGCATGATGCCGTTTAACTTCACCTTCAAAGAAGGCGAGCTGGCACGCTATTACGACGGCTGGGAAATGATCGATTACCGCGAAGAAATCGGCTCGATGCACGCCACCGACGCCAACGGCAACCCCATCCAACTCAAATTCGCCACCATGCTGGCGCGCAAACCATGACCGATGCCGTCCGCCGCCGCCTGATTGCCGGCGCCGCTTCGCTGCTGGCGGCGCCGTGGGCGTATGCCGGCGCCCAGCGCGAAGAAACCCTGTCCGACGACGTCGCCAGCGTGATGCGCCAATCGGTTGCCAACGCCAGCCCGCCGCGGCTGGTGTTTCCCCGCGCCGCCGAAGGCCAGCGCTGGCTCAACGATATGTCGGTGCGCCTTGCCCGCTTCGTCGACAGCGAAGCCGCCCGCCGCCGCCTGCTGGTGATGATCCAGTACGAATCCTCCCGCGCCGATCTGGACACCCAGGTGATTCTCGGCCTGATCGAAGTCGAAAGCGCCTTTCGCCAGTACGCCATCAGTTCCGTCGGCGCCAAAGGGCTGATGCAGGTGATGCCTTTCTGGCAGCGCTACATCGGCACCGAAGAGCACAATCTGTTCGACATCCGCACCAATCTGCGCTACGGCTGCACCATCCTGCGTCACTACAGCAATCTGGAAAACGGCAACCTCACCCGCGCGCTTGCCCGCTACAACGGCAGCCTCGGCAGCAGCAAATACCCCGACGCCGTACTCGGCGCCTGGCGCCGGCGCTGGCAGTGGCAGTCCGAAGCGGCCTGAAAACGCCCTACCTCTTTTCAGGCTGCCTTTCGTTCAGGCAGCCTGAAAAAACCGCCGCCGGCGCCGGATTAACACGCTGCGGCAAAAAGCGTTAAAATCGCGCCCGTTTCAAACAACACACAATATGCCGCTGCCAGCGGCAGAAAGGAAACCGAAAATGGCATTGGAAAAACTTGCCGACTATCTCTACGTGAGCAAACAACTCAACGAACGTCTGGCCAAGCAGGCCGCCCAATACGAAATCAAAACCGTCATCTGCAACCGCCCCGACGGCGAAGAGCCCGGCCAGCCCGACTTTGAAACCGTGCGCGGCTGGCTGCAGGCTGCCGGTATCGAAAACGTCGTCTATCTGCCGGTAACCATGGACAGCATCAACGACCAGCTGCTCGAAGAATTCCGCGAAACCGTCGCCAAATCACCCGCCCCCATTCTCGCCTACTGCCGCAGCGGCACCCGCTCCACCCTGATGTGGGCGCTCAACCAAGCCAAGCTCGGCGTCGAAACCAACAGCCTGATCAAGGCCGCCGAACTGGTCGGCATCGACCTTTCCGGCGCCCGCGAGCGCATCGAAGCCGTACGGCCGAAAAAAGGCTGATTCTCCCCGCCTCAGGCAGCCTGAAAAACTTATGACCGACCGCCAAACCCTGCTCGACTGGTGCGATGCCACCCTCGATACCGCACGCTTCAAAGACTACGCCCCCAACGGCCTGCAGGTCGAAGGGCGCACCGGCATCCGCCGCATCCTGACCGCCGTAACCGCCAGCCGCGCCGCCATCGACCACGCCGCCGCCATCGGCGCCGATATGCTGCTGGTGCACCACGGCATGTTTTGGAAAAGCGAGCCGGCCACCATTACCGGCTGGAAAAAACAGCGCATCGCCGCCCTGCTCGCCCACGACATCAACCTGGCCGGCTACCACCTGCCGCTCGATGCCCACCCCGAGCTGGGCAACAACGCCCAACTGGCCGCGCGCTGCGGCTGGCTGCCCGAATACCGCTTCGGCGACCAAGACCTGCTGGCCGCCGGGCGCAACGGCAAACGCGGCCAAACCCTCACCGGCCTTGCCGACGACATCGCCGCCGCCCTCGGCCGCCGTCCCACCGTCGCCGGCGACCCCGAGCGCGTGCTCGACAAACTGGTGTGGTGCAGCGGCGGCGCTCAGGGCTATTTTCAGGCTGCCATCGACAACGGCGCCGACGCCTACATCACAGGCGAAATCTCCGAAGCCCAATACCATCTGGCCAACGAAACCGGCACCGTCTTTATCAGCGCCGGCCACCACGCCACCGAACGCTACGGCATCCAAGCCCTCGGGAACGCCATCGCCGACACCTTCGGCATCGAAGTCAGCTTTTTCGACGAAGCCAATCCGGCCTAAAGCAGCCTGAAAACCAGTAGGGTGCGCCCTGCGCACCAAACTGTAAACAAACTCCAAAGCAGCCTGAAAACGGATTTCCCGTTTTCAGGCTGCTTTAAGCTGTGGCGCAGGTCGGATTCTTGAATCCGCCGGCCGCAAGGACGGCATTCAGGCAAGAGATGAAAATCTCGGATACGGGTATCCGACCCGCACAGTAGGGTGCGCACCGCGCACCAAAAAACAGCCTGAAAACCACCGATACGGTTTTCAGGCTGCTTTACTGCGGTTTGCCTGCAGCTGAAGCAGCGGATTCAGCCGCCCTGCGCCATCAGTTCATCAAAACGCGCCAGATGGCTGCCCTGCAGATAGGGGCGCAGCAGGCTCAGGGTGCGGCGCACGCCGCGTTGTTTGGCGGCGGCACCGTATTCGCCGGAGCCGTCGACGCCTTCCACCGAGCGGTCAAAATCGAGCCAGTATTTGGTAATCAGCCACATATTGACCGACAAATCGCGCATGCCGATGGCGTCGATTTTCACCATGCCCAAGTCCTGCATCTGCTCCAAAAGCCGGATCAGCAGCGGGGCGATGCGTTCGCGGGTAAATTCGTTGTGCTCGCCCAAAAGCTCGGTGCTGCGCAGCAGCAGGGTATTGACGTCGCTAAACAGGAAACGGTACTGCCACATCACGTCGTACACGCCCTGCATATAGCCGACAGCGTCTTCCACGGTGCGCGGCAGCGGCGTTTGCGACAGATAGCCCAAGAGATCGCGGCTGTAGCGCTTAAAGAGCTGGACGATGATTTCGTCTTTGTTAGCAAAGTGGTAGTAGAGATTGCCGGGACTGATGTCGAGATACTGGGCGATGTGGTTGGTGCTGATGTTGCGCTCGCCCGATTCGTTGAAAAGTTTCAGGCTGGCTTCGACTATCCGCACATAGGTGTGGTGCTGCTTGGGTTCTTTGGCCATTGGCGCTGTCTCCTTTTCGATAACTGGCACAGGCGGGCGGATGCCTGTCCGCCCGCGCTGAAAAGCTGCGTATTTTATTACATTCTGCCGGCGCAGATGCTGCGTTTTCGCCGCCAAAACTGCTCAAACGCTGCTTTCAGGCTGCCTGAAGCGGCATTATTTGCTGCCGCGCGTCCAGGAAAAGCCCCAACCGAAGGCGCGGTCCATTTCCTGATGGCCGGGGAAATAGCGGTTGATACGCTCGATGCGGATGCTGCCGTTGTCGTTGATCAGCCGCGCCACCGCGCACATGCCGTTGCGGCTGCCGCCCTCGGTCAGGCGGGTTTCGACCTGCTGGCCCTGCACGTGCAATGTAACCACGCCGTCGGTGGCGTCCCAGTTGGGCACGCCCTCGTAGATAAAGGCATAGACCAGCACTTCGCTGATTTGCGCCCACTGCGAGCCGTTGATGTCCAGCCATTCGCCCTCGCTGACGGCGCCGGTGCGGTCGTCGCCGCGCAAACGCAGATAGGGCGCGCGGTTCAGGCTGCCAAAGCGCTCGCCCAGCGCCTGCACCACGTCGGTGCTGCCGTTTTTCAGGCGGACAAAGGCGCCCAAATCCAAATCGACGCCGCCCTGCCCTTTGTTGAACAGGCCGGCAAGAAAACCGCGCGCGGCGGGGGCGGGAGCGGCACCGCGGTTCCAGTTCAGGTTGATTTTGATTTCGCCGAAGTCCGCACCGCGTTTTTCCAAACTCAGCTGCGGCCGTGCCTTATCCAGCGTAACTTTGCCCAGATTGACTTTCGGCGGCTCAGGTGCCGGCGGAGCACTCGGCGCGCCGGCGGGCGCGGCGCCGTCGTCGGCAATTTCCACGCCGAAATGCTCCGACAAAGGCTTAAGCCCGCCGTTAAATCCCTGGGCAACGAAACGGAATTTCCACGCGCCGTTGCGGCGGTAGCATTCGCCCAAAATCAGCGCGGCTTCGCTGCGGCCGGCCAGTTCGACCGGACAATTCAGGCTGACGGCGCCGTTTTCCAGCACTTCGATGCTCAAACTGCCCAGCGCCGAAGCGGGCACGGCGGCGGAAAAGGCAAAGGCAATGCGCTCGATGGCCGCCGGCTGACGCGCCAAAGCAGCCTGAAAACTGCTCTCGCCGCTGCCGGCGGCAAATTTCAGGCTGCCGTCGTCACTGGCGGTTTGGCCGTAAAACACCATATCGCCGTCGCCGCGCACTTTGCCGTTGGCGGCCAGGCGGTAGGCGGCAACGTCGATTTCACGGGCGCAGCGGATGCGGACGGTAATATCGGCGGCACCCAAAGCGGCATTGGCGCCGGGTGTAAGGATTTGGCTCATCTGGTTTCTCCCATACAGATTCGCCGCCGGCTTTTTCAGGCAGCCTGAAAAGCCGGCGGCGGCGGTTTACAGCACGATATTGATTTCGGGCGGCGGGGGCGGCAGGGTGTCGCCCTGATCGGCAGACTGCGCGGCCTGGCCGGCATTGCTGCTGTTGGTGGCAACCGCTTCGGACACCCATTGGAAAAACTTAGCAAACGACGCCGCGTCCATGGTATCCAGCGACACCACGGTATCGGTGAGCTGCTTGAGATAAGCCGGATCGGCTTTGGGGCCGGCAGCGCAGGCAACGATATTGCCGAAACCCAGCGCCTTGATTTTCGGCAGCACTTCGCTATAGGCCAGAAGGTCGGTGGGTTTGCCGTCGGTAAGCACAATCAGAATCGGCCGCCAGTCGCCCTTTTGCTCGGCACTGCCGACCACGCGGTCGCGTGCAACCGATGCGGCGATATGCTCCAGCGCTTCGCCCAGCAGCGTCGCACCGCTGTCGGGGCAGACGATTTCAGGCATCACCACCTGCTCCAGCGGCGTGAGCGGCAGCACTTCTTTGATGCCGCTGTCAAAGGTTACCACGTTCAGATACACGCTCTCGAGCGCGTAGGGGTTTTGCCGCAGCGACGAGAGCAGCGACTGCAGGCCGTTGTTTACCGCTTCAATCGGCTCGCCGCGCATGGAGCCGGAAGTGTCGATGCAGATATAGGTAAGCAGGCGTCGGGACATAGCGTTCTCCTGAAATATCGGGTTTACTTGGTTTTAACGAAATACCGGCCGTTGAAACGGTAGCGGATGCGGGCTTTCTTAACGGTGCCGAAGCCTTCGCCGTCGTCCACCACCACCGGCAGGCTGATGGTTTTGCTGCTTCGATCGTAAGCGATGTCGGCAAGGCCGCTTTTTTGCACGGTACTTACATCAAAGCCATAGCCCAGCGTGTTGGTCAGCTTGGCCGTACGGATAATGTTCAAAGGCTGCAAATTGCGCTCGCCCAGGCGGTAGATGGTCAAATCTTGGGAATGCGCGCGGCTGCTGCCGATGCCGTAGCCGATCACGATATAGCCTTTACCGTAGTGGCCGAAGTTATCGGCAATCAGATCGCTTACAAACGGCGCCGCTTCGCCCGTGCTCAGCGTTTTTACGCGGATGGCGCCGGACGGGGCGCGCCATTGCGCCAGCGTGGTGTGGTTGTGCATGGAACCGCCGTCCTGTTCATCCCACGAATAAGTGCGCAGTTTGCTATCGCTGCTCTCCACGATTCTCAGGCCGTTTTTACCCACCGTTTGCGGAAACTTGCACTGCCACGACGACGCATCTTTCAAATAAGCACCCAAAGCAGCCTGAAAAGCGGCAGCGGCCTTGTCGCGCCGCCCGGAAGCATCGTCCGCAGCATTACCGGCGTAACTGCCGTTGTCGATCATTTCCTGATAATGCGCGGCCAGCTTGCCATCAACCTGGGCGCAACTTTGCGCATAAACCGGCGCGGCCAGCAAAACGGGCAACAGAGCAGCGGCAAATCGGGAAAGATGCATGGGTTTTCCTTTCTGAAAACGGATGTAAAGACAGGCGCCGGCAGCCTGAAACCGTGGCGCGGGAGCGGCAATTATCGCCCGAAACCCCGTCCGTGCAAAGCGCCGGCGCCCGTAGCGGCGCAGATAAAAAACCTTTGCCCGTCGGCGGGAAAACCCGTATAATCGCGCGTTTTTCCGTATCAGCCGCCGCAGATGCGCCCGACTAGCCGGGTCGGCGGACGAAACCCGAACAATTTTTCAAACAATCAGTATTGGAGACCATCATGGCTCGAGTTTGCAAAGTAACCGGCAAACGCCCGATGTCCGGCAACAACGTATCGCATGCCAACAACAAAACCAAACGCCGCTTCCTGCCCAACCTGCAAAGCCGCCGCTTCTGGGTGGAAAGCGAAAACCGCTGGGTTCGCCTGCGCGTATCCAACGCCGCCCTGCGCACCATCGACAAACTCGGCATCGAAGCCGTAATCAGCGAACTGCGTGCTCGCGGCGAAACTGTTTAATCCGTAGATAAAGGAAAACCATCATGCGCGATAAAATCAAACTGGAATCGTCCGCCGGCACCGGCCACTTCTACACCACCACCAAAAACAAACGTACCATGCCCGGCAAACTGGAAATCAAAAAATTTGATCCGGTTGCCCGCAAACACGTTATGTACAAAGAAACCAAACTGAAATAATCCGTTTGCTTTCCCCAACCCCTGCCAAAGTGCAGGGGTTTGTTTTGCGCGCCGCAAACACCAAAACGTGGCAAAACGGAGAGCACAGGCAGCCTGAAAACGGCGGGGGCGGCTTTGGCGGCGGAACGGGACGGACAGGACAAGGCAGCCTGAAAACCAAAGCCGCGCAGGTCGGATTCTCGAATCCGACAGCCGGCCGCAGGGGGGGCGGCATCCGGTTCGGAAAAAAATGTCGGATACAAGTATCCGACCTACGGCGGGATGCCGCACCGCTTGGCAAACATATGAAACGACAACGGCAAAAGCTGCCGGATACGGGCATTCAGGCTGCCGCCCTGCCCTGCCGTTGCGCCGGATTAGGGTTCCGATAAGTTTTCAGGCTGCCTGCGCGAATGCGACGCAGGCAGCCTGAAAACATGATGGCGGGGCTTTTGCCGCCTTAGGCGTGGTAGCCGGCGCCCAGCACCAGCGCTTTGCCGGCGCCGGTGGCGCGGTGGGGGTTGGACGGCACGCCCAAACACCAGCAGGCGGCAAGCCAGGCGAAGGCGGCGGCTTCGACCCATTGCGGATCAAGCTGCAGCGCGCCGGTGTCAGCAACGCTGATGCCGCCGGCCTGCAGGCGTTCGGTCAGCGCGGCCATCAGCGCGCCGTTGCGGGTGCCGCCGCCGCACACATAAAGCCGGCGCGCCTGCGGGGCAGCCTGAAACACGGCATCGGCAATGGTGAGGACGGTAAACTGCAGCAGCGTCTGCTGCACGTCGTGCGGGTCTTCGCCGCCATTGAGATGGCTTTGCAGCCATGACAGCGAAAACAGTTCGCGGCCGGTGCTTTTGGGATAAGGCAGCCTGAAATAGGGATGCGCCGACAGTTTGGCCAGCAAATCGGGCAGCAGGCGGCCGGCAGCGGCGCGGCGGCCGCCGGCGTCGTAGGGTTCCTGCCAGATGTGGCGTGCCCAGGCGTCCATCAGCATATTGCCGGCGCCGGTATCGAAACCCCAGGCTTGGGCGGCAGACGGGTTTTCAGGCTGCTTTGCCGGCGGCAGCACGCTGATATTGGCGATGCCGCCGATATTGAGCACCACGCGGGTGGAAGTTTCGTCGGCAAACAGCGCCTGATGGAAGGCGGGCACCAGCGGCGCGCCCTGGCCGCCGGCGGCCAAGTCGCGGCTGCGGAAGTCGCCGACGGTAAAAATGCCGCTCAATTCGGCCAGCAGCGCCAAATCGGCGAGCTGGACGCTGTAGCCGTGCTGCGGGGCGTGGCGCACGGTCTGGCCGTGGCAGCCGATGGCGGCGATGTCCTGCGGTTTGAGCCCTTGCGCGGCGAGCAGCTGGGCGACGGCTTGGGCGTACAGGCGGCTGAGTTCCTGCGCCAGCAGGCGGCTGCGGTGGATTTCGTCGTGGCCGCAGTCCTGCAGTTCGAGCAGGCGCTGCTTGAGCGCGTCGGGATAATCGACGGCGCTGTGCGCCAGCGCGCCCTGCCAGCGGCTGCCGTCCATGCGCACCAGCACGGCATCGATGCCGTCCATGCTGGTGCCGGACATCAGTCCGATATAGAGTTGGCTGTGTTGCATGGGAAAGGGAAACGGAAAAAGGGAGAGAAAAAGGTTTTCAGGCTGCCTGCCTTCACCCCACATGGGGCGGCGCAGGCAGCCTGAAAAATTTGGCGGCGGGATCAGTGCGTTTCGCCGTCCTGCTTGCGGCTGTTGCGCAGGCGGCGTTTTTCCAGCAGGTCGCGTTTGCGCGCCAGCAGGCTGCGGCGGCGGCGCCAGAAATACCAGCCCAACCACACCGCCAGCACGCCCAGCAGTGCGAAAATACCGTGCTGGAACTGGTGGACTTTGGCCATCAGCCAGTCGCGGTTTTCGGCGCCGTAATAGCCGAGATAAACCCACAGCGGCACCGAAATCATCGCCGCCAGACCGTCCATCAAGAGCCAGCGCCACACCGACACTTTGCCGCTCATGCCGGCGCTTAAGAAAATCGGGCTGCGCAGGCCGGGCAGAAAGCGGGCGACAAACAGCACGCGGTTGCCGTATTGGTCGAATTTCTGCTGCACTTGGGCGTAACGTTTGGGCTTCATCACCCGCGCCACCAGCTTGAAGCGCAGTATTTTTTCGCCGTAGATGCGGCCGAGTCCGAACATCACGCCGTCGCCGGCCAGCACGCCGATCATGCCCACCACCACCATCAGATGCGCGTTGGCATAGCCCAAACCCGAAATCACGCCGCCGGCCGCCAGGGTGATGTCTTCAGGAATCGGCACGCCGAAACCGCACAGCATCAGCACGAAAAACACGGCGGCGTAGCCGAACTGCACGAAAAAGGCTTCTAACAGGGTCAACATAACGGGGCTTCGGATCTTAGGTTGCGGCAGTTTTCAGGCTGCCTGAAAGCGGTGGAAAAAGAATTAGCGGCACCGGCGGAACAGGCTTTCAGGCAGCCTGAAAAGCCGGCGCGGGGTTTACTGGCGGCCGTTGCGGATGGCGTCGGCAATGTGGCGGGCGCAGCGCTCGCTTTGCGCGGCGTCTTCCGACTCCACCATCACCCGCACCACCGGTTCGGTGCCGGACGCGCGCAGTACCACGCGGCCGCGATCGCCCAGCTGCTGTTCGACTTCGGCCAGCGCGGCGGCGGAAGCCTGCTGCCAGTTCTGCCCTTCGGCAAGGGCAACATTGAGCATCGTCTGCGGATAGGGCTGCCAATCGACGGCGCGCGACAGCGGCTGGCCGAGTTCCTGTAGCGCCGCCAGCACCTGCAGCGCGGCGATGGTGCCGTCGCCGGTATTGTGTTTGTCTAGGCACAGGATGTGGCCGGAGGCTTCGCCGCCCACCTGCCAGCCGCGCTGGTAAAGCTGCTCGAGCACATAGCGGTCGCCCACTTTGGCGCGGGCGAACTCGATGCCTTCGCGCTTGAGCGCGGTTTCCATCGCCAGATTGCTCATCACGGTGCCGACCACGCCGCCCAGCGGGGCGCCGGCGCGGGCACGGGCTTTAGCGATGACATAAACCAACTTGTCGCCGTCGTAAATCGTGCCGTCTTTATCGACCATAATCAGGCGGTCGCCGTCGCCGTCGAGCGCGATGCCGTAGTCGGCTTCGTTCTGCAGCACGGCAGCCTGCAGGGTTTTGACGTGGGTGGCGCCGATGCGCTCGTTGATATTGAAACCGTTGGGGGTATTGCCGATGCGGATCACATCGGCGCCCAACTCGTGAAAGACTTCGGGCGCGGTGTTGTAGCCGGCGCCGTTGGCGGTATCGACCACCAGTTTCAAATCGCGCAGATTGAGCGTGCCGGGGAAAGTGGATTTGCAAAATTCGATGTAGCGGGCGTCGGCGCCGTCGATGCGGCGGGCGCGGCCGAGCTGCTCGGATGGCTTGGTGAGCATCTCTTTTTCCAGTTCGGCTTCGATGGCCAGCTCGGTGGCGTCGTCCAGCTTCACGCCGCCTTCGGCGAAAAACTTGATGCCGTTGTCGGAAAACTCATTATGCGAGGCGGAAATCATCACGCCGCCGGCCAGGCGCAGGGCGCGGGTGAGATAGGCAATGCCCGGGGTGGGCAGCGGGCCGGTTTGGAAAACATTGACGCCGGCGGCGGTGAAGCCGGCCACCAGCGCGGTTTCGAGCATATAGCCGGAAATGCGCGTGTCTTTGCCGATAATCACAGTGGGTTTGTGCTGGCTGTCGTGCTTAATCAGCGCGTTGCCGAAAGCGCAGCCGAGCCGCATCACAAAATCGGGCGTAATCGGATAACGGCCGACCCGGCCGCGGATGCCGTCGGTGCCGAAATATTTGCGTTCTTTCATGTTTCCCCCGTGATGGCGCGGTAAATCCGGCGCGCAGGCCGGACAAAAGCCGGCATTTTAAAGAAAAAGGACATGTGATGCCATAACGCTACGCCGCTTTTACCTGCTTTAATCTCGGCAGCGGCAAAGCAGCCTGAAAACTGCCTGCGGCGGCGGTATCGGCGGCGCTGCCGGCAGGGCTTTCAGGCTGCCTGAAAGGTGGTTTTGGCGCCGTATTCGCACAAATCATTAATGATACAGCTCTGGCACAGAGGCTTTTGCGCCTTGCAGGTGTAGCGGCCATGCAGAATCAGCCAGTGGTGGGCGTTGAGCAGAAATTCTTTGGGGACGACGCGCATCAGTTTGTCTTCGACTTCGCGCACGTTTTTGCCGGGGGCGATTTTGGTACGGTTGGCGACGCGGAAGATATGGGTATCGACCGCCATCACCGGCACGCCGAAAGCGGTGTTGAGTACCACATTGGCGGTTTTGCGGCCGACGCCGGGCAGCGCTTCGAGTTCTTCGCGCGTTTGCGGCACTTGGCCGCCGTGTTTGTCCAA
Source organism: Kingella pumchi (assembly GCF_022288825.1). Classification (GTDB taxonomy): domain Bacteria; phylum Pseudomonadota; class Gammaproteobacteria; order Burkholderiales; family Neisseriaceae; genus Kingella_D; species Kingella_D pumchi. The sequence continues at coordinate 42,762 of NZ_JAKOOW010000025.1, read as the reverse complement.
AAGCAGGCGGCAGGTTTGGATGATGTGGCGCGACTTGGTTTGGTACAGGCCGATGGTGCGGGTGTATTCCATCACGCCTTCCAAGCCCAAATCGAGCATGGCCTGCGGGGTGTTGGCCACGGGAAACAGCTTGGCGGTGGCTTTGTTTACGCCTTTGTCGGTGGCCTGCGCCGAGAGCAGCACGGCAATCAGCAATTCGAACGGGCTGGAGAAGTTGAGCTCGGTGGTGGGATGGGGATCGGCGTCGCGCAGGCGGGTAAAGATTTCGGTGCGGATGGTTTTGTTCATGGCGGTGTGTGTTTTTCAGGCTGCTTGGGCGGTTTTTGCGTTTCAGGCTGCCTTGTGTCAGGCAGCCTGAAAAGGCGGGATTCAGTTTTTCAGGCTGCCTGCGCGTTCTGCCAGATATTCGGCCAGACCGCGCTCGCGCAGGATGCAGCTGGGGCATTCGCCGCAGCCGCCGTCGATGCCCAGATAGCAGGTGTGGGTGCGTTCGCGAACGAAATCGAGCGCGCCGAGTTTGTCGGCCAGCGCCCAGGTTTCTTTTTTGGTGAGGTACATCAGCGGGGTGCGGATGTTGAAATTGTAGTCCATCGCCAGATTCAGGCTGACGTTCATTGATTTGACGAAAACGTCGCGGCAGTCGGGATAGCCGGAGAAGTCGGTTTCGCACACGCCGATGATGATGTCGCGGATGCCCTGCGCTTTGGCGTGGATGGCGGCATAAAGCAGAAACAGGGCGTTGCGGCCGTCGACAAAGGTATTGGGCACTTCGCCGGCGGGCGCTTCGATGGCGGCGCTGCCGTCCATCAGCGCGTTGCGGGTAACTGCCGAGAGCTGGGGCATATCGAGCAGGGTTTGCTTCACGCCCAAATCGCGGGCGATGGCGGCGGCCTTTTCCAGTTCGATGCTGTGGCGCTGGCCGTAACGGAAACTCAGGGCTTCGACTTTGCCGGCGCCGTATTCTTCCAGCGCCAACAGCAGGCAGGTGGTGGAATCCTGTCCGCCGGAAAAAATTACCAGGGCTTTGTTTTCTGCCATATCGCGGCTTCCTTATGCGGGATTTTCAGGCTGCCTATTCTTTGTTGCGTCCGTGCCAGAAATAGCGCCAGACAAAGGCGGGAAAGGCGAATACCAGATACAGGCACACGGTTGTGGCGTAAAACTCCCAATCCTGCGGATGCACCTGGCCGGAGCGCTGTTCGAGCACATAGGCCAGCACGCCGGTGAGCAGAAAGCCGGCGGCCAATTCGAGCAGGTGGTGGCCGAAATGCTTGTGCTTGAGCGGCAGCACGCCAAACAGGCGGCGGCTGAGAAACGGCAGGTTGGCCAGTATCAGCGCCAATGCCAAAAGGGTGTACATTGCAGCGGTCACAGCGGGTTTCTCTCTGGATTCGGGTTTTCAGGCTGCCTGAAAGCAGACAAAGTAAACAGCGCACAGGCAGCCTGAAAGGGTTTGGGTTTGCGGCGACAAGGCAGCGGAACGAAAAAACAGGCAGTTTGCCGCCATCCAAGCAAGCGGTGCCCTTATACGGGGCAAGGCAGCCTGAAACCGTAAACCGCTTTCAGGCTGCCTTCGCGTCTGCCCTGCCCGAGCCGCGCCGCAGCGGCGGCACGGACGGCGGCATCTTACAGCGCGGTGTCGATGGCTTGCGCCACCAGCGCCATCAGATGCGCGGGGAATACGCCCCACACCAACAGCATCAGGCCGTTTACCGACAGCAGCACGCGGCCGCTGGCATCGCCGGTAATCGGCGCGTCGCTGGCTTTTTCTTCAAAATACATCGCCCGCACCACGCGCAGGTAGTAGAAGGCGCCGATCAGGTTCATCATCACCGCAAACACCGCCACCGGCAGCGCCCAAACGTATTGGGCGGCCAGCAGGGCTTTGATTACCGCGAATTTGGCGTAAAAGCCCATCAGCGGCGGGATGCCGGCCATGCTGAACATCACCAGCAGCATAATGAAAGCATACCAGGCGTTGCGCTGGTTGAGACCGGCCAAATCGGCGATGTTTTCGCATTCGGCATCTTCACGCGACAGCAGCATCAGCACGCCGAAGCCCGCCAAACCGGTCAGCACATAGGTAATTGCGTAATAAACCGCTGCTGACAGCCCCATCTGGCCGGCCACGAAAGACAGCAGGATAAAGCCCATATGGGAGATAGTCGAATAGGCAAGCATGCGCTTGATATTGGTCTGCATAATCGCCACCAGATTGCCCAATAGCAGCGACAGCACCGCCAAGCCGGCGAACATCGGCTGCCAGTCGGCCTTAACCGCGGCCAGGCCGTAAACCAGAATGCGGAAGGCAAACACGGTAGCGGCGATTTTCGGCAGGGTACCGATCAGGCCGGCGGCGGAAGTGGGCGCGCCCTGATAAACGTCGGGCACCCACATATGAAAGGGCACGGCGCCAAATTTGAAAGCAATGCCGGCCACAATCATCAGCAGGCCGAGTTTCAGCAGCCACAGATTGGCCGACTGGGTTAACAGCGCTTCGGAGACGGCGGCAAATTCCAGCTTGCCGGTGGCGCCGTATACCATCGAAATGCCGTACAGCAACAAACCGGAAGCCAACGCACCGAGCACAAAGTATTTCAGCGCGGCTTCGGCGGCGCGGGCGGAATCGCGGCGCAGCGCAATCAGCGCATACAGAGACAGCGACAGCAACTCCAAACCGACATAGGCCGCCAGAAAATGGCCGGCGCCGATCATCACGCTCATGCCGACGGCAGCGAACATCGCCAGCGTGTAATACTCGCCTTTAAAGATGCCGCGCGCCTGGTTATAGGGTTTGGCGTAAACAAACAGTAGCGCGGTGCCGAGATAGACCACGGTTTTGCCGAGCTTGCTGATGCCATCGGCCAGATACATGCCGTGGAAGGCGGCGGCAGAGTCATGCCCCCAAGTCAGAAACTGGGCGACGGCAGCGGCCACCATCACGCCGATGCTGAGAAAGTGGGAGATGTAGCGCTGCTCGTCGTTCAGCCACAGATCCACCAGCAGCACGCTGAACAGACCGCACAACAGCACGATTTCGGGCGCGGCAAGACCAATATTCAAATTCAGTAACTCCATGTTCTCAACCTCAAATCTTGCTTTGTGCCACTTGGGTAATCAGTTGGTCGGCAGCCTGGTGGACAACTTCGATAAAGGGCAGCGGATACAGACCCATGCCCAGCACCGTTACCGCCAACACCGCCAAAATCAGAAACTCGCGGGCGTTGATGTCTTTCATTTCGGCCACGTGCGGATTGGTAATCGCGCCGAAAATCACGCGTTTGTACATCCACAGCGTGTAAGACGCGCCGTAAATCAGCGTCAGCGCGGCCAGCGCACCCACCCAGAAATTCACTTCGACCGAACCCATAATCACCATAAACTCGCCGACAAAGCCCGAAGTCGCAGGCAAACCGGCGTTGGCCATGCCAAAGAGCATCATAAAGGCGGCAAATTTGGGCATCACGTTCACCACGCCGCCGTAATCGGCGATGTTGCGCGTGTGCAGGCGGTCGTACATCACGCCGATGCACATAAACATGGCGGCGGAGACAAAACCGTGCGAAATCATCTGCATAATCGCGCCTTTGAGCGCCCAGTCGTTCAGACGACCGTCAAGAAACAGGAACATCCCCAGCGTAACGAAACCCATATGGCTGATGGAAGAATACGCCACCAGTTTTTTCATATCAGTCTGCACCAGCGCCACCATGCCGATGTAAATCACCGCAATCAGGCTCAACACCACAATCACCGGCGCGAAATAGCGCGCCGCGTCGGGCAGAATCGGCAGGATAAAGCGCAGGAAACCATACGCGCCCACTTTCAGCGTAATCGCTGCCAGCACCATCGAGCCGCCGGTCGGCGCTTCAACGTGCGCATCCGGCAGCCAGGTGTGCACCGGCCACATCGGCACTTTCACAGCAAACGACAGGAAAAAGGCGACAAACAAAATCTGTTGGATGCCGAGCGGAATCTGTTTCAGATTCTGGAAATCGGCAATCGCAAAGCTGCCGCCCGCCTGATACGACAGATACACCATCGCCACCAGCATCAGGAGCGAACCCATCAGCGTATAGAGAAACAGTTTTACCGACGCATACACGCGGCGCGGGCCGCCCCACACGCCGATAATCAGATACAGCGGAATCAGCATGCCCTCGAAGAACACGTAAAACAGCAGGGCATCCTGCGCCGCAAACGCGCCGTTGATCAGGCCGCTCATGATTAAGAACGCCGCCATATACTGCGCCGGCCGCTTCTGTATCACTTCCCAGCCCGCCAGCACCACCATCAGCGTGATAAAGGCGTTGAGAATGACAAACAGCACCGAAATACCGTCCACCCCCAGCGCGTAGTTGATATTGAGCGTGGGAATCCACTGGTGGAATTCCTGAAACTGGAAGCCGCCGCTCAAACGGTCGAAACGGGTAAACAGCGGCAGCGTTACCAAGAAACCGGCCGCCGCGCCAATCAGCGCAAGAATGCGCGCCAACAGCGCCCGCCGGTCGGAACCGGTCGCCAAGACCAGAATACCGGCTGCTATCGGCACCCAGATTGCCAAGCTGAGTAGGTTGTTTGAAAACATAGTGTTTGCCTGTGGTTTGTAAAAATAATTCGGTTTGGGTTGCGTGGGTGGGTTGGGTAAAGGGGTTTCAGACGGCCTTTCGGGTTTTCAGGTAGCCTTTCAGACAGCCTCTGTTATTTCAGGCTGCTGTTTGAGACCGTCTGAAAACGGTGTTGCTTCTACTGCCGTCATTCCCGCGCAGGCGGGAATCTTATTTCCGCTCCAACAATGGCGGCTTGAACCTGCATTCGTTCAATTCCACCGAGATTCCCGCCTGCGCGGGAATGACGGCAGTGGTGGGGCGGCTGTTTGCAGGATTTCAGACGGCCTTTTGCTTTTCAGACGGCCTGTTTATTTTCAGGCTGCCTTGTCCTTCTAACGTATCAGACCGGCGAACAAATCCAGCCACTCGGGATTCTGTTCTTCTATCAGTCTGATTTTCCATTCTCGCCGCCATTTTTTCAGGGCTTTTTCTTTGGCGATGGCAGCGGGCATATGCTCGAACAGTTCGTACCACACCAGATCGTGCACATTGTAACGGGCGGTAAAGCTGTCGAAATCAAGGCTGTTTTTATGTTGCCATACCCGCTCGGGCAGGTTCATGGTAACGCCGATATACAGCACGCCGTTTCTGCCGCTGGCCATAATATACACGGCAGGCTGTCCGGCTAAGGGATGGCGGTGCATATCGCTTCCTATTTTGGGTTTTGCAGAAGCCTGCAAACCCGCTTTCAGACGGCCTTTCGTTTTTCAGGCTGCTTTCAAGGCCGTCTAAAAACGGCTGTTTCTTTCTGTTTCGTCATTCCCGCGCAGGCGGGAATCTTTTTTCGGCTTCAATGATTGGCAGTTGAAACACGGGGTTGCTGCATCTGCGCCAAGATTCCCGCCTGCGCGGGAATGACGTCAGTGGGTGGGCGTCTGCTTGCAGGGTTTCACGCGGTGTTCTGTTTTTCAGACGGCCTTTTTGCTTTCAGGCTGCCCTGCAACCCAAAGGCCGTCTGAAACACCAATTATCCGAACCAAAGCCCCCAGAAAAACGCCACGATCAGCACCAGTACGCCGGTTACCATAAAGGCGGCGTAGGTGTAGATAAAGCCGGTTTGCATTTTGCGCACTTGGGCGGATACCGCGCCGACGAGTTTGGTGCTGCCGTTGACGAGGCCGTTGTCGATGATGGCGGTGTCGATGGCTTTCCAGAAGAATGTGCCCAATGCGCGGCTGCCTTTGGCGAAAACGTTGTAGTAAATCACGTCAAGGTAGTATTTGTTTTCAAACAATACGTACACGGGGCGGAAGGCGGCGGCGATTTTGGCGGGCAGGCTCGGGGCTTTGATGTATAAGAACCATGCGCTTACCACGCCTGCGATAGCGAGATACAGCACGGGCGAGTGCAGGCTGTGCGACACCATCGCCAGTGCGCCGTGGAATTCTTCTTTCATCAGGTGCATGGTGGGGTGGGCTTCGTGGTTGACGAAAATCACGCCTTTGAAGAAGTCGCCGTAGAGCATGGGTTCGATGGCGATGTAGCCGATAATCACGGACGGAATCGCCAGCAATACCAGCGGCAGGGTGACGACCCACGGGCTTTCGTGCGGGTTGTCGTGTTTGCCCAGGCCGTGATGATGGCCGTCTGAATGATGGTCGTCGTGGTGCTCGGGCAGCTCACGCCATTTTTCTTTGCCGTGGAACACCATAAAGTATTGGCGGAACGCGTAAAACGCGGTTACAAACACGCTGGCGAGTACGGCGAAGTAGGCAAAGCCGCTGCCGGGCAGGTTGCTGAGTTTGGCCGCTTCGATGATGGAATCTTTGGAATAGAAACCGGAGAAGAAGGGCGTGCCGATAAGTGCCAGATTGCCCAGCAGCATGGTGAGCCAAGTGATCGGCATGTATTTTTTCAGGTTGCCCATGTGGCGCATGTCTTGGTCGTGGTGCATGCCGATGATGGCGCTACCGGCGGCGAGAAACAGCAGGGCTTTAAAGAAGGCGTGGGTCATCACATGGAACATGGCCACGGAGTAGGCCGACGCGCCCAGCGCCACGGTCATATAGCCGAGCTGCGACAGGGTGGAATAGGCCACCACGCGCTTGATGTCGTTTTGAATTGTGCCGAGAAAGCCCATAAACAGCGCGGTAATCGCGCCGATGACCATGATGACGCTCAAGGCGGTGCTGCTCAATTCGTAAATCGGCGACATGCGCGACACCATAAACAAACCGGCGGTAACCATGGTTGCCGCGTGAATCAGCGCGGAAATCGGCGTCGGGCCTTCCATCGAGTCGGGCAGCCAGACGTGCAGCGGGAATTGGGCGGATTTACCCATTGCGCCGACAAACAGCAGCAGGCAGGTTACGGTAATCAGCGACCACTGCACGCCCGGAATCAGCTCGATGGTGGCGTTTTGCACCTGCGGCAGATAGGCGAACACGTCGGCATAGCGCAGGCTGCCGCCGAAATAGGCCAGCACCAGCGCGATGCCTAGCACAAAGCCGAAGTCGCCGACGCGGTTGACCAGAAACGCTTTCAAATTGGCAAAGGTGGCCGACGGTTTTTTGAAATAGAAACCGATCAACAGATACGACACCAAGCCCACCGCTTCCCAGCCGAAGAAAAGCTGGATGAAGTTGTTGGACATAATCAGCATCAGCATGCTGAATGTAAACAAGGAGATATAGCTGAAAAAGCGCTGGTAGCCGACTGCTTCGTCGTGCATATAGCCGATGGTGTAGATATGCACCATCAGCGACACGCCGGTGACCACCGCCATCATCATCGCCGTCATCGAATCGACCAGAAAGCCGACCGAGAAATCAATGCCGCCCATTGTCAGCCAGGTATAGACGTTTTCGTCAAACTTGGCGCGCGAGCCGTCGATAAAGCCCCACAACACCCAGCCTGACAACACGGCCGACACCGCCACGCCGAGTATCGTTACCGAATGCGCCCCTGGGCGGCCGATTTTATTGCCGAACAGCCCCGCCAGCAGCGAGCCCGCCAGCGGCAGAAGGGCGATGGTGAGGTATAAAGTCATATCAGTCATGTTGTGAACCTTAGGGGTTGAACTTTTAATCTTTCGGAAAAAACGCGGCTTGCTTGGGTTTCAAACGGCCTTTGGATTTCAGGCTGCTTTGCAGGCCGTCTGAAACGGCGGTTTCTTTCATTTTCGTCATTCCCGCGCAGGCGGGAATCTTTTTTTGGCTTTGACTGTCGGCGGTTTCAGCCAAGAGTCTTGTAGGTTGGGTCGAGACCCAACAACGACGTTTGCGTTTTCAGCATTTTGTTGGGTTTGCAACCCAACCTACCCTGCTACGTTTACTGCCTTGCCTTAAAAATCCGCCATCTTACGCAAGGTATTGCCGTTGCGCGTGGTCAGGCTCAGGCCGAGCTGTTTTTCCAAAAACGCATTGCCCAGCTTGCTGCGGGAAGCGTCCTGCGGGATGTAGAGATACGCGGCGCACGGGCGGATATGCAGTTTTTCACTGCCGAAGTCCTGGACCTCCAAACCGGCGGTATCGGCCAGCGGTGTGTTGCACAGCGTAAAAAATACGCGCTTGGGGTCGTATGCCTCATCGGCAAACGGATTGCCGTCCAATATTTCACGCAACTGGGCAGGCGTTTTGACAATAACGGCCAAATCTACATTCAGATGCGTATGCAGCAAATCATGTATCCGCACGGCGGCTTCGTCCGCAGCCAATCCGCTTTCCAGCGCAATATTGCCGCTCTGTATCCATGTCCGCACATTGTCGAAACCGTTACCGCCCAATACGGCACGGACATCTGCCATTTTGACGGCGTTTTTTCCGCTCGGCATCACGCCGCGTAAAAATGCGATTAGGGTTTGTCTGCTCATGGTTTGGTCTTTCAAACGGGTTTTCAGGCTGCCTATTCTGCCGCGCCGACCCACGCCAGAAATTCTTGTTCGGTCATTTTCGGGGTGTCATCCGACAGGTGGTAATACGGTGCTTGGCAGTCGGTAAAAATTTGCAGTTTCAAGGCAAAGTCGGCGTTGTCGGCAAACAGTCCGGCATTGACATACCACGCTTCATCCATGCCGCTTTCTGGCAGCAGGTGGAAATACAGATCGTTGCCGCATTGTTTGCAGAAAGTGCGCTCGCCCCAGTCGGAAGAACGGTAGCGGCCGATGTTTTCTTCACCGCTGATTTGCGGTGCGCCTTCGGCGGTCAGGGTAAACGATGCGCCTCCGGTGCGTTGGCGGCATTTGCTGCAATGGCAGGCGTGAACTTCGTGATTATGCTTGACTTCGAGCGTTACGCTGCCGCACTGGCATTGGGCTTTCATGGCTTTTCCTTATTTTGTGTCCGATTTTCATGCTGCCTTTAAGGCCGTCTGAAAACAGTGCTCCTTCTGTCTCCTTCCCCCGCGAGCGGGAGAGGGAATGACCAAAGTTTTATCTGACGCACCAGCCTGATAAAGAAGAACATTTATCCATAAACAAACTGCAACCAGATAGAAATACTATTGTTAGCAGCAATAAAAACCTCATTCCATTCTCCTTTAATGAAAAATCTGTTTTCAGCCTTGTAGCTTGAGCCTTGATCCAACATGGTTTTCCGTTCGACAGCTTGTTGGGGTTACAACCCCGACCTACTCTGCTATACGGCTTTCAGACGGCCTGCAAAGCAGCCTGAAACCGCCACCCTACCCTTTCAAACTGTCCAAATCGCTGATGTTGATGCTTTGGCGGTTGCGGAACACCAAAACCATAATCGCCAAACCAATCGCGGATTCGGCGGCGGCTACGGTTAGGACGAAAAAGACGAAAATCTGGCCGGCGGTGTCGCCCAAATATTGCGAAAAGGCGATGAAGTTGAAGTTTACGGCCAGCAGCATCAGCTCGATCGACATCAGCAAAACGAGTACGTTTTTGCGGTTCATAAAGATGCCCATGGCGCTGATGCCGAACAGCAGGGCGGCGAGTACCAGATAGTGTGTCAGCGTAATCATGCTTTGTTCTCCGAATCGGCGGTATCGTCGGTTTCTCCGCTTGCGGGGGCGGACGGGGTCTGCACCACGGCGGCCATTTTCACCATGCGCAGGCGGCCTTGTTTGGCATCGACTTTGACCTGGTCGGCGGGGTCGATGCGTTTGGGGTTGGCAGATTTGCGGTGTACTAGGGCGATGGCGGCGACCATGCCGAGCACCAAGAGCACGGCGGCCAGCTCAAAGGGCAGCAGGTAGGTGGTGTAAATCTGGCTGCCGAGATCGCGCACGTTGCTGTAATCGGCGGGGATGTCGTTCATCGGGCCGAAGGCGGCAAGGTTGGTTTTGGGCGACACCAGTATCAGAATCAGGGCGACGGCCATCAGCACGCCGACGGTGAGCGCGGCGGGGGCGTTGCGCCAGAAGCCTTTGCGCATTTCTTCGATGTCGATGTTGAGCATCATCACCACAAACAGGAACAGCACCATCACCGCGCCGACGTACACCACCACCAGCGTGATGCCGAGAAACTCGGCCTGCATCAGCATCCACATCATCGCGCTCATGCAGAAGGTGAGCACCAGATACAGCGCGGCATGCACGGGGTTTTTGGCGGTGACGGTTTTGAGCGCGCCAAACAGGATGATGGCGGCGAGGGTGTAGAACATAATCAGTTGGAAGCTCATAAAGGTCTTTCCGGTGGGGGTTGATGCTTTCAGGCTGCTTGTTTGGGGTTTCAGACGGCCTTTGGCGCTGCTTTGCTGCGGGCTTGGGCGTTTCAGGCTGCCTTCGGGGGGGGGGCTTTTCCGCGTGCGTGGCTGCGCCACACACCCTACGGTTGGTTTTCTGTCCCGTTATTCCCGCGCAGGCGGGAATCTTGTTTCCCCTTCGGCAATGGCGGTTTAAATCGGGTTTTCTGTTGCACTGCCAAGATTCCCGCCTGCGCGGGAATGACGGCAGTTTAAGGTTTCTGTTTTTCAGACGGCCTTTCAGGCTGCCTTGCTGCCGCCTGGCGGGCGGCTGTCGGATTCGAGAATCCGACCTACGGGTTGCAGACGGCCTGTTGGTGTTTGAGCTGCGCCGAAACCCGTGTTGTCTGTTTTCAGGCTGCCTTAGCGGTACGGCGCGTCGGCGGCTTTGCGTTTGGCGATTTCTTCTTCGTATTTGTCGCCGATGGCCAGCAGCATGGGTTTGGTGAAGTGCAGATCGCCTTTCTTCTCGCCGTGGTACTCAAAAATATGGGTTTCGACGATGGCGTCGGTGGGGCAGGCTTCTTCGCAGAAGCCGCAGAAGATGCACTTGGTCAAATCGATGTCGTAGCGGGTGGTGCGGCGGGTGCCGTCTTCGCGCTCTTCGGATTCGATGTTGATCGCCATTGCGGGGCAGACGGCCTCGCACAGTTTGCAGGCGATGCAGCGCTCTTCGCCGTTGGGATAGCGGCGTTGGGCGTGCAGGCCGCGAAAGCGCACGGACTGCGGGGTTTTTTCTTCGGGGAAGTAGATGGTTTCCTTGCGGGCGAAGAAGTTTTTCAGGGTCAGCCCCATGCCTTTGACCAGCTCGCTGAGCAGGAAGGTTTTGACTAGGTTTGCCATTGGGTTCGTATCCTCCGTTTTAGGGGATTTTGGTGTTTGGTTTTGGTTTTGGTTTTAAACTTTGCCGAAACTTGCGTTGTGCGTTTTCAGGCTGCCTTGCCGTGTCAGGCGGTACGTTTGACGATAAAGGCGTTTTCGGCTTTTTCAAAGCCGATTTTCGGGTAGTAGTCCATCGCGGCGGGGGCGGAAAGCAGAATCAGGGCGACTTTTTCGCCGATTTGCGCCTGTGTGCGGCGGACGAGTTCGCGGCCGATGCCCTGATGCTGGCAGGCGGTATCGACGGCAAGATCGGACAGATAGCAGGCGTAGGCGAAGTCGGTAAGCGAGCGGGCAACGCCGACAAGGTTCGCACCGTCCCATGCCGTCCACAGGATGTCGGCCTGATCGAGCATGGTTTGCAGGCGCGGCAGGTCGGTAGTGGGACGGCGGATGCCGGAACGCTCGAGTACGCCCGCAAACTGTTCGGCGGTAATGGTTTTGCTGTTGCTGTATTCGATCATTTGCTTGTCCTTTTTTTCAGGCTGCCTTTTCAGGCTGCTTTTGCTTTTCAGACGGCCTATTTCCACAAGCTCAGCGGCGAGACCATCCACAGCGCCAGCACGACGATAAACACGAAGCTGATCGGGATCAGCACCTTCCAGCCTAGGCGCATGATTTGGTCGTAGCGGTAGCGCGGGAAGGTGGCGCGTATCCACAGATAGCCGTATAGCACCATCGCCATTTTGACAAACATCCAGAAGGCCGACGGCGTGCCGACAGCGCCCCAGCTTTGCGGGAAGGGCGAGAGCCAGCCGCCGAGAAACATCAGCGAAGTCAGCGCGGCAATCAGGATCATGAAAATGTATTCGGCCAAAAAGAACAGGGCAAAGGCGAAACCGGAGTATTCGACATGGAAACCGGCGACGATTTCGCTCTCGCCCTCGGCCACGTCAAAGGGCGCGCGGTTGGTTTCGGCAACGGCGGAAATCAGATAAATGATAAACACCGGAAACAGCGGCAGCCAGTTCCACGAGAATACCGAACCGCCGGCGATACCCTGCGCTTGGGCGGCAACGATTTCGGAAAAATTCAGGCTGCCTGAAACCATCACCACGCACAGCAAGGCCGCGCCCATGGCGATTTCGTAGGAAATGGTTTGCGCGGAAGAGCGCATCGCGCCGAGAAATGAGTATTTGGAGTTGGACGCCCAGCCGGCGATGATCACGCCGTACACCGAGAGTGAAGTAATCATCAGGATATACAGCAGGCCGACGTTGATGTTGGTGAGCAGCCATTTTTCGGAAAAGGGAATCACCGCCCAAGCGGCAAACGACGGCGCCAGCGACATAATCGGGCCGATATAGAACAGCGCCTTGTTCGACAGCTTGGGGCGGGTAACTTCTTTAAACAGCAGTTTGAACACGTCGGCAAAGGGCTGGATCAAGCCCCAGGGGCCGGTTACGTTGGGGCCGACGCGCAGCTGCATAAAGCCGATGACTTTGCGCTCGAAGTAAGTCAGGTAGGCAACGGTGAGAATCAGCGGAATCAGGATGATGACGATTTTGACGACGATCGCCACAATCAGGCCGATGTCGCTGCCGATGGGGCCGAGCCAGCCTGAAAACAGGGTTTGGAACCATTCTTGCATTGCTTAAGCCCTTTCCAGTTCGATGGCGTTCATCATGCCGCCCAATTCGGCGTTGGCGCTGTGCAGCGGCAGGTGGACGATGTTTTCCGGCAGCGTTTTATCGGCCGAGACGCTGACGGTAACGCTGTGGGCGCCGTGTTTGGCGCGCACGCTGTCGCCGTCGAGCAGGCCGAGCGCGGCCAGCGTCAGCGGGTGGACGCGGGCGGCGGGCACTTGGGCGTGGCCGGTTTGCTGCAGCGATTCGGCGCGGCGTACGATGGCGTCGGTGTGGTAGATGCCGGTGCCGCCGACGCGGGTCAGCCCGCTGCCGGCCGGCGCGGCTTCGCCCTGCCAGCTGCTGCGGTTGTCGAGTTTGCCGGCCAGCGCGTCTTTGTCGATTGCTTCTTGCAGCACTTCTTCGCTGCTGTCGAACTCAAAGCCGTCCACTTCAAAAATATTGCCCAGCACGCGCAGGATTTTCCACAGCGGGCGGCTGTCGCCGTAGCCTTTGGATACGCCGTGGAAGGACTGCAAGCGGCCTTCCATATTGATCAGGCTGCCGGAAGTTTCGGTAAAGGGCGCGATCGGCAGCAGTAGGTCGCACACGTCTAGCAGAGTGTCGCTGACATAGGGGGTGAACGCCATCACGGTTTGCGCTTCGCGCAGCGCGGCCACGGCACGGCCGCCGTTGGCCACGTCGATTTCGGGTTCGACGTTCAACAGCAGCACGGCTTTTTTCGGCTGGGCGATCATTTCGGCGATGGTCTGTCCGTTATTGACCGCCAGCACATCGGCGCCGACGCTGTTGGCCGCCTGCGGCAGGATGCCGAGCTTGGCGCCGGTAGCATCGGCCAGCTCCTGCGCGGCGGCATAGATGGCGGCGTAATCGGGATGGTTCTGCGCTTCGGCGCCCAGCACGATGGCGGCCTGCTCGGCGGCTTTCAGGCTGCCGCCGATACCGTTTTCCAAGTCCTGCGCCAGGGTTTTCAGGCAGCCTGCCCATTGGTTCGGATGCAGGATTTGCTGCGCGGCAAGCGGCATATGCAGCGCTTCTTTGCTGCTGGCGAGCACGCTGATCTGGCTGCCGTTGTTGGCGGCGCGGCGCAGGCGGGCGGTCAGGAGCGGCTGCTCTTTGCGCAGGTTGGCGCCGAGCACCAGAATGGCACCGGCATTGCCCAAGTCTTCAATGCTCTGGCCGAGCCATTGCGCGCCTTTCAGGCTGCCTTGCAGACGGGCATCCTGCGCTTGCAGGCGGGTGTCGAAATGTTTGATGCCGAGACCCTGCGCCAGTTTTTTCGCCAGATACAGCTCTTCGACGGTATTCATCGGGTTGGCCCAGATGCCGATTTGATCCTGCTGTCCGTCTTTACCGACGCAGTCCAGCGAAGTGCGCACATATTCGAGCGCGGTTTTCCAATCAACATCGATCCATTCACCGCCCTGCTTGATTTTCGGGTTTTTCAGGCGGCTGTCGTGGTACAGGCCTTCGTAGGCGAAGCGGTCGCGGTCGGACAGCCAGCATTCGTTGATGGCTTCGTTTTCCAGCGGCAGCACGCGGCGCACGGTGTGTTCTTTCACCTGCACAATCAGGTTGCTGCCCAAAGAGTCGTGGGCGGAAACGGATTTGCGCCGGCTCAATTCCCAGGTGCGGGCATTGAAGCGGAAGGGTTTGCTGGTGAGCGCGCCGACGGGGCACAGGTCGATAACGTTGCCCGACAATTCGGTTTCCACCACTTTACCGACAAAGGGCATGATTTCGGAGAACTCGCCGCGGTAGGCCATGGCGATTTCCTGCTCGCCGGCGATTTCTTCGGTAAAGCGCACGCAGCGGGTGCAGTGGATGCAGCGGCTCATTTCGGCGGCGGAAATCAAGGGGCCCATGTCTTTGCCGACCACGGCGCGTTTGGCTTCGGTGTAGCGGCTGGTGGTTTTGCCGTAGCCCATCGCCAAGTCCTGCAACTGGCACTCGCCGCCCTTGTCGCATACCGGACAATCGAGCGGGTGGTTGATCAGCAGAAACTCCATCACCCCTTCCTGCGCCTGACGCGCTTTTTCGGAATGGGTGCGCACCACCATGCCGTCGGTTACCGGCGTGGCGCAGGCGGGCAACGGCTTGGGCGCTTTTTCCACTTCCACCAGGCACATGCGGCAGTTGGCAGCAATGGAAAGTTTCTTGTGGTAGCAGAAGTGCGGGATGTAGGTGCCGAGCTTCTGCGCGGCTTCGATCACCGTCGCACCCTGCTCTACCGAGACTTCTTTACCGTCGATTTCGATTTGTAACATGGTGGTTTCCTAGTTACGGGGTTTTATTTGAATGGGTAATGGTTTGCGGCGGCCTGAAAACGCGGTTTGCGGCGTTCAGACGGCCTCGGGGTGTTTTTTCACTTCGCTGAAACTTGCGTTGCCGGTTTTCAGGCTACCTTACAGCCGCTTGGAGCGGCTTGTCGGATACGGGTATCCGACCTACGGGTTTCGGGTGGCTTTTTTACGTTTCAGGCTGCCTTTGTGTTTCTGTTGGGTCTAGACCCAACCTACGCTTGCTTGACTACTGTTTCAGGCAGCCTGCACAGTGTTACCGCCACCATTGTGTTGAATAAGCAGGCAACACGTGGATGGAATTGTCTATTTTGTACTGTCCGTTTTCCCTGACCAGCTTGAAACGGGCTACACCGTCCGTCTTGCCGAAATCAGCGGATACCGTGTTGCCCTGCACCGTAAACTTGGGCGTATGCCACGTAAAGCCGCCGTTGCCGGGTTCCGACCAAAGGCCGCTGTAACATCTGGGAATCACCGCGCTGCAATCATCATCCGCCTGAAAACGCCCTTTCTCTTGATTCAGCACCGCAACTGCCGTCCTGCTGAGGAAGCGTTTGGTCGCCGTATCGGCGGTTTTTTCATTAAGGCACGCACCTTTGGCGTTGCAGTCCAAAAATCCTTTGACCACTGCAATTTTTTGGGCATCTTCATGATTTCCAGCCAATGCCTGCGGCGTGTTCCATGCGGCAAATGCGGTAAATAGAATCCATGCGGCTGTTTTTTTCATCAGCCTTTCCTTGCTATAACAAAAAATAACTCGCGCCATCTCAAAAATTTCAGGCTGCACTATATGGCTAACACCATTTATGGGGCTTTATCGGCCCGCCGTGTTCGATGTAGTGGACGAACTCGTCGCGGAAGTGCTTGGTAAAGCTGCGCACGGGGAAGACGGCGGCGTCGGCCAGGGCGCAGATGGTGCGTCCGGCCATATTGTTGCCGACGGAATCGAGCAGATCCAAGTCTTCCATGCGACCCTGGCCGTTGGCGATGCGGTGGACGATGCGGTAGAGCCAGCCGGTGCCTTCGCGGCAGGGGGTGCATTGGCCGCAGGATTCTTCGTGGTAGAAATAGCTCAGGCGCTCGAGCGCTTTGACCATGCACACGTCTTCGTCCATCACGATAATCGCGCCGGAGCCGAGCATGGAGCCGGCTTTGGCGATGGAGTCGTAATCCATATTCAGCCCCATCATAATTTCGGCGGGCAGCACCGGCGCGGACGAACCGCCGGGGATCACGGCTTTGAGTTTTTTGCCGTTTTTCATGCCGCCGGCCATTTCCAGGATTTTGGCGAACGGGGTACCCAGCGGCACTTCGTAGTTGCCCGGGCGCTCGATATGGCCGGAAATGGAAAACAGCTTGGTGCCGCCGGCGTTTTCAATGCCTTTGTCGGCAAAAGTCTGACCGCCGTCGCGGATGATAAAGGGGACAGAAGAAAAGGTTTCGGTGTTGTTGATGGTGGTGGGCTTGCCGTACAGGCCGAATGATGCGGGGAACGGCGGTTTGAAGCGCGGCTGGCCTTTTTTGCCTTCCAGCGATTCGAGCAGGGCGGTTTCTTCGCCGCAGATATAGGCACCGTAGCCGTGGGCGGCATAGAGTTCAAAGGAGAACTCGCTGCCGAGAATGTTTTGGCCGAGATAGCCGGCCGCGCGCGCCTGCGCCAGCGCGGCTTCAAAGCGCTGGTAGCCTTCGAAGATTTCGCCGTGGATGTAGTTGTAGCCGGCGGGCGCGCCCATGGCGTAGCCGGCAATAATCATGCCTTCGATCAGGGCGTGAGGGTTGAAGAAGATGATGTCGCGGTCTTTGAAGGTGCCGGGCTCGCCTTCGTCGGTATTGCAGACGACGTATTTGGTGCCGGGGAAGGAGCGGGGCATAAAGCTCCATTTGAGACCGGTGGGAAAGCCGGCGCCGCCGCGGCCGCGCAGGCCGGAGGCTTTGACTTCGGCGATGACGTCGTCTTGGCTCAGGTTTTCGGACAGGATTTTTTTCAGCGCCTGATAGCCGCCGCGTTTGAGGTAGGCTTCCAGCGTCCAGCATTCGGGATCGCGGGTGTCCACGTTGTCGAAAATCACGCCTGTTTGGTAAATAGCCATGGTGCTTGCTCGGTTTGTTTGGTTTGTTCGGTTCGGACAGCCTTTCAGACGGCCTGTTTGGTTTTCAGGCTGCTTTTAAGGCCGTCTGAAAACAGGTTTTCCTACTTCAATCATTCCTGCGTAGGCGGGAATCTTGTTTGGGTTTCGACGGCAGGCGGGTTTGACAGTTGTTGCTGTTGCGCTGCCAAGATTCCCGCCTGCGCGGGAATGACGGCCGTTGGGTGGTTTAGGTTTTCAGGCTGCCTGATGCCGCCTTTGGGGCGGCTGTCGGATTCGAGAATCCGACCTGCGGGTTTCAGACGGCCTTTGGGGTTTTCAGGCTGCGTGTTCAGGCTGCCTATTGCAGCTCGGCCAGTTTTTCTTCGATGGCTTCTTCAGTCATAAAGCTGCACATTTTGTGGTTGTTGAGCAGCATAACCGGGGCGTCGCCGCAGGCGCCCATGCATTCGCCTTCGACCAAGGTGAATTTGCCGTCGGGGGTGGTTTCGCCGTAGCCGATGCCGAGTTTTTTCTTCAGGTACTCGCCGGCATCGACGCCGCCGCGCAGGGCGCAGGGCAGGTTGGTGCAGACGGTGAGTTTGTATTTGCCCACCGGTTTGATGTCGTACATATTGTAGAAAGTAGCGACTTCGTAGGCCTGCGCGGGGCTGATGCCGACGTATTCGGCGACAAACTCGATGGTTTCGGGGGCGAGCCAGCCTTTTTCGGTTTGGGCGATGCGCAGCGCGCCCATAATGGCGGATCGGCGGCGGTCGGCGGGGTATTTGGCCAGCTCGGTGTCAATTTGTTTCAGGGATTCTGCGGATAACATTATCTGTCCACCTCTCCGAATACGATGTCCTGGGTGCCGATGATGGCCACGACGTCGGCCAGCATGTGGCCTTTGGCCATTTCGTCCATGCCTTGCAGGTGGGCGAAGCCGGGGGCGCGGATTTTCAGGCGGTAGGGTTTGTTGGCGCCGTCGGAAATCAGGTAGATGCCGAATTCGCCTTTGGGATGTTCGACGGCGGTATAGGTTTCGCCCTCGGGTACGTGCATACCTTCGGTGAAGAGTTTGAAGTGGTGGATCAAATCTTCCATGCCGAGCTTCATTTCGGTGCGTTTGGGCGGGGCGACTTTGTGGTCGTCGGTAATCACCGGACCGGGATTGACGCGCAGCCAGTCGGCGCATTGCTTGATGATGCGGGTGGACTGGCGCATTTCGTTGATGCGGCACAGGTAGCGGTCGTAGCAGTCGCCGTTGACGCCGACGGGGATGTCGAAGTCCATTTGGTCGTAGACTTCGTAGGGCTGGGTTTTGCGTACGTCCCATTCGACGCCGGAACCGCGCAGCATCACGCCGGTAAAGCCTTTTTGCATGGCACGCTCGGGCGAGACCACGCCGATGCCGACGGTACGCTGCTTCCAGATGCGGTTGTCGGTAAGCAGGGTTTCCAAATCGTCGATGCGCGACGGAAAGCGCTCGCAGAAGGCATCGATAAAGTCGAGCATGCTGCCTTCGCGCCAGGCGTTGAGTTCTTTCAATACTTTGGCGCTGCGGTACTTGCTCGGCTCGTATTTGGGCATAAAGTCGGGCAAATCGCGATAAACGCCGCCGGGACGGAAATAGGCGGCGTGCATGCGCGCGCCGGAGACGGCTTCGTACAAGTCCATCAGGTCTTCGCGGTCGCGGAAGGCGTAGAGAATCGCGGTCATGGCGCCGATGTCGAGCGCGTGCGAGCCGACACCCATCAGGTGGTTCAGGATGCGCGTTACCTCGGCAAACATGGTGCGGATGTATTTGGCACGGATGGGGATGTCGATGCCAAGCAGTTTTTCTACCGCCAGGCAGTAGGCCTGCTCGTTGACCATCATGGAAACGTAGTCCAGGCGGTCCATATAGGGCAGGGTTTGCAGGAAGGTGCGGGTTTCGGCGAGTTTTTCGGTGCCGCGGTGCAGCAGGCCGATATGGGGGTCGGCGCGGACGATGGTTTCGCCGTCCAATTCCAAAATCATGCGCAATACGCCGTGGGCGGCGGGGTGCTGCGGGCCGAAGTTGATGGTGTAGTTTCTGAGTTTAGTGGCCACCGTAGTTCTCCTCGCGGACAACGCGCGGGGTAATCTCGCGCGGCTCGATGGTAACCGGCTGGTAGATCACGCGTTTTTCTTTTTCGTCGTAACGCATCTCCACATAGCCGGAAATGGGGAAATCCTTGCGGAAAGGATGGCCGACAAAGCCGTAGTCGGTCAAGATGCGGCGCAGGTCGGGGTGGTCATTGAAAATAATGCCGTAGAGATCGAAGGCTTCGCGCTCGTACCAGTCGGCGCTGTTGTAAACCGGGGTAACGGTTTGGACGACGGGGAAATCGTCGTTGTCCGCCCATACGCGCACGCGGATGCGCTGGTTATTTTTCACCGACAGCAACTGGCTGACGACGGCAAAGCGTTTGCCCTGCCATTCTTCGTTTTTATAGGTGCTGTAATCGACGCCGCACAAATCCACCAGCAGCTCGAAATGCAGCTCTTCGTGGTCGCGCAGGGTAGTCATAATGTCGATGTAGTGCTCGGGGCGGCATTCAACAGTTACTTCGCCGAAAGCCAGCAGCACGGCGCTGGCCTTGTCGCCCAACAGCCGCTGCACGGCGGCGTGCAAATCGTTTACATGCATGGCGTGCTCCTAGTTGCGGGCGATGGTGTAGGTGCGCTTGATTTTGCCCTGAAGCTGAATCAGGCCGTAAAGCAGCGCTTCGGCGGTGGGCGGGCAGCCGGGAACGTACACGTCCACCGGCACGATGCGGTCGCAACCGCGCACCACGGAATAGGAATAATGGTAGTAGCCGCCGCCGTTGGCGCAGGAACCCATAGACAGCACCCAGCGCGGCTCGGCCATCTGGTCGTACACGCGGCGCAGCGCCGGCGCCATTTTGTTGCACAGCGTACCGGCAACAATCATCAGGTCGGACTGGCGCGGCGACGGGCGGAAGATAATGCCGAAGCGGTCAAGGTCGTAGCGCGCCATACCGGCGTGCATCATCTCCACCGCACAGCAGGCCAGGCCGAAGGTTACCGGCCACAGCGAGCCGGTGCGCATATAGTTGAGCACGGTATCCGCGCTGGTGGTGATGAAACCTTTATTCAAAACGCCTTCTATTCCCATTCCAGCGCACCTTTTTTCCATTCGTAAACAAAGCCTATGCCCAAAACGGCGATAAACACCAGCATCGGCCAGAAACCGGCCATGCCCAAGTCTTTAAACACCACCGCCCACGGGATCATAAAAGCCACTTCCAAATCAAAGAGAATGAAGAGTATCGCCACCAGGTAGTAGCGCACGTCGAACTTCATCCTTGCGTTTTCAAAAGCCTCGAAGCCGCACTCAAAAGGCGCGTCTTTCTCGGCGTAATGGCGCTTGGGCCCCAACAGCGTGCCCAAAGCCAGAAACAGGATGCCGGCGGCCAGGCCGATCAGCATAAAAACCAAAACGGGAAAGTAATTGGCCAGCATAGTGCCACCTTTACTGAATGTTAATTTTCGTAACGCGGCATTTTACCCAATTTCATAGCCTCGTGAAAGTTTTTGATGCGCAAAAAAGCCAAGAAAGTCCAATATTTTCAATGAGATTTTGATAATAACTCCTATTATCAAAATAGAGCTACCCTGCCGCATTGCGTTTCGCCGTTTGGCAGGCGGATAAAAAGTTTACGGTTTTGAACATTTGCAGCCGGCGCCGTCCCAGCCATCTAGGCGCATGCCAAAGGCAGCCTGAAAAATATTTTTCAGGCTGCCTTTTCGTTTTTGCCGGCCAAAGCCTTTTCAGGCTGCTTCAAACCCCGCGCAGCAGCTCGTTCACACTGGTTTTGGCGCGGGTTTGCGCATCGACGCGCTTCACAATCACCGCGCAATACAGGCTGTGGCTGCCGTCTTGGGCGGGCATCGAGCCGGAGACCACCACCGAGCCGGCCGGCACGCGGCCCTGGTGGATTTCGCCGGTGGTGCGGTCGTAGATTTTAGTGGACTGGCCGATAAACACGCCCATCGAAATCACGCTGCCTTCTTCAACAATCACACCTTCAACGATTTCGCTGCGCGCGCCGATAAAGCAGTTGTCTTCAATAATGGTGGGGCTGGCCTGCAAGGGTTCGAGCACGCCGCCGATGCCGACGCCGCCGCTCAAATGCACATTTTTGCCGATTTGGGCGCAGGAGCCGACGGTTGCCCAGGTATCGACCATCGCGCCTTCATCGACATAGGCGCCGATGTTCACATAAGACGGCATCAGCACCACGTTTTTACCGACGAAGCTGCCGCGGCGGGCAACGGCGCCGGGCACGGCACGGAAACCGGCGGCGCGGAACTCTTCTTCGCTCCAATCGGCGAATTTGGTCGGCACTTTGTCGAAATACTTGTTCACGCCGTCGTTGAGCACTTCGTTGTCGGCAATGCGGAAAGAGAGCAGCACGGCTTTTTTCGCCCATTCGTTCACTTTCCACTCGCCCACACCCAGGCGCTCGGCAACGCGCAACTCGCCCGAATCGAGCAGGCGCAGGGTTTCTTCAACGGCCTGCTTCACTTCGGAAGACACGCTGGCGGGGCTGATGTCGGCGCGGTTTTCAAAGGCGGTTTCGATGATGTTTTGCAAAGACATGGTTTTTCCTTGTAATAACAGGCAGGCAGCGTTTTCAGGCTGCCTGCGGGATGAAAAGAGCGTTTATTTTTTGCTGCAGCGGCCGCGCAACTCGGCAACCGCCTGATCGAGTTTGGCGCCGTTCACTTCGCCCAACAGCGCCTGCTGCTGGCCGCATTTGGGCATCCGCACCACGGTATAGGGCAGGCCGCCGACTTGGTTGCCATAGACTTTCATCATCGCGCGGCTGTTGTTGCCGTTATAAATCCACACCGGATAGGAAACCGGCATGGTTTTCAGAAAGGCGGCGACGTTGTCCGCGCTGTCCACGGCGATGCCGACCATCGCCACCGATGCTTTTTGGGCGCGCTGGGCGCGGTACCACTTGCTCATCTGCGGCATTTCCTTGCGGCAGGGCTTGCACCAGGTCGCCCAGAAATTCAGCACCTGCACTTCGGCGGTGAGTTTTTCCGGCGACTGCGCGGCGCCGCTGCCGTGAACGGTAAATTCGTCGGCGGCGTGCAGGGGAGCGGCCAGCAGTGCGGCCAGCAGCGCAGGATACAGTTTTTTCATCGCACCCTCCTTCGGGCTGGAATTGGGACGGCGACATTATATAGCGAATGCCACCGCCGATGTTTTCAGGCCGCCTGAAAGCGCGCGCCTTGCACGGCAAGGGATTGTGCCAGTTGATTTTAATTCTCTTACCCTTGTCCGTATAATCCGCCGCCTTGTCCGCAACAGGTTTTCAGGCTGCCTATCCGAAACATCACAACAGGCAGCCTGAAACTTTATTTTCCAACATCAGCCCCGCGATTACGGGCAACCTGAAAGAACACCAAACCATGAAAAAAGTCTTTATCCGCACCTTCGGCTGCCAAATGAACGAATACGACAGCGAAAAAATGCTCGCCGTATTGGAAGAAGAACACGGCGGCATCGAGCAGGTGGCCGAACCCGACAACGCCGACATCATTCTCTTTAACACCTGCTCGGTGCGTGAAAAAGCGCAGGAAAAAGTGTTTTCCGATCTCGGCCGCATCAAGCCCATCAAAGAGAAAAACCCCAATGTGATTATCGGCGTGGCCGGCTGCGTGGCATCGCAGGAAGGCGAAAACATCGTCAAACGCGCGCCTTATGTGGACGTGGTATTCGGCCCGCAAACCCTGCACCGCCTGCCCAAAATGATTGTGGATAAAGAAACCACCGGCATGGCGCAAGTCGATATTTCCTTCCCCGAAATTGAAAAATTTGACCACCTGCCCCCCGCCCGCGTGGACGGCGGCAGCGCGTTTATTTCCATTATGGAAGGCTGCTCCAAATACTGCTCCTTCTGCGTCGTGCCCTACACACGCGGCGAAGAGTTCTCGCGCCCGCTGAACGACGTGCTCACCGAAATCGCCGGCTTGGCGCAACAAGGCGTAAAAGAAATCAACCTGTTGGGGCAAAACGTCAACGCCTATCGCGGCGAAATGGACGACGGCGGCATCTGCGACTTCGCTACGCTTTTGCGCATCGTCCACGAAATCCCCGGCATCGAGCGCCTGCGCTTCACCACCAGCCACCCGCGCGAATTCACCGACGCCATCATCGAATGCTACCGCGACCTGCCCAAGCTGGTGTCGCACCTGCACCTGCCTATCCAAAGCGGCTCCGACCGCGTATTGTCTGCCATGAAACGCGGCTACACCGCGCTGGAATACAAATCCATTATCCGCAAACTGCGCGCCATCCGCCCCGATTTGTGCCTGAGCAGCGACTTTATCGTCGGCTTCCCCGGCGAAACCGAGCACGAATTTGAGCAAACCTTAAAGCTGGTGAAAGACATCGCCTTTGATTTGAGCTTCGTGTTTATTTACAGCCCGCGCCCCGGCACCCCCGCCGCTAATCTGCCCGACGACACGCCGCACGAAGAAAAAGTGCGCCGCCTGGAAGCGCTGAACGAAGTGATTGAAGCCGAAACCGCCCGCATCAACCAAACCATGCTCGGCACCGTGCAACGCTGCCTGGTGGAAGGCATCTCCAAAAAAGACCCCGACCAGCTGCAAGCGCGCACCGCCAACAACCGCGTGGTGAACTTCACCGGCGATGCCGCGCTGATCAACCAAATGGTCGATCTCAAAATCACCGAAGCCTTCACCTTCAGCCTGCGCGGCGAACTGGTGTGATGGTGTGATAAAAACAGCCGAAGGCAGCCTGAAAGCCCTTTCAGGCTGCCTTCGGCAAACCGGAACCCGCCATGCAGGAAACCTTCGCCCGTATCTGCGAGCGGCTCTCAGCACTTAGCTGCGACAAAACGGATTTTGCCGAAACTGAACAGTGCAGTTTCTCTGTAAACATAAAGTAAACTTCCATAAATAACCGCCATACAGCCGTTACTGGCAAGAACTCTTAATAATGCCGCCTATGCTCCCCTATCGTCAGACTGGTATTGAACCCACCAACCCGTTCACCGTCGTATCGGTTAATCCCCGAATAGTCTAGGCTACTGTCTTCATACCGCTTGAACTTGAACACCGCATCGTTCATCAGCGCGCCGTTGAAAATATTCAGCCGCTCCAGCAAATGGAAATCCCGCACATACAGCCCTGTTACCTTGCGGAACAGTTCGGGTTCAAGCTGGGTGATTACATCCTGCAAGGTATGTTCGCGCTTGTCGCTCAGATACATAAACACAGGTACGCGCGTGGCAAAAGCAATCAGTTTTTCCTGAATTTCTTTGCGTTTGCTTTTATATTCTTTTTCCGCGTCGCTCAGCTCTTTTTTCTCTTTTGCGGTCAACTCGCGCCCCTCTTCGGCCGCCTGTTTTTTGGCGTTTTTTACCGCTTCGGATTGATTGATGATGGTTTCCAAATCCTGATTGAGCGAGCGGAATTTTTCAATGCGGCTTAAGGCTTCCATCGCCTCTTTGCTGTTAAGCAGCCGTTGCAGGGTAACGTTGTCCACATTTACGAGCAACGCACTTTCCCAGCGTTTGGCAAGCAGCGTTGCCGTCGTGCCGCTTAGCGCATAATCCAGCACGCCTTCCGCGTCGATTTCGCGCATCGCGCTGCCGTCGTAAGAAAAAATCGGCAGTACGCTGATGAAGTCTTTCACTTTCTGCTCGGGGCTGGTATTCGGGTCGTTATCCAGTTTACAGGCGTATTCCTGCACCTGCTTCAAGGCGCGGTTGGGGGCGAAATCGAAAATGTAGCATTCGTGTTTGACGATTTCTTCGCGCCGCGCGGCATCGGCGGCGGGGTTTTTCAACACCCACGGCGTTTGCACGCGGAAGGCCGTCTGAAAATAAGTTTCGGGGCTGGAAAGATTACGCAGCATCAATACGCCAGACCACGGCGCAACCGACACGCCCGTGGTCAGCTTGCCGCACGATAGCGTGATGGTTTTGGTATCCAGCCCGCCTTTCATGGCAGCCTGAACGGGCTTTAAGGCTTCCGCGCCGATGCCCGCGCCGATGCCCGCGCAAACGATGATTTCGTAATCGTGGTAGAAGCGGTTTTGCTTTTGCGCGATTAAATTCCGCATCGCAAAGCAGGCGGCAATGTTGGGCAGAAACCAAAACGTATGCTGCAATACGCCCAACAGGCGCACATCGGAAAACGGCATCGGTGGCTTTTCCTTGCCCAGCTTCAAATCGTCAACCATGGTGTCGCGGTAGCTGCCGCGTATCAAATCCAGCCATTTCTGCACATATTCTTCGTTTTTAAAACGTGCATCTTCGCCGCTGCCCTCGGTAGCGAAAAACGCGTTCAAATCAAACTCGTCAAACTCGCCCTGCTCCGCAACGTGGCGGATGCTTTCCGGCAGCGTGTAGGTAAACATCTTCATGCCCGGCAACGCGGCATACGGATTTGCGCCGTTTTCAGATGGCCATGAGCGTTTGGCTTTTTGTTCGTCGGGATAGGTCCAGTTAAAAATCTGCTCTTCGATAAACTCGCCCGACGAAATCGCGCGAAACGGCGTGCCGGAAAGATAGAGATAGTGCGACGTGGTAATCGGCAGCAGCTTTTCGTCGAAATAATCGGGATTGTCCGCCTCCATATCCGCCAGCTCGGCTTCGATGGTTTTAATCGCCGCCTGCTCTTCCTTGTCGAACAAATCTTTGGATTTTTCGCGCCACGCGCCGTAGTGGTATTCGTCGAAAATCACGCAATCCCAATTAACCGTATGCACCTGCTCGTTTTTCGCCTTGATGCCGCCACTTTTGTCCTTGCCGAGCAAATCCTGAAACGAACCGAAAAACACCAGCGGGCGGGTTTTGTCCGCCGCATCAAACGACAAATCTTCTTCGTAATTCGACACAAACTGCCAACCCGCAAAATCCGTATGCGACAGCAAATCCTCGCGCCAGGCCGACAACACGGCGGGCTTGAAGGTCAGCACCAGCACCCGCTTCCAGCCCATCTCTTTTGCCAACTGATACGCGGCAAAGGTCTTACCGAAGCGCATTTTCGCGTTCCATAAAAAATGCGGCGTGATGCCCTCTTCGCGCTGAAACTCGCGGAAATACGCCGCCGTTTTCTCCACCGCCGCCTGCTGTTCGGGACGCATCGGGAAATCGTGCGTGCGCGAAAGGCCGTCTGAAAGCGGTTTGCTCTGCTTTTCCGCGATAAAGGCAGCCTGAACATCTTTCAGGCTGCATCGGAACCACTCGCCGTTTTCGCGAACAAAACCCTGCGCTGCCAATCGTTTGTGGATGGCATGGTCGTCAAAAAATGTGCCGTTGTCGCGCATCGCCGTTTCGTTGAACACAATTTCGTAAGACTGCTGCGGCAGCTTCACGGGATATTGCTCCGCCACACGCTGCGCCGCATCGCGCTCGGTGTAGCCGATTTTCAGGCAGCCTGAAAAGCGCGTGTCGGTATAAGCATAAACGGTAGGGATATTTTTCGGTTGAATGTTCAAATCGGCCATAAGCTTGCTCCGTAATGATTTTTTGAAACGGTGCTGATGAAAAGTGTTTCAGACGGCCTTTCAGGCTTGTTGAAAAGGCCGTCTGAACGGCTTAATCCATCGGGCGCACCATTTTTTCGATAAAGGCAATTTCGTCTGCGGTTAAACCGTATTTGGCGTACAGGTCTGCGTCTGTCCACGGGCGAGAGAAGTCTTGGATGGGGACGAATTGGTAAACTTTTTGTGATGCGTGTTGTGTCGGTTTATTTAATAAAACTAAGAAACGGAAAAATCTGGTTTTAATATAAGAAATAACGTTTTGGCATTCGGACAAACTTGTTGATGGTGCAATAACTAAATAAGTTTCCGAGCAGGCAGCACCTTTTTCAGCAATAAAAGGCGTATTCAAAATCTGATGAGGGAAAGATTCACCTGCGCCATAAGCCATCGTAATCAGTACCTTATATTTATCTAACCATTCAGATCCTTGTGCGATATCATCCTGTTCAATATAACCAACCCCATTATTCCGATATAGTTTGATTGAGTTAGGAAACGGATTATTTTTCCCTTTTACAAAAGTTCTTAATCCAAAAGGTTTTTGCGAACTAACCAATTCGCTAAATTTCTTTTCTTTTTTGGCGGTTACTTTCCTCAAAATACTGATTGCATTGTTGTAACGCACCAGCGTATTCATGCCGTCTTCACGGAGCGGGCGCACACTTTCCGATGTACATACACCGCCTTCGTAGTTCCGTATCAGGCAATCGCCCCTATCATCTCTATCCCAAAGAAAATAATTGACACCGCCTTTAATCTCAATTCCGGGGAAACAATCCGCTGCATTCGGGAAATCGTGAATCTGGCGCAAGCGTGTGTCGCCCAGCATTTCATCACGAAAATCGTCCAAGCCTTTGCCGCCTGCAAACCAGCGGCTCGGAGTAATCATCACCAGATAATGCGGCTGTAATTTTTGGGCTTGTCGGATAAATTTATGGTAAATCGGCGATGCGCTGCCTCCGTTGTTTTTACGTTTTTTCTTTCCAATTTCTTCATTTGTCTCATCATCGGTTTCGTCATTTTTCTTGTCGCCAATCTGATACGGCGGGTTGCCGATAATCACGTCAAATTTCATATTGTTCCAAATCTTTTCGGGGTGTTCGGTGTGGATAAATTCGTAGGCGTGGTTTTCCGCTTCGCCGCCTTTGTCATATTGTTTTTTGCTTGCGCCGCAGTAGCGGCATTTTTGGTTTTCGGCGTTCCACGCGCCTGCCCATTCGTGTTGCGATTGCCAGTTGAAGCGGATATTGCCGTCGGCGTTGTCAAACACGGTGGCAATGGAAAGCTCGCTGTCAGCGGTTTTGCAGCAGTAAAGCGTGCGTCGGGAAATGAGCGCGGTCAGCTCGGTAATGGCGATGCCGTAAAGCTGTTTGCCTAAGATATGGTCGATGCGCTTTTGCAAATCGGGCTGCCAGTCGGCCAAGCCGTCTATCAGGCGGGTGGCGATTTCGCGCAGGAATACGCCGGATTTGGTGCAGGGGTCTAAAAATCTAGCTTCGGGGTTGCGCCACAGGCTTGCGGGCAACAAATCAAGCATCTGGCGGGCGATTTGCGGCGGGGTGAAGACTTCGTCGTTGCTCAAATTGGCAAGGCAAGACAGTACGTCGGGATTGTGGTCAAACGGTTTCATTGCCTATCTCCAAGTAGTGTGTTCGAGGGAATGTTTTTAATGGTTTTACGATGCGGGGAATCTGCCCGTTGTCGGCGGTTTGCCGTTCTGCAAACAAGTTGGCATCCGAGTGTTCGCCCCCTTTGGTCTGCACGGTGTCTTGAAATTCATAGGCCTTGGGCATCACAAAAATCGGAATCATGCCGCCCGGCTTAGGGCTGAACTGCCATTGGATAAAGACAATCGGCAGGCCGTCTGAATCGCGATAATTGAGCGCATCGCCGCAAACAATGTTTTTCGCCAAAACGCGGCGCACGGCATCAAGCAGGCGCGGATAGTCTTCGGCAGCCTGAAACGGGGGGAGATAGTGTTGTGCGAAGGTTGCCAACAGCCGCTCGCGGCATTCGGCGGCGTTGTCGCTCAAAAGCTCGATGCCGTACAGCCCGCACACGGCTTGCACCGTGGCGGGCTGGTATTGGATTAGGCTGGTTTTGTATTTTTGGTTGAGATACGCCATGCGGCGGCGCAGAATCTCCACGAGGAAATTGCCCGAACCGCAGGCGGGTTCGAGAAACGTGGCATCGATGCGCGTGATTTGGTCTTGCACCAAATCAAGCATGGCATTGACTTCGCGGGGGTTGGTAAAGACTTCGCCGTGTTTGGCGACGCGCGCTTTGGATTTGACCTGTTTATCCGACATGGAAGGTCTCCATGCGGCAGGCGGCTAAGGCGCGGGAATGGGGAGAGATGCGCGGGAGTGAGGGGCGGCGGAAACCGCAGACGAAATTCAGCCTA
>NZ_JAKOOW010000025.1:3608-13595 GCF_022288825.1 Kingella pumchi | reverse complement strand
GGCTGGCTGGCTGGCTGGCTGGCTGGCTGGCTGGCTGGCTGGCTGGCTGGCTGGCTGGCTGGCTGGCTGATTATACTGACGAACGGTGAACATACTAAGTCAAAAACGAAATAATTTGCCGATATTTTGCCGTGTTTTGTTAACGCAAGGCAAGAAGAACAATCGATAACTTTTCATTAGTTAAAGTCTCGTTTTCAGGCTGCCTTTATCATCCCCCTCGCTTTCGCTACAATCTGCCCCTTTCCCTTTCAGGCAGCCTGAAAAACATGAATATCCTGATTTCCAACGACGACGGCTATCTGGCGCCCGGCATTGCGCTGCTGGCGCGGGTGGCGGGCGAGTTTGCCAATGTGCGCGTGGTTGCGCCCGAGCAGAACCGCAGCGCCGCCAGCAATTCGCTCACGCTCGACCGGCCGCTGCACATCCGCGCCGCCGACAACGGCTTTTATTTTGTCAACGGCACGCCCACCGACTGCATCCATCTGGCGCTGCACGCGCTGCCCGATTTCACGCCCGATCTGGTGATTTCCGGCGTCAACCACGGCGCCAATATGGGCGACGACACGCTTTATTCCGGCACCGTTGCCGCCGCCACCGAAGCCTTTCTGATGAATATTCCGGCGGTGGCCTTTTCGCTGGTGTCCGCCGATTTCGCCCGCTACGGCGAAACCGCCGAAAAGGCGCTGTGGCCGCTTTTGGAGCGGCTGACTGCCGAACCGCCGCGCGCGCCGGTGTTGTGGAACGTCAATATTCCCGCCGTCGCCGCCGGCGATCTGCAGGGGCACAAAATCACCCGCCTCGGCCGCCGCCACCACCAGCAAAGCGTGATGCCCGCCACCAGCCCGCGCGGCGAGCAGCTTTACTGGATCGGCCCGGCCGGCGCGGTGGCCGACAGCGACGAAGGCACCGACTTTGCCGCCTGCGAAGCCGGTTTTGTCAGCATCACGCCGCTGCAGGTCGATTTGAGCGCCTATGCGCAAATGCAGGATTTGCAGCGTTTCTGGCACGGCAGCGATTTTTCCTGAGCCGCGCCGGCCGCGCGTTTTTTCAGGCTGCCTGCACCCCGCCGCCGCTTGAAGCGCCCGGCCTCAAACGGTATGATGCCGCCCTGCACTTTCCGGCCTTTCCGAACAACGACAGACCAAGAGACCGACACCATGAAAACAGCCCGCGCGTTCCGCCTGATGCTGCCGGCCGCCGCCGCAGCGCTTCTGGCCGCCTGTACCAACACCCAGCCGCCCGCCCCGGTTACCGACGGCACCATCAGCGGCGGCAGCACCGCCACCGTCGGCAGCAACGACGGCTCGGTTTACACGCCGCCGGGCGGCGACACCGTGCAAAACAACACGCAAAACCCCTACGAGACCACGCCCTACACCCCCAGCGGTAGCGGCAGCACCGGCCAGAGCGATAACGGCAGCGTTTACACCCCGCCCGCCCGCACCGGCGGCACGTTTGTGCCCAACTACGCGCCGGTGGACGTAAACGCCAGCACCCACCGCGTGGTCGCCGGCGACACCATCTACAACATCTCCAAACGCTACGGCATCAGCCAAAACAACCTGCGCGAGTGGAACAACCTTGCCGGCGACAACATCAATGTCGGCCAGGTGCTGCGGGTGAAACCGCACGGCGCAGCCGGCAGCTACAGCGGCGGCAGTTCCGCCGGCGGCAGCGTCTCCGGCAGCGGCACCCACCGCGTGGCCGCCGGCGACACCGTTTACAACATCTCCAAACGCTACGGCATCAGCCAAAACGATTTGCGCGAGTGGAACAACCTTGCCGGCGACAACATCCAAATCGGCCAGGTGCTGCGCGTGGGCAGCGGCGGCGGCAGTTCCGCCAGCGTACGCCCGCAGCCGCAACCACAACCGCAGCCTGAAAACCACGCCAGCGTAACGCCTTCGGCCAACACCGGCAAATACGGCGGCATCACCTGGCAGTCGCCGGTACCGGGCGGCCGCGTGATTAAAGCGTTCAGTACCGAAGCGCGCGGCATCGAAGTGGGCAGCAGCCGCGGCCAAAGCGTGCTGGCCGCCGCCGACGGCACGGTGATTTACGGCACCAAAGGCCCGCGCGACTTCGAGCAGCTGGTTATCATCCAGCACTCCCCGCAATATCTTTCCGCCTATGGTTACAACGAAAAACTGCTGGTAAAAGAAGGACAGCGGGTCAAACGCGGCCAGAAAATCGCGGTAACCGGCAGCAAAGGCAAGCTGCATCTTGAAATACGGGAAAAAAGCAAAGTCAATAACAACGACAAAGCCATTCCCATCGACCCCACGCGTTTTATCCCCTTCTAAGCCCGAACGGGCCGACGGCAGCCGCGCAGGCTGCGCCGCCGGCCCGTTTTGCTTCCAATGGCAGGCCGCGCGCCTGCCGTTGGCACAAAGCGCTTTCAGGCTGCCTGAACACAGGCAGCCTGAAAGCATCCCAAGCGCATTATTACGAGGCCAGCCATGATTATCGTTATGCAGGCCGGCGCCGACGAAGCATCGGTGCAGGCCGTGGTTTCCGCCATCCGCAGCCGCGGGCTGAGCGAGCATTTGTCGCGCGGCAGCGAGCGGGTGATTATCGGCGCGGTGGGCGACGAGCGCGTGTTCGACCCCGCCTGGTTTGAAGGCATGGCGCAGGTGGAAAAAGCCATCCGCATCGTTCACGACTGGCGGCTGGTCAGCCGCGAAGTGCGCCCGCAAGGCACCGTGGTCAGCGCCAACGGCGTGCGCTTTGGCGAGGGCAGCCTGAAAATTCTGGCCGATGCCGGCAGCCTGAAAACCAGCGGCAGCGAAACGGCATGGCCGGCCGATGCCGACGCGCTGCTGTTCGACCCCTTCCGGCTTAACCCCAATCCCTACGCCCCCGATGTCGCGCACGACAGCAAAGCCGCCGAACGCGCCTTATCCCGCGCCACCGCCGCCTGCCGTGCCGCCGGCAAAGCCGCCGTGGTGCGCATCCGCGCCGCCGCGCAAATCGAAGCGGCGCTCGAAGCCGATGCCGACATGCTGTATCTGGGCGGCGAAATGCTGGCCGACCGCCATCTGCAGCAGCTGGCCGGCAGCCTGAATCTGCCGCTGGTGCTGTGCAAAGGCCGCGGCGACAGCGTGCGCGACTGGCTGATGGCCGCCGAACGCACTTTTTTGCGCGGCAACCCGCATCTGATTTTGGGCGAAGCCGGCACGCTGGCTCTGGGCGGCGGGCTGCGGCTGGATATCGAAGCCATCGCCGAAGCCAAAGCGCTCAGCCACCTGCCGGTGCTGGCCGACCTGCTCCGCCTGAGCCGCCCCTATCTCGGCGCCGATTTACTGCAGCAGCTGGCGCAAACCGCCGGCGCCGACGCAGTTATCCGGCCGGCCGGCACCGTGCAGGCAGCCTGAAAATGGCGGCACCGGTCTGCTGGCTGTTTTGCACCGTTATCGACAATTTCGGCGACATCGGCGTGTCGTGGCGGCTGGCGCAGGAATTGCACCGGCGCAGCGGCGGCGAAGTGTGGCTGTGGCTCGATAATGAAGCCGCGCTGCGCGCCATCGTCCCCGACGTCCCCGCCCTGCCCTGCCGCCACCGCGGCATTGTGCTGCGCCGCTGGCGGGAAGGAGTCAGCGCAGATCTGGCAGGCGCCCCCGCGCCGGACATCCTGATCGAAACCTTCGCCTGCGCCCTGCCCGCAAGCGTGCGCGACACCATCCGCCGCGCGCGGCCGCTGTGGCTGAACTGGGAATACCTGAGCGCCGAAGACTGGGCGCTGCAAAGCCACGCCATGCCTTCGCTGCAGGCCGACGGCAGCCGAAAATACTTCTGGCAGATGGGCTTTAGCCCCGAGAGCGGCGGCTTGCTGCGCGAACACGGCTACGAGCAGGCGCGGCAGACGTTTGCCGCCGATGCCGCCGCCCAAAGCCGTTTGCGCCGCCGGCTGGGGCTGCCGGACAAAGACAGCGGCCGCCGCGAATGTTTCGCCTTCGGCTACCGCAGCGGCGCGTGGGCGCAATGCTTCGACAGCTGGCGCAGCCTGCAGCAGCCCATAAGCCTGTGGCTGGCCGGCAGCCAAATCGCCGACAGCCTGCGCGAAGCCGGCCGCATCCCCGCCGACGCCTTGCTTGATGCCGGCTCGCGCCACCTTTCAGGCTGCCTTGAATTGATCCGCATCCCCTTTGTGCCACAGCACGAGTTCGACCAAGTCCTGTGGCTGGCCGATATGCTGCTGGTGCGCGGCGAAGACAGCTTTGTCCGCGCCCAATACGCCGCCAAGCCGTTTTTCTGGCACATCTACCCGCAAGACGAAAACGCCCATCTCGACAAACTCGCCGCCTTCTGGCGCTTCCCCGCCGCACTGATGACCGATACCGGCTTTCAGGCTGCCTTTACCGCGCTGTCGCAAGAACTCAACGGCGGCACCACCCTAAACGACAGTACCCGCACCGAATACTGGCGATACCTGCTGCAAAACTTCCCCGCCTGGCAGCGCAGCGCCGAGCGCTGGCAACAGCAGCTGCTCGCCCAAAGCGACAGCATCACGCGGCTGCTGCAATGGCATCCGCAGCTGCAAGCACCGCCGCGCTAAACGCCGCCGATACGGTTTTCAGGCTGCCAACAGATACAACGGTGCACACCCCGTGTAGCAACTGCCGGCGCGAACCAAGCAGCCTGAAAGCACAAAACCACCGCCTAAAAAACTTTCAGGCTGCCTGTTTTCACGGGCAGCCTGAAAGCTATTTGCGGCGGATTTTGCCGGGTGTCAGTCGATATTGCCGAAGCGGCCGCGGTTGAAATCCTGAATGGCTTGGTGGATTTCTTCGGCGGTGTTCATCACGAAGGGGCCGTAACCGACTACCGGCTCGTTGATCGGCTCGCCGGAGAGCAGCAGGATTTTGACTTCTTCGCTGCCGGCACGCAGGGTGATTTCGCCGTCGCCGTCTTCAAAGACCGCCAGCTCGCCGGCAGTGGCGCGGTCTTTGCCGTTCACCAGCACTTCGCCGCGCAGGATCACCAGCGACAGGTTGTGGCTGGCGGGTACGCGCAGCACGGCTTCTTTGTTCGGGCGGATGACCACGTCCCACACATTCATGGCGGTAAAGGTTTCGGCGGCGCCTTGGGTGCTGTCGTGCTCGCCGGCGATCAGGCGCAGGTGGCCGGCTTCGTCGGGCAGATTGACTACCGGAATGTTTTCCTTGGCCAGATGCTGGTAGCGCGGCGGGGTGTTTTTGTCTTTGGCCGGCAGGTTGACCCACAGCTGCACCATCTCGAACAGGCCGCCGCGTTTGCTGAAGTCTTCGGAGTGGAATTCTTCGTGGATTACGCCGGCGCCGGCGGTCATCCATTGCACGTCGCCTTCTTTGATCACGCCGCCGCCGGTGGAGTCGCGGTGCGCCACTTCGCCGTGGTAGGCGATGGTTACGGTTTCAAAGCCTTTGTGCGGGTGCTGGCCGACGCCGCGCGGGCCGCGGGTTTCGTTGGGGGCAAACTCGTAGGGTGCGGCGTAATCGAGCATCAGAAAGGGATCGGTGCCGCGGTTTTCGCCCATGTGGGAAAACAGGGGTTGGACGCGGAAGCCGTCGCCTACCCAGTGTTGGCTTTGGGCGCGGTAGATTTGGCGGATGTTGCGCATGGTGGATTCCTTTCGGTTTTCGGATTGGGGGATTTAGTGGGTCTGCATGCCGGCGGCTTGGGCGTCGCGCAGTTTCATCGGGGTAACGTCGCGGCCTTCGGGGTCGATAACGGTAACGGTGGAGAGAATGTTGTTCATCTGGCCGCACACCTGCCGCAGATAGGCTTGGCGCAGCGCGTTGCGTTCGGCAATTTCGGCTTCGCTCAAGGCGGTGGTTTTGGCTTTGCGTGCCAGCTCGTTGATACGGTCCAATTCGTTAATGCGCATGGTGTGCTCCTGATGGGTTTGATGATGGCGAAGCCGGCAGTTTGAAAACAACCGCTGCTCTTCGCGTGTTCCCGTCATATGGGCGCCGCAGGCGCTTACAAGGGGAAGCATTGACAGGATAAAATTATATTTCGCCATCAATAGCGCAAAGCTATAATTCGCCACCCACCCAAAACAACAGGCAGCCTGAAAACCTTTTCAGGCTGCCTGTTGGCGCAAAAACAATATGCCCTAACGCTTGTCCAAATGTTTGGATAAGCGGTTGCCTATGCTTTGCACCAGGATAACGATTACACTGAGCAGGGAAACGACGGCGGCCATCACGTCTTTCATATAGCGCTGGTGGCCGTAGCGGATGCCGAGATCGCCGATGCCGCCGCCGCCAATCAGGCCGGCGGCGGCGCTTTCGCCGAGAATGGCGATAATCAGGATGGTTACGCTCAAAATCAGGCCGGCGCGCGCTTCGTTGACCAGCACTTTGAAAATAATCGTCAGCGGCGTCGCCCCCATCGCCTGCGCGGCTTCAATCACGCCTTTGGGCACTTCGTTCAGGTTTTGTTCGACCAGACGGGCAAAGTAAAAGCTGGCGGCAATGCTCAAAGACACCGAAGCGGCCAGCGGCCCGAAAGACGTGCCGACAATGGCGCGGGTAAGCGGCATCAGCACAATCATCAGAATCACAAACGGAAAAGCGCGCATATAGCTGACCAGCCAGTTCAGCACGGCGTTCAGCCCCGGGCGGGCAAACACCTGGCCGCGGGCGCTGGCAAACAGCAAAATGCCGAGCGCGCCACCGGCCACCACGGCAAAAGTGGCGGAAACGCCGACCATCACCAGCGTTTCGCCCAGCGCTTTGTAAAATTCGGGCAGCAGGCGCTGCAGGTTGTCGAAAGTGCCGGAATTCATAGTTCCTCCGAGATCAGTTCGCGGCCGATGTCGGTGCGGGCGAGAATCTGGCGCTCGCGTACTTCGACCACTTCGAGCAGGCGGCCGTGGTGCAGCAGCGCGGAGCGGCGGCACAGGCGGCGGATCACGCTCATTTCGTGGGTAACAATCACAATGGTTACGTTAAAGCGGCGGTTAATGTCTTCCAAACACTCCAGTACGCTGCGGGTGGTGGCCGGGTCGAGCGCGGACGTCGGCTCGTCGGCCAGAATCACTTTGGGGCTGGGCGCCAGCGCGCGGGCGATGCCGACGCGCTGCTTCTGGCCGCCGGAGAGCTGGGCAGGATAATGCTGCGCGCGGTCGGCCAAACCGACAATCTCCAAACACTCTTTCACCCGCGCGGCGATTTTTCCAGGCTGCCAGCCGGCGATTTCCAGCGGAAAGGCCACATTGCCCGCCACCGTGCGGTTGGCCAGCAGGTTAAACTGCTGGAACACCATGCCGATGTTTTGCCGCGCTTTTCTCAATTCGGCGGCGCTCATCGCGGTCAAATCCCGGCCGTCCACCAGCACGCGGCCGGAATCGGGGCGCTCCAGCAGGTTGATCAGGCGCAGCAGGGTGGATTTGCCGGCGCCGGAATAGCCCATCAGGCCGAAGATTTCGCCCTCTTCGATGGCCAGGTCGGTAGGCTCGACGGCGGTAAACCACTGCTTGTCGCGGGTTTGGTAGCGTTTGGAAACCTGTTCCAAAGTAATCATGGGTCTCTTCCAACAATAAAAACAAAGCCCGATGTGCGGCACAGCGGGCTTGGAAAACTCTGCAAACGCTTTAGCTGGTTTAACGCCCGCAAGCTGTGTCAAATCGGCGTGTAACTCGGCGGCGAAAATACTGCAAAGCGCTTGTTAAGTCAAGTTAAGAGCCTGCCCTCACGCCCAAAGCAGCCTGAAAACCCTTTCAGGCTGCTTTTGCCGTTTGACAGCGCCGCGCAAGATGCCTACCCTGCCGCTTCTTTCCCACCCGCAAACGGAGCCTTCCCATGCCCGCCAAACCACTGATGCTCGCCGCCGCCCTTGCCGCCGCAGGCGCAAACGCCGCCGATTTGGATTTTGCCAAGCAGCCGCACACCAGCCGCAGCGCCGAAATCAACGGCCAAACCGTGCAATACCGCGCCTTTGAAAACATCCCCTATGTGAAAAACCCCGTCGAAGCCGACTACCAAACCATCAACATCTACATCCCCGAAGCCTATTTCCACGGCGGCAGCATCAACGACTACACCGCCGACACCGCGCCGATTTTCCTGCCCAACAAAATCAGCGGCTAAATGCCCGCCAAAGCCGGCACTCCCGGCCAGAAAGGGCGCGGTGGCGAAGACAAAGGCGCAGACGCCATGCAGCTTGCCCTGTCGCGCGGCCTGGTCGTCGCCAGCCCCGGCGCACGCGGCCGCACCTCGCCCACCGGCAAAGCACTCGCCGCCATCGTCGATTTGAAAGCCGCCGTACGCTATCTCAAAGCCAACGACAAAACCATGGCGGGCGATGCACGCAAAATCATTTCCAACGGCACCAGCGCGGGCGGCGCCTTATCCAGTATTGCTCGGCGCGTCGGCCAACCAAAAAGACTACGCAGGCCGTCTGAAAAAACTCGGTGCCGCTGAAGCCGACGACAGCATCTTCGCCGTGTCCGCCTACTGCCCGATTTCCATCCTCGATCATGCCGATGCCGCCTACGAATGGCAGTTTCACGGCGTGAACGACTACCAAAAAATGAACATCACCATGCTCGATTACAATGTCGAGCGCAAATTGGTTAAAGGCACACTCACCGCAGCCGAAAAACAGCTTTCAGGCAGCCTGAAACCCCAGTTCGCCCCCCCTATCTCAACAGCCTGAAACTCAAAAACGCCCAAGGCAAACCGCTCACGCTCGACAAAAACGGCAACGGCAGTTTCAAAGACCACATCGCCGCGCTGCTCGCCCAGTCCGCGCAAACTGCGCTGGACGCAGGCAAAGACTTGTCCGAGCGCAACTGGCTCACCGTGTCCGGCGGCAAAGTTACCGCCGTCGATTTCGATAAATACGCCGCCGCAGCCGGCCGCCAGAAAACCCCGCCCGCCTTTGACGGCGTGGATTTGTCCACCGGCGAAAACCAACTTTTCGGCAGCCAAACCCAAGACAAGCGCCACTTCACCGCCTTTGCCGCGCAACACAGCACCGTCAAAGGCGCGGGCAAGGCCGACGCGCAAACCGTCAAAATGATGAGCCCCATGCCCTACATCGCCCACACGCCCACGCAGCACTGGCGCATCCGCGTCGGCACCAAGGACCGCGACACCTCGCTCGCCGTCAGCGCCATCCTCGCCGCCAAGCTGCAAAACAGCGGCAAATCCGTCGATTACGCCCTGCCGTGGGACGTGCCG
This sequence comes from Kingella pumchi, assembly GCF_022288825.1. Taxonomy (GTDB): domain Bacteria; phylum Pseudomonadota; class Gammaproteobacteria; order Burkholderiales; family Neisseriaceae; genus Kingella_D; species Kingella_D pumchi. The sequence goes on along the minus strand of NZ_JAKOOW010000025.1, from coordinate 4,425 downwards.
CACAGCGGCGATTACGATTTGAACGAGCTGTTTGACTGGATAGACAGGATTGCCAAGGAGAAATAAAGGCCGTCTGAAAGATTGTCTGCCGCTAAAAAAGCAGCCTGAAAACCGGCAATGGCTTTTCAGGCTGCCTTGCGAATAGTCTCAGAGCTAGGTTTGGTTGTAAAACCCAACAAGGCAGCCTGAAAACCCGTAGGCTTCGACGGAATAAAAAAACCAAAGCAGCCTGAATTTCGTTTTCGTCCAAATCCGATGCATACCTAACCCCCTCCCCTGCACCCCAAGCGCGAGGGAGGGTCGGGGTGGGGGTGGCAGTTCGCAGAACTGCGTTGTGCCGCCTGCACATAAAGTTACCGTAACGGCACCAGCCCCCACCCTAACCCTACCCCGCAAGCGGGAGAGGGAATGCAGCAGCCCGACAAGTTTCAGACAACCTCAAAGGCAGCCTGAAAGCTGCAAACTCCGACACAATGAAAACCCCAAAGCAGCCTGCCCCCCCTTTTTCAGGCTGCCACCCGAGACCCAACCCATGAACTACTGGCATATGCAAATCCACCCTAGCGGCCAAGCCGCCGAGTTTGCGCCGCATCTGGCGGGCATCCTGCAGCGCGGCATGATCGGTCTGGGCGAATGGCCGCAGGGCGCGGCGGCCATTCGCGCGTTTAAAGAAACCATGCAGACGGGCGATATTGTCGCCGTCAAACGTGGCGGGGAATTGGTGGCGCTGGTTGAAGTGGCCGGAGATGCCTACGCCGTCACCCCTGCCGACGATCCCGATCCGCACAGCCGCTGGATGGCGCACCGCCGCCCCGTA
>NZ_JAKOOW010000025.1:362-3503 GCF_022288825.1 Kingella pumchi | reverse complement strand
AGACGGCAGCGCGCGCATCCCGCACAACCGCGGCACGCTGGTGCGCTGCGCCGATATGCAAACCGCCACCAGCCAAATCATCCGCGACTGGCATCACCGCGTACAGGCAGCCTGAAAGCGTTGCTCCGCCAATCTGCCGAAGCGGCGTTATCCGTGTCTGCACAGGCATCAACGCGGGAAGGGCGGGAGGCCGTCTGAAAAATCAAAAAGGCCGTCTGAAAACCCTGTTTGGGGTTTTCAGACGGCCTTCAGTTTTATTTGCCCGCATCAAACTGCGACACGATGTTTTCCAAAAAGTCCTGCATGGTTTCCAGCGGCGGGCGGCGGGTGGGTTTGAGATTGGCGACGATGTGCGAGACGCCGATTTCCTGCTGCTGCGCGTAAAAGTCGGCAATGGCTTTATGACCACCGCGCAGGTAGATGCCGTTGAACACTTGCAGCGGCGCGTCTGCGTCTTCCAAAAGCTCGACGAAGTTGCACGTGCCAAACGGCCGCCAGATGCCGCTTTCGTTCAACGCATCGAGTTCCGCCAAGAGTTTTTTCAGGTGCGGCAGGTCGGCGGAATACCACAGCCAGCCGTCGGATTCGTTGGCAATCCAGCGCAAATCCTGCCGCGCGCGGCCGACGGTCATCATCGGCAGGCGCGATTGGGTCGGCTTGGGGGTTAAATCCAAATTGCCGTAAAAGCGGCCGCCGTGTGCGGTGTCGAAGCACGGGAAGCTCTGCTCGGTGAGGCGGCGGATGGTTTGCCAGTTTTCTTGGAAACGCTCGGCGCGGTTGTCAAACTCTTTGGCAAAGGCGGGGTATTCGCTGGGGCGGTCGCCGCCTGCCAGACCCAACACAAAACGCCCGCCGCTCATCTGGTCGACGGAGGCGGCTTCTTTGGCGGTGAGTATCGGCTCGCGCAGCGGCGAAACGTAGCCCGCCGAGCCGATGGTGATGTGTTCGGTGAGCGCGGCGAGATAACCCAGCGTGGCGGTGATGTCGTACATTTGCCCCGCGTCGCCGAAATTGGGGTCGTAAAACGGCACGTCGCGCACCCACAGCGCACCCAGCCCGCTGTTGTCGGCCTGTTTCACCAGCGCGGTGAAGTCGCTCATGTCGGGAAAGGGCGAATCGGCGTAGCCCATAAACGGCGAAATAATGCCCAGCGTGAGCCTGCCCGGGCGGAAGGCGCGGGCGAAACCGCGATGGTTTTGCAGATGTTGCGGCACGGTTTTTTCCATTTGCTGCTCCTTAAAATCAGTTGCCCGAAAGGGAATGGCTGCATTGTAGGCTGGCTATTGACAGAGAAAAACCGCATAATGATGAAAAGACTTTTTGATTGTTTCAAATAATCGGGGTTCCAGGTGGCCTGAATGCTTAGCAAGCCAACTTCCTAAATGCCGTCATTCCCGCGCAGGCGGGAATCTTTTCTACCCTTTAACCGGCCGATTGTTCTATCAGAAATAGCCGAATGCCAACCAAGATTCCCGCCTGCTCAGGAATAGCGGCATTTAAAAAACATTAGAGAAAACCGATATGCACGATTTCCGCGCCATGGCGATATTCGCCGAAGTCATCAAACACCAGTCCATGCAGCAGGCGGCAAAAGCCTTGGGTCTGACCGTGTCCACCGTCAGCCTTGCCGTGTCCAAGATCGAACAGCAGCACGGCATCAAGCTGCTCAACCGCACCACGCGCAGCCTCTCGCCCACCAACGCCGGCGAAGCCTTTTACCAAGCCTGCCTGCAAATGCTGCACGGCGCAGAGCGCGCCCATCGGATTTTGGAGCAGCAGAAAACCGAAATCGAAGGCACGTTGCGTATCGCCAGCTTCACTTCCGTAAGCGCGCTGCCGATTGCTGACAGCCTGAAAAACCTGCTCGCGCAACACCCCGCGCTCACCGTCGAATGGCACGTGGACGACAACTTCAGCAACCTCTACCGCCAGCAGATCGACATCGCCATACGCGGCGGCGCACACGCCCTCAACGACCCGCAGCTCATCGCCCGCAAACTCTTGGAAACCGAAAGCGTACTCTGCGCCAGCCCCGACTATCTCGCCGCCGCACCCGCCATCCGTACGCCGCAAGACCTGCCCGCCCAGCAATGGATAGATGCCGCGCCCGCCGAATACGTGTTTACCCATGCCGCACAAGGCAGCGTCCGCATCGCCCCCAAAGCCCGAATGCTGTGCAACAACGGATTGTTATCCAAAGAACTTTTGCTCAAAGGCTTCGGCATCGCCGTGCGCGCCCGCGCCGAGTTTGACGGCGAATTCGCCCAAGGCCGCCTAATCGAAATCCTGCCGCAATGGACGCTGCCGAAAATCCCGATTTACCTCGTTACCCTCAACCGCGAACAACCCGCCCGCGTACGCGCCGCAGTCGAAGCCCTCGGCGCGGCTTTGTATGAGTACCGGCTGCAGGGCGGGAGTGAAAGGGGGAGGCCGTCTGAAAGCCTGCAAAACAGGGTTTTCAGACGGCCTCAAATCGGCCTGAAATCCGAAAGGCCGTCTGAAAGCGAAGTTTAAACGGAATGAAAACGTGGTTTTCAAACCCGAAAGGCCGTCTGAAATCAAAAATCCCGCCGTGCACCTTACTCCCTCCTCTGCGCCCAATGTACACCCCAAGCGCGGGGGAGGGTCGGGGTGGGGGTGGCAGTTCGCAGAACTGCGTTGTGCCACCTGCACATAAAGTTACCGTAACGGCACCAGCCCCCACCCTCCCCCGCAAGCGGGAGAGGGACGCAGCAGTCCGACAAGTTTCAGACAGCCGCAAAGGCAGCCTGAAAGCCGAAAACTCCGACGAAATGAAAACCATGAGGCCGTCTGAAAACCCCTTTTTTCAGGCTGCCCCAAGCCAAAGGCAAAACCATGAACTACTGGCATATGCAAATCCACCCCGGCGGACAAGCCGCCGAGTTTGCGCCGCATCTGGCGGACATCCTGACACGCGGCATGATCGGTCTGGGCGAATGGCCGCAGGGCGCGGCGGCAATCCGCGCGTTTTGCGAAACCATGCAGGCGGGCGATATTGTTGCCATCAAACGTGGCGGGGAGTTGGTGGCGCTGGTCGAAGTGGCCGGCGATGCCTACGCCGTCGCCCCTGCCGACGATCCCGATCCGCACAGCCGCTGGATGGCGCACCGCCGCCCCGTG
>NZ_JAKOOW010000025.1:0-257 GCF_022288825.1 Kingella pumchi | reverse complement strand
AGACGGCAGCGCGCGCATCCCGCACAACCGCGGCACGCTGGTGCGCTGCGCCGATATGCAAACCGCCACGAGCCAAATCATCCGCGACTGGCATTTTCGTGCCGTAAAAGCAGCCTGAAACAGGTTTTCAGACTGCTTTTCGGTTAAATTCGGGCACCACGTTTTAAACAATGCAAAAACTGCGCGAGAAAGCGTAATCCCCCTTGACCCACAGCCCCACTTTTGCCATGATGCCGCCGTCCGCCGCAAGGCGGTTT
>NZ_JAKOOW010000024.1:179845-186297 GCF_022288825.1 Kingella pumchi | reverse complement strand
ACCGGATGGCGCGGCAGGCATGTGTTGCGGACTACCGCTGGCCGTAGGCCTGCGCCTGTTCGCATAATTTATATTATGTAAAATTATTTTAATATCCGTTTATTTTTGCTAAGTTTGCCGCAGCGTCAGTTTTTTCATTTCCGCCCCCTGCGGTGAGACCGCAAGATAGCCGCCTTCGCTGCCGTACCAGTCCGGCAACACATAGCGTTCGACTGTTTGGCCTTGAACTTGGTGGTGGTGGATGTCCGGGCGGTGGGTGTGGCCGTGGATAAGCGCGCTGCAGCCGGGATGGGCGGCAAAAGCAGCCTGAACGCCGTTTTCGGTAACGTCGGCGGCGGGAACGTAGCCGCGGCGGTTTTGGATTTGGCGGCTTTTCTGCCTCATCTTAGCGGCGATTTTGCGCCGCAGCGCCAGCGGCAGCGAGAGCAGCAGTTTTTGCACGATTGGGCAGCGCATCAGGCGGCGGAAACGCTGGTAGCCGGTATCGGCGGTGCACATTTCGTCGCCGTGGCTCAGCAGATAGCGTTTGCCGTAGAGCGATACGGCGTATTGCTCGGGCAAAATAGTAAAGCCGGTGCGCTCGGCATAGCGGCGGCCGACCAGAAAATCGCGGTTGCCGCAGATAAAGTAAACCGGCGTTTCGGCGCTGAAGGCTTTGAGCCGCGCGGCGGCGGCCAATGCGGCACCGTCGGCAGCATCGTCGCCCAGCCAGGCTTCGAATAAGTCGCCGAGAATATAGAGCGCGTCCACCCTGCCTTGCCAGTCGTCCAAAGCCTGAATAAACAGGCGGTTGAGTTCGGGTGTGCTGTCGGACAGGTGCAGATCGGCGATAAACACGGTTTGCGGCATGGCCAATCCGTTTTCAGGCTGCCTGAAACAGGCTTTGGTACAGGGTTTCGTCAAAACCGCAATACAGCTGCCCGTTGTACTCGAGCAGCGGCCGCTTGATCAGGCTGGGATGGGCGGCCATCAGCGCGATGGCGCCGGCTTCGCTTGCAGCCTGCGCCTGCTCGGCGGCGCTGAGTTTGCGCCAGGTGGTGCCGCGTTTGTTCAAGAGCTGCGCCAGTTCGATTTGCTGCAGCCAGCGGCCGATTTGCGCCGCATCGGGCGGTGTTTTTTTGAAATCGCAAAACTGATAATCCGCGCCGGCTTCTTTGAGTCGGGTGCGGGCTTTTTTTACGCTGTCGCAGTTGGTGATGCCGTATAGCGTCGTCGTCATGGATGCGGCTCCTGTTTCCAAACGCGCACATTGTACGGAATCGGCGGTTTTTTGTCTTGTCGCCGCCGGCGAATGGGGCTATCCTTGCCGCCCTTGACCGTCTATCAGAAACCGGAGAATGATGAAATGAAAAAACTGTTGTTGCTGGGTTCCGTATTGGCGCTGTCCGCTTGCGGCGGCGACGGGGTATCCAAGTCCGACCTGCAGGAAGCCATCAATACGGCCAATGCCGAAAATGCCGTCTGCCTGCCCTACCGCCTGAACGTCGAGCACCGCCTGGAAAACGAAAATCCGGCCGACACTTTGGTGGGTGCACCGCAAATCCGCCTGCTCAAGCGGCAAAACAGCGGCAAGCACGCCAATGAAGCGGCGATGGCGCAGATGGAAATGCTCAGCGACGCCGGTTTGTACAAAAAAGGCAAAGAGCTGCGCATCGGCGAAGGCGAAGCCGCCATCCGCTATGTGGTGTTCGACTTGACCGACAAAGGCTCGGAGCAGATTCTCGCTTCCATCCACGGCCCGCTGCTGTGCGTCGGCCACGAGAAGGTTGACAGCATCAATTTCTACACCGAACCTTCCCCCGCCAACGGCGTTACCCTGACCCAGGTTTCCTACCAAGCCAAAGTGGAGCCCGAACGCTGGGCGCGCAAGCTGATCAAGTCCGACGACAACTTCGCCGAAATCCGCGAAAGCCACGCGAAAACCGCCACGCTGGTGAAAACCAACGACGGCTGGCGCGACATCCGCGATTTGCGCAACTAATATTTCAGGCTGCTTTTTACCCAAAAGCAGCCTGAAAACCGCCGCCGATTCCTTTTCAGGCTGCCTGAACCGCAAGCGCTTAGGCAGCCTGAAAGCTGTTTGACGAAATAAACGATGAAAAACAAAACCGCCACTAAAAAACTGCTGCGCACCCTGCTGGCCGCCCTGCAGCGCTGGGAACAGACCCTGCCGCCGTCACCGGCGCCAACCGACTGGCGCGCCCTCGCCTACCGCTGGCAGGCCGATGGCAGCGGCGGCACGCTCAGCGCCCTGCCCGATCCGCATACTTTCCCGCTGGAGCGGCTGGCCGCCGTCGGCCGCCAAACCGAGCAGCTGGTGCGCAATACCGAACAGTTTTTGCACGGCCGCCCGGCCAACAACGTGCTACTCAGCGGCGCGCGCGGCACCGGTAAATCCTCGCTGGTCAAAGCCATGCTCCACCGCTACGCCGGCGAAGGGTTGCGGCTGGTGGAAGTGGACAAAAGCGATCTTGCCGCCCTGCCCGCCCTGCTCACAATCCTGCAGCGCCGTCCCGAAAAATTCATTGTGTTTTGCGACGATTTGTCGTTTGAAGAAGGCGAAAGCAGCTACAAAGCGCTGAAAACCGCGCTGGATGGCGGCCTGTCGCAGCGCGCCGCCAACGTTTTGGTGTACGCCACATCCAACCGCCGCCACCTGATGCCCGAATATCTCGACGAAAACGGCGGCCATACCGGCAGCCGCGGCGAAATCCACCAGGGCGAAGCCGTTGAAGAAAAAATCTCGCTCTCCGACCGCTTCGGCCTGTGGCTGAGTTTTTATCCGTTCGACCAAGAAGAATATCTGGCCGCCGCCCGCAGCTGGCTGGTCGATTTCGGCATCGGATGGGAGGACACCACCCGCCGCGCCGCGCTCAACTGGGCGCAGCTGCGCGGCAGCCGCTCCGGCCGCACCGCCTACCAGTTTGCCTGCGACTGGGCCGGCCGCCTGCCCGAAGAGCGCCGTCTGTAAACCTTTTCAGGCAGCCTGAAAGCCGTTTTGCCGTTTTCAGGCTGCTTTTGTCCAACCCTTTTACCAATCCAACCATAATGATGAACCCGCAATCCGCTTCCAAACCCCTGATTATCGTCAAACTCGGCTCCGCGCCCGCCAGCGTCAGCGCCCGTTTCGGCGACTACGAACAACACATCGCCGCCCTGCTTGCCGACAGCGGCCTGCCGCTGCAGATTGTCCGCGCCGTCGATGGCGAAGCGCTGCCCGACTACCGCCAAATTGCCGGCGCGGTGCTCACCGGCTCGCCCAGCATGGTCGGCGAGCGCAAAAGTTTCAGCGAAACCGTGCGCGGCTGGCTCCAGCAGGCGGTGCCCGCCGGCCTGCCGGTGTTCGGCATCTGCTACGGCCACCAGCTCTTGGCCGACGCCTTCGGCGGCGAAGTCGGAGCCAACCCCAACGGGCTGGAAATCGGCACCATCCCGCTCGAGCGCCAGCCCGCCTGCGACGGTGACCCGCTGTTTGCGCCGCTGCCGCCGCAGCTGTGCGCCAACGCCACCCATTTCCAATCGGTGCTGAAACTGCCCGCCGGCGCCGTCGCCCTGCTCGCCAACCGGCACGACGCCCACCAGGCCTACCGCTACGGCAAAAACGCCTGGGGCGTGCAGTTCCACCCCGAATTCACCGCCCCGCTGATGCAGGCCATGCTCGAACTGCGCCGGCAGGAGCCGGCCGCTGCCGGCCGCGATACCGATGCCGAAATCGCCGCCGTGCGCGAGAGCGCCGATGCCGCCGGCATCCTGCGCCGCTTTGCCGCTTTTGTCTGTCGGCGCTAAAACGATGGTGTTGCAGCTGGTGCTGAATAACAGTTATCCGAAACAGTGCCAGCGCAATAAAAATACTGCATAGGAATTTGCCAAGCCGGTTGTAGAATTCAAAACCTTCTAACCGATGGAGAATATGTTATGAAAGCTACGTTTTTGTCTTTATCATTAGTTTTACTGAATTTGACTGCCTATGCCAAACCGCCGTTAAAAATCATCCATTCCTGTACAACCACCACCGGTAAGCAATTAGCTGTTTACCGGCAAGGGAACGACTATATTTACAGCTTTGGACGCAAAGGCCGCAAGCCGGAATTGACGTTTCGTAATCCGAAAAAAGATGTGTTGACCCGCAGTGGTAACAGCACCAAAAATGGTACCTCTGGAATGTGGGGGGAAATGTCGATGGAAAATAAGGGATATGAATACAATGTATTTTGGCGGGTAAATCAAGACCGTGGTCACACACTTTCATACGGCGTGGAAGTTTCAAAAATCAGTGAGAAAAATAATCTGAACTATTCTGCTCCAGAAATCTTTTGTGACAAACGATATCCCATTATTAGAAATACAGAACCGGAATTTATGATTTAAGCTATATTGCGGCCTAAGGGTAGCCTGAAAACCGAAACACGGTTTTCAGGCTGTTGCAAAAGTAAACGACAGAGACAGAACAGAGGTAGATTATGAAAAAACCATACTTGCTTTTGCTGCTGGCAGTCGCTTTTTCCGCCGGGGCACAATCGAATCAGGAATATATTTATGAGCTGCCGTCCGCCCTGACCGGCGTGCTGAAGTCCAGAATTATTCACGATCCAGAGTCTTCCCATTCAGTTGAATGGCAGGGTTTGGTTTTAGACAAACCAATTAATATTTCTCCCATAGAAAAACATAGTGATACAAGTTCTTATGTTTCTGCAGCATTCCGACAGACAAATGTTAAAGTTGCGGATCTGATCATATCGGACAGCCAGTGGAAAAAATACCGAAAATTTAAAAACAAGCATGTAAAAATATGGTGTACCCCGTATCCGCGCGATCCGGTTTACCGTTTTTATACGGTAGGTGAAATCCTATGTGATGTAAAACACATTATGGAAATAAAAAATCCAAGAGGGAAATAAGCCAAGGCGTTATTGGGAGTTTCCATGAAAAAAAGCAGCCTGAAACTTTCAGGCTGCTTTTGTTGTTGTCCGCCATAAAAAATCATGCGGGATTTTGCATTTGCCTTTTGTCCGATATGCTGAGAATGTTTCGGACAGCCGCAGCACGAATCCGCTTTCAACGCTGCCGTTTTATCTGCGCGGCAATGTTTCAGGCTGCCTGTCAGTCCTTTTTTATCGGAACAACAGGCAGCCTGAAAAGTTTCTTCACGGCTTAGTCGAACAATTCGCCCTGCCCGTGCGGCGGCAGCACCTGGATGCCGCGGCTGCCGTCGGCCAGCGTCAGCTGCAGCTTCTGGCCGGTTTTCAGCGACGCGGTATCGCGCACCACTTTGCCGCGGGCGGTGCGGACAACGGCAAAGCCGCGGGCAAGGATGTTGTCGGGCGACACCGCGTGCAGCAGGGTTTGCTGCCGCTGCAGCCGCTCGGCCGCCTGCCGGAAAAACTGCCCGCCGGCGCGGGCAAAGGCCGCTTGGGCGGCGGTCAGCTCGCGGCGGTGGCGGGTGCCGTCGGGTTTCTGCAGCTGCAGCAGGCGCGCGGCAGCGGCGCTTTGCTGGCGGCGCTGCGCCAAATGCAGCCTGAAAGCCTGCTGCAGCTGCCGCGCCTGCGCCGACAGGCTGTCGCGCTGTTCCTGCAGCTTGCGGCGCGGATGCTGCAGGCGGGCGGCCGCGGCGTCGGTGCGCTGGGCGGCGTGCTGGTAGTGGCGGCGCAGCAGTTCGGTGAGCAGGCGGCTGCGGTTTGCGAGCAGACGCAGCGTTTCCGCGCGGTCGGGCGCGGCCAGTTCGGCGGCGGCGGTCGGCGTCGGCGCGCGCAGGTCAGCGGCAAAATCGCACAGGGTGAAATCGGTTTCGTGGCCGACGCCGCTCACCAGCGGAATCGGGCTGGCAGCCACCGCGCGCACCAAGACTTCTTCGTTGAACGCCCAAAGGTCTTCGATGCTGCCGCCACCGCGGCACACAATCAGCACATCGGCCTGATTGTGTTCGGCGGCAGCCTGAACGGCGGCAGCCAGCGTGCGTTCGCTGCCGGCGCCCTGCACCGCGGCCGGATACACCACCAGCGGGATTTCCGGCGCGCGGCGGCGCAGGGTGCTGACCACGTCGCGCAGCGCGGCGGCGGCCAGGCTGGTAACAATGCCGATGCAGCGCGGCCGTGCCGGTAGCGGCCGTTTGCGCGCAGCATCGAACAGCCCTTCGGCCTGCAAAGCCTGCTTCAGGCGCTCGTAGCGCTCGTAAAGCTGCCCCAGCCCCACCTGCCGCACTTGGGCAACGGTAATCTGAAACTCGCCGCGCGCTTCGTACAGGCTGATTTTGCCTGCCACTTCGATGTGCGCGCCTTCCTGCAGCGGCACCGCCAGCCGCTGGGCGGCGAATTTGAACATCACGCAGCGCACCTGCGCGGCGCCGTCTTTGAGCGAAAAATAATAGTGGCCGCTGGCGGCGCGGGTCAGGTTGGACACTTCGCCCGCCACCCACAGGCCGGCAAAACGGCTCTCCAGCAGCTCGCGCGCCAGGG
>NZ_JAKOOW010000024.1:177368-179723 GCF_022288825.1 Kingella pumchi | reverse complement strand
AAAAAAAAGCGCGATTATAGCCCGATGCCTGTTTTTTCAGGCAGCCTGAAAGCCGTGGGCGGGCATTTTTCAGGCTGCCTGAAAGATTGGATAGTGGACTGCGGCGGCAGCGCTGCGCCGATTTGTTGCCATCTGTTCCCATCTATCGGATAAATAGGGCTTAAAGGCAAAAAAACGGTGGCTGCCACTATCGGAGAAAGGCCGGATTTTGTAAAATGGCACCCGCTTTGGCGACGTGTTTCGCGCCGCCGGCCGCGATAATAATTTTTCTGCCGCCCGCCGCTTTTTACCTTGCCTTCAGGCTGTGGCAAAAACCTTCTCCGACTATTTTCAGGCTGCCTGAAAACGGCGCGGGCGCAACCGCCGCAAGGCGGTTTTTTCTCCCACTTCATCTTGCCACGGAACCCGCACCATGACCTACATCCTGCTGTACACCTTTATTTATCTCGCATTTGCCGTCGGGGCGGTATTGATTTCGCAGAAATTGGGTTTGGGTTCGGTATTGGGTTATCTGCTGGCCGGCATCATCATCGGGCCGATGCTCGGTTTTGTCGGCAAAGAAGCGGAAAGCATCCAGCATATTGCCGAGTTCGGCGTGGTGATGATGATGTTTCTCGTCGGCCTCGAGCTGGCGCCGGCGATGCTCTGGCAGCTGCGGCACAAGCTTTTGGGCTTGGGCGGGCTGCAGGTGCTGCTGACGGTGTCGGCGATTGCCGGCATCGCTGTGGCCTTTCACAAACCGTGGCAGACCGGCGTGGCCATCGGCTGCATTCTGGCGATTTCCTCCACCGCCATCGTGCTGCAAACCTTCTCCGAGAAAAACCTGATCGACACGCCTGGCGGCCAGGCGGGCTTTGCCGTGCTGCTGTTTCAGGACGTGGCGGCGATTCCGATGATGGCGCTGATGCCGCTGCTGGCGCTTTCGGGCAAAGGCGGTGCCGGCGGCGGGCACGACAGCCACGAGTTTTCCAACTGGCTCGCCACCCAGCCCGGCTGGATTAACGCGCTGGTAAGTGCCGGCGCAATGGCGGTGATTGTGATCGGCGTGCGTTATCTGGTGCCGACCGTGTTCCGCTTTATCAGCAAACACCGGCTGCACGAGATGTTTACCATTTTCACGCTGGCACTGGTGGTCGGCATCGCCACTTTGATGTCGCTGATCGGCCTTTCGCCCGCGCTGGGCGCTTTTTCCGCCGGCGTCGCGCTGGCCAACAGCTCGTTCCGCCACGAAATGGAAAGCCATCTTTCGCCGTTTAAAGGGCTGCTGCTGGGGCTGTTTTTCATCACCGTCGGCGCCGGCATGAACTTCACGCTGCTTGGGCAGGAATTCGGCACCATTGCCGCGATGACCGCCGCCACCCTGCTGATCAAAGGCTTTATCCTGTGGCTCTTGGGCAAGGTTTTCAGGCTGCCTTCGCTGTCGGGCAAACTGTTTGCCCTAAGCCTGGCGCAGGCCGGCGAATTCGGTTTTGTGCTGCTGTCCATCGCCCGCCAAAACCACGTGCTGCAAAAATCGCTGGCCGACCGCACCGCGCTGGTGGTGGCGCTGACCATGGTGCTGACTCCGCTGCTGTTTATCTTCTATGAGAAAGTGCTGGCGCCGCGCGCGATTGCCGGCGAAAACGAAGAGCGCCCGCACGACAGCGTAACCGAAGAAAACCCCGTCATCATTCTCGGCCTCGGCCGCTTCGGCCGCCACATCAACAGTATGCTCACCGCCTGCGGTTTCCACACCACCGTCATCGACCACCACGCCGAGATGGTCGAAGGTCTCGCCAAACACGGCATCAAAACCTATTACGGCGACGCCACCAAACCCGAGCTGCTCAACTCCATCGGCCTGGCGCAGGCCAAACTGCTGGTAATCGCCATCGGCCAGCGCAAAGAAGCCACCGAGATTCTCGAGTTCGTGCGCCGCCACTATCCAAAACTGCCGGTGCTCGCCCGCGCCTACGACAGCCCGCACGCCTATGAGCTGCACCACGCCGGCGCCGACTTCGTGATCCGTGCCACCGCCGATTCCTCCATCCGCAGCGGCCGCATCGCCCTCGAACAACTCGGCCTGTCGCCGGAAAAAGCCCGCGAGCTGAGCAAACTCTACGCCGCCCGCGAGCGCCACCAGCTGGCCAAGCTGTCCAAATACTACGACCCCAACCTGCCGCTGTTTGCCAACGGCAAAATCATCGAAATGGCCAAAGAAAGCGACGCCGAAACCGCCCGCATGATGCAAACCCTGATGCAGGGCGGTACCGTGGAATGGCAAGAAGACCCCGGAGATTGGACCTGGCTGAAAAAAGGCATCGCCTAAACGGCCGGTGTTCCAACAGCAAAAAGCAGCCTGAAACCCCCAAAGCG
>NZ_JAKOOW010000024.1:146477-177226 GCF_022288825.1 Kingella pumchi | reverse complement strand
AAAAAAAAAACAAAGCGGGTAGCTGGATTTATTTGTCTTTTTGCGTCAATCATCCCGACGGCTTAGGCTGGACAGGCGGGCTTGGGTTTCTTATCATAAACAGTAGTAATTTTTGTTTGTTTTAACCGATTTTATCGTTTTCCCGTTTTTGCAACCAATCAAGGAATCAGCCTGATGAACCCCAAAACCCTCTCCCATTCTTTCCGTTTCAGCCTGCTTACGCTGGCACTGGCATCCGGTTTTGCCCATGCCGAAGGCGAAGGCAGCGGTACCGAGCTGCAGACGGTTACCGTGAAGGGCGCCAACTTTTCCACCCATCGGGTAACCACCAAAAAGCTTGACGAAACCACGTCAACCGATATGAAAGACGTGCTGTTTAACGAGCCTTCCGTCAGCTTCGGCGGCGGCAACGGCACTTCGCAATGGGTAACCGTGCGCGGCATGGGGCAGGATCAGATTGATGTGAAAGTGGACGACACCTACTCCGATACCCAGCTTTTCCACCACAACGGCCGTTTCCTGTTCGATCCTGCGCTGGTTAAAGTAACCGCCGTGCAAAAAGGTACCGGCTCGGCTTCTGCCGGCATCGGTGCCACCAGCGGCGCGATTGTGGCGCAAACCGTTGATGCCCAAGATTTGCTGCGCGAAGGCCAGAATGTCGGCTTCAAAGTCAATGCCGGCGTATCGAGCAATAAGGGCTGGAACCGCGGCCTGTCGGCATACGGCCGCGCCGGCGGCTTCGATGCCCTGCTTTCGGCCAACTGGGTTACTGAAAAAGACTACAAACCGGGTAAAGGCTACTCGCCCGTTGATGCCAGCGACACCGTGCGCAACAGCGCGCTCGGCCAGCGCGGCCTGCTGGCGAAAATCGGCTACAGCTTCAACGACGACCACCGCTTGGTATTAAGCCACCGCCAAGAGAAAACCTACGGCACCCGCGCCCTGCGCGAAGAGTTTGATTTCGGCCAGGCCGGCAATACTGCCAACAACCGTCCGCGCTACCGCATTCTCAAACAAGACACCACCAATCTCGAATATCTCGGCGCCAACCTCGGCTTTATCAGCAAGGCCAAAGCCAATGTTTACTACATGAATATCGACCGCGACGAATTTCATGCCAACCCCGCTTCCGATTTGGATGCGAAATTGCGCACCACCGGTGCCAACATCAATCTCGACAGCCCAATCTTCGGTAAACACACCTTGAAATACGGCATCAACTGGCGCAACCAGAAAGCCTCGCCGGGCTATATGCTGGCCGGCATCGAAAAAGAGAAAAAAACCGACAAAGGACTTTATCTTGAAGGTATTTGGGACCTCGCCCCGGTAACCCTGACCACCGGCCTGCGCTATGACCACTTTAACGCTACCTTCTCCAGCGGCAAAAAAGTCTCCGGCCACAAACTCAATCCCAGCATCGGTGCAATTTACGACATCACGCCCGATCTGGCCGTCAATGCCAGCTTGAACTACGCCAGCCGCAGCCCGCGCCTGTCTGAAGTTACCCTGGCCGGCGAGCGGGTTTACGGCGCTGCCGACGATTTGAAAGCCGAACGCGCGCGCAATGCCGAAATCGGCGTCAAATACACTTGGAACAACGCCCTCTCGGTTAATGCCAGCTATTTTAACCAGCAGATTAAAGACGTCCAAGCCGTTACCAACCGCATCTACCACAACGGCGGCACACTGAAAAACAGCGGCTACGAAATCAGTACCAGCTACCGCTGGCGCGGCCTTACCGCCCGCGCGGGTGTGGCCTACAACAAACCGAAAATGCACGGTGCCAGCCTCGATTCCATCGTTACCGCCATTCCGATGGGGCGCACCTGGACCACCGGCCTTTCCTACCGCTTCGACAATCCCAATCTGGAAGTCGGCTGGCGCGGCCGCTTCGTGCAAAAATCGGTTTACGACGCCGCCAGCATCAGCCAGCGCGGCTCCGGCGGCACCAGCACCGTGCGCCCGGGTTACGGCGTGAACGACATTTACGTTAACTGGAAGCCCACCGGCAAAGACGATTTGAACGTTAATTTCTCCGTCAACAACATTGGCAACAAACTCTACAAACCGCACAGCCAGCGCAGCAGCGCGCGCGACGGGTCGTCCCTGCCTGAAGTCGGCCGCGACGTGCGTTTGGCGGTTAATTACCGCTGGTAGCCGTAAGCGGGCGGCAACAAAAGCAGCCTGAAAACCCCCAAAGCGGTTTTCAGGCTGCTTTTTATGCCCGACACGTTTGCCAAGCCGCCGCGCCCAAGTGCTAAAATACGGTTTGCCCGCACCGCGGCGCCGTTTTCAGGCTGCCTGAAGGTTTATCGGGCGCTTTTCCCGCCTGCAACAGGAGACTGCGTTATGAAAAAACTGATTCCCGCCCTGCTCTCGCTTGCCGTATTGGCTGCCTGCCAGCAGCAGCAAACTGAACCTACCACACCGCCGGCCGCTTCCGAAGTGCCGGCAGCGTCCGCCGCATCGGCGGTGCCGGCGTCCGAAGCCGCATCGACACCCGCCGCTTCTGCCGCAGCCGGCGGCAGCACGAAAAAACTGACCGCTACCGATGTGCGTAAAGACGATATCGGCGGCGACTTCACGCTGACCGACGGCCAGGGCAAACCCTTTGCCCTAAGCAGCCTGAAAGGCAAAGTGGTGCTGCTCTCCTTCGGCTTTACCCACTGCCCCGACGTCTGTCCCACCGAGCTTCTGACTTTCAGCGACGCGCTCAAACAGCTTGGCGCCGATGCCAAAGATGTGGCGGTGGTGTTTGTCAGCGTCGATTACGAGCGCGATACGCCGGAATTGATCGGCAAATACGTTTCCCAGTTCAACCCTGATTTTATCGGCCTGACCGACGACAAAGACGGCAAACGGATTCCGCTGATCAAGCAGCAGTACCGCATCGTGTCGGCGAAAACCGAGATCAAGTCCGACACCGTTTACAATATGGACCACACCGCCGGCGCCTATATTTTGGATAAAGACGGCGAAACCGCGCTGTTCGCGCCCTACGGCATGGAAGCGCCGGAGCTGGCGCAGGCCATCCGCACCCTGCTGTAAGCGGGCGTGCCGGCAGTCGGGCTTGGCTGCCGGCGCCCCAGTCCGTTTTCCTTTTCCCGATTTTTCAGGCTGCCTGCGCCGGCTTTTTGGCAGGCAGCCTGAAAAGCATTTTTCCGTTTTCAGGCTGCCCTGCTTTCAGGCTGCTGTTGAACCATGATTCCGAATCCCGATTCCGTCCGCCGTTTTTCCCCGTGGCTTGCCCGCCAGCTCGACGGCGGCCGTTTAAACCGCGAACGTTTGTCGCGCTGGCTGGAGCGGCCGCTCGACGCTGCCGATTTGGCCGCGTTTGCCGACTGGCCGTCTTTTCAGGCTGCCGGCGACGAAGCGGTGCTTTCTGCCGCGCTGCGCGTGCTGCGCCGGCATGTGCTGGCGCAGATTATGGTGCGCGATTTGTGCGGCGCGGCGTCTTTGGACGAAGTAACCCGCAGCATCACGCTGCTGGCGGATTTTGCCGTCAATACCGCGCTGGAATTTGCCGAGAGCCGCTGCCGCACGCTTTACGGCACGCCGATCGGCCGCCACAGCGGCAAAGAGCAGCATTTGAGCGTGGTGGCGATGGGCAAGGCCGGCGGCTTTGAATTGAACGTTTCTTCCGATCTCGATCTGATTTTCGTCTATCCCGAAGCCGGCGAAACCGACGGCCGCCGCAGCCGCGACAATCAGGAGTTTTTCACCAAGGTCGGCCAGAAGCTGATCGCCCTGCTCGATCATGCCGAGAGCGAAGGCTTTGTGTTCCGCACCGATATGCGCCTTCGCCCCGACGGCGACAGCGGCGCGCTGGTGATCAGCGAAACCGCGCTCGAGCAGTATCTGGTCAGCCAGGGGCGCGAGTGGGAGCGCTATGCCTGGTGCAAAGCCCGCGTAGTCACGCCGCACGAAAACGGCATCGCCGCGCTGGTGCGCCCGTTTGTCTTCCGCCGCTATCTCGATTACCGCGCCTATGAAGCAATGCGCGGCCTGCACCGCCAAATCCGCGCAGAAGTCTCGCGCAAGGGGCTGCACGACAACATCAAACTCGGCGCCGGCGGCATCCGCGAAATCGAGTTTGCCGCGCAGATTTTCCAGATGATCCGCGGCGGCCAAAACCGCGCCCTGCAGCTTAAAGGCACGCAGGAAACGCTGGAGAAGCTCGCCGAACACGGCATACTCGATGCCGAAACCGCCCGCGGCCTGCTCGATGCCTACCGCTTTTTGCGCCGCTGCGAGCACCGCCTGCAGTATTGGGACGACCGGCAAACCCAAACCCTGCCGGAAAACGAAGAGCAGCGCCAACTCTTGGCCGAAAGCATGGGTTTTGCCGACTATCCGGCGTTTTCAGGCTGCCTTGAGCAGCACCGCGCACGTGTATCGGCGGTGTTTGCCGACGTGCTCGGCGGCAGCGGCGATGCCGCGGAAAACGACGGCGGCAGCCTGTGGCAGCAGCTTGATGCCGCCAATGCCGCCGATACTTTGGGCAAGCTCGGTTTTCAGGCTGCTTCCGCCCAAGCGCTGGCCGAACTCAAGCACAGCAGCTGGTACCGCCGGCTTTCCGCCGCCGCGCTGCCGCTGTTTGACGCCGTGCTGCCGCGCGCCATCGAAGCGGCCGCCGCCAGCAGCCAGCCCGATACCGCCCTGCCGCGGCTGACCGAGTTTCTCAAAACCGTCAGCCGCCGGCCGTCTTATCTGGCCTTTTTGCAGCAGCATCCGGCGGCGCTGGCGCAGCTGGCCGAACTCAATGCCCAAAGCGGCTGGCTGTCGGACTATCTGCAGCGCCATCCCGCCCTGCTCGACGAATTGCTGTCTGCCCAGCTGATGCAGCCTTTGGACTGGCAGACGCTGGAGCAGAACCTGGCCGCCGCGCTCGATGCCTGCGGCAGCGACACCGAAGCGGCGATGGACGCGCTGCGCCATTTCCAGCACGCGCAGATTTTCCGGCTGGCGGTGCAGGATTTGGCCGGCCGCTGGAGCGTCGAGAGCCTGAGCGACGAATTGTCGCGGCTGGCCGATCTGGTGCTTGCCCAAGCCCTGCGCGGCGCGTGGCGCAGCATCGCTAAGCCCCACCGCCCCGAGCCGCAGTTTGCCGTAATCGGCTACGGCAAGCTCGGCGGCAAGGAGCTGGGCTATTCGTCCGATTTGGATTTGGTCTATCTCTATGAAGACGAGCATCCCGATGCCGCCGACACCTACGCCAAACTCGCCCGCCGTCTCGGCACCTGGCTTTCCGGCAGCACCGGCGCCGGCACGCTGTACGACATCGACCTGCGCCTGCGCCCCAACGGCGACGCCGGCTTTCTGGTGCACAGTCTGGCCGCCTTTGAAAAATACCAGCGCGAAGAAGCGTGGACCTGGGAACACCAGGCCTTGAGCCGCGCCCGCTTTATCTGCGGCAGCCGCGCCATCGGCGGCGCTTTCGAGCGCATCCGCCGCAGCATTCTCGCCGGCGGGCGCGACACCGCCGCGCTGCGGGAAGACATCGCCGCCATGCGGGCGAAAATCGCTGCTTCGCATCCGCCGCAGCCTGAAAACGTCAAATACGCCGCTGGTGGTATTGTTGACGTCGAATTCTGCGTGCAATATCTGATACTTGCCCACAGCCGCCGCCATCCCGAGCTTCTGGAAAACTACGGCAACATCGCCCTGCTGGAAATGGCCGCCCGCCGCCGGCTGGCCGATCCGCAGCAGGCCGCCGCCGCCGTGGCCGCCTACCGCCGCTTCCGCTACCTGCAGCACCGCACCAGCCTGCACGACCAGCAGCCTGAAGCCGCCGCCGCGTCCGATTACGCCGCCGTCCGCAGCCTGTGGCGCAGCCTGTTTGGCAGCGAAACGCCGGCGGCAGCCTGAAAACCGACAAACACACCGCGACAACACAAACCCCATGACCACCGCCCAAATCATCGACCTGCACCGCATCCGCCTGCCCGACGGCACGCACGTCAGCCGCGCCCTGCCCTCGCGCCGGCAGCGGCTGGTGGACAGCCTGAACGGCCTGCAGTCGCCGGTGGCGGTGCACAGCCCGCTGGTGGCCGCCGATCTGCGCTGCACCGCCGATGGCGAAGTGCGGCTGCCGCTGAATCCGGCCTTCGAATATGCGCTGGTGGTGCTGGACGGCAGCGCCGAAACCGCCGCCGGTGCCATCGACGACAACCGCTTCTGCGCCCTGGCCGCCGGGGCAGCGAAAGCGAACTCGTGTTCCGCGCCCGTGCCGGCAGCCGCCTGCTGCTGATCGGCGGCGAGCCTTTCGGCGAAGACGTGCTGATGTGGTGGAACTTCGTCGGCCGCAGCCATCAGGAAATCGCCGACGCCCGCGCCGACTGGGAAAACACCGCGCCCCGCTTTGGCGAAGTCTCCGATTGCCGCGAGCGCATCGCCGCCCCCGAACTCTCCGGCCGCGTTAAAGCGCAAAGCAGTTCTTAGGGCTGTCTTTTCAGGCTGCCTGAAAACAGCAAAGCGCAGCCGGTTGCAGGCAGCCTGAAAACAAAAAACAAGCCCGAACCCGCATTCAGGCAGCCTGAAAACCATCGCCGGAGCGCCCCGCCGTTTCAGGCTGCCATCGCCGTAGGGTGCGCCCCGCGCACCAAACCGCCCCACCACAAACCCATACCAAAAAACTTCAGGCTGCCATCGCTGCCAAATCGACAACGGCAGCCTGAAAACACCCGCCCGCAAACCATGTCCGAACACATCCTGATTATTTCCCCGTCGTGGATCGGCGACTGCGTGATGACCCAGCCGCTCTACCGCCGCCTGCACGAACTCTCGCCCGGCTGCCGCATCGACGTATTCGCGCCCAAGTGGTCGCAGGCGGTATTCGAGCGCATGCCGGAAGTGGCGGCCGTGCTCGACAACCCTTTCGGCCACGGCGCGCTGCGGCTGCGCGAGCGCTGGCGCACCGGCCGCGAGCTCGGCCGCCGCGGCTATGACCGCGTGATCGTGCTGCCCGGCTCGCTCAAAACCGGCCTGATTGCCTTGGCCACCGGCATCAAAAAGCGTACCGGTTATGTTGGCGAAAGCCGCTATCTGCTGCTCAACGACATCCGCAAGCTCGACAAAGCCGCGCTGCCGCTGATGGTGGACCGTTACACCGCGCTGGCGCACCCGACGCAGGCCGATTTCAACGGCATCTCGTCGCGTCCGCTGCTGGCGGTTGATCCCGCATCGCGCGCGGCGGCGCTGGCCAAACACGGCCTGAGTGCCGACACCGCGCCGGTGGCCTTCTGTCCGGGCGCCGAATACGGGCCGGCCAAACGCTGGCCGGCGCGCCATTTTGCCGCCGCCGCCCGCCATTACGCCGCCGAAGGCCGCGCGGTGTGGCTGTTTGGCTCGCAGAAAGACCATGCGGTTGCCGAAGAAATCCGCCAGCTTAGCGGCGGCGCCTGCACCAATCTGTGCGGCCAAACCACGCTGGGCGAAGCCATCGACCTGCTCTCCTGCGCTCATATCGTTGTCTGCAACGATAGCGGTCTGATGCACGTGGCCGCCGCCGCCGGCAGCCCGCTGGTGGCGGTGTACGGCTCGAGCAGCCCCGAGCATACCCCGCCTTTAAGCGACATTGCCCGCATCGCCACCCTGAATCTGGACTGCAGCCCCTGCTTCAAACGCGAATGCCCGCTCGGCCATACCGACTGCCTAAACAAACTGATGCCCGAAAAGGTTATCCGCCTGGCGCAGGAAGTACGGCGGCCGGATTAGGCGTTTGCCCGCGTACCGGCAGCGGCAGCCTGAAAGCGCCCAAGCGTTTTCAGGCTGCTTTTGGCTTTCAGGCTGCTTTTGCCCCTGCCAAGGCAGCCTGAAAACACCCGCTTTGTGGCATAATGCCGCCTTTTTCCGGCCGCGCTGCGGCAGTTTTCCGAGACCGTATCCCATGACTTCCCCACGCAAAATCCTCGTTACCTCCGCGCTGCCCTATGCCAACGGCAGCATCCACCTCGGCCACATGGTCGAGCATATCCAAACCGACATCTGGGTGCGCTTCCAAAAACTGCGCGGCCACGACTGCCGCTACTGCTGCGCCGACGACACCCACGGCACGCCGGTAATGCTGGCGGCGCAAAAACTGGGCGTGCAGCCCGAAGACATGATTGCGCGCGTGCGCGAAGAGCATCTGGCCGACTTTACCGGCTTTCTCATCGGCTACGACAACTACTACTCCACCCACTCACCTGAAAACAAAGAGCTTTCCGAAAAAATCTACCTCGCTCTGAAAGCCAACGGCAAAATCGAAAGCCGCACCATCGAGCAGCTTTTCGACCCCGAAAAACAAATGTTCCTGCCCGACCGCTTTGTCAAAGGCGAATGCCCCAAATGCCACGCCGCTGACCAATACGGCGACAACTGCGAAGTGTGCGGCACCACTTATTCCCCCACCGAGCTCATCAAACCCTATTCCGCCGTATCCGGCGCAACGCCGGTACTCAAAGAATCCGAACACTTTTTCTTCAAACTCGGCGAGTGCTCCGATTATTTGAAACAATGGACATCGGGCAGTACCACCCTTTCAGACGGCCGCGTGCAGCCGCATTTGCAGCCTGAAGCCTTAAACAAAATGAACGAGTGGCTGGGCAAAGACGGCGAAACCGCGCTTTCCGACTGGGACATCTCGCGCGACGCGCCTTATTTCGGCTTTGAAATCCCCGGCGCACCGGGCAAATATTTTTATGTGTGGCTCGATGCGCCCGTAGGCTATATGGCTTCGTTTAAAAACCTGTGCAGCCGCATCGGCATTGAGTTCGACGACTATTTCCGCGCCGATTCCGACACCGAGATGTACCACTTTATCGGCAAAGACATCTTGTACTTCCACGCGCTGTTTTGGCCGGCCATGCTGCATTTCTCGGGCCACCGCGCCCCCACCGGCGTATTCGCCCACGGCTTTTTAACCGTGGACGGCCAAAAAATGTCCAAATCGCGCGGCACGTTTATCACCGCCAAATCCTATTTGGAACAAAACCTTAACCCAGAATGGATGCGCTACTACATCGCCGCCAAACTCAACAGCAAAATCGAAGACATCGACTTAAACCTGCAAGACTTCATCTCGCGCGTCAACAGCGATTTGGTCGGCAAGTATGTGAATATCGCCGCCCGTGCATCCGGTTTCATCGCCAAACGCTTTGAAGGCAGCCTGAAAGACGTATCCGGCAGCGCCCTGCTGAAAAAACTCGCCGCCGAGAGCGAAACCATCGCCGCCGCCTACGAAGAGCGCGAATACGCCCGCGCCCTGCGCGACATCATGGCGCTGGCCGACGCGGTAAACGAATACACCGACGCCAACAAACCGTGGGAACTCGCCAAGCAGGCAGGCCAGGAAGCGCGCCTGCACCAAGTATGCAGCGAGCTGATTAACGCCTTTGCCGTATTGAGCGTGTATCTCGCGCCCGTGTTGCCGCGCGTTGCCGAACAGGCCGCCGCGTTCCTGAATCTCCCCGCGCTTTCGTGGGACATGGCCGCGCAAACCCTGCCCGCAGGCCACGCCATCAACAAATACGAACATTTAATGCAACGAGTGGAGCAAACCCAAGTGGACAACTTAATCGAAGCCAACAAACAAAGCATTCAGGCTGCCGCCGCGCCCGCCGAAGCCGAGAGCAAATACGAAAAAGTCGCCGAGCAGGCATCGTTTGACGACTTTATGAAAATCGACATGCGCGTGGCCAAAGTCATCAACTGCGAAGCTGTCGAAGGCAGCACCAAGCTTTTGAAATTCGACCTGGATTTCGGCTTTGAAAAACGCGTTATCTTCTCCGGCATCGCCGCCAGCTACCCGAATCCCAGCGAACTCAACGGCCGCATGGTGATTGCCGTCGCCAACTTCGCCCCGCGCAAAATGGCCAAATTCGGCGTATCCGAAGGCATGATTCTCTCCGCCGCCACCGCCGAGGGCAAACTGAAACTCTTGGACGTGGATGCGGGCGCACAGCCGGGGGATAAAGTGGGTTAAACCGTAAAGCCCCAAACGTTTCAGGCTGCCTTGCAAGCGCAAAGGCAGCCTGAAAACCATCGTTACCCCAAAAATAAGGAAAAACCATGTCTGCCAAACCCAAACAACGGGCAGCCGCCCTTTTCGCAGCAGCAGCGTTTCAGGCTGCCTTTGCCGGAGACATCAGCGATCGGGCGTTTTTCAAAGATTTCCAGCACGAAATCAGAGCTCTGCGTCAAAACCTGCCGATTAAAGAAGCTCTCGGCAACGGCGCACAACTTGAAATAAAGGACGTCAGGCAACAGGGCGGTTTTCTGGTGTTTGACGTATTGCTTGAAAACTACCGTTCCGCCCTGCCCTTTGGCGACCGCTACACTCGGCAGGATCTGCACGATATGTTCCGCGCAAGCGCGAACTACTCGTTCTGCCTGAAAATAAACGAGTCGCGCGAAATCAACCGGCACATCGGCCTGCGCGGCCGCTACGCCCTGCCCGAATGGCACACCACCGTAAGCATCACATTGCCCAAAGGCCACTGCGCGCGGCTTTTGGCAGAAAAAACGCCGCAGCAAATCGAAGCCGACAGCGCCCGCACCGTCTTGACTGTCGTTTACCGCGAAACAAACAAGCAGCTGCCCGTCCCGCACAGCGACGGCTTGGAAATCTACCGCATCGAACTGAAAGACGACGTGCTGCACCGCTACTTCCGCCTGCTGCCGACAGCCGATACCGCACGCTCCCCGCAGCAATGGCAGGATGCCATGTGGCAGAAAATCCGACGCGACATCTGCCGCGCCGGCAAGGGCAAACGGGAACTGGCACAGATCAACAGCTACTTTTCAGCCGTCGATCATCTGGCGCTCCCCAATGAACGGGAAAGTATCGACGTCGGCCTGCCGCAAAAAGCCTGCTCTGACGGTGTAATAGGTGGCGGTGAAGGAAACGATCATTATGGTAAAGCAGCAAAGCAGCCATAACCCAAAAGCAGCCTGAAAGCAGAATCCCGCTTTTCAGGCTGCTTTTTGCCGTCTGCCCCGTCAGGCAGCCTGAAAACGCTGCTGCTGCGGTTTCAGGCTGCCTGCGCCGATATGTTAAAATGCCGCCTTTGCAGTTTTGCCACGGATACCCGCCATGACCGACACCATCCCGCTGCCGCCCGAAGGCGACAGCCTGATTCTCGCCCAATATGCCGAGCGCGCCTATCTCGAATACGCGATGAGCGTGGTCAAGGGGCGGGCGCTGCCCGACGTGGGCGACGGCCAAAAACCGGTGCAACGGCGGATTCTGTTTGCGATGAAAGAGATGGGCTTGGCGGCCAATGCCAAGCCGGTGAAGTCGGCGCGCGTGGTCGGCGAGATTCTCGGCAAATACCATCCGCACGGCGACAGTTCGGCCTATGAAGCGATGGTGCGCATGGCGCAGGACTTCACGCTGCGCTATCCGCTGATCGACGGCATCGGCAACTTCGGCTCGCGCGACGGCGACGGCCCGGCGGCGATGCGCTACACCGAAGCGCGGCTGACGCCGATTGCCGAGTTGCTGCTCTCCGAGCTGCATCAGGGCACGGTGGATTTTGTACCCAATTACGACGGTGCTTTTGAAGAGCCGGTTTCCCTGCCCGCGCGGCTGCCGATGGTGCTGCTCAACGGCGCGTCGGGCATTGCGGTGGGCATGGCGACTGAAATCCCGCCGCACAATCTGGGCGAAGTAACCCAAGCCGCGGTTGCGCTGTTGAAAAAGCCTTATCTGCAAACGGCGGATCTGATGGAATACATTCCCGCGCCCGATTTTGCCGGCGGCGGCCACATCATCACGCCGCACAAGGATTTGCTCGCGCTGTACGAAACCGGCAAGGGCAGCGTACGGGTGCGGGCGCGCTACGAAGTGGAAAAGCTGGCGCGCGGCCAGTGGCGCGTGATTGTCAGCGAGCTGCCGCCCAACACCAACGCCGCCAAAATTCTGGCGGAAATCGAAGAGCAGACCAATCCCAAGCCCAAAGCGGGCAAAAAACAGCTCAACCAAGACCAGCTCAATACCAAAAAGCTGATGCTGGATTTAATCGAGCGCGTGCGCGACGAATCGGACGGCGAACATCCGGTGCGTTTGGTATTCGAGCCCAAATCCAGCCGCATCGAGCCGGAAAATTTCGTCAATACGCTGATGGCGCAAACCGGCCTGGAAGGCAATGTGCCGGTAAATCTGGTGATGATGGGCAACGACAAGCGCCCTGCGCAGAAAAACCTGAAAACCATTTTGCAGGAATGGCTGGACTACCGTGTTGCCACCCTGACCCGCCGTTTGGCGCACCGACTGGCGCAGGTGGAAAAGCGCATCCACATCCTTGAAGGGCGGATGATTGTTTTCCTGCATATCGACGAAGTAATCCGCGTGATCCGCGAGTCGGACGAGCCCAAGCCCGATCTGATGGCGGCTTTCGGTTTGAGCGACGTGCAGGCCGAAGACATTTTGGAAATCCGCCTGCGCCAGCTCGCCCGTCTCGAAGGCTTCAAGCTGGAAAAAGAGTTGAACGATTTGCGCGAAGAACAAGGCAGCCTGAAAAACCTGCTCGCCGACGAGAGCGAAAAGAAAAAGCTGATGGTCAAAGAGATGCAGGCCGACGCCAAGCAGTTTGGCGACGAAAGGCGCACGCTGGTTCAGGCTGCCGAACGCGCCGCGCTCACCCACACCACTGCCGACGAGCCGGTTACCCTGATTCTGTCGCAAAAAGGCTGGATACGCAGTCGCGCCGGCCACGGGCTGGATTTGGCGCAGACCGCGTTTAAAGAAGGCGACGCCCTGCAGCAGGTATTAGAGAGCCGCAGCGTGCAGCCCTTAATCGTGCTCGACACGCTCGGGCGCAGCTATACCGTCGATACCGCCGCCATCCCCGGCGGACGCGGCGACGGCGTGCCGCTGGCGTCCTTAATCGAATTGCAGGCCGGCGCCCGCGTGCTGTGCATTTTGTCGGGGCAGCCTGAAAACCACTATCTGCTGGCCAATTCCGGCGGCTACGGCTTTATCGCCAAGCTCGAAGACATGGCTTCGCGCGTCAAAGCCGGCAAGGTGCTGATGACGCTCGACAAGGGCGAAGAAGTGCTGATGCCGGTGCGCGTGTACCAATCCGCCCTGATCAACCCCGACTGCCGCGTGATCGCCGCCAGCGCCGGCAAACGCCTGCTGGCTTTCCCGCTGGCCGAGATGAAAATCATGGCCAAAGGCCGCGGCCTGCAATTGATGTCGCTGGCCGAAGGCGATACGCTCGCGCTCACCGAAATCACCGACGCCGCCGAATACACCGCCGAAATCGCCGGCAAACGCGGCGGCACCAGCCGCGAGCGCCTGCGCGTGGCCGACATCGACGGCAAACGCGGCCGCAAAGGCAGGCTGTTGGACCTTTCAGGCAGCCTGAAAGGCATCCGCGGCACAGGGCAACCTGAAAACGGAGAAGCATAAGGATGGGCATTAAAATCGAACTGGCCAAACAGCCGAACTGGCAGGAATGGTACGACTACAGCAAGCGGGTTATCGGCCTGCTCAATATCGCCCGCATCGCCATTTTGTTTTCGCTGCTGATTTTCTCCACCATGCTGGTGCACATGAAATCGGTGCATTATGTGCCGCTGCTGCGTAACCAGTATTGGCTGTCGGTATGGTGCATTGCCTACGGCTTTGTGATTATGGTCAGCATCGCCTATCCGAGCTGGCAACACCAGGGCACCAATCTGCCCAACGCCAGCTCGGTAGTGGACATCACCATGATGGCGCTTTTGAGCTTTCTGGCCGGCGGCGTCAGCTCCGGCTTCGGCATCCTGATGCTGCCCTTTCTTGCCGCTGCCTGCCTGCTCAGCTACGGCCGCTATCCCTTTCTCTACGGCACCTATGCCGCGCTGCTAGTGGCGTGCAATACCGCTTTTTCGCTGTGGCCGATGAGCGCCGACATCATTCGCAACAACCTGCCGGTGGTGGCCGGCCAGATTCTGCTGATCGCCGCCTGCTACGCCGTGCCCTATATGACTTCGTTTTCCGCCAGCTATCTGAGCAATGCCGGCGATTCGGTGCTCCAGCACCGCCGCGCCTACGAGCGGCTGCGCGCGCTCAACCAAATCGTGTTCAACCGCGTGCAGGAAGCGGCGCTGGTATTGGATGCCGACAGCAAGCTGTGGTCGTGCAACCGCCAGGCGCTGAAATATTTTCCCAATCTGGTGGTCGGCGGCACGGTGCCCTTTGCCGGCGAGCTGGTGCATCAGTGGATCGGTTCGGGCAAGGCCGGCTTTGAAGTAACCGCCGCACTGGAAGGGCTGCTGATGCACGTGCGCGCGGTGCCGATCGTGCAGAAAAACACCGAGCTGCTGATTCTGTTTATCCGCTCCGACCGCGACCGCCAGGCCGAGGCGCAGAACGTCAAACTTACCTCGCTGGGCATGCTCACCGCCAACCTTGCCCACGAAATCCGCAACCCGCTCTCCGCCATCCGCCAGGCAAACGGCCTGCTCACCGAATCGGCCGAGGGCGATCCCTTAAGCGAAAAACTCACCGGCATCATCGAAAACAACACCGCCCGCATCGACAAAATGATTGAGGAAGTCTCCTCGCTCAACAAACGCGACCGCATCCGCACCGAAAGCATCCGCCTGATTCCTTTTGTCGGCCAGTTTGTGCAGGAGTTTCTGCTGGCGCGCCCCGAGGTGCTCAACGGCTGCCTGACCACCGACATGCCGCCGGAAAAAGTCGAAGTCGCCTTCGATGCCATGCATTTGCAGCAAATTTTATGGAACCTCTGCAACAATGCCTGGCGCCACAGCAGCAAAGGCAAAGAGAGCGTGGTTATCAGCGTCGGCTACCAAGACGAGCGCCACATATCCCTGCGCGTATGGGACGACGGCCCCGGCGTGGCCGTTGAAATGCTGCCCCACCTTTTCGAGCCTTTCCAAACCAACCAGGCGCAAGGCACCGGACTCGGGCTGTATGTTGCCCGCGAGCTGGCGCATGCCAATAAGGGCGATCTGAGCTACCTGCCGCGCGCCAAATCCTTCGAATTGATCCTACCGAGAGTGAAAATATGAGCAAAAACAGCCTGAACCGCCCCGTATTGGTGGTGGACGACGAAGCCGATATCCGCGATTTGATGGAAATGACCCTGATGAAGATGGGGCTCTCCGTCGAGACCGCCGAGGGCGTGAATGCCGCGCGCAAAAAACTCGACCAAAGCAAATACTCGCTGGTACTCACCGATATGCGTATGCCCGACGGCTCC
Source organism: Kingella pumchi (assembly GCF_022288825.1). GTDB lineage: Bacteria > Pseudomonadota > Gammaproteobacteria > Burkholderiales > Neisseriaceae > Kingella_D > Kingella_D pumchi. Next base: position 162,029 of record NZ_JAKOOW010000024.1, on the reverse strand, counting down.
GGCCTCGAAGTGGTCGAATACATCAACGAAAAAGGCTTGGACGTGCCGGTGGCCGTCATCACCGCTTTCGGCAATGCCGACCAAGCGGTGCAGGCGCTGAAAATCGGTGCTTTCGACTACCTGCAAAAGCCCATCACCCTCGCCCAGCTGCGCACACTGGTGAAGTCGGCGATCAAAGTTCAAGACGAAGGCTCAGCCAATCCCGAAACCGCCGCAGACACAGGCAGCCTGAAAGCACGCGAAGTCCAAAGCGAAACGCCCGCCGCTGTTGAAGAGACTGTCCAGCCGGCCAAACCGCGCACCGTGCGCAGCAGCAAACCGGCCGCCGATGTCGGCGGCAGCAACGGCGATCTGCCCCGCCTGCTCGGCTCCTCGCCGCAGATCGAACAGGTGCGCCAGCTGATCCGCAAGCTCGCCGGTGCCAACGTACCGGTGTACATTTCCGGCGAATCCGGTTCCGGTAAAGAGCAGGCTGCCCGCAGCATCCACGAATTGTCCGACCGCCGCGACGGCCCCTTTATTGCCGTCAACTGCGGCGCCATCCCCGAAAACCTGATGGAAAGCGAGTTTTTCGGCTACAAAAAAGGCAGCTTCACCGGCGCCGACCAAGACCGCTTAGGCTTCTTCCAGCACGCCCACGGCGGCACGCTGTTTCTCGACGAAGTGGCCGACCTGCCGCTGGCGATGCAGGTCAAACTCTTGCGCGCCATTCAGGAAAAAGCCGTGCGCCGCATCGGCGATGCGCAGGAAGTGCAAGTAGATGTGCGCATTGTTTCCGCTACCCACAAAAACCTCGCCGCACTTGTCGAATCCGGCCAATTCCGCCAAGACTTGTTCTACCGTCTGAACGTCGTTACCCTCAATATGCCCGCCCTGCGCGACATGCGCGAAGACCTCGAAGGCCTGATTGACCGCCTGCTGCAGCGCCACCACGGCAGCGGCGTCAGCATCAGCCCCGCCGCGCGCAAAGCGCTGCTGCAATACAGCTATCCGGGCAATTTCCGCGAGTTGGAAAACATTTTGGAGCGCGCCGTCGCCCTGGCCGCCGGCAACACCATCGAAGTGGACGATCTTCAGCTTAATGCCGACCCGCTGCTGGCCAAAGCCGAACCCGCCATCAGCAACGGCCACGGCGACGAGCACGCCGCCAGCGAACACCAGATTATCGACGGCCTGCCGGGCTTTCGTTTGGGTTCGACGCAGATTCAAGACTATCTCGACAGCATCGAGCAGCAGATTCTCGAATACGCGCTCAAAATCAGCCAAAACAACCGCACCCAGGCGGCGAAGATGCTCGGCATCAGCTTCCGCTCGATGCGCTACCGGCTCGAGCGGCTCAATATCGAATAAGGTTTTCAGGCTGCCCGCGCTGTGCTGCGGGCAGCCTGAAAACTTGGTGCCGCCCTGAAAAGGCAGCCTGAAAAATATCTGCGCCGCCATCCCGCGCAAACGGTCTGCCCGCGCCGCCGGCAAAAGCAGCCTGAAAGCGGCAAACGGCTTTTCAGGCTGCCTTTTTCAGGTTTCAGGCTGCTTGTTCAGACGGCAACGGCGGCTTTAATGTGCGGATGCGGGTCGTAGCCGCTTAATTCAAAGTCTTCGTATTTGAAGTCGAACAGATTGTCCACCGCCGGATTGAGGGTCATGGTCGGCAGCGGGCGCGGTTCGCGGGTCAGTTGCAGCCTGGCCTGCTCGAAATGGTTGCTGTAGAGATGGGCATCGCCAAGGGTGTGGACGAACTCGCCCGCCTGCAGGCCGCAGACTTGGGCGAGCATCATGGTGAGCAGGGCGTAGCTGGCGATGTTAAACGGCACGCCGAGAAAAATGTCGGCGCTGCGCTGGTAGAGCTGGCAGGAGAGTTTTCCCTCGGCAACGTAAAACTGAAACATGGCGTGGCAGGGCGGCAGCGCCATTTCATCGACCAGCGCGGGATTCCAAGCAGAAACAATCAGACGACGGCTGTCGGGGTTGCGTTTGATTTGCTCGATCAGATTGGCGATTTGGTCGATGCTGCCGCCATCGGGCGTCGGCCAGCTGCGCCACTGGTAGCCGTAAACGGGGCCGAGATCGCCGTTTTCGTCGGCCCATTCGTCCCAGATGGTTACATTGTTGTCGCGCAGGTATTGGATGTTGGTGTCGCCGCGCAGAAACCACAACAGCTCGTGGATGATGGAGCGCAGGTGCAGTTTTTTGGTGGTGAGAAGCGGGAAGCCGTCTTGCAGGTTAAAGCGCATCTGGTAGCCGAACACCGAGCGGGTGCCGGTGCCGGTGCGGTCGGATTTGTCGGTGCCGTGGTCGAGGACGTGGCGCATCAGGTCGAGATATTGTTTCATGGGATAGCGGGGCGGATGGGCTTTCAGGCAGCCTGAAAGCCGGTTTTTCGGGTTTTCAGGCTGCCTGCTCGATGGCTTGGATAAACTGCGCGGCGACGTCGTAGCCTTTTTGCTTGGTGATTTCCTGAAAGCCGGTGGGGCTGGTTACGTTGACTTCGGTGAGATGGCTGCCGATAACGTCCAGGCCGGCGAGCATGATGCCGCGCCGTTTGAGTTCGGGGGCGAGGCTTTCGGCGATTTCGCGGTCGCGTTCGGAGAGCTCCTGCGCTACGCCGCGGCCGCCGGCGGCGAGGTTGCCGCGCGTTTCGCCCTGCTGCGGGATGCGGGCAAGGGCAAAGGGGACGACTTTGCCGTCGATCACCAAAATGCGTTTGTCGCCGTGCACGATTTCGGGCAGGTAGCGCTGCGCCATAATGGTGCGACTTTCCAGCTGCATCAGCATTTCCAGCACGCTGCCGGTGTTGGGGTCGCCTTCGCGCAGCCTGAAAATGCCCATGCCGCCCATGCCGTCGAGCGGTTTGACGATAATGTCGCCGTGCTGGTGCAAAAAGGCGCGGATGTCGGCGGCGCGGGTGGATACCAGCGTGGGGGCGGTAAATTGCGGGAAGTTGAGAATGGCGAGTTTTTCGTTGAAGTCGCGCATCGCCTGGCCGCTGTTGAACACTTTGGCGCCGTGGCTTTCGGCCAGCGTCAAAAGCTGGGTGGCGTAGAGATACTGCATGTCGAAAGGCGGGTCGGTGCGCATAATCACGGCGCCAAAGGCGGTCAGCGCGGTTTCGGCGGCGGGGGCAGCCTGAAACCAGGCGTGGTCGTGATCGTGGCGGGCGCCGATAAATTCAAACTCGGCGGCTTGGGCAAACACCTGTCCGTCTTTTACCGACAGCGCGCTGCTCAGGGTGTGGAACAGGCGGTGGCCGCAGCGGGCGGCTTCGCGCATCATGGCGTAGGTGGTGTCTTTGTAGGTTTTGAAACCGGCCATCGGGTCGGCGATAAACAGGATGTCCATAATCGGCTTTCGGGGAGATAAAGGGGCGGCGGGGTTTTCAGGCTGCCTGCACTATTCAAATAGCCAGCAGCGGCAGCGGTTTGAGCGTGAGTTTCAGGTTGTCGTCGCGCACTTTAAACAGCAGATCGATATTCGGATGCTTGCCGGGATGCTGCTCGGCATCGGCGACATGCTCGGCAAACCAGGCCAGCCCCTGCGCGGCGGCTTTGGCGTTCAGGCAGCCTGAAAAGCGCTCGGAGAGGGCGTTGTAGAGTTTCAGGCTGCCGAGTTTGCCTTCGACGGCGGGAATGTGGTGGACGGTATGGCCGTTTTCATCCAACACTTCCAAGCCGGAAAGGCGGGAAATATCGGGCATTTGGGCGAGGTTTTCTTGAAAGTTCATAGCGGGTTCCTGGGTTAGGCGGTCAATTGGATCAGGCGGCGGGCGCTGTCGAAGGCGGCGGAAAGTTTCAGGCTGCCCTGCTGCGCTTCAAGCAGACTGCCGGCGGCATCGGCGCGCACGGCGGTTTGGTAGCCTTTGGCGCGCAGATAGCATTCGAGCGCGTGAAGCTGGTCGTAAACCGGATAGGCGGCGATCAGTTGGGAAAATACCGAAGCGAGCCGTTTTTGCTCGATGGCGGGATTGGGATGGGCGCCGGGGTCTTGGTTGTAGCCGACGTTCAGCAGCAGGGTGAAGTCGCCCAGATTAAGCGGATGGTAGCCCAGCGCGCCGAACATGCCGACGGCAAACAGGCCGAGGCGGTGCATCTGGTCGCCGCTGTAGGGGTTTTTGTCCATGCAGAAAAACGGCAGCACGAATTTTTCGCCCAGCTGGCGCAGCCGTGCCGACTGCTGGACAAAGGGGCTGTCGCTGCCGACGGTTTGGTTTGCCCAGCCCCACAGCCAGGTGTCGGACGTGTGCGCCAGACTGCCGATCAGCTGCACGCCGTATTCGCTGCCGTCGGCAAAACGCAGCCGGCCGCGGCCCAAATCGACTTCGGCTTCGCCGGCATCGGCGGTTTCTTCGGCAAACTGCTGCTGGCGCTCAAAGCCTAGCGCGGCATATTGTTCGAACCACTGCTCGAAGTTTTCCGGCTTGGCGCTGCGGCCGCCGCCGTCGCTGCCGAACAGCTTGGACAGCCATCCCATAAGGTTTCCTTTTCTGATTGGATTGCAGCGTTTTCAGGCTGCTTTTGGGGTTTCAGGCAGCCTGAAAAGCCGAATATCAAAATATCCTAGCACCTAGCGCGTGCCGAAAATCTTGTCGCCGGCATCGCCCAGGCCGGGAATGATGTAGCCTTTTTCGTTCAGATGGCTGTCGAGCGCGGCGGTATAGATGGCAACGTCCGGATGGGCGGCAGCCACCGCCTGCACGCCTTCGGGCGCGGCCACCAGCACCAGCGCCTTGATGTGGCGGCAGCCTTTTTGTTTCAGAAGATCGATGGTAGCGACCATCGAGCCGCCGGTGGCGAGCATGGGATCGATAATCAGCGCGGGGCGTTGATCCATCTTATCGACCAGTTTTTCAAAATACGGCACCGGCTGCAGGGTGGTTTCGTCGCGCTGCAGGCCGACCACGCTAATTTTGGCGGTGGGAATCAGATCGAGCACACCGTCGAGCATGCCCAAGCCGGCGCGCAGAATCGGCACCACGGTAATCGTTTTGCCTTTGATGCGCTCGCCTTCGATTTCGCCGCACCAGCCCTCAAAACGGTAAGACTCGGTGGCAAAATCGCGGCTGGCTTCATAGGCCATCAGCCGCGAGAGTTCTTTGGCCAGGGTGCGGAATTTGCTGGTGCTGCAGTCGGCGGCGCGCATCAGCGAGAGCTTGTGGCGCACCAGCGGGTGGTCGATGATGTTCAGGGTCATGGCGGCATTGGCTTGAGGACGCTTGAAAACGGCCGGATTCTAACATTTCGCCTGCCCTGCGGCAAAAGGCGCGGGGGCTTTTCAGGCTGCCTGCAGGGGCACTATGGAGCGCCGGCTCGATTCGCTATATACTTTGCACCTTTTCCCCTTTTCTTTCCGCCATGTCCGGCCGCACCTACCGCCCCGCCACCGCCAAACGGCAGCGCTTCTACCTGCCCAACGCCACCCTGCCCGCTCATCAGGCGGACTGCCCGGTGTGCGGCCTGCGGGTGGCGCTGCCGACGCTGTATCAGGGGCAGGAAGCGTCCTGCCCGCGCTGCCACCATCCGCTGGCGCGCATCGAAAGCCGGCCGTATATGATGACGCTGGCCTGCGCGCTGGCCTCGCTGATCGTGCTGCTGTTGGTGTACAGCTTGCCTTTTGTAACGATTGCGATGCCCGGGGTGTATTCGCCGCTGCGGCTGCCTGAAATGCTGTTTACCCTGCTGGGCGGCGACTGGGGTTTTCTCGGCGGCGTGCTGTTTGTGTTTACTTTCGGTGTGCCGCTGTTGTTTGTGCTGCTGTGCCTGTATCTGTATTTTTCGCTGTGGCAGGGCAAAACGCCGCCGGGCATGCTGTGGGCGGCGCGGCTGATTACCCGCCTGCGCCATGCGCTGATGGTGGACGTGTTTTTTATTTCGGTGATGGTGGCCTACATCAAAATCGTAACCGTGGCGCAAGTGGATTTCGGCGCCGCGTTTTGGCTGCTGCCGGTATTGGCGCTGCTCTTGCTGCGCACTTCGCTGGCGGTGTCCGAACACTGGGTGTACCGCCAGATCCGCCGCACCCGCCGGCTGAAAGCCTTTCAGGCTGCCGAAAATACCGTCTGCTGCACCCGCTGTCTGCATTTTCGCCCGCTCTCCGAAGGCTTTTGCGGCGTGTGCGGCACCGAACTCGGATACCGCCGCCCGGGCAGCCTGTCGCTGTCGGCCGCTTTTTTGCTGGCGGCGGCGATTCTTTACCTGCCGGCCAACCTGCTGCCGATTATGATTTCCTCCAACCCGCTCAAAACCGAAATCAGCACCATTATGAGCGGCATCATTTTTATGTGGAACGACGGCGACAAGCTGATTGCCGTCATCATTTTTAGCGCCAGCATCGCGGTGCCGACGCTGAAAATCCTGTCGATGCTGGTACTGCTTTACTGCGCCCGCTTCAAGCCGCTGATGCCGGTGTGGGCGATGTCGCTGCAGTACCGTATCACCGAAGCGGTCGGCCGCTGGTCGATGATCGATGTGTTTGTGATCATTATGATGATGAGCGCTTTTCACACGCCGATCGCCCACGTCAGCCCCGGCCCGGCGTCGGTGTATTTTTGCCTGGTGGTGATACTCACCATGTGCTCGGCCTATTTTTTCGACCCGCGCCTGCTGTGGGACCATGCCGCCGCCGAGCGCCCTTCTTCCGAACCTTGATTTTTTCAGGCTGCCTGAAACATGACTACCCCCGAAACTCCAGCCCCAAAACCCGCGCCGTCGATTGAAGACGCCCGCATCCGCAACAGCCGCACCCTGCGCTCCACCGTGTGGCTGATTCCCCTGCTCGCCGCGCTTACTGGCGTGTGGCTTCTGGTGCAGAACGCCCGCAGCAAAGGCCCCGAAATCACCCTGCTGATGGACAACGCCGAAGGCATCGAAGTCAATACCACTGCCGTTAAGGTGCTGAACGTAGAAGTCGGCCGCGTGGTCAATATCCGCCTGCGCGACGACCAAAGCGGCGTGGAGATCACCGCCCGCATGAATAAAGACGTTGCCCCGCTGATGCGCAAAGACACGCAGTTTTGGGTGGTCAAACCGCGCATCGACCAAAACGGCATCACCGGTCTGGGCACGCTGGTTTCCGGCTCCTACATCGCCTTCACCCCCGGCAAAAGCAACGAAGAAGCCAGCGAGTTCACCGTATCCGACCTACCGCCGGTGGCCGCCATCGGCCAAAGCGGCCTGCGGCTCTTTCTTTCCGGCAAAAACGGCAAAATGGTCAATGTCGGCAGCCCCGTGCTGTATGAAAACCACATCGTCGGCACCGTCGAATCCGCCGATTTCGCCCCCGCCGACCAAACTGTGCGCTACACCGTCTTCATCCACAGCCCCAACGAAAGCCTGCTCTCCGCCGACAGCCGTTTCTGGCTCGACAGCGGCCTGCGCGTGCAAACCGGCGGCGGCGGTTTGAGCATCGACAGCCCGCCGCTCTCCGCCCTGCTCTCCGGTGCCATCTCCTTTTCCACGCCCAGCCACGCCGGCAGTTCCACCCAATCGGTATCCAGCGGCCAGAATTTCAAAATCTACAACAACCGCGCCGAAGTCGAAAACCTGCCCGGCCCGCGCACCCTTTATTACACCGTGTTTTTCCAAGGCTCGGTGCGCGGTTTGGAAAGCGGCGCGCCCGTCGAATACAAAGGACTGCGCATCGGCAGCGTGGCCGCCGTGCCCCATTTTGCCGCCGGCGACAGCCTGAAACTGCTGGAAAACGGCTGGGTTCCGGTGCGCATCCGCATCGACCCCGAACGGCTCGAAGCCGGCGCCGAGCCGCAAAGCCGCGAATACTGGCAGCAGGCTTTTCAGGCTGCCTCCGACCGCGGCCTGGCCGCAACCATCGGCAGCAACAATCTGATTCTGGGTAGCAAAATGATCGAATTGAGCGAAGAGAGCGGCAATCTGCTGCGCCCGCACGCCGAATACGCCGGCGATCCGGTACTCGCCAGCCGCAGCGGCGGCGATTTGCAAGATCAGGTCGGCAAGCTGTTGGCCAAACTCAACGAACTGCCGCTGGAAAAAACCGTTGGCGAGCTGAACGGTAATCTGCGCGAGCTGCGCCAGACCCTGAAAAACGCCCAGCGCATGATGGGCAGCGCCGAAAATACGCTTAATTCCGCCAACCGCCTGATCGGCAGCCCCGCCACCCAGCAGCTGCCGGCCGAGCTCAAGCACACCCTGCAGCAGCTGCGCCAAACCCTCGGCGGTATCTCGCCGCAGTCGCCGCTGTACCAAGACGCCCAGCAAACCCTCGACAGCATCGACCGCACCCTGCGCGACGCCCAGCCGCTGCTCAACACCCTGAAAGAGCAGCCCAACGCCCTGATTTTCAAACGCAGCGCCCAAGACCCCACCCCGAAAGGAAGCCGATGAAACGCCTGCTCCCCCTTGCCGTTGCCCTGCTGCTTGCCGCCTGCGGCAGCACCCCGCCGACGCAGTATTACCAGCTGCCCGACAGCGCTTTCAGGCTGCCTGAAAACCGTGCTGCCACCCGCCACGCCACCGCCGTGCGCGTGCGTCTGGCCGAACCCATCGGCAGCGGCAGCCTGCTTTATCAAACCGACGCCCACCATCTGAACCTTGCCCAAAGCAATCTGTGGGCGGCACCGCTGGCCGACACCCTGGCCGCCGCCTTTGCCAACCGCCTCAACCGCAGCGGCAGTGCCCTGTATCTGCCCGCCAAACTCGCCAACGATAATGCCCCCGTGCTCGACATCCATCTCGACCGCTTTCAGGGCAGCTATCGGGGGCAGACCGAAATCAGCGGCACCGCCCGCCGCCCCGACGGCAGCATCAAGAGCTTCCACGTCCTTACCCCGCAGCAGGGCGATGGCTATCCGGCGATGGTTGACAGCCTCAACCGCGGCTTGGACGGCGCCGCGGAGCAGATTGGCCGTTGAAACCCGTCATAAAAAGCAGCCTGAAAACCGTTTGGCGGTTTTCAGGCTGCTTTGTCTTGGGCGCAAGAGCCGGATAGAGCGGATTTTGGTTTCAGGCTGCTTTTCAGGGTTCAGGCAGCCTGAAAGATCTGGCGCGGCAAACGCTTTTCAGGCTGCTTGGGCGAAATATGGAGAGATGGCATCAGTTTGCCGCCAGCCGGTTGCGCAGCCAGCGGACGGCCAGGGCGATTTCGCCGGCCTGCAGGCCGATGGGGCCGATCTGCTGGCCGGCAAGTATTTCGGCGGCGGCGCCATGCAGCCAAACGGCGGCGGAAACTGCTTCTTCAACCGCAATACCCTGCGCCATCAGGCTACCGATCATGCCGGAAAGGACATCACCGCTGCCGGCCACTGCCAAACCGGCGTTGCCGCTGGGATTAACGTGCAAAAAGCCGCGCGACGACGAAATCACGGTCTGATGGCCTTTAAGCACCACCCACGAACGATAACGGCTGGCCAGCTCGCGCGCCGCCCACGAGCGGTTGGCCTGCACTTGGTTCACACTAATATTGAGCAGGTGTGCGGCTTCGCCCGGATGCGGGGTCAGCACCAAATCGGCGCGTTTGCTCAAGGGGAAAAGCTGCGGGTTTTCAACCAAGATATGCAGAGCATCGGCATCGAGCACCAGCTGGCGGATGCCGCTGTTCCACAGGGCTTGGATCAGGCGCACGGCATTGTCGTCGCGACCGAGGCCGCAGCCGGCCACCCAGGTGTCGATGCCGGGGCGCTTGAGCACTTTGGGCAGGGTGTCGAGAATCAGCTCGGGGCGGACGGGGTCGGCAGCCAGCGGCAAAGCAGCTTGGTTGAAAGCGGCAATCGCTTTGCCGCAGCCGGTGTACAGGGCGGCGGACGCGGCTAGCAGCACCGCGCCGCTCATGCCTTCGGCGCCACCGATCACGGCCAGCGTGCCGAAAGTGCCTTTGTGGCTGTCTTCCGGCCGCGGCTGGCACAGGCCGGGATAATGTTTTTGCGCGTATTCGCGGTAGGCGCGGACGTCGTAATTGGGGGCAATCAGTGAACCGGACATAGTGTTTCCCGTGGTCTGTCTGTGTCTATGGGGTGTTTCAGGCTGCCTAAAAGCAGCCTGAAAACGATTTGGATTCTAGCATGAAGCGCTTGGGTATTAAGTTTGGCAGCGCTCCGGCGGCCGGCGTTTGGTCGCAAGCCATACCGGCAAGATTTTCAGGCTGCCTGAAAGGTGTTCTGCAAGAGGTTTTGCCGCAAAATGCGGGTAAGGTAAAGGCACTGCCGGCCTGCGGCAGTGCCTATTCGGGCAAGGCTCAGATTTTCAGAATCCGCTCGCCGCGGCCGATGCCGGCGGCGCCGGTGCGCACGGTTTCCAAAATCAGGCTTTTGGGCAGCGCTTCCAAGAAGCTGTCGAGTTTGTCGGAAGTACCGGTTACTTCGACGGTATAGATTTTTTCGCTGACATCGACAATCTGGCCGCGGTAGATTTCGGACAGACGGTACAGCTCGTCGCGGTCTTTGCCGACGGCGCGCACTTTTACCAGCATCAGTTCGCGCTCGACGTGGCGGCTGCTGTTCAAATCAACCACTTTCACCACTTCGACCAGCTTGTTGAGCTGCTTGGTAATCTGCTCGATCAGGCCGTCGCCGCCGCGGGTAACGATGGTCATCCGCGATAGGGTGGGATCTTCGGTGGCGGCCACCGAGAGCGAGTCGATGTTGTAGTCGCGTGCGGAAAACAGGCCGACCACGCGGCTCATGGCGCCGGATTCGTTTTCAATCAGAATCGATAAAATGTGTCGCATCATGGCACGCTCCTTTTGTCGTAGGCACGGTCGGTTACTTCGTTCACATCGGAATCTGCCCTGCTCTCGCGCATATGCGGCGGCAGTACCATTTCGCTTAAGCCTTTGCCGTTGCCGACCATCGGGAAGACGTTTTGTTTGGGATCGGTCAAGAAGTCCATGAATACGAAGCGGTCTTTAAGCGCCAGCGCTTCGCGCAGCGCGCCTTCGACATCCTGCGGTTTTTCGATGCGCATGCCGACGTGGCCGTAGGCTTCGGCCAGTTTGACAAAATCGGGTAGCGACTGCAGATAGGTTTCCGATTCGCGGTTGCTGTAATAAAGCTCCTGCCATTGGCGAACCATGCCCAGATAGCCGTTGTTCAGGCAGATGACTTTTACCGGCAGATTGTATTGCAGGCAGGTGCTCATTTCCTGAATGTTCATTTGGATCGAACCTTCGCCGGTAATGCAGCAGACATCGCGGCTGGGGTCGGCCAGATAAGCGCCCATGGCAAACGGCAGGCCGACGCCCATGGTGCCCAAACCGCCAGAATTGAGCCATTGGCGCGGCTCTTCAAAGGGATAGTACTGGGCGGCAAACATCTGGTGCTGGCCGACATCGGAAGTGATTACCGCGCGGTTGCCGGTAAGCTCGGCCAGCGTGCGGATAACCTGCTGCGGCAGGATCACGTTTTCTTTCGGCTCGAAATCCAGGCAGTTGCGGCTGCGCCAGCTCTCAACAGTTTGCCACCATTTTTCCAAAGCGGCGGGATTGAACTGCAATTCCTGCTTGCGCCACAGGCCGGCCATTTCCTGCAAAACCTGTTTGACATCGCCCACAATCGGCACATCGGCTTTTACGCGCTTGGCAATGCTCGAAGGGTCGATATCGATATGGATGATTTTTTTCGGCGTTTCGAGAAACTTGGCCGGCACCGATACCACGCGGTCGTCAAAACGGGCGCCGACGGCCAAAATCACATCGGCATTTTGCATCGCCAGATTGGCTTCATAGGTGCCGTGCATGCCGAGCATGCCAAGAAAACGGCGGTCAGACGAGGGATAAGCGCCCAGCCCCATCAGGGTGGCGGTGCAGGGAATATCCAATAATTGGACAAAATTTGTCAGCTCGGTTGCCGCATTGCCCAAAACCACGCCGCCGCCGAAATAAACCAGCGGGCGTTTGGCCGCAGCAAGCATCTGCACCGCTTTTTTAATCTGGCCGACGTGCCCCTGCACTACCGGCTGGTAAGAGCGGATAAACAAATCTTCCTGCGGATAGCTGAACTTGGCAACCGCCTGGGTTACGTCTTTGGCGATGTCCACCACCACCGGGCCGGGGCGGCCGCTGCGGGCGATTTGGAAAGCCTTTTTAATCGACGGCGCCAAATCGTCGATATTCGTTACCAAGAAATTGTGTTTTACACATGGGCGGGAAATTCCCACCATATCAATCTCTTGGAAAGCATCGCTGCCGATCATCGACGAGCTGACCTGGCCGGAAATCACCACCAGCGGCACCGAATCGGTGTAGGCGGTGGCGATGCCGGTAATCGCATTGGTGGCGCCCGGGCCGGACGTTACCAGCGCCACGCCGACCTTGCCGCTTCGGCGCGCATAAGCATCCGCCGCGTGTACCGCCGCCTGCTCGTGTCGGGTCAGAATGTGTTCGAATTTATGCAGTTGGTAGATGGCGTCGTAGATTTCGAGAACCGCGCCGCCGGGATAACCGAAAACGTACTCGACGCCCTCGGCCTTAAGGCTTTGCACAACGATTTGTGCACCTGATATTTGCATGACAACCTCTTGTATCTGGCGTGGAAATTTAAGACAGGAAAACGCCTTACCAATGCACCTGTAATGCTGTTCGGGCGGGCAGCGGTTTAGGGTACGCGCACCGTCCGAACGGGGTAACCAGCGTTTTGCCGGCCGTAAAAAACGTCGCCGGGGTTTGGAGAAAAAGGGAGGCCAAAGATAGCGCAAAGCCGTGCCGCTGGCAATAGATTCGGTTAAATTCCGTCTGTTTGTGCAAAGGCATCTTCACAAGGTTTTTCAGGCTGCCTGAAAGCAGATCAGGCAATCTGCACGTGAATTGCTTGAAAGGGTCTAATCATTCAAACATTACTCCGCCATACCTATGAAATACCAAGCCCGCACCCAAGGTTTCACACTTATCGAGCTGATGATCGTGATTGTGGTCATCGCCATTTTGGCCGTGATCGCCTACCCCAGTTTCCAACAGTTTATCGAACGCAGCCGCTTGGAAAACGCCCGCTCGCTGATGAACGACAATATTCGTATGATGGAGCAGCATTATGGCAAACACCGTACTTTTTGCGTCGGCGCTACTAATGCCAATAGCGGCAACAATAACGGGGCGTGTGCCAACACGCCTGCTTTGAAAGGCGATCCCGATAGCGGTTATGCCATTTCGCTCCAACAAGCCGAATCCAGCTCCTACCTGATGACTGCGCGCCCGTTAAATGCCAATCCAGACAGGAAAGTTTATCTTGTTTACTCTTCGGTAAGCGGTAATTTCAGCAAATGCACTTTAGCCGGTTTGCAAGATTCACTTAGCTCAAACTCAGGCACATCCATGATGACTGATGACGAATGCGAAGTTTTCTAAACTAATTAGCGAATAACAAAAATTAAATCTTAAGAACATCAAACTGCCGCCATTTCATGCCAACCGAAAGGAAGCAAAATGCAGCAGTTTGTTTTTTCGCGCACAAAAACACAGGGGTTTACGCTTATCGAACTGATGACGGTGATTGCCGTGCTGGCGATACTTGCCGTGATTGCCTATCCCAGCTATCAAAGCTACACCCGCAAAAAACGCCTGCACGAAGCGCAAACCGCGATGTTGGAAAACGTCCGCCATCTTGAGCAGCATTACAGCCAGCATAAAAACTTCAAGAAAAACAGCACCACTTGGGCCGACCTGCCCCACCCGCAAACCGAACATTTCTGCATCCGCTTCCAAGGCAATCCGCGCGGGACCAACAGTGAAAACAGCTATGCGCTCAAAGCCGTGGCATTCGATCGCGAAAGCGAGCCGCGGGTTTTGGTGGTCAGCCACGATTTGAGCACCGTGCTGTGCGAGAGCAGCACTTCCAGTTGCGATGAGCCTGACTTTTTCCGCAACCCCGGCCGCGCCGATACAAACTGCGAAGTTTTCCAGTAAGCCCACGATAAAAAGCAGCCTGAAAACCAAAAAACCGGTTTTCAGGCTGCTTTGTTTTGCCGAGAACGTCTTAGGCTTCGGCGGTGAGCACGTCTTTGAGTTCCCCCGCTTCAAACATCTCCATCATAATATCGGCACCACCAACAAACTCGCCGTTTACATACAGCTGCGGAATGGTCGGCCAATTCGAAAACTCTTTGATGCCCTGGCGCACGGCATCGTTGTCCAGCACATTAACGCTGGCGTAGTCGTCAAAACCCACTTCTTTCAAAATCTGCACGGCGCGGGCGGAAAAGCCGCACTGCGGAAATTTCGGCGTGCCTTTCATAAACAGCACGACGCGGTGGTTGGTAACGACTTCTTTGATTTGTTCCTGAATGCTCATAAAAACCTCTTCGGTAACGGTTGGTGAAAGAAAAACGGCGCATTATAGCCCTACTGTCCTTTCTTTGAAACTGCGATTAACCTTAAAGATTTCTTTGGTATAGCTATCCAATATCCGTTCTCAAAAGCATTTTCAGGCAGCCTGAAAATTTGGTTTTGCCACCGCGGCGGCGTAAAATGCGCGCTTTTTTCCGGTACTTTGCCATGCAGCAAGAAATCACCGTGCTGACGCTGTTTTTGCTCGGCTTTTTCGGCGGCACGCACTGCGCGGGCATGTGCGGCGGCTTGAGCAGCGCCTTTGCCCTGCATCTGCCGCCGCATATCGGGCGGGTGTGGCTGATACTGCTGATGAATCTGGGCAGAATCAGCAGCTACACCCTGATCGGCGCACTGATGGGGGCGCTGTCGCAAGCGGGCATGCTGCTCGATCATACGCGCACGCTGCAGCTTGTGCTGTTTGCTGCCGCCAATCTGCTGCTCCTAATGATGGGACTGTATCTGAGCGGCATTTCCGCTGCCGCCGGCAAAATCGAAACGCTGGGCAAACCGGTTTGGCGGCGGCTCAATCCCCTGCTCAACCGCCTGCTGCCGATACGCTCCGTCCCCGCCTGCTTCGGCATCGGCCTGTTGTGGGGCTGGCTGCCCTGCGGTTTGGTTTACAACGCCTCGCTGTATGCCTTGGGCAGCGGCTCGGCGCTCAAAGGCGCGCTGTATCTGGCCGCTTTCGGTCTCGGCACCCTGCCCAATCTTTTGGCAATGGGCATTTTCGCCAGCTGCCTACAGCGTGTGCTGCAAAACCGCCGTATCCGCCTGGCCGCCGGCCTGCTGGTCTGCGCATGGGCGCTGTGGCAGCTGGCGCTTTTGTGGCGCAACCACTTTTCGGCGTAATTCCGACAAAAAAAAGGCAGCCTGAAAACCCAAACCATCTTTCAGGCTGCCTATTGTTCCGCGCCACCAATGCGCCAGTGTTGGACGGCTTCTCCGGCCTACCACAGGCGGGCGTAGTGGCCGTTTTGCGCGATGAGGCTGGCGTGGTCGCCTTGTTCTACCAACTCGCCGTGGTCGAAGACGAGAATCTGCGCGGCGTGGCGGATGGTAGCGAGGCAGTGGGCAATCATCAGCACGGTTTTGTCCTGCATCAACGCCGCCAACGCGCGCATCAAGAGCGCTTCGTTTTCGGCATCGGCAAAGGCGGTCGCTTCGTCAAGGATGAGGATGGGGCGGTTTTGCAGGATGGCGCGGGCGATGGTGATGCGCTGGCGTTCGCCGCCGGAAAGGGTAGCACCGCGTTCGCTGACCGCGGTTTGGTAGCCG
>NZ_JAKOOW010000024.1:134342-146375 GCF_022288825.1 Kingella pumchi | reverse complement strand
TGATGAAGTCGTGGCATTGTGCGGCACGCGCGGCGGCTTCTACTTCGGCGTCGCTGGCGTCGGGCGTGCAGGAAACCGAGCGAGACTTGCGCGAGGCGTTCGGCAAGCTGGCTACGCAGCAGGGTTTCCAGGCGAAAAGCGGCAAGGTGCGAGACGCGGAAGGCGTAGGCGCGCACGGCAAAGGCGGCAAGGGTGAGAACGAGAAGCAGCGCAGCGAGCCACCAGTCGGCTTGGTCGTTTAGAAGATCTTTGAGAATGCGTGCCATAACGAGCAGCGCAGCGGTGGAAAGAACGGCGGCAGCGGTGGCGATTGCCATCGCGCGGCGGATTTGCGGGCGCACTGGGTTGATGATGCGCCAGGGGGAAGGGGCTTTGGGCTGGGACATGGGCTTCTCTCAATATAATCGGCGGACAAGCGGATGATAGCGGGTTTTATTTGGGAAGCCATGGCGGCAAAGGGAAAGCAGCCTGAAAGTGGGGAGATTAGGCTTTCAGGCTGCTTTGGGGATGTTTGCGGGTGTAGGAAAAGGCAGCCTGAAAACAGGTAAGGGTTTTGGATTCGCAGAAATCCGCTTTGTTTGTTTTCAGGCTGCTTTTGAGTTCGTCTGAAAAAAGCAGCCTGAAAGCTGGGTCCTAGACCCAGCCTACGCTTGCTAGACGAAGCCGAACGTTTCTTCTCGCAACTGCCCGGCGTGGCCGGTGCCAACCGCGACCGGCTCAACTGGCTGCACTGACAGACACTGGGGCGTATTGGATGCCAACACGCCCCAAGGCAGCCTGAAAACGGGATTTGGGTTTTCAGGCTGCTTGTTTACATGATTACATTGAGGCAGCCTGAAAACGAGAAAACGTTTTTTCAGGCTGCCTATTTAGTTTCTATCCAATAGCGTTCCATCTCGTCGCGGATGTCTTCCAGCGTGCCGCCGTTGGCAAGAATGACGCGGCGGCTGGCGGGGTTGCTGCAGCGGCAGGTAACCAGCAGGCGTCCGATGCCGTGGCGGCGGGCTTCGGCGATGGCTTGGCGCAGGGCTTGTTTGGCGTAGCCCTTGCCGCGCTGCGCGGGGTGGACGCAGTAGCCGATATGGCCGCCGATCTCACGCAGAAAGTCGTTTAGTTGCAGGCGCAGGTTTAGAAAGCCGACGGCCTGCCCGCCGCCGTCAAACATCACATATTGGACATACGGCACAAAGCCTTCGGGCAGACCGCGCCCGTGTGCGGCTTCGCGGCAGGCGGCAAGCCAGTCGGCATAAACGAAGGTGTCGGCGCCGTTCCAAAAGCCGTCGGTGTCACTGCCTGCGGCGGTGAGTGCGTTCAGCAGGGCGGTAACGGTGGATGCGTCGTGTTCGGTTGGGGGGCGCAGGGTGATATTCATGGGCTTGCTTTCGTGCGTTGGTTTTTCAGGCTGCCTTTGAGAACGTCTGAAAAGGGTTGTTACACAGGTTGGATGCTTGAATCCGACAAACGGTTGCAATGCCAGATACAAGTACCCAAGCTACGCTTGCTGATATTTGGGTAGGCAGGCGCCCGCCCTGCGTTGGATAAAGGCAGCCTGAAAACGGGATTGGGGTTTCAGGCTGCCTTTGTGTTGTTTGTCTGATAGCTGATTATGTTGGGTCTCTCCCTAAGTTACGCTTGCTGTCTCAACTTAGTTTGCCACGGTGAAACGTTGAAACAGATGCGCTTTTTGCTCCACATCGTCGGCGATGGCCGCCGCCAAGTCGGGCAGCGCGATGTCGGCGGGCGAGCCGTCGGCGTTGAGCAGCACGTCGTCCTGTCCGATGCGGTACGCGCCTGTTTTCTCAAAGCGCACGGGCGCAACGGCAAACATGGCGGCTGGCGACAAAAACGCCCAGTTGATATCGCGGCGAGGGCGCAAATCGTCCAGTAGCACGCGCACGGCATCGGAGGCCGGGTAAGCGCCCGCCGGGAAATCGGGCGTATCCACCAATTGCAAGCCGGGGGCAACATTCAGGCTGCCTGCGCCGCCGATAATCAGGTAATACGGCAGCTGAGCGGCTTTGAATGCGGCAAGCAGGTTGTCGTAGCCCGTTTTTATGTCTTGCACTAGATTGGGACTGTCCCAGCTCACTTTAAACGCGCTGACCACGGCATCAAAGCCTGCGAGCTTGTCAGCAAAATCGGGCGCGTTCACATCGGCGGCAACAGCCTGCACATTGGGATGCTGTGCCACTTTGGCTATGTTGCGCGCAAACGCGGTTACCTGATGGTTTCGCGCAGCGAGTTCCAAAACGACAGCGTTGCCCACCAAACCTGTTGCGCCGATGACTGCGATTTTCATGATTAACTCTCCTTGTTTTTGCTGAAAAAATGGCTTTGGCTTCGCCGAACCTTGTTTCAGGCTGCCTAGGGCGTGTTGACATTCAACTTTTGAAACGGATTTTGCGGCATAAAATGGCAGATGCAAGGCAAAAATGTGAGCCTATGCCGTCCATAGGCGAGCATTTTTAACGCGGCAGATGCCGTTTTAGGACGCAAAAGCCGCCAAAATGTTGATTGTCAACACGCCCTAAGATGTAGTAACCAACCGCGTGTTTACGCCAGCCCTTTCTTCTCCAAATAGCTTTCATAATCCCCCAAATAGTGCTCATACCCGCCCTTGCCGTCGAGCTCAATAATCTGCGTGGCGAGCGAGGAGACGAACTGGCGGTCGTGCGACACGAAAATCAGCGTGCCGTTGTATTTTTCCAGCGTCATGTTGAGCGACTCGATACTTTCCATGTCCATGTGGTTGGTGGGTTCGTCCATCACCAGCACATTGGGTTTCAACAGCAGCAGTTTGCCATAGAGCATGCGGCCTTTTTCGCCGCCGGATAATACTTTCACTTGTTTGACGACATCGTTGCTGCCGAACAATAAGCGACCGAGCGTGCCGCGGATGACTTGCTCGTCGTCGCCTTCCTGACCCCATTGGCGCATCCATTCGGTGAGGTTCATTTCTACGTCGAAGTCGTTTTCGTGGTCTTGCGGGTAGTAGCCGACATGGGCTTTTTCCGCCCATTTGATGCTGCCTGAGTCGGGCGTGAGGCCGTCTGAATACTCGGCGTTGTACGCGCCTGCCAAGAGTTTGAGCAGGGTGGATTTGCCCGCGCCGTTGGGGCCGATGATGGCGAGTCGTTGGCCGGCTTCCAAAATAAATCCCAGTTTTTCAAACAGTTTTTTGTCAAACGATTTGGCCAGGTTTTCCACTTCAACGGCTTGGCGGTGCAGCTTGTTTTTCTCGTCGGTTTCAAAGCGGATATAGGGGTTTTGGCGGGTGGAGGGCTTCACTTCCACCATTTCGGCTTTGATTTTGTCGGCTTGTTTCAGGCGGCTGGTGGCTTGGCGGGCTTTGGATTTGTTGGCGGAGAAACGAGCGACAAACTCTTGCAATTCCTGCAATTTTTCTTTGGCTTTGGCATTGTCTTTCAGGGCGCGTTCGCGCGATTGGGCGGAGGCGAGCATATAGTCGTCGTAGTTGCCGGGGTAAATGGTGATGGTGTTGTAGTCCAAATCCGCCATGTGGGTGCAGACTTCGTTCAGGAAGTGGCGGTCGTGCGAGATGATAATCATGGTGGAGTCGTATTGGTTCAGTACGCCTTCCAGCCAGCGGATGGTGTTGATGTCCAAGTTGTTGGTCGGCTCGTCCAGCAGCAGAACGTCGGGTTTGGAAAACAGGGCTTGGGCGAGCAATACGCGCAGTTTGAAGCCGGGGGCGACTTCGCTCATGGTGGCGTTGTGCAGTTCTTCGGCAATGCCCACGCCGCTCAATAATTCGGCGGCGCGCGCTTCGGCGGTGTAGCCGTCATATTCGGCGAACTTGGCTTCCAGTTCGGCGGCGTGCATATAGTCTTCTTCGGTGGCTTCGGGGTTGGCGTAAATCGCGTCGCGCTCGGTCATTGCCGCCCACATTTCGGTGTGCCCCATCAACACGACATCCAACACGCGCATGTCTTCATAGGCAAACTGGTCTTGGCGCAGCTTGCCCAAGCGCACGCCGTGTTCGATGGCGACTTCGCCTGCGGTCTGCTCCAAATCGCCGCCGAGGATTTTCATAAAAGTGGACTTGCCCGAGCCGTTGGCGCCGATAAGCCCATAGCGGTTGCCTTCGCCGAATTTGACGGATACGTTTTCAAACAGCGGCTTGGCGCCAAACTGCATGGTGATGCCGTTGGTGGAAATCATGTTGGGTACCCCGAGTGTCAGGAAAAGTAAAGAAAGGGTTAAAAAAGGGCGCGATTGTACCACAAGCCAGCAGGCAGCCTGAAACTGCCTCTGCCGCTTTTTCAGGCTGCCTTTTCCTTTATAATCCGACTGCAGCAGGCAGCCTGAAAGCCGCTCGGGCGTTGTTCAGGCTGCCTTTCCCAAAATGCGATTAAAGGAAACCGCCATGTCTAAAAACTCCGTCCTCACCGTTATCGGCAAAGACCGCATCGGCATCGTTTACGACGTTGCCAAACTTCTGGCCGAGCACCAAATCAGCATTCTCAACATCAGCCAGCAGCTGATGGACGACTACTTCACCATGATTATCCTGATGGACACCGAAAAATGCCCGCAAAGCCGCGCCGAAATGCTGGATGTATTCGCCGAAGCGGGCAAACGCCTGTCGCTGGATATTCGGATGCAGAACGAAGAATTGTTTAAGGCCATGCACCGGATTTGACGGGGCGGCCAAAGGCAGCCTGAAAGCCTGTTGTGATGTTTTCAGGCTGCTTTTCCAGCAGCCTGAAAAGCAGTTGCGTAGGTTGGGTTGCAAACCCAACAAACTCCCGAAAATGTTGGGTCTCAACCCAAGCTACCCTTGTTTGAAAGAAGCCTGAAAACTTTTCAGGCTGCCTCCCAACCACCCAACCCGAAAGATTGCCATGACTACCCAACTCCAATCCGCCGAAATCCTCGAAACCGTACGCATGGTTGCCGACCAGAATTTCGACGTGCGCACGCTCACCATCGGCATCGACCTGCACGACTGCATCTCGCCCGATCTCGACACGCTCAACCAAAACATCTACAACAAAATCACCAGCGTGGGCAAAGACTTGGTCTCCACCGCACAATTTTTGTCGGCCAAATACGGCGTGCCGATTGTCAACCAGCGCATTTCGGTTACGCCCATCGCCCAAATCGCCGCAGCCACCGGCGCGGAAAGCTATGTTTCCATCGCCCAAACGCTGGATAAAGCCGCCAAAGCCATCGGCGTATCCTTTATCGGCGGCTTTTCCGCGCTGGTGCAAAAAGGCATGTCGCCTTCGGCGCAAACCCTAATCCGCTCGATACCCGAAGCCATGCGCACCACCGACATCGTGTGCAGCTCGGTGGCCATCGGCAGCACCCGCGCCGGCATCAATATGGACGCGGTGCGGCTGATGGGCGAAACCATCAAGCACACCGCCGAGATTACGCCCGAAGGCTTCGGCTGCGCCAAAATCGTGGTGTTTTGCAACGCGGTGGACGACAACCCTTTTATGGCCGGCGCCTTCCACGGCGCGGGCGAAGGCGATGTGATGCTTAATGTCGGCGTATCCGGCCCGGGCGTGGTTCAGGCTGCGTTGGAAAGCTGCCCGGCCGACGCGGATTTGACCGCCATCGCCGAAACGGTGAAAAAAACCGCCTTTAAAATCACCCGCGTGGGCGAGTTAATCGGCCAAGAAGCGGCCAAGCGGCTGGGCATTCCTTTCGGCATTTTGGACTTGTCGCTCGCGCCCACGCCCGCCGTGGGCGATTCCGTCGCCCGCATTCTCGAAGCGATGGGCTTGTCCGTATGCGGCACGCACGGCACTACCGCTGCGCTCGCGCTGTTAAACGACGCGGTAAAAAAAGGCGGCATGATGGCCAGCAGCGCGGTGGGCGGCCTCTCCGGCGCGTTTATCCCCGTGTCCGAAGACGAAGGCATGATCGCCGCCGCCGAATCGGGCGTGCTCACGCTGGACAAACTCGAAGCCATGACCGCCGTCTGCTCCGTCGGCCTCGACATGGTCGCCGTACCCGGTCACACCAGCGCCGCCGCCATCAGCGGCATCATCGCCGACGAAGCCGCCATCGGCATGATCAACAGCAAAACCACCGCCGTGCGCATCATCCCCGTGCCCGGCAAAGACGTGGGCGAGTCGGTGGAATTCGGCGGCCTGCTCGGCTACGCCCCCATCATGCCGGTAAAAGACGGCTCGTGCGAAGCATTTGTGAAACGCGGCGGCCGCATTCCTGCGCCGGTGCAGAGCTTGAAGAACTAAAACGTCTTTCAGGCTGCTTTTGGGAAGGAACAAAGGCAGCCTGAAAACCGCTTTCAGACTACCTTTATTCAGGAATCAAAATGTCTGCCAAAACCCCCACCCTACTCTGCGCCCTTGCGCTGGCCGCTGCCGGCACGCTTGCTTATTTCGCCGGATACGGCAGGCAGCCTGAACACGCCGCGCCGCCTGCACCAACGGCATCACAGTCGCAAGCGCTCTCCGAAGCGGAACGCCGCGAAGTGTGGAATGTGCTGCTGCGCGAAGTTTCCCAAGAATACTGCGATGCCGAAGCGGGCGGCCCCGTCGGCGGCGATAAGCAAGAAAGTGTGTTTGTCTGGCAATATCAGGGCGAGCGCAATTATCTGGTGTGGTGGCAGGCAGCCGGCAGCTACTACCGTGACGAGCAGGCAGACGGCACGGCAGAAATCCACTGCATCAGCGGCTCGGCCAGCAGCAGCAATTTTCTGGCGCGGCTGGTGCGGCGCAACGGCCGCCTGCAGCTGATCGAGCAGGATATGTTGGCCGTGCAGCTAAAAGACACCGCTGTGGACGATCCCTATGTCGTCCACCCGCGCTTTATCGAAAGCATCCGCCTCAACGATGACAACACGCTAAACATCGTTTCCGCCAAGCACGCCTACGGCAAAGAAGGCGAAATGGAAGGGCCGAATTTTCCGTCCAAGCAATGGCGCTACCGCGTGCGCCTGCCCGATATGCAGGTGCTGGAAGCCTGCTATACAGGCCAAACCGCTTATACGAAAGAATAAGCAAAGGCAGCCTGAAAAGCCGTTTTGGTTTTTCAGGCTGCTTCTTTATGCTCTCCAATCCAAGCAGTCTGAAAATTGCACGGTAAAACCGTTTGTAAAACAAAATGCCATACGCAGTTTTAACCCGGCTTAACCTAATGCCCGGCAGATGCCGGTGCGCGGTTTGCCTTGTATTGGCGAATAGATTAGAATCACTAGTCTAAATTTCCGGCTCGGAAGCTGACGAGCCGTTTGTTTACCGCGTTTCCCGCCGCCAGCCGGCCTTTATTTAAGGAACCCCATGACCACCTTCACCCCCCAATCCAGCTACACCAAAGAAGAACTGCTCGCCTGCGGGCGCGGCGAACTGTTTGGCGCGGGCAACGCCCAGCTGCCGCTGCCCGACATGCTGATGATCGACCGCATCGTCGAAATCAACAACACCGGCGGCAAATACGGCAAAGGCGAAATCATCGCCGAACTCGACATCAACCCCGATTTGTGGTTCTTCGGCTGCCATTTTCAGGGCGACCCCGTGATGCCCGGCTGCCTCGGTTTGGACGCCATGTGGCAGCTGGTCGGCTTCTTTCTCGGCTGGACGGGCGCTCCCGGGCGCGGCCGCGCGCTCGGCTGCGGTGAAGTGAAATTCAGCGGCCAGGTACTGCCCAAACACAAAACCGTGCGCTACCACATCCACATCAAGCGCGTGATGAACAGCAAACTGGTGCTGGGCATCGCCGACGCCGAAATGAGCGTGGACGGCCGTACCATCTACGAAGGCAACGGCCTGCGCGTCGGCCTGTTCACCACCACCGACGATTTCTAAAACACTTTCAGGCTGCTCCCAATCCCCAAAAACAGACAGCCTAAAAACACAAAAACCCGCTTTTCAGACGCCCTTTGCGCCAAACCAACCCAAAGCAGCCTGAAAACCGCCCGCAAGCCGCCCACACCAACCCAGGCCGTCTGAAAACTTTTCAGGCTGCCCCATCCACCGGAGTTTGAACCATGAAACGCGTCGTCGTAACCGGCATCGGCATCGTCTCCAGCCTCGGCAACAACTGCCGCGAAGTCCTCACCGCCCTGCAAAACCTGAAATCCGGCATTTCGTTTGACGAAAGCTACCGCGAAATGGGCATGCGCTCCCACGTGGCCGGCAACATCAAAATCGACCCCAAAGACCACATCGACCGCAAAATCCTGCGCTTTATGGGCAACGCCCCCGCCTATGCCTACATCGCCATGCAGGAAGCCATCGCCAACGCCGGTCTCACCGAAGCGCAGGTTTCCAACATCCGCACCGGCATCGTTGCCGGCAGCGGCGGCGCCTCCTCCGCCAGCCAGGTCGAAGCCGCCGACATCCTGCGCGCAAGCGGCGTCAAACGCGTTGGCCCCTACGGCGTAACCAAAACCATGGCATCCACCGTTGCCGCCTGCCTGGCCACGCCGTTTAAAATCAAAGGCGTAAACTACTCCATCAGCTCCGCCTGCTCCACCTCCGCCCACTGCATCGGCCATGCCGCCGAGCTTATCCAGCTGGGCAAACAAGACATCGTTTTCGCCGGCGGCGGCGAAGAAGTCCATTGGGCGATGAGCAGCCTGTTCGACGCCATGGGCGCGCTCTCCACCAAATACAACGATACCCCCGAGCGCGCCAGCCGCGCCTACGACGCCGCGCGCGACGGCTTCGTGATTTCCGGCGGCGGCAGCATGCTGGTGATGGAAGAATACGAACACGCCAAAGCGCGCGGCGCCAACATCCTGTGCGAACTCACTGGCTACGGCGCCACTTCCGACGGCTGCGACATGGTGCAGCCCTCCGGCGAAGGCGCAGTGCGCTGCATGCAGATGGCGCTGGCGCAACACGGCGGCAGCATCGACTACATCAACGCCCACGGCACCTCCACCCCCGTCGGCGACACCAAAGAACTCGGCGCCATCCGCGAAGCCTTTGCGGGGCAAAACGTGCCGTTAATCAGTTCGACCAAATCCCTCTCCGGCCATGCCCTCGGCGCGGCAGGCTCGAACGAAGCGATTTATTCCATCCTGATGATGCAGAACGACTTTATCTGCGCCAGCGCCAACATCGAAACGCTCGACGAACAGGCCGCCGACCTGCCCATCGTCCGCGAAAACCGCCCCGCCAAACTCAACGCCGTCATGTCCAACAGCTTCGGCTTCGGCGGAACAAATGCCACGCTGGTTTTCAGTAGGGTTGAATAAACCGGTCGCACAAAAAGGCAGCCTGAAAAGCGGATTCGGCTTTTCAGGCTGCTTTTTATGTTTTGGCTGACTGCCTTTCAGACGACCCCGAAGGCAGCCTGAAAACCCATTCGTCCGCCAAGCAACGTTTAGCCTCAAACCGGTTTGGCATGCATCCGAAACGGAAAATTTGAGCGGTTACATACCTTGGGTTGGTGGCAGTGTTATTTCAACTTGGCTGCCAATTTGTCGAATTTTTGTTTGATGTCGGCCTTGAAGGCTTCCACTTTCTCTTTGCGCTCGGCTTTGCGCTGTTTTTTCCACGCTTCGTGTGCCTGACGTGCCACTTCTTCCTGCGCTTCTATTGCTGCCAATACGTCCTGTTGGGCAACGGCTGCATCTTGCCGGAGAATAACGGTTTTGAAACGGTGGAAGAAGGCATCCAATACAGCTTCGTCGGATTCTTGCGCCAAAATAATGATTGCAGTACTGCCGTTATCCAGTTTTTTGGCTGTATTTTCCAGCAACAACCCCTCTCCCAATGTTTGGGCAGTGCCTGCATCACTGCCGATGAGTGCGCCAGTAGCTCCACCCAACAGAACACCGATAGGACCGCCGAGAATGCCGACCAGTGAACCAATGAGGCCGCCCGTCCATGTGCCTTCGACCGTATTGGCGGTAAAGTCGGTGCTTTCTGCTGGGATAATCAGACCATTTTCCTTTTTAATCAAAACGGCTTGTGCCACCAAAGCATCTGTTATCTGCGAGTAAGCTTTCAATTCAGAAAAGGCTTGATAAGCTTCGCTGGAGATGTTGAATAAGACAACGATGATGTTTTGTTTCATAAGTCTACTCCCGTGGGTTGAAAGATTTAAGAACATACAAGTTGTATGCGGTGTCAGTGTAAATTGCAAGGGGGGGGGGAGCAATGCGGCAAACAAAACTTTACCTAATTCCCGCGCAGGCGGAAATCTTGCGTGAGCGGCAGCGTATGGCGGGGAAAGGGGCATTGCCGCAGCTGAAAAAATTCCCGCCTACCCCTCGTCGGCACATAACCACAGGAAGGAATGACTGGATACACAAAGGCAGCCTGAAAAGTTTTCAGGCTGCCTTGTTATATTGGCTTACGCCCGCCGCCCGATATAGCGCACGCGGCCGATGACTTTCAGGCGGTTCAGGTCTTCGCCTTCAATAGTCATGTCTGGGTATTCGGGGTTATCGCAGGCAAGGATGATTTGGCGCAGCAGCAGTTTTACGCGGCGGACAAGGGAGCGGCTGCCGATTTGCAGGGCGTAGATGCCGCCATCGGCAAGTTTGTTATCGGAGAAATCAACCAGCAATTCGCAACGCCCGTCCAGCGTCGGCTTCATGGCTTCGCCGTGCACGCTGAAAATGCCGCAGTGGTTTTTATCAATGCCCAATTCGTCCATCAGCTCGCGGCTGAACAGTAGCGGCGGGGTGGCGGTGCTTTTTTCAGGCTGCAAGGGCTTGCCGGGTGGGGTGTCGGTGAGTAGATGGGCGGGGATGAAATCGGGAGTTTCCATAGGGTTTGGCTTTCGGTGGGAGATGGGGCAGCCTGAAAACTTTTCAGGCTGCCTGAAACTGCTGTTTTACACGGGCTGCGCTGCCTGATCGATTTGCTGCATCAGCCCGGCGGTGCGGGTGAGGGCGAGGATGATTTTTTGGTAGTGTTCGATGTCAGCGGCGGTGAGGGTTTGGCCTTTGCGGTCTTTGAGCCATTTTTGGGCGGGTTGGTAGCCGCCGATATAGAACTGCCATGCGGCGGCGGGAACCTTGCGGATGCAGGTGGTTTTGAGAAATTCGGCGTAGCGGCGGCAGTAGGCGGAGCTGTGCAGTACGGCGTAGATGTAGTCGAGCAGGGTTTTGGAGGTAAAACTGCCGCTTGGTGCCACACTGGAATCTGCGGCACCGGTTTCGGTTTTACCGGTTTTCAAGCTGCTTTGGGGCAGGGTTTGCGCTTCGGTACCGTCATAGGGGAGGTAGGCGAGACCAGTTTGGTTGCAGAAAGTTTGCAGTTGGGTGGAGTCAATATTGGAGCAGCGGCGGAAGCCGTTGTCAAAGTACAAAACCACCACCTGTTCACCGATACAGATCAAAGAGTTGTTGGATCTTAATCTAACCTACGTTTACTGCCATTTCTACCATGCTCTTGGCCTGTTCCAATAATGATTCGCTTTGCTGCTTCATCGCAAAGCTGCGCTGCACAGTATCGGCAATGGCAGCTTGCTCTTCCAAAGACAACAGCGGGATAAGGACGTTTTCGATTTCAGACGGCTTCCAGTGCTGGATAACCGATCCCCCCGCATCCCGTTCGGCTTGCAGGCGGACAATTGGGGAATTAAGCAGCAACGTCAGATAATCGGGCAACACAGTATCGGTTTTGATGTTCAGATGCAGGATAGCACCGGAAGTAACCGCCTGAATGTCCTCTTCTGCCTTGTAAGCAATGCCGACCGTACCGTCTTTCGTGAGCAAAATGGTGTCTTTTTTCGGATGCGGCGCATCGGCGAAAGCATTTTCGTCCAGATATTTGTCAGGTGTTGAAACACCGAATACAGACAAATCGGACACTCGGACAAAAGGCAAGCCTTCGCTGCGGTAGGCTTCCGATCCGGGTTCGACCGATTTGCATATGGATACCAAATTACCCAATTTCTGATGCGGGCGTTTGCGGATTTGCTCAAGCAGACGGTCGTATTTGCTCTGGTAGTATTCGGCATCCAAACGCCCGCTGGATCGAAAAGATTCGCTGAGGTTTTTAACGGCCGTATTCAAATGGGCAAAACGGTTTTCAGGCTGCCTGAACACGCCCAGCCCTTCGAGCAGCACCCATT
>NZ_JAKOOW010000024.1:54297-134210 GCF_022288825.1 Kingella pumchi | reverse complement strand
CCCCCCCCCGCAAGTTTCTGAAATTATTGATTTATTTTCGATTTCTGCTTCAACCGCCGATTTCGCCTGTTGCAGCAGCGCGTCTGCTTCACGGCGCAGCGCGTTGCTTTTTTGGACATAATCGGCAATTTTGGTTTGGGTGGCGGTATCAATAAGTGGGATGGGCAGGTTTAAAACATCTTCGTTTTTGATAACCGGATAGCTGGTGCCAACATTAAATTGCAACAACCAATCTTTATACAACGGGGTACGCAGCAGCACTTTTAAAATTTCCGTCCTAAAATTACTGTCTGCTTTTTGTCGCAATACAGTAAATGCACCGCTAACTACTAGATTATCGTCATTCTCAACAATAGCCACTGCACCGCGATACGGACGGACAGTCGAAACTAACACATCACCCCTACGGGCAGAAATTTTGGCATTGGCAGGCAATTCTTCATGCAAAACTGAATTAGCTTTGTACGAACCGTCTGAAATATCGATATCACCGATTTCAACATAATTGCAGCTTGCTCCTTTCAGTAAGGGCTTATTGGTAATCAGATCGTATTCGCTACGAATAAAAGTATGTGGCTGAGATTGCAAAGTTTTCCAATAATGTTCATACTTGGGTTGGTAATACTCCGCATCCAGCCGCCCCGTTTTCAGGTAGCTTTCTTTAAGGATTTTTAGGTTGAGGCAGGGAGAGATCGTTTGAAAGTCAGTGAAACTTAAAGCATTCAATAATGCATCTTGAGCCTCAACATATTGTTTTTGGGATAATCTAAGATTCTCATATGATTGAAAAACAATATCCTTTATTTCATTTTGAAAAGTAGCAGTAAAATTAGGTATTTTTATCTGATCCATGTCTTCTAAAATCAACCCTTGCTGTACTGCTCCTCTAGTAAACCGTTGAATTTGCATCTGACCATATTTTGACATTAAAAATATAGCCAAAATTTCAGGCTTAATATTTTTCTTCCGCAAAATCGCCAACTTACAACTACATGTGGCTAGCATATCAGAATAAAATAATGATAAATTTCCGATAGTGCCAACAATAGACAACAAAACATCCCCTTTTTTTAAATGAGATCGCTGCATCAACTTAGTATCAAATATCCTTTTGCCAATATACATTGGATTTGAGGTCTCAATAAAAAATGTGTGGACATCTTGTCCCCTATAATACGGAATACCTTTTTCAATGAAATGTTCACTGATACTCATATGATTTCCGTCTGATACAGAAACCAAGTCAGTGATTGGCAATGCCCCCTGTAATATTTTATCTATTAAAAAATACGATTTACTGTAAAACTCAGCATCAATTCTTAAAGTGCGCTCTAACTTAGAATAATGTGTTTCCATAATCTCCAACCCTTCCAACAAAGCCTTATATCTCGCTTCATTGAAAGGGCTTAGGCCTTTCCCACAAACGACAGTCTCTCTTTCTTGGCAAATTCCAAAAAGGCTTCGGCGATACCGTCTTGGGTTTTGCCGTCGTGGTTAAACAAGTCGTGGCGGACAATCAGGTGTCCGTGGTCATCCAACACTGGCAGGCCGTCTGAATTTTTAACGTAGATTTTGTCGCCGCTGTTGTCTTTGCTCGGCTCCTGCATGGTGGCGAAGAAAATCGGATAGTCGTCGCGTTTGGGGCAGAGCTCGTCGTCCCATTTCTGCACAAACAGTACGCTGGTTTTGGTACCGGTATGCGGTTTGAACACGTTGCCGTGCAATCCGACTACGGCAAGGATGCGGCAGCGTTCGGCAATATAGTCGCGGATATATTTGTCACTGCTGTTGTTGAACCGTCCTTGCGGCAACACCACTGCCATGCGCCCGCCCGGTTTGAGAAAATCCAAATTGCGCTCGATAAACAAAATATCGCGCCCGACTTTGTTTTGATATTTGCCGTTGCTTTTCTTGCCTAACTCATAACGGGCAATGATGCGGGTTTCTTTGATTTCTCCGGCAAAAGGGGGATTGGCCATCAGAATATCGAATTGGAAATCGCGGTTTTGTGATTTGTTTTGGCGAAGTTTTTTTAGCTTACGCCAGCCGTTGCCGTATACATCCAGCCAGTTTTCTTCCGTGGTATTGTCGTCCCAGCGTTCGTAGTCGAGCGTGTTGAGATGCAAAACATTGGTCTGCCCGTCGCCTGCAATCAGATTGAGCGTGCGTGCGACACGCACGGCTTTTTCATCAAAGTCGATGGCAAAAACACTTTTTCTTCAACGTAATCTTTTTGTTCAGGTAGCTTTTCTTCGGCCGTAAACAGATGGCTGCGCTCCATGCCGCGTTCGGCAAGCTGTTTTGCCCACACATGGAAAATGGCGTGCACAGGAAATCCACAGCTACCTGCCGCGGTATCGATTACGGTTTCATGCGCTTTTGGATCAAGCATTTTCACGCACATATCAATCACATAGCGCGGAGTGAAATACTGCCCTTTTTCTCCCTTGCTGGATTTGTTAATCAGGTATTCAAACGCTTCGTCCACCACGTCCAAATTGGAGTTGAACAGTTTTACACCTTCCAGCGAGGAAACGCAGACGGCCAAATGTGAGGGAGAAAGGTTGATTTTCGCGCTCTCGGCAAACACGCCTTCCCATTTCTTTTTGGCGCGGTCGAACAGGTCTTGAATCTTGCTTTTCAGCTCGATGTCGGTATCGCCGTAGTTACGGAACTCAAGGTGGCGAAGCGTGTTGCGTGTGCTTTCCATTTCGTCGTACAGCTTGGTGAAAATCAGTTGGAATAGTTCTTCAAAGACGTCCACGCCTGCGTTTGCCAATACCTCATCTTCCATTTCCACAACCAAATCTTTTAGCGATTTGCGCTCGTGGGCAACTTTGTCGTTGGCGATCAGATCGACTATTGTCCAGCGTTCACCCAATACGTCGGACAGCTTTTCCGATACTTTGGGGATATTTGGAATATCTTTGAAATAGTTGGGATCGCGGCGGTTGTAATAGGAAATACTGTCGCCGTTGGTCCATACGCCGATGGGTGCACCGGTAGCGTTGCAGTAGGATTTGAGTTGTTCTTTGCCGTCTTTAAGCTTGGGTTTTTTCAGTTCGACAATTATGTAAACCACAGTAGGGTTGTCACGCTCGAATATTACGATATCGGCACGTTTCTTTTCGCGCCCGAAAGTTACGGCGTATTCCAGTTCCATGCGCTCGTAGGGATAGTTGTAATCCTGATGCAGTTTCAGCAGGTAAAGCTGGCGAACGGCTTCTTCGGGAGTAAGCCGGATGTCTTTTTTACGCACCAGGCATTTTACATACGGCACATCCCCGTTTTTGCCAGCTTTCATAAAAACAGCCTGTTCGAGTTCGGTGATTTGCTTTTCGTTGAATTGGGAAAGATTGTAGTTGGTGTCTTTCAGTAGGGAGGTAAGTTGCATAATGGGCTTTCAGTTATTAATGGGAATTCAGACGTCCTTACCGCTTCAACTTGGCAAAGGCATCCGCCATCGCGCTGTTGGTCGGTTGTTTCTCGCGTTGGGCTTTGCTGCTTTTCAGGCTGCTTCGGTTGTCGGAACGCGTATTTCGGCTTTCAGACGGCCTTTTGCCTGCTACACCTGATGCGGGGTCGTCTGAAAGGCGCATGGTCAGGGCGATGCGTTTGCGGGCGGCATCGACTTCCAGCACTTTCACTTTGACCACATCACCCGCTTTAACCACTTCGCGCGGGTCTTGTACGAAACGGTCGGCAAGCGCGGAGATGTGTACCAAGCCGTCTTGGTGTACGCCGATATCGACAAACGCACCAAAGTTGGCGACGTTGGAGACCACGCCTTCTAAAATCATGCCAACTTCCAAATCTTTGATTTCGTGGATTCCTTCGGCGAAGGAGGCCGTCTGAAACTCGCCGCGCGGGTCGCGGCCGGGTTTTTCCAGTTCGGCGAGAATGTCCAAAATGGTAGGCAAACCGAAACGCTCGTCGGTGAAATCGGCGGCGCGGATGTGTTTGATTTTTTCGCGGTTGCCGATCAATTCGGCGGCGGTAATGCCTTGTTGAGCCAGCATTTTGGCGACGACGGGATAGGCCTCGGGGTGGACGGCGCTCGCATCCAGCGGCTCTTTGCCGCCGTTAATCCGCAAAAAGCCCGCCGCCTGCTCGAAGGTTTTTTCACCCAAACGCGGTACTTTCAGCAGTTTTTTGCGGCTGTCGAATGCGCCGTTTTCATCGCGGTAGGCGACGATGTTTTGGGCAAGGGTCTGATTCAAACCGGAAATCCGCGCCAAGAGCGGGGCGGAAGCGGTGTTCACGTCCACGCCGACGGCGTTCACGCAGTCTTCGACCACCGCGTCCAGCGATTTGGCGAGCTGGCTTTGGTTCACGTCGTGCTGATACTGGCCCACGCCGATGGATTTGGGGTCGATTTTCACCAACTCGGCGAGCGGGTCTTGCAGCCTGCGGGCGATGGACACCGCGCCGCGCAGGGAAACGTCCAAGTCGGGGAACTCGCGCGCCGCCAGTTCGGACGCGGAATAAATCGACGCGCCGGCTTCGGATACGACGATTTTGTGCAGCCCCATTTTCCCACAGGGACTTCCTTCGGTCGCGGCCAGCCCGCGCACCAACTCGCCCGCGAGTTTGTCGGTTTCGCGGCTGGCGGTGCCGTTGCCGATGGCGATAAGCTTCACGCCGTGGGTTTTAATCAGGCGCGAAAGCGTTGCCAACATATTGTTTTCTTGGTGTAAATAAACAATGGCGGTATCCAACAGCTTGCCCGTGTCGTCCACCACCGCGCATTTCACGCCGTTGCGGTAGCCGGGGTCCAAGCCTAAGGTCGGCAAGCGTCCGGCAGGCGCGGCGAGCAGCAAGTCTTTGAGATTGCGGGCGAATACGGTAATTGCGTCATGATCGGCGGCTTCTTTTAAACGGTTCAACGCTTCCAGTTCCAACGACAGAAAAATCTTCGCCCGCCACGCCAGCCGCACGGTGTCGCGCAGCCATTTATTATTTTCTGACACGCCAAACTGCGCGGCGATGATTTGCTCGTATTCGCTCGCTTGGGTAATCGGCGTGTCGTCGGCTTGATATTTGAGCACGATGTTCAACACGCCTTCGTTGCGCCCGCGCAAAACCGCCAAAGCGCGGTGGCTGGGCATGGCACGGATGGTTTCGCGGTGGTCAAAATAGTCTTTGAATTTCTCGCCTTTTTCTTCTTCACCCGCGACAACTTGCGCGTGGATTTCGGCTTCGTTCCACAGTTTTTCGCGTAGACGCCCGATTAATTCGGCATTTTCGGCAAACTGCTCCATCAAAATCGCGCGTGCACCATCCAGCGCGGCTTTGGTGTCGGGTACATTGTCATTGACAAACGGCGCGGCGGCAGTTTCCACGTCCTGCGGCTGCTCGGCAAGCAGCAAATCCGCCAGCGGCTGCAAACCGTTTTCACGCGCGGTTTGCGCCTTGGTGCGGCGTTTGGGTTTGTAGGGCAGGTACAAATCTTCCAGCGCGGTTTTGTTGTCGGCGGCTTCAATCTGCGCCTGCAATTCGGGCGTGAGTTTGCCTTGTTCTTCAATGGATTTGAGCACGGCGGCGCGACGCTCTTTCAGCTCGCGCAAATACTGCAAACGTTCCGCCAGCGTGCGCAACTGGGTGTCGTCCAGCCCGCCCGTGGCTTCCTTGCGGTAGCGGGCGATAAAGGGCACGGTGGCGCCGTCGTCCAGCAGGGAAACGGCGGCTTGGATTTGGGCGGTGGTGGCGGAGAGTTCGGCGGCAAGGGTGGCGGTGATGTTCATTGGGAGAATCTCTTGATAAGTAATGAGCTGGGCAGTTTCAGGCTGCCTGAAAAAAGGCGGGATTATAAAAGAAAGGCAGCCTGAAAAGGTTTTCAGGCTGCCTTGGTTTTAACGAAGCCAATGGTGCGCGGCGACAAGCAGCACAATCAGCAGACCGCGGCCGATTTCCAGCCGCAGCAGTACGATGGCCAGCCTGCGGACAAGCAGATAATCGGCTTCGGTGCAGGCAAGCGATGCAGGCTTGGCGGGATGGTTTTTCAGGAAACGGGCAAAGCGGTAGCGCAGCCGGTAAATGTCCCACACGAAATAAAGATCGGACGGCCTGCCCGCTACTTCGTGCAGCTGCGGGTTGGCAATAAAGGCGTCTAGCACGCTTTGGGCGCGGCGGTTTAGCCATAGGGCGAAGAGAAATTCAAGCGCCGTGGCGGTGAAGAACAAATAGATTAGGGTGTCGGTCATAGTGGTTTGCAAAAGCAGCCTGAAAGCCGGATTTGCGGCTTTCAGGCTGCCTTTTTTGCTTTATGCTGCCTTCACAGTTTATTCGACGACGATTTTCGGGAAGGCGCGGCTGAAGTCTTTGCCTTTGTCGGCCACTGCCAGGGCGACGGCAAAAGCGGCGTCGGTATAGACTTGGGCGACGGCGGGATAGTCAGCCAGCAGTTTGCCGGATTGGCCGGCGTCCATCGCTTCGCGCACCGGCAGCGACAGCGGCAGCTGGCCCAAGAGCGGCACTTTGAGTTTTTCCGCCAGCTCTTTGCCGCCGTCGCTGCCGAAAATGGCTTCGCTGTGGCCGCAGTTGGTGCAGACGTGCACCGACATATTCTCCAGCACACCCAAAATCGGGATATTGACTTTATCGAACATATCCACCGCTTTGCGCGCGTCAATCAGGGCGATGTCCTGCGGCGTGGTGACCACCACCGCGCCGGTTACCGGGATTTTCTGCGACAGAGTAAGCTGGATGTCGCCGGTGCCCGGCGGCAGATCAACGAAAAGATAATCCACGTCGTCCCATTCGCTTTGGAACAAGAGCTGCTGCAGCGCCTGGCTGACCATCGGCCCGCGCCAGACGACGGCCTGTCCGGGGTCGATCAGAAAGCCGATGGACATCACTTGGATGCCATCGCGGTTGCGCACGGGGATGAATTTGCGGTTTTGCTGCTCGGGGCGGGTTTCGGCGACGCCGAGCATGGTCGGCTGGCTGGGGCCGTACAGATCGGCATCGAGCACGCCGACGCGGGCGCCCATGCGCTGCAGCGCGGTGGCCAGGTTGGCAGTGGTGGTCGATTTGCCGACGCCGCCCTTGCCCGAAGCCACGGCGATAATGTTTTTCACGCCTTTGATGGTGGCGACGCCCTGCTGCACTTTGTGGGCGATGATGCGGCTGCCGATTTCCACATCGGCTTCGCGGCCGATGGCATCGCAAACCGCCTGCCGCAGTCCGGCGGCCAGATGCTGCGCGGGAAAACCGAATTCGAGCTTCACATACGGCCGGCCGGCGCGCATTTCGGCGGCGGCCACTGCTTTTTCGCTGCCCAGGGTGCGGCCGGTATCGCCCAGCGGCACCGCGGCCAAGTTTTGTTGCCAAGTATCCATAGTGTTTTCCTGATGTGTGCTTGCAAACCCTGTCGGGCGGGGCGCCAAGCATAGGCAGACGGCGGGGCGAATGCAAGCACAAAAAACCTTAAAAACCGTGTTTGTTTCGCCGTTTCTGCCGCCGGCCGCGCTTTCAGGCTGCTTGGGGCAAACGGCGAATTTCCCGCAGTTTTATGCACATCGGCGCCTTTTTCACAAAGCGGTTTTTGTCAAGAATAAAAAAGCGCTTTCAAATCAATATACCCAAATTAACAACATGATTTAAAACAAATTTAGCCATGCGCGTTTTTTAGGCAAAAACAGGGCAACGCTTATCAGTAAAGAAGTTTTAAGGATTATTCTGCTTTTATCCACATTGTTACCCACAGATTTTGTGGACGAGTTTTCCACCGCAGCAAACGCTGTTTTGCCCCCTTTAGCGCACTACCCCGTTTTCAGGCTGCCAGCCGCCGCCCAAGGCCTTGTAGAGAGCGAGCAGGTTGAGACCGGCGGCCAGGCGGCTGTCGGCCAGTTTTTCGTCGGCATCCGCTGCCGAGAGTTCGGCCTGCAGGGCGACATCAAGCGTTTTGCGGCCGTGGCGGAACAGCAGGCGGTCGTCGCGCACCTGCTTGGCGGCGGTTTGTGCGGCGGCGGCGATGCGCTCCTGCTGCCGCGCCAGCGCTGCCTGCGCCTGATAGGCGTTGTCCACGTCGGCCAGCGCCTGCAGCAGGGTTTGGTCGTAGCGCAGCAGCGCGGTTTTCAGGCGGGCATCGGCGGCATCGATATTGGCGCGGATGCGGCCGCCGGTAAAAATCGGCAGCTGCACGCCCAGGCTGAGCAGGCCCCCGCTGCTGCTGCGCTGGTTGTTGAGCAGCGCCAGATCGCTGCCCAGCTCGATGCGGCCGGTCTGCCACAAAAATTTAATTTCAAAGCGCGGCAGCAGATCGGCTTTGGCGCTGGCGAGCTTGGCGGCATACGCCTGCACTTCGGCGGCGCGGGCGCGGATATCGGGGCGCTGCTCGAGCAGATCGGCCGGCTGCTGCCCCTGCGGTGCGGCGGGCAGATGCTGCAGCAGCGCGGCGCGGCGCATGGCATCGGTGTCGAGACGGAAATCCTGCGGCGTCTGGCCGGTTAAAACGGCGATGCTGCGCCGGTGCAGGTCAAATTCGGCATCCAGCGTTGCCTGCCGCGCCGCCAGCGCCTGCACCGCCGCCGCTGCGGCATCGGTATCGTGGGCGCTGGCCTGGCCGGCGCGGAAACGGCCGGCGGCATAGCGCTGCAACTGGCGCAGGGTGGCGGCACGGCGCTCCAGCAGCGTCTGCTGCTCGAGAATGCGCAGCGCGTGCAGATAATGTTCGGCAATCTCCGCTGCCACCAGCAGGCGGCTGCCGTAAAGCTGCTCCTGCACGCCGAGCGCGGCGGCGCGGGCGGCATCGGCGTCGCTGCGTTTTTTGCCGAAAATATCCGGTTCCCACGAAGCGCGCAGGCCGAAAGAAGTCATGGTGGCATGGTTACCGAAATGCGGGTCGTCGCGCCCGCTGCGGTAGCCGTAGCCGGCAGCCTGCGCGCCCAGCTGCGGATTCAGCTCGGCACCCGCCAGCCGCGCGGTGGCGCGGGCTTCCGCCAAGCGCGATTGCGCGGCGGCAATATCGGGGCTGTGCGCCAAGCCCCGCTCAATCAGGCTTTGCAGCTGCGCATCCGGCCACTGCCGCCACCAGCGGGCGATGTCCGCGCTGCCCTGCGCTGCGCCGGCATGCTCGAAATTCGCCGGCAGGCGCACGGCAGACGGCGCGGTAATCTCGGTGCTGCGGCAGGCAGCCAGCGCCAGCAGCAGCGCGGCGGCGGCAAAACGAAACGGGACGGCGGACATGGCGGATTCCTTTCGTGGTTCGGTTTGGGGCGGCAGGCAGCCTGAAAAGCCGGGCAGACGGTTTTCAGGCTGCCTGAAAGCAGCGCAAAGGGGTTTCAGGCTGCCTGAAAGCAGCGCAAAGGGGTTTCAGGCTGCCTTTCTCGTTTCCGGCAGCCTGAAAACGGCTAGCCCTGCCGTGCCAGCATCTGGCGGAAACGGGCAACAGCCAGCGCGGTAAAGGCCAGGCCGGAGAAGGCGGTGGCGGCAACGTGCGGCCAGATCACCTGCCAGCCGGCGCCGCGGAACACCACCGCCTGCGAAATGGCGGTGAAATGGGTTAAGGGCGAAAGGCGGGAAATCTGGCGCATCAGCAGCGGCAGGCTCTCCAGCGGCGAGGCCGAGCCGGAAATCAGGTTGATGGCGATGTAGATAATGATGCACAGCAGGCTGAACTGCGGCATGGTCGGCGCGCAGGTGGCCAGAAAGATGCCCAGTCCGGCCATTGCCGACAAAAACACCGCGTTGCAGGCAACAAACAGCGCCAGCGAGCCGTTAATCGGCGCGCCCACCGCCTGATGGACGATGAAATACAGCGACAGCGTGCTGGCGGTGAGAATAATCAGCACATTGGCGGCAATCTTGGCGAGCACAATCTCGCCGGCACCCACCGGCATCACCAGCAGATGCTCGATGGTGCCGCGCTCGCGTTCGCGGATAACCGCGGCTCCGGCAAGAATCATCGCCATCAGCGCAGCATTGCCGACGATTTGCGACACCGGCATAAACCATTCGGTTTTCAGATTGGGATTGAACAGGATATTGATTTGCGGCTCGAAAGGCAGCACCGCCGGCGCATAATCTTTCAGATATTCGGCGTTTTCGCGGCGGATGATTTCCTGCAGATAGCCGGTGCCCTTGCCGGCCTGCGACATAGCGGTGGCATCGACCAGCAGCTGCACCTGCGGCCGGCGGCCGGCAAGCAGGTCGGCAGTATAGTTTGGCGGAAAAGACAGGATAAAGGTGTAGCGTCCGGTATCCATCGCGCGGTCGATCTCCGGCTCGTCGATGTCTTCCACGCTTTTAAACTGCGGCGGCAGCAGCGAATCGCGGATGCGGTAGGTAAGCGTGCTGCGGTCTTGGTCGTGCACGGCAACGGCGGCGTTTTTCATCTCGGTGGTGATGTTTTTCGCCGTGGAATAAATGCTGGAAGAAAACATAAACACCACCAGCGCCAGCAGCGCATAGTCGCGCAGAAAGCTGCGGATTTCCTTGGCGGTGAGGTAGAGAATATTGTGCAGCAGGCGCATGTCAGGACTCCTGTTTTTTCAAGAGCAGCGCAGCCAGGAGCAGATAGCCCAGGAAAAACGCCAGCAGCACGCCGAAAATCGGATAAACGTCGCGCCAGAGCAGCCCTTTGGTAATCACGCCCAGGCCGACCATCTGGAACCAGCTGGCGGGAAAGCCGCGGCCGATCCAGTAGCCCGAACCGCTGAGCGTGGAAAACGGGTAAATCATGCCGGAAAAATTCATCGCCGGAATCATGGCCAGAATCGCCGCCGCGAAAATCGCCGCCACCTGCGAACGCACAAAGGCCGACACCAGCAGGCCGAAAGCGGTGGTTGCAAGCACGAAACACAGCGCGCCGGCCGTCAGCGCCGCCAGCGAACCTTTTACCGGCACATCCAATACCAGCACGATTACCGCCACCAGCATCACATAAGCGCCCATCGAAAGCGCCACATACGGCAGCTGCTTGCCCAGCAGATACTGCAGGCTGGAAGCGGGCGAGGAATACAGATTCATAATCGAACCGATCTCCTTTTCGCGCACCACCCCCAGCGCGGTCATCATCGCCGGAATCATCACCAGCGCCAGCATCAGAAAGCCCGGCGCCAGCGCATTGATGCTTTTAAAGGTCGGGTTGTAGATAAAGCGCATATCGAGATCGGCGCCGGCAGGCTGGATGCCGTAGGTGCGGTACAGCGACAGCGCGTAGCCGGCGGCAATGCCCTGCGCATAGCCGGCGATGTTTTCGCCCTGCTGCGGCATGGCGCCGTCGATATAAAACGCCACTTGCGGCCGCCGCTGCGCCAACAGGTCGCGGCCAAAATGCGGCGGGATTTCGATGACCAGCTCCACACGGGTGGCGGTCAGTTCGGCGGCAATGTCTTCGCGGCGTGACAAATCGGCGGCGCGGCGGAAATAGGCCGAACCTTCAAACTCGCGCACCAGCTCGCGGCTGTAGCGGCTTTGGTCTTGGTCGAGCACGGCAAAATCCAGCTGGTCGGTATCGTAGGAAATGCCCAAGCTGCCGGCAAACAGGTAAATCAGCGGCCCCAGCAGCGCAAACATTAGCCGGATGCGGTCGCCCGCCAGCTCCCGCCCCTCACGCAGGGCGAAAGTCAGCACCATCGCCAGCCAGTAGCGCAAACCGCGCGGGCGCGGTTTTTCAGGCTGCTTACTGCCCTTGGCGCTTTTCAGGCTGCCTGAAAGATTGTTGGCGGTGTTGGGTTTGGGGGTTTCAGGCTGCCTTTGTTCCGCAACTGCTTCAACTGCCCTTGCTAGGTTTTCAGGCTGCTTCTGATCAGCGTTCTGACTTCCGTTCAGGCAGCCTGAAACGTCTTCCGCAGCATTTTCAGGCTGCCTGCCGCCGTCGCTTGGTTTCAGGCTGCCTGAAAGATTACTAGCGGTGCCTGTTTCGGTATTTTCAGGCTGCTTTTGTCCTTTATCTGCGGCAACAGTCTCCACGCTTTCAGGCTGCCCGCTTTCCCGTGCTTCGTCCTGCTCGAGAAAGCGGATAAACGACTCTTCCAGGCTGGCGGCCTGCTGGCGCTGCACCAGTTCGGCGGGGGTGCCGACGGCGAGCACGCGGCCGCGGTGCATCAGCGAGATGCGGTCACAGCGCTCGGCTTCGTTCATAAAGTGGGTGGAAACAAAGATGGTGACGCGCTCTTGGCGCGAGAGCTGCAGCAGATACTGCCAAAACATATCGCGGGCGGCGGGATCGACGCCGGAAGTCGGCTCGTCGAGTATCAGCACTTTGGGGCGGTGCAGGCAGGCGGCGGCCAGCTGCAGGCGCTGGCGCACGCCCAAAGGCAGGGCGGCGGGCAGGCTGTCGGCGTGTTCGGCAAGCTCGAACTGGCGCAGCACGCCGTCGATGGCGGCGGCGGCTTGGGCGATGCGGTAGAGACGGGCGTGCAGCACCAGATTCTGGCGCACGCTGAGCTCTTCATAGAGTGAAAAGGCCTGCGACATATAGCCGGTCTGCATCCGCGTTTCGAGATTGCCGGCGGCCACCGGCTTGCCGAGCAGGCGGGCACTGCCGTCGCTGGCGGCCAGCAGGCCGGTGAGCATTTTCATGGTGGTGGATTTGCCGCAGCCGTTGGAGCCGAGAAAGCCGAAAATCTCGCCCTGGGCGATGCGGAAACTCACATCGTTCACCGCAATAAAGTCGCCAAACCGCTTGCTCAGATGCTCGGCTTCGATGGCGGGCGGCAGCGCGGGATCGGCGGCAAACGGCGTCAGCATTTCGTCGTGCCACGGGCTGCGCCGCTCGGCCGGCAGCATGGCGACATAGGCCGCTTCCAGCGTGATGCCGCCGGAAAGCACTTCGGCCATCGGCCGGCAGGCGAGCACGCGGCCGGCATCCAGCGCCAGCAGGTAGTCGAACTGCTCGGCTTCTTCCATATAGGCGGTGGCGACCAGCACCGTCATGCCCGGGTTTTCCGCCCGCAACTCGGCCACCAGCTGCCAAAACTGGCGGCGCGACAGGGGATCGACGCCGGTGGTCGGCTCGTCCAAGATCAGCAGTTCGGGATCGTGCACCAGCGCGCAGCACAGACTGAGTTTCTGCTTCATGCCGCCGGAGAGCTTGCCGGCGGCACGCTCGGCAAAGGGTGTCAGGCCGGTGGCATCGAGCAGGCGGGCGATGCGCTCTTCGCGCTCGCGCCGGTTTAAGCCGAACAGGCGGGCATGGAAGGCAACGTTGTCATGCACCGACAAAGTGGGATACAGGTTTTTGCCCAAGCCCTGCGGCATAAAGGCGATGCGCGGTAGCAGCGCTTCGCGCTCGCGGCGGCGGGCGGGATCGGCGCCGAGCACGCGCACGCTGCCCTTCTGGATGGTTTTCACGCCGGCTATCAGCGCCAGCAGCGTTGATTTGCCCACACCATCCGGCCCGATCATGCCGATGCTGGCGCCCTGCGGCAGGCTCAGGGTGATATTGTCGAGCGCGGTTTTACCGCGGTAGCTGTGGCTTAAGCCGCGGATTTCGACGGCGTTCACGACCGCGCCCCGGAAGCAGCGTTTTCAGGCTGCCTGCTCGGGTTTTCAGGCTGCTTTTGGACAGCAGATGCGGTCTCAGCACTTTCAGGCTGCCCTGCCGGCGGCAGTTTCACCGCCAGCTGCGCCGGCCAGGATTGGGTTTGGTCGAGCCGCACATAGCCGGTGGCGGTCATGCCGCCTTTGAGCCAGCGGCGGTAGCGGCGGGCGGTGTCGGCGTCGATTTTCAGCCGTACGCGGAACATCAGCCGCGTGCGCTCTTCGGCAGTTTCGACAAATTTGGGAGTGAACTGCGCCTGTGCCGCCACATGCCTTACCCGCGCCGGAAATACCGCGTCCAGCCCGTCGAACACCAGCCGCGCTTCGCTGCCCAGCGGAATGCGGTTGATATCGGGCGCGGCCAGAAAAATATCCATGCCCGCGTCGTCCAAATCCAGCAGGCTCACCACCCGCCCGCCAGCCGGCAGCACGCCGCCGGGCTGCGCCAGCACATATTCCACCCGGCCGGCTTTGGGCGCACGCACGGCCAAATCGTCCATCACCGACGACGCCCGATCCACCAGCGCCTGCGCCTGCCCCACGCCCGACTGCGCTTCGGCCGCTGCCGAGCGCGCTGCCTGCACCGCCGCCTGCGCCGCATCGCGCTGCGCCAGACGGGCATTGAGTTCGGACTGGGAAATCAGGCCGTCGCGGTACAGCGCACGGGCGTTGTCGGCATCCATCTGCGCGGTTTTGAGCTGCTGGCGCTGCGCTTCCACCTGCGCTTGGGCGCGGCGCACGCTCTGCTCGAGCTGGCCGCGCCGCGCCCGCGCTTCGGCCACCTGGGTTTCGGTGGTGGCCGATTCCAGCCGCGCCAGCACCGCGCCGGACGCCACTTCGTCGCCCTCGTCCACTTCCACGCGCTCGATGCGGCCGGCATATAGCGTCGCCACGTCCAAGCGCTCGAACTCCAACCGGCCGTTGGCGCGGGCAATGCCGGCCAGCGGGTCTTCGCCGCCGCTGAAACCGAAACGGTAAGCGGCAAACCCGGCCACCAGCGCCAGCACTAATCCCAGTAACAGCTTTTTAGCCATATCCGCCTCCTCTAATGCGAAACGTTATTGGAATGTAATCGATTGTAAACCCCTGCCGGCAGTCTGAAAAGGCGCTTGGCGCTTTCAGGCTGCTTTTCCGGCTTTGGCGGCACTTTATTGCCCGACTCTGTACCATCTGCAGCCTGAAAAAAAAACGCCGGTTCGCCCGCCGCCGCGCAAACGGCTACAATCCGCCTGCCGCAAAACTTTCAGGCTGCCTGCATCCGCCCAAGCCAGCCCCACCCGTTTAGAAAGAAAAGACCATGACCCGCCCCACCCTTGCCGCTGCCGCCTGCACGCTGATGCTTGCCGCCTGCACCGCCGGCCAGCCCGCGCCGCAGAGCGAGTCCGCACCCACCACCCAGCTTGGCCTGAAACGCCAATGGATGCTCGAACAATGGCCGGGCTTCGGGCGCGAAGAGCTGCAGCGCCTGCAGGCCGGCATCAACCTGACTTCGCTGCCGCAAGCAAGCGGCAGTATGGGCTGCAACCGGCTGATGTTCAGCGTTGAAACCGCCGCGCCGCAGCAGCGTGAAGGCCGCATCCGCTTTGGCAGCGTCGCCGCCACCCGCATGTATTGCGACGGCCGCATGAAGCTGGAAGCCGATTTTTCCAGCCGCATCGGCAGCTTCACCCGCTACCGGCTCGACGGCCATTATCTGATTTTGCAAAACAACCAAGGCCAGAGCGCCCGCTTTGTCGCCCAAGACTGGGATTAAGGCTTAAGGTCGCGCCCGACGGTTTTCAGGCTGCCTGAAGCGTAGAAAAACAGCGCCCAAGCAGCCTGAAACCTTTTTCCCGCTTTTTAAAGCGCAAAAAAGCAGCCTGAAAAACGTGCCAAACGCTTTTCAGGCTGCTTTTTCTTATTCAACGGCGGCGCGGCTATTTCGGCCGACGGTAGCTGCTGTGGCAGCTGGTGCAGCTTTCTTCC
This sequence comes from Kingella pumchi, assembly GCF_022288825.1. Taxonomy (GTDB): domain Bacteria; phylum Pseudomonadota; class Gammaproteobacteria; order Burkholderiales; family Neisseriaceae; genus Kingella_D; species Kingella_D pumchi. Next base: position 118,757 of record NZ_JAKOOW010000024.1, on the reverse strand, counting down.
ACTTTGGCGTAGGCGGCGCGGATGTCGTCGAGTTTCTGGCTTTTGGCGGCGGCGTTGAGTTCGTCCACCGCAGCGAAAAATTTGTCCTGCTCGGCCTTAAACTGCTGCGGCTGCTGCCAGATGCCGGGCAGCGCGTCGCCGTTGCCTTCGGGGTCGCTGGCGAAATACTCGAAAGGCTCGCGCGCTTCGCTGCTGAAGGTCTGCGCCAGTTTTTCAAACTGCTCGGGCACATAGGCTTCGTCGCCCTTGGCCATTTTGCCCATGCGCGAAAAACCGGGCATAAAGGTTTTGAAGGCGATGCTGCGCTCTTCGGACAGCGGCCCTTTGGCGCCACCCGCACCTGCGCCGCCGTCGCAGGCGGCCAGCAGCAGAGCGCTCAGGGCAAAAATCAAAATCGGTTTTTTCATGCGGGTGTTCCTATCGTGTGATGCGGCGTCGGTGTTATTATCGCTGTGTTTTTCAGGCTGCCTGAAGCCGAAAGGCCGGCGCAAAGGCGGCGCATCATACCTTAATTTCACGGAAAGGAAAAAATCATGGCCGTATTGATTACCGGAGCTTCCGCAGGGTTTGGCGCGGCGATGGCGCGCCAGTTTGCCGCCGCGGGCATTGCCGTTATCGGCGCCGCCCGCCGCAGCGAGCGTTTGGACGGACTGAAAGCCGAATTGGGCGAGTTGTTTCATCCTTTGGCGATGGACGTGCGCAGCAAAGAATCGGTTGATGCCGCCTTATCGTCGCTGGCCGAAGCGCCCGAAGCCTTCCGCAGTATTGACTGCCTGATCAACAACGCCGGTCTGGCGCTCGATCTTTCCCCCGCCCACCAGGCCGATTTTGCCGACTGGGAAAACATGATCGCCACCAATATCACCGGCCTGGCCTATCTCACCCGCCAAGTGTTGCCGGAGATGGTGGCGCGCGGCGAAGGCTACGTGATCAATATCGGCTCGATTGCCGGCAGCTACCCCTACCCGGGCAGCAATGTGTACGGCGCCACTAAAGCCTTTGTGCACCAATTCAGCCTGAACCTGCGCGCCGATTTGCACGGCAGCGGCGTGCGCGTGAGCAATATCGAACCCGGCCTGTGCGGCGGCACCGAGTTTTCGCAGGTGCGCTTTAAGGGCGACGAAGCGCGCGCCGCCGCCGTTTACGAAGGCGTGCAGGCGCTCGCGCCCGAAGACGTCGCCGCCGCCGCGCTGTGGCTGTATCAGACGCCCAAGCACGTTAATGTCAATTATCTGGAGATGATGCCGGTGTCGCAGAGTTTCGACCGTCATCCCGTTTACCGCCCCGCACCCGAGCCGGCGGCGACAGAAGATAAGCAAGCTGCCGAGCCGGCACCCAAGCGCGGCTTTTTCAGCCGGTTGTTCGGCGGATAAATACCACCTTAAGCGCAAACAACAGGCAGCCTGAAAGCCGTAAACACGCTTTTCAGGCTGCCTTTTTGACTGCCGCGCTTGCACCCTGCCGCCGCGTCTGTAAAATGCGGCGTTTTTTCAAAACGGCACCCTAGATGAAACAGGTTTTCGTTATCCAACACCCGAACTTGGCCGCTCTGCCGCTGGTGCAGACCGCGCGGCATTTCAGGCTGCCTGAAAGCATAACCGGCAGCAGCCTGCGCCTTGCCGTAGCCGCAGATGCCGCTATTCCCGCGGAAGTGGCCGCCGAATTGGATGCGGCGGGTGCCGAATACGCGCTGCTGGCCGATACCGCCTTTGCCGATTTGGGGCTGATTGTCAGCGATATGGACAGCACGCTGATTACCATCGAGTGCATCGACGAAATCGCCGCCGCAGCCGGTTTGAAAGAACAAGTGGCGGCGGTAACCGAGCGGGCGATGCGCGGCGAGATGGACTTTGAAGACTCGCTGCGCGAGCGCGTCGCCCTGCTGGCCGGCCTGCCCGAAAGCGTGCTGGATGATGTGTACGAACACGCGCTGCGCCTGTCGCCCGGCGCCGAGTATCTGCTGGCCGAATGCAAAAAGCACCAAGTGAAGTTTCTGCTGGTTTCCGGCGGTTTCACCTTTTTTACCGAGCGGCTCAAAGAGCGGCTGGGACTGGACTGGGCGTATGCCAACACCTTGGAAACCGCCGGCGGCAAACTCACCGGCAGGGTCGTCGGCCCGGTTATCGATGCCGCTGCCAAAGCGCGGCTGCTGGAAGAACACCGCCTGGCGCTCGGTCTAAAGCGGCATCAGGTTGCCGCCGTCGGCGACGGTGCCAACGACATCCCGATGCTGCAGGCCGCCGGTTTCGGCATCGCCTACCACGCCAAACCCAAAACCCGCGCCCAAGCCGCGCTCAACATCCGCCACATGGGGCTCGAAGCCCTGCGCGGCTGGTTTGCCTGAGCTTTCAGGCAGCCTGAAACCTTTTACAGATTGCAGATTATGGACATCAAACTGATCGTCGGCCTGGGCAACCCCGGCAGCCAATACGAACACACCCGCCACAACGCCGGCTTCTGGTTTCTCGACGAGCTGGCGCACGCCTGGGGCGTCTCCTTCCAAAGCCAGAAAAAATACCACGGCCAGGCAGCGCGCGCCGAGCGGCCGCAGGGCGACATCTGGCTGCTCAAGCCCGACACCTTTATGAACCTCTCCGGCCAGTCCGTCGCCCCCTTGGCGCAGTTTTACAAAATCCGCCCCGACCAAATCCTCGTCGCCCACGACGAGTTGGACATCCCCTGCGGCCAAACCCGCTTCAAAATCGGCGGCGGCAACGGCGGCCACAACGGCCTCAAAGACATCCAAGCGCGGCTGGGCACCCCCGACTTCTACCGCCTGCGCCTGGGCATCGGCCACCCGGGTGACCGCAATCTGGTAACCAGCTTCGTGCTCGGCAAACCGCCCGCCGCCGAGCGCGAACTGATCGAGCGCGCCGTCGCCAAATCGCTGGCCGCCATGCCGCTGATACTCGAAGGCAGCCGCGACGAAGCCGTGCGCTTTTTGCACGGCAAACAACCCGGTTTCGACTAAGCGCCGCCGAGCCGCACAAAAAGCAGCCTGAAAACCGCAGCAAACGGTTTTCAGGCTGCTTTTTTGGGTCGGGCAAGTTTTTCAGGCTGCCTGCGCCGTCAGAAACGCCGCAATCCGCTCTTCGCTTAACGACGAATCGCACACCGCTTCGCCCTCGGGCAGGCGCAACAGGGCGGGGACGGTGCGGATGGCGTAGGTGGCGCGCAGCTCTGCCCAGGCGGCTTTGTCGCGGCTGTCGGCAAAATGTACCGCCGCGCCCGTCTGCCGGACGGCGCGGGCGAGTTTGGGCAGGAAACGGCGGCAGTAGGAGCAGCTTTCGCGGCCGAAAAACACCACGGCGCTGCGGCCGCCGGCAATCAGCCGCTCTACGTCTTCGGGGCAGACGGCGGTAAAGGCGGCGGTGATGGCGGAGAAATCTTGTTCGGTGGGGGCTGACATCATCGGCTTTCGGTTTGATAAATTCGGTTTGATAAACAGTTAGAAGACTTAAAGACGGCAGGCAGCCTGAAACCTTTTTCAGGCTGCCTCGGCCATTTGCAGCGCCTGTTTGATATCGACGGCGACGATGCGCGAGACGCCTTTTTCCTGCATGGTTACGCCGATCAGCTGTTCGGCCATTTCCATGGTCAGGCGGTTGTGGGAGATGTAGAGAAACTGGGTTTGCGCGCTCATCTCTTTGACCAGATTGCAAAAACGGGTGGTGTTGGCGTCATCGAGCGGGGCATCGACTTCGTCCAAAAGGCAAAACGGTGCGGGGTTCAGGCTGAACAGGGCAAACACCAGACTCATGGCGGTCAGCGCTTTTTCGCCGCCGGAGAGTAGGTGGATGGTGGAATTTTTCTTGCCAGGCGGGCGCGCCATAATCGACACGCCGGCGCTGAGCAGATCGTCGCCGACCATATGCAGCGCCGCTTCGCCGCCGCCAAACAGCGTGGGGAAAAAGCTGCGTACTTTTTCGTTGACGGCATCGAAGGTGGTTTTGAAGCGCTCTTTGGTTTCCCGGTCGATTTGGGCGATGGCTTCTTCCAGCAGGGCGATGGCGGCTTGGACGTCTTCGCTCTGGCTACGGTAGTAATCGTCGCGCTCGCAGGCTTCGGCAAGTTCGTCGAGCGCGGCCAGATTGACGGCGCCGAGCGCGCGGATGCTGTTGTTCAGGCGCTCGATCTGCTGCGGCAAATCTTTCAGGCTGCCTGCGTCTTTCAGGCTGCCTTCGCGCTCGAACTCGGCGGCAAGCTCGTCGAAACCGGCTTCGCGGGCGGTGAGCGCGTCGTGAAAATGCTTGGCGTTGAGCAGGGCTTCCTGCTGTTTGAGCAGGGCGTTTTGCGCGGCGGCCTGCCATTGCGGCTGGCTGGCGGACAAGTCCTGCAAAGCCTGATACTGCGCCTGCCCTTGGGCACGGGTGGCGGCGAGCGCGGCGGTGGCAGCCTGAATCTGCTCATCGAGCGCGGACATCGTCTCGCCCAGCTCTTCCAAACGCAGATACTGCTCGCTCTCGTCCGGCTCTTCGGCGCTGACCAGCTCCAATTCGCTCTGGCGCTCCTGCCAGTCGGCCTTTTGCGCTTCCAGCGCGGCGATGCGCTCGCGTAGGCTTTGCTGCTGCTCGCGGCTGCGGTGGACGGCGATTTCGGCGGCGCCGTGGCGGCGGTTGGCTTCCAGCAAGGCCAGCTGCGCCTGCTTGAGCGCCTGCTGCTGCCCGCGGTAGACGGCTTCGGCTTCGGCATGGCTTTCGTTCAAGCCTGCGGCAGACTCGGTAAGCAGCGCGGCATCGTCTTCCAGCGTGGCGGCGGTGTAGGCCAGCTCTTCGGCTTCCTGCGCCAACTGCGCCAACTCCTGCTCGATGTGCTCGCGGCGCAGCTGGCCCTGGTTGGTGCGCGCCAGCATCTCGCCGGCCTGCTGGCGGGCGCCGTTGAGTTCGGCGGCCAGGCGGCGCTGCTCGGCCTGGGCGCGGCGCTGTTCGGCATCCAGCGCTTCATATTGCTGCGACAGGCTTTGGGCGCGCTCGGCAGCAGCCTGAAAAGCGGGCGCGGCGTCGGCCAGCAGGCTGTCGAGTTCGGCCAGACGGCTTTGCTGGCGCATCAGCCGCGCGGCATCAGCGGCGTGGTGCAGCAGCACGCCGATGCGGTCGATCCGGTGGCCTTCGGGCGTCAGCCAGCATTCGCCCTCGGCCAGCCTGTTGCGGTTGGCCAGCGCGTAATCCAAATCGGGGGCGCACAGCACGCCCGCCAACCAATGGTTTAAGGCAGCCTGAAACGGTTTTTCCGCCTGAATTTGGTTTAACAGCGCCTGCGCGGGGCGGGCGGACTGCGGCGCGGCGGCTTCGCGGTCGAACCAGGCGGCGGGGGCGGCGGCAAGCGGCGCGGCCGGGGCGAAATCCGGCGGCAGCGCCCGCGCGTGCAGGCGCTCGCCCAATACCGCCGCCAGCGCCGCCTGCCACTGCTGCGGCACGCGGATGTGCTGCCACAGCGCGGGAGCGGCGGCTTCTGCCCTGCCCTGCCAAAAGTCGCCCGCCGCCGCTTCTTCGGTCAGGGCGCGTAGGGTTTGTTGCTCGGCCTGTAAGGCCAGCAGGCGGCGTTCGGCTTCTCCCGCAGCAGCTTGGGCAGCCTGAAAATCGGTTTTCAGGCTGCCCGATTGTTGTTCCAACGCCTGCAAAACCTGCTCGGCCGTTTGGTACTGCGCCTGTATTTCAGCGGCGGCCAGCTGGGCGGCGGCCAGCTCGTCGGCAGCGGGCAGATTCAGCGCGGCGGCTTCCTGCTGCAGGCGCGACTGACGCGCTTGGATTTGGGCGATGCCGCTGCGGCTGTACTGCAACTGCTGCTGCTTGACGGCCAGCTCGCGGCGGATGCGGCCGGCTTCGTCCTGCTGGTTTTGCCGGGCGGCGGCACCCTGCTGCTGCGCGGCTTCGAGTTCGGGCAGCCGCTCTTCGCAGGCGGCGGTTTCTTCGGCCAGCAGCGCCAACTGCGCTTCCAGCTCTTGGGCTTCGTCGGCCAGAGCCTGCGCCTGCTCGTGCAAGAGTTTTTGCTCGTGGTCGATTTTCTGCACGGCGGCAGCCATCGCGGTGCGGTCGCGCTCGATGCGCTGGCGCTGGTTTTGGCGCGAGCGGATTTGTTCTTCCAAACGGGCGCTCTGCTCGCGCAGCAGCGCGTGTTCGCGGTTGAGCCGGTTTTGCGCTTCCTGCTGCTCGGCTTCGGCGGCACGCAGGGTCTGCACCGCTTCGTTCAATTCCTGCTGGCGCTCGGCCAGGCTGTCCTGTCCGGCCTGTGCCTGCTCGTGTTCGGCCTCGGCGGCATCGGCATCGGCCAGCGCCTGGCGCCAGCGGGCGAAATCGTAGCGGTTCTGGCTGTGCTGCAATTCGTCGCTCAGCGCCCGATAGCGCTCGGCGGCCTCGGCCTGCTTGTGCAGCTTTTCCACCTGCCGCGCCAGTTCGCCCTGTAAATCGCCCAGCCGCTGCAGGTGCTCGCGGGTGTCTTTGAGCCGGCTTTCGGTTTCGCGGCGGCGCTCTTTGTATTTGGAAACGCCCGCCGCCTCTTCGATATAGGCGCGCAATTCTTCCGGCCGCGCTTCGATAATCCGCGAAATCATGCCCTGCTCGATCACTGCGTAGCCGCGCGCGCCGACGCCGGTGCCCAAAAACAAATCGGTAATGTCGCGGCGGCGCACCGGCTGGCCGTTGATGTAGTAGCTCGATTCGCCCTGGCGGGTGAGCTGGCGGCGGATGCTGACTTCGGCATACTGCCCCCACGCGCCCTGCAGGCTGTGGTCGCCGTTGTCGAATACCAGTTCCACCGACGCCCTGGGCGCCGGCCGGCGGGTGGCGGCACCGTTGAAAATCACGTCCTGCATGCTCTCGCCGCGCAGCTGCTTGGCCGAAGCCTCGCCCAGCACCCAGCGCACCGCGTCGATCACATTCGATTTGCCGCAGCCGTTGGGGCCGATCACCGCCACCAGCTGCCCGGGCACGTGGATGGTGGTGGGGTCGGTAAAGGATTTGAAACCGGCAAGTTTGATGTGGGTGAGACGCATAGGGGAAACGGGCAGGCAGCCTGAAAAAAAGGCGCGATTATAGCGCAAACGGCGCCGCTGTCCCGCGCGGCAAAACGGCTTTCAGGCTGCTTTGAATCATCCGTTTTCAGGCTGCCGCCGGGAAAACGGTGTCCGCCCGCGCCGCCGCATCCGCTATAATCCGCACTTTTTTCCAACAGGCATCAGCCATGGCGCAAACCCAGCGGGTCAATCATCAGCAAGTGTTTCTGCTCTCGTCCAAACCGTGGCGGGAAAACAGCCTGTGGCTGGAAGTGTTTTCGCGCGAACACGGCCGCCTTGCCCTGCTCGCCCGCAGCGCCCGCACCCGCGGTTCCGAGCTGCGCGGCATACTGGTGCCCTTCGTGCCGCTGTCGGCCTCGTGGTTCGGCCGCGAAGAGTTGAAAACCCTGCACCGCGCCGAATGGCTGGGCGGCTGGCCGCAGCCGCACGGCCGCGCCCTATTCAGCGCCCTGTACGCCAACGAGCTGCTGCTCAAACTCACCGCCCGCGAAGACCCGCATCCACTGCTGTTTGACGAGCTGGCCGCGCTGATGCGCCGCATCTGCCAAAACGAAAATCCCGTTGCCGCGCTGCGCCGCTTTGAATGGACGCTGCTGCGCGAAACGGGCTACGCCCCCGATCTGACGCGCGACGCCGCCGGCCGGCCGCTGGCAGACGACGCCCATTACCGCCTGCATCCCGAGCGCATGCTGGAAGAAACCGCCACCGACGCGCCCGAACAGGGCGGCATCATCGTGCCGGGCAGCCTGCTGCGCCAGCTGGTCGCGGGCGAATTTGCCGACGGCGACGCCCTGCAGCAGGCAGTCAGGCTCACAAGGCTGCTGATCGATTTCAGGCTGCCCGAAGGCGTTGCCAGCCGCCGCGTGCTGCAGCAGCTGCAGGATATGCGCCGCACCGTCGGCGCTTGAGCGGCACAAAGCAAACTCCGCCGCCCAAGCAAAAAGCAGCCTGAAAACTTTCAGGCTGCTTTTTTTCACGCACAAACGCGCTATTGGGACGTCTTGGCGCCGCAGGTGAACACCACGCGGTACTCGCGTTTCACATCGGCTTTCAGCTCCACCTTCTCGTCCATGGTATCGACGCCTTCGGGCAGGTAGGAAAACAGACATTCGCTGCCGCCTTCGACAAACGAACCGGCATCGCTGACATCGCCATCGCCAATCAGGCCGATATCGCGATCGCCAAACAGTTTTTTGACGATATCGCGGCCCGGATTGTCGGTTTCGATATGGCCGACCAGAATAAAATGGGTAGCCTGCGGATACTCTTCCGACGGCTCTTCGTCCAGCCCGTAGCGCAATTTGACATCGGCGCAGCTTCTGCCCACCTGCGGCAGATAGGGCTGCAAAATGCCGGCGATTTCAGCGGGCATTTCCGGCGGACAGCTTGCGGCGGCGGGCGCCGATGCCGCAACGGCGGGAACGGAAGCAGCAGGAGCGGAAGCTGCCGTCGGTGCGGAAACGGAAGCTGCGAGCGGGGTCGGTTTTTCCCCTTCGCCCGAGCAGGCGGCCAGCGCCAGTGCCAGCAGCAGTGATCCGGTTTTGGTCATGGTTTGGCTCATGGTTTTACTCTCTGTTTTTTTCTGTTGGCACGGCAAAAGGCAGCCTGAAAAACTTTTCAGGCTACCTTAGCGCGTATCGGTTTAGTCAAACTGCTTTTGGCCGTTGCGCACAAAGGGCAGTTTCAGCACGCGCACATCGACTTCCTTGCCGCGAATCAGCACTTTGGCGGCGTCGCCCTCAAACGCTTTGGGCACGCGGGCGATGGCGATGGACTGTTTCAGGCTGGGCGAGAACACGCCGCTGGTGGTGATGCCGCGGCCGGCATCGGTAACGACTTCCATATGATCGCGCAGCACGCCGCCTTTGGCGAGCAGCAGGCCGACTTGTTTCACCGCCACGCCTTGTTCTTTCAGCGCAACGAGCGGCGCTTTGCCGACGAAATCGCGCGCTTCGTCTTTCAGATCAACCGTCCAGCCCATACCGGCTTCGAGCGGGCTCACGTCGTCGTCCATATCGTTGCCGTAAAGGTTCATACCCGCTTCCATGCGCAGGGTATCACGTGCGCCCAGACCGCAGGGTTTGACGCCCGCTGCTTCCAGCGCTTTGAAAAAGGCAACCGCTTCGCTGCCGGGCAAAATCACTTCCACGCCGTCTTCGCCGGTGTAGCCGGTGCGGGCGACAAACCAGTCCTTGCCCAAATCCGCGCCTTGGAAAGGCTTGAGATTGTTGACCACGTCTGCCCATTCGGGTTTGACGGTCAAGAGTTTTTCAATCGCTTTGGGGCCCTGCACGGCGAGCATGCCCAAGTCGTAGCGCGGATTAAAGGCCACGCCGAACTCGGCGCCGACTTTTTGGAACTGGGCGCTGTCTTTTTCGCGGGTGGCGCCGTTGGACACGATGCGGTATTGGGTTTCGGCTTCGTTGGTGCGGTACACGATCAAATCGTCAATCACGCCGCCTTTGTCATTGAGCATCGCTGAGTACAGCGCTTTGCCGACAAAGGCCAGCTTGGCGACGTCGTTGGCAATCAGTTTGCGGAAAAAGGCTTTGGCGTTGGCGCCGGCTACGTCGGTAACCAGCATGTGCGATACGTCGAACATACCGGCATCGGTGCGCACGGCTTCGTGTTCGGCGATTTGCGAGCCGTAATGGATGGGTAGCTCCCAGCCGGCGAAGTCGATCAATTTCGCGCCCGCGTCTTTGTGGGCTTGGTTGAAGGGAGTGGTTTTCAGGGTCATCTCGATTCTCCGAAGTGGGGGTGGACATCTGGCCGCAACGGCCTGCAAAGCGGCGCAATATACCATTTTCCGCCGCGGCGATAAACGGGCGGCGCCGGAAAAAACGCCGCTTTACGCCTTTCAGGCTGCCATAGGGCTTACCGCAGACAGCGGCAGCCTGAAAGCACCTGCCGCCGGCATCTGCGCCCGCCGCTGCGTTTTGGCGTTTTCAGGCCGGCGCAAGCTGCGGGGCAAAGGCAGCCTGAAAACGGTTTTGCGGCGGCGTTGCGTTTTTTCAGGCTGCCTTGGACGCGGCGCGGCGGCGCAAATATAGTAGAATGCACGCTTTTGCATTTTCCGCCACAGGAGCCGCCATGTCCGTGTCCGACGACCAACTGCTGCCGCACCGCAACGCCATCGACGAAATCGACCGCCAGGTGCTGCAGCTGCTCAACCAACGCGCCGCCCACGCCCGCGCCATCGGCGAATTGAAAGGCACCGGCACCGTTTACCGGCCGGAGCGCGAAGCGCAGGTGCTGCACCGTATCAAAGGCCTTAACCCGGGCCCGCTGCCCGACGAAGCGGTGGCGCGGCTGTTTCGCGAAGTGATGAGCGAGTGTCTGGCGCTGGAGCGGCCGCTGACCGTGGCCTATCTCGGCCCGCAAGGCACTTTCACCCAGCTGGCGGCGATCAAGCATTTCGGTCATGCCGCCCATACCGTTGCCTGCGCCACGGTGGACGACAGCCTGCGCCAGGCCGAAGCACGGCAGGCGGATTTTGCCGTGGCGCCGGTGGAAAATTCCACCGAAGGTTCGGTCGGCCGCACGCTGGATCTGTTGGTTTCGACGCCGCTGCGCGCCTGCGGCGAAGTGGTGCTGCGCATCCACCACCATTTATTGAGCCGTGCCGACAGCCGCGACGATATCGAAGTGGTTTACGCCCACGCGCAGGCGCTGGCGCAATGCCACCACTGGCTGAACAACAACCTGCCCGCCCGAGTGCGCCGCGTGGCGGTGGCCAGCAATGCCGAAGCGGCGCGGCTGGCGCAGGAAGAGCCCAAGGCCGCCGCCATCGCCGGCCAGGCCGCCGCCGACATTTACCGTTTGAACAAGCTGGCCGACAGCATCGAAGACGAGCCGGACAACACCACCCGTTTTCTGGTGCTCGGCCATCAGGAAGTGGCCGCCGGCGGCCGCGACAAGACTTCGCTGGTGGTCAGCGCGCCCAATAAGGTCGGCGCGCTCAACCGCCTAATCGAGCCCTTTACCCGCGCCGGTGTGTCGATGAGCAAGTTCGAGAGCCGCCCCAGCCGCAGCGGCCTGTGGGAATATCTGTTTTTTATCGACATCGAAGGCCATGCCGGCGACGACAACGTTGCCGCCGCGCTGGCCGAGCTGCGTGAGCGCACCGGCTTTGTCAAAGTGATCGGCTCTTATCCGCAGGCCGTGCTGTAGTTTCAGGCAGCCTGAAACCTGCGTGGATTGCCGGTTTGCGCCGGCTGCGCTTTTCAGGCTGCTTTCAGGCTGCCTGAACCCGCCGGCAGCCTGAAAACCGTTTTTCCCGTTTTTCCGTTTGAATAAGGAACCCGCCATGCCCCGATTTACCATAACCGGCGACAACGACCCCTTTTTGCATGTTTCCCTTGCCCGCGGCGAAAGCATTTCCTGCGAAAGCGGCGCGATGGTGATGATGGAAGCCAATCTCGACCTTTCCGGCCGCATGCAGGGCGGCTTTTGGAGCGCGCTGACCCGCCGCCTGGCCAACGGCGAGAGCTTTTTCCAGCAGCACATCGAAGCGGTGCGCGGCGACGGCGACTGCCTGCTCGCGCCCACCATGCCCGGCTCGATCGAGATTCTCGAAGTGGGCGCCACCCAGTACAAAATCTCCGACGGCGCCTATCTGGCCGCCAGCAGCGGCGTGCAGGTAACCGCGCAGATGCAGAGCCTGGGCAGCGCGCTGTTTGCCCGCACCGGCGGCTTTTTCATCGGCCAGAGCAGCGGCAGCGGCCAGCTGGCGGTAAACGGCTTCGGCACTTTGTTTACGCTGGAAGTAACCGCCGACAAGCCGGTAACCATCGACAACGGCCACGTCGTCGCCTGGGACAGCCGGCTGAACTACGAGCCCTCGGTCACCACCTCGCGCAATAGCGGCGGCCTGCTGGGCAATCTGGTCAACAGCGTCACCAGCGGCGAAGGCGTGGTGCTGAAATTCTCCGGCAACGGCAAAGTCATCCTCTGCTCGCGCAACAGCGACAACTTCGGCTCGTGGATACGCAGCCTGGTCGGCCCCGGTTCCTGATACAGGGCAGCCTGAAAGCCTGAAGGCAGCCTGAAAACTTTTCAGGCTGCCCGTATTCGCTATAATCGCCGCCCTTTTCCCTTTTCTTAGCGCTTGATCCTTTCCATGATTATCCATCCCCAATTCGATCCCGCCGCCTTTCACATCGGCAGCCTGCCCATCCGCTGGTATGCCTTAAGCTATATCGCCGCCTTTATGCTGTTTCTGTGGCTGGGGCGGCTGCGCATCCGCCGCGGCGGCACCGTGTTTACCCGCGATATGCTCGACGATCTGCTCACCTGGGGCATTGTCGGCGTGATACTCGGCGGGCGCATCGGCTATGTGCTGTTTTACCAGCCGGGCAATTATCTGGCGCATCCGCTGGACATTTTCAAAGTGTGGGAAGGCGGTATGTCTTTTCACGGCGGCTTTATCGGCGTGCTGCTGGCGCTGTGGTTTTTCGCCCGCAAAAACCAGCTGACTTTCTGGCAGGTGGCCGACTTTGTGGCGCCGCTGGTGCCGCTGGGGCTGGCGTCCGGGCGCATCGGCAATTTTATCAACGGCGAATTGTGGGGCAGGATTACCGATCCTGCCGCCTTCTGGGCAATGGGTTTCCCGCAGGCGCAATATGCCGACCAGGAGCTGGCCGCCGCCAATCCGCAGTACGCCCAATGGCTGGCGCAATACGGCAGCCTGCCGCGCCACCCCTCGCAGCTTTACCAGTTTGCCCTGGAAGGCGTGTGCCTGTTTGCGCTCTTGTGGTGGTTTTCGCGCAAACCGCGCGCCAGCGGCCAGGTTTCGATGATGTTTCTCGCCGGCTACGGCATCTTCCGTTTTACCGCCGAATACGCCCGCCAGCCCGACGCCCAACTCGGCCTGCTGAGCCTTGGCCTGTCGATGGGGCAGTGGCTGAGCCTGCCGATGGTGCTTGTCGGCATTGCCGGTCTCTTTTACTTCGCCCGCAAAAATCCCGCACAGAAAGCCTGACACCATGAGCCAAATCTCTCCCGTACCCGAAATCCTGGCCGACATCAAAGCCGGCCGCATGGTCATCATCACCGATGCCGAAGACCGCGAAAACGAAGGCGATTTGGTGATGGCCGCCCAATTCGTTACCCCCGAAGCCATCAACTTTATGATCAAACACGCGCGCGGCCTGGTGTGCCTGCCGATGGAAAACGCATTGGTGGACAAACTCGGCCTGCCGCTGATGACCCAGAAAAACGGCGCCCAATACGGCACTAACTTCACCGTATCCATCGAAGCGGCCAGCGGCATCTCCACCGGCATCTCCGCCGCCGACCGCGCCCACACCATCCAAACCGCCGTCTCGCCTGGCGTGCGCCCTGAAGACATCGTCCAGCCCGGCCACATCTTCCCGCTGCGCGCGCAAAAAGGCGGCGTGCTGGTACGCGCCGGCCATACCGAAGCCGCCGTCGATCTCGCCCAAATGTGCGGCCTCTCCGGCGCCGGCGTCATCTGCGAAATCCTCAACGACGACGGCACCATGGCGCGCATGCCCGAATTAAAAAAATTCGCCGCCGAACACAACCTCAAAATCGGCACCATCGCCGATCTCATCGAATACCGCAGCCGCACCGAAAGCCTGCTCGAAGAAATGGGCGACACCCTGATCCACACCCCGTGGGGCGACTTCCGCCAACATGTTTACGTGGACAAACTCAACGGCGACACCCACCTTGCCCTGGTCAAGGGCAACCCCGCCGCCGCCGAAGAAACCCTGGTGCGCGTGCACGAGCCGTTTAGCGCCATGGACTTTCTGCAGGCCGACCCCAACCACACCTGGCCGCTGCCCAAAGCGCTCGAGCGCATCCAGCAGGCGGAAAACGGCGTCGCCATCCTGCTGCACCGCACCGAAGACGGCAGCGCCCTTTTGGAGCGCACCCTGCCCAAAAACAGCTTCCAAGTGAAAAAATGGGATAGAAAAACCTACGGCATCGGCGCCCAAATCCTTGCCGGCCTCAAAGTGAGAAAAATGCGCGTGATGGGCAAACCCTCGTCGATGAACGGTTTGACCGGATTTGGTTTGGAAATTACCGGATTTGAAGAATAAAAACGGCGGCTGCCCGCCGCCTAGCTTTTCAGGCTGCCTGAACACAGGCAGCCTGAAATCATTTCCCCATCAGTTTTTGCCAAAAGCTGCGTTTTTTCGCAGGATCAGGCGCGGATACGGACGAATCTGCCAGCCGCCCCGTCAGCCAATACTCGCCCTGTATCACGTTACCGGCCTGCGGCGTATCGTTAAAAGCCGCATCGGGATAAACCGCCGACCACACGCCGCCGTGGGTTGCGATTTCACAGTAGTAAAACACGCTGCCGGTAAGGGCGTTGCGCCGTTTTTCCGCCCGCCGCACCATGCCGGTAAACAAGGCGCGGGCGGCGGGGCGGGTGCGCTCGGGCGCGTTTTCGTCGATAAACATGCCGCTGGGAATAAAACTTTGCGCCGCCCATTTTATTTCCTGCCCTTCTTGGCCGGCATCGAATGCGTCTTCGTCGGCAAATAGCTCTGCCGATTCGGCAAAGGCACAAACCGCGATTTTCTGCGGCGTGTCCGCCGTGCTTGCGGGAAAGGATACGATATCGGGAATATCGAGCACAAAGGGATAATCGCCCTCGCCGTCGGCGCTGCCGTTTTGCCACACTTGGGCAAAACCCGTGCCGTCGTTGTATTCGTTGGCTTCGACATGGCTTACCCAAACCGACTGCAGGCAGCCTGAAAAATACGGCTCAAAGGCGAGCAGCTCGTTGTTTTGGTCGATGGCTGTCCACAACTCGGCACCGCTGGCATCGCGGTACACCGCGTAATCGCCGAAAGCCTGCGCAATCGGCAACACTTGGTCGATGGCGGCGGATATGCTTTCGCCGTCGGTAATACCGGTAAAACCGACCGCATCGTAATGGTTCATTGTTATTTCCTTGATTTAAAGGGTTTTTACTTGAAACGATGTTTTCAGGCTGCCTTCCAAGCAGCCTGAAAACCTTTGCGGCGCGGCATTTCAGTCTATCCGCACATATTCCACCGCCAGAATCTCGATCTGCTCGCGCCCCTGCGGCGTGTGCAGCCAGACCGCGTCGCCCTCGCGGGCTTTGATCAGCGCGCGCGCCAGCGGCGATTTCCACGAGATTTTGTGTTTGGCGGCGTCGATTTCGTCTTCGCCGACAATCCTCACCTGCTGCTCGCTGCCGTCGCCGCGCTCGATGGTTACGGTGGCGGCGAAAAAAATCTGGTCGGTAGCCTCGCGGTTTTCGGGATCGACCACTTCGGCCGCTTCCAGCCGCTTGGTGAGAAAACGGATGCGGCGGTCGATTTCGCGCATCCGCCGCTTGCCGTAGAGATAGTCGCCGTTTTCGCTGCGATCGCCGTTGGAAGCTGCCCAGTTCACCACCTGCACGATTTCGGGGCGCTCTTTGTTCACCAGCTGGAACAATTCGTCTTTCAAAGCCTGCCAGCCGGCTGGCGTCATATAGTTTTTGTGTGCGGACATCTTGCCTTTTCCTGTTTGCAAAGCGCTTTCAGGCTGCCTGAAAACGGATGCGGCGTATTGTAAGGTGCGGCTGCCGCGCGGTAAACTGCGCGCCGCGGCTGCCGCAGCACAACCACAAAAGGCAGCCTGAAAACATGCACATCCTGTTTTGGCGCCGCGCGCCGTTGTTTGATCCTTCCCCCGTCAGGAGTCTGCCATGAAAAAAAGCCTTCCCCTTATCCTTAGTGCCGCCGCGCTGCTGGCCGTTTCAGGCTGCCGCAGCGGTGCTTCGCCGCAGCTCAAGCGCGATATGGCGTCGATGACTGCCGCCCAGCGCGATGCGGTCGGCCGCGACGTCGCCCGCCGTTTCCGCCATGAAAAAGCAAGCATCGAAAACCGCGATATCCGCGTTAAAGACATCAGCTACCGCGCCGCGGACGATACTTTCGTTTATTCGATGGTGCTGAAAAACTACCACGACGTGCGCAAGGTCGATCCGGCGCGCCGCCGCCAGCTGGAAGCGGTGTACCGCCGCGACATCCGCAAGGAAACCTGTCACAACCGCGAATTGCGCGATCTGATGGTGCACGGCCGCTACGCCATCGAATACCGCATCTTCACCACCAACGGCAAAATGCTGACCGCACCCGCCCGCGTTACCGCCCGCGACTGCTGAACCGTCTGCATAAAAACGCCCGCTCCGGAAATTCGGGGCGGGCGTTTTGTTGTTTGGCGGAGACTGCCATTTTTCAGGCTGCTTTGCTTTTAGGCAGCCTGAAAAGGGCAAACGGGCTTACTGCGCGGCTTTATCGGCCGGCTCGAACACCATTTCCTGACCGGGCTTGCCGAGAAACAGGCGGCCGTTTTCGATGCGGTAGCGGCCGTCGGCGCCAATCTCTTCGATCAGGCGGTTGAAGCGCTGCTCAAGATCCATGCGGCCGTCGCAATACATCAGGGTGCTGACGCCGGTGCCGGGGCGGAAAGTGCCGCTGGTATCGGTCTGGACATCAAAGCTGATGCCGTTACAGCCCATCTTGGCATGCGCCTGCGGCAGTTTGCGCAAATCCAAAGTACCGCCGACTTCGGCCACACGGGCATCGGCAATACCGGGCATATGGCGCAGCTGCCAAACCTGCTTGAGCGGCGGCTGGCCGCCGCCGAACCGATCTCCAGCGGTACAGGCGGCCAGCATCAGCGCAGCAGCGATGGCGGATAAGGTTTTTACAGGCATGGTTTTACCTCCGTTTCGGTTGCAGAAAAAATCTTGATTGCCCCAAGCAGCCTGAAAGGGAAAAACGCTGTTTCAGGCTACCGCAGGCGGCAGTCGAACCGTTTAAACGGTTTCTTTCTTTTTGCCCAGCAGGGGCAGCTTGATATGCGGTTTGGCGCTTGGCGCGGCAGCAGGCGCCGGTTTCAGACCCAGCTCGATTTGCTGCTTCTCGCTCAGCAGATTGCTCCAGTCGCCGTTTTTATACCACTCGGGGCCGTCGGTTTCGATGGGGTGCTGGATGCGCTCGCAGCCGTTGCCGCACTGCAGATCGGCGGCGGTGCAGTATTTCTCGCAGCCCCAGCAGATACGTTCGGGATTTTTCGGATGGATGGGGAATTTTTTGGCCATAGCGGTAGTTTGCTTCGGATGCAGGCAGCCTGAAAACGGCCGCCGGCGGATATATGCGTCAGGGTGCCAGCCGCTCTTTAATCCATGCGCCGTTTTCGCTGCGGTAGCGAATACGGTCGTGCAGGCGGCTGGGGCGGCCCTGCCAGAATTCGATGCTTTCGGGCAGGATGATGTAGCCGCCCCAATGCGGCGGGCGCGGTACTTTCAGCGGATGTTTGGCGCCGATGGCGGCGGCACGCGCCAAGAGTACCGCCTTGCCGGAAATCACCGTGCTCTGCTCGCTCGCCCACGCGCCGACGCGGCTGGCGTAGGGGCGGCTGTCGAAATAGGCGTCGGACTCGTGCGCCGGCAGTTGTTCCACCCGCCCTTCCACGCGCACCTGCCGCTCGAGTTCCGGCCAGAAAAAAGTGAGCGCGGCAAAGGGATGCGCCGCCAGCGCCTGCCCTTTGCGGCTGGAGTAATTACTGAAAAACACAAAGCCGTTGCGGTTCACTTCCTTGAGCAGCACCATGCGCGCGCTGGGGCGGCCGTCGGCGCCGACGGTGGCGACGTTCATCGCCGTCGGCTCGTTCGCTTCGGCCTTAACCGCCTCGTCCAGCCAGCGTTCAAACTGCTCAAACGGGCTGTCGCTGCATTGGCTTTCCGATAATTCCTGTTTGCTGTAATCCTCGCGGATATGGTGCAGATCCATGCTCGAACTCCTTTTTCAGGCTGCCTTGCGGCTGCGGATGCGGCAGCCTGAAAGACAAAATGGGATGGCGGCGCGCATTATAGTCCTGCCGCCGCCGCATTGCATCTGCCGCGGCAAAGCGCATGAATGCAGGGTTTTGAAAATTAAGCCAAATAATAACGATTCTTATTTATAGTTAAAAACTAAATTTTTTTGTATGTCAGTAATTTTTTGCTATAATCGCGCCCAAGTTTTACCCAAAATTACAGACCACCGCCATGAAACTCACCGTTATCGGCCTCAACCACCAGACCGCCCCGCTGCACATTCGGGAAAAACTGGCTTTCCCCGCGGGGATACTGCCGGATGCCGTCCGCGACTTGAACGGCCGTGCTGCCGCCGAAGCGGTGATTCTTTCCACCTGCAACCGCACCGAGCTTTACTGCGTGGGCGATGCCGAGATGATTATCGGCTGGCTGGCCGAGCACCGCGGCGTTTCCGTTGAAGCGCTGCGCCCCTATCTTTACGTTTACGGCTGCAGCGAAACCATCCGCCACGCTTTTCGCGTCGCCTCCGGTTTGGACAGCATGGTTCTGGGCGAGCCGCAGATTCTCGGCCAGATGAAAGAAGCGGTGCGTACCGCCGAAGCGCAGGGCAGCTTGGGAACCTGGCTCAATTCGCTGTTTCAGAAAACTTTTTCCGCCGCCAAAGAAGTGCGCAGCCGCAGCGGCGTCGGCGACAACGTAGTCTCAATGGCTTCGGCCAGCGTGCGCATGGTGGAAAACACCGTCGGCGACATTAGCGGCCTGAACGTGCTGTTTGTCGGCGCCGGCGAAATGGTCGAATCGGTTGCCGCCTACTTCTCCGCCGCCCGCCCGCGTCTTCTGACCATTGCCAACCGCACACTGGCGCGCACCGAAGCGCTGTGTGCCAAGCTCGAAGGCAATCTCGAAGCCACCACGCTGGAAAGCCTGCCACAGATACTCCACCGCTACGATGCCGTAATCGCCTGCACCGGCTCGCAGTACGCGCTGATTACCCGCGAAATGGCCGAAAGCGCTATGACTGAGCGCAGCGGCCGCCGCCAGTTTATGCTCGATTTGGCGGTGCCGCGCAATATCGAAGCCGAAACCGCGCAGGTCGAAGGTATCAGCCTGTTTACCGTCGATGATATGACCGCCGCCGTCGAGCAGGGTCGCGAAGCCCGCCGCAGCGCCGCCGAAACAGCCGAAGCGCTGGTTGCACAAAAAGTGGCCGACTTTATTTCATGGCAGCAAAGCCGCCAGCGCGTGCCGCTGATCTGCGCCCTGCGCCAAGAAGGCGAACGCGCCCGCCGCCAGGTTTTGGAAAACGCCATGCGCCAGCTGGCCAAAGGCACCGCCCCCGAAGAAGTGCTCGAGCGCCTGTCGGTACAGCTCACCAACAAACTGCTGCACTCGCCCACCCGCGCCCTGAACAAGGCCGAAGCGCAAGACAAACACCTAATCAGCGCGCTCACCCACGTTTACCGCTTGAGCGACAGCGCCAACGCACACACCGAATAACAAAAGAGAACGCAAACCACGCGTCAAAGCAGCCTGAAAGTTTTTCAGGCTGCTTTTTTTTGCTGCCGGGCGGCAAGACCCTGCGCCGCTCCCAACAAATCGCACAGCCGTCAGACAAAAAGCAGCCTGAAAACCTTTTTTGCGGTTTTCAGGCTGCTTTGCCCGCCAACACCATTACTGCTGCTGCTCGGCCTGGCGGCGTTTTTTTTCGTCCCACATCCTGCCGTAGTACTCGCCAAAGCTCTCCAGCCCGATCAAAAAGCGCGACAGCTCGGTTAGCGCGCCCTGATACACGCGGCGTTTGAACTCGATCACTTCGTCTATCGGCGCCCAGTATTCGTGCCAGCGCCAGTCGTCGAACTCGGGATGGCTGGTGGCGTGCAGGTGGACATCGCTCTCACGGCCGGTCAGCCGCAGCAAAAACCAGATCTGCTTCTGGCCGCGGTAGGCGCCGCGCCATTCGCGCCGCACCCAGTTTCCCGGCACGTCGTAGCGCAGCCAGTCGCGCGTGCGGCCGAGAATCTGCACATGGTGCGGCAGCAGGCCGACTTCTTCGAGCAGCTCGCGGTACATCGCCGTTTCCGGACTTTCGCCGGGCTTAATGCCGCCTTGGGGGAACTGCCACGACTGCTCGCGCAGGCGCTTGCCCCAGAACACTTTATTGTCCTGGTTGGTCAGAATGATGCCGACGTTCGGCCGGTAACCTTCTCTGTCCAGCATGGCTGCCTTTCGCGTGATGGCATTAAAAAAGGGGGCGATTTTCCCATAAATCGGGCGCGGGATAAAGCGGCCGGCGCCAGTATCCAAGCCAAACCGGCAGCATCAGACAGCGCCATCGGCAAGGCAGCCTGAAAACGGCAAACGGCTTTTCAGGCTGCCTAATCCACCGCCAGCACCGCGCAGTTGCACAAATCGCTGCTTTCAAACTGCGTGATGTCGCCGGCTTTCAGGTTGGGCACGGGGAACAGGCGCACGGTGAGCGGTTTGTTCAGGCGGAACGCCAGGGCGGCGGTGTCGCGCATCAGGGCGTGGATTTTGTGCGCTGGGGTGTCGCCGGGGATGGGCACGGTGTCCAGCCCGATGCCGCAGACGCTGCTGTATGTGAGCAGGGCGCGCAGGTCAAAGCTGGGGATTCGGCTGGCTTGGGCGAGGCCGCTGTCTTCGGTTACGGCGAGCATCAGCCCTGAAAAGCCGACGGCGCGGACGTTTTCCGGCGTTTTGAACACGCGGGTGAGCAGGGCGGAGGCTTCTATGCTGCCTGCCGCGCCGAAATGCGGCACGCGCAGCAGGCGGTAGATTTCTGCCATGGAGGTGCAGTTTTTGGCGGGGGCGGCGGAGGTGTCCATGCCGGCGTAACGCCAGTTTCCGTCCAAGGTGGTGGCGGCGATAACCGCTTGCACGGCGTCGGCGTGGTATTGCAGGGCTTGGCGCATGGCGGTGTAGGCAGCCTGAAGAAAGGCGGACTGGTCGGCGGGCGGCGCGGCGATGCTGCGGATGGCGGCGGCGAGCAGGTCGGGGGTTTCAAGCCCGACGACGATGCAGTCGCCGTCTGCGCCGCGGTGGTAACCTGCGGGGAAGTAGGGAATCAGCGGCGCGCAGTTGAAATTGACGGTGAAGTTGAAGTTGCCTTCGCCGCGCGGGGTGATGCGGGCGATTTCTTGCACGGCGGCGGTGCAATGCTCTATTTGTGCGCTGTCGGGCAGTCCGTTTTCGTCGGCGGCGACGTTGACGCAGGCGTTGGCAAGATCGCCGTAGTCGCGGATCAGCTCGGGCAGCAAGCCGATTTCGGCGGCGCTGCGGGCTTCGCCGATGGCAAAGCGGATGCGCAGCCCGTTTTGGTTGAGACTGCCGAGAATGTCGCGGATGCGTGCCAAGCCTTGTTTGGCCGCGGCGGGGCTGCTGGTGTCCAGATATTCGCCGAAGGGGTTGGCGACAATGCGCACGGATTGGACGGTGTAGCCTGCTTGTGCGAAGGCGGCGGCCAGGCGGTCGCATTGGCGTTTGGCATCCGCCAGCACGCGCTGCCAGCTTTGCGCGTCGGGCGTGAGCGTGGCAAAGGCGGTAATGGCGCGGACGCGGCACAGATCGGGGGATTGCAGGTTCATGGGGTGGCTCGCTTTCTGGGTTTGGCGGGTGTGGGATGAATAGTTAAGGTGAAGGCAGCCTGAAAATGGTTTTATGGTTTTCAGGCTGCTTTTGGTGTGGGATAAAACGGTGCTTACTGCGCCCTGCTCCGTATCGGCAAAGGCAGCTTGAAACGCATTTTCCCGTTTTGGTTACGCCGAAGCTGCGCTTTCAGGCTGCCTTTAAGTCTGTCGGCATTCGGCATTGCGGCGGCGTTTTGCTGGGAAACGGCTGCGTAAGCTCTAATGTTGGCTTTCAGGCTGCCTTTGACATCACAGGCAGTCTGAAAGCGCAGCTTCGGCGTAGCCAAAACGGGGTTTGCCATCTTTTCAGGCTGCCTTTGCTTTTTCAGGCTGCCTAATCCGATAGGCAGCCTGAAAGCAGGTTTACGGCATCACCCCAGCTTGGCTTTCACCAATTCCTGCACCTGCGCGGGGTTGGCTTTGCCTTTGCTGGCTTTCATCACCTGCCCGACAATCGCATTGAGGGCTTTTTCGTTGCCCGCTTTGAACTGCTCCACCGCTTTGGCGTTGTTCGCCAGCACTTCGTCCACCATCGCTTCAATCGCGCCGCTGTCGGTGATTTGCACCAAACCGTGTTTCTCAATGATTTGTTCAATCGTCGCTTCGGGTTCCGCCCACATCGCTTCAAAGGCTTTTTTCGCCAGCTTGCTGCTCAATGTGCCGTCGGCGATTTTGCCCACCAGCGCAGCCAGCCGCGCCGCGGTAATCGGGCTTTGTGCCAGCTCCAAGCCTTCGCGGTTCAGCGTTGCCGCCAGTTCGCCGTTCATCCAGTTGGCAACCAGCTTGCCCTGGCCGCTGGCGCTGGCGGCTTCGGTGAAGTAGGCAGCCTGAACGCGGCTGGCGGTAAGCAGGCGGGCATCGTATTCGCTTACGCCGAACTCGCTGACAAAACGCGCCGCCATCTCTTTGGGCAGCTCGGGCATTTCGCTGCGGGCGGCTTGCAGCTGTGCATCGGAAATGATAACGGGCAGCAGGTCGGGGTCGGGGAAGTAGCGGTAGTCGTGCGCGTCTTCTTTCAGGCGCATCACGCGGGTTTCGCCCTTGTCGGGGTCAAACAGCATGGTCGCCTGCTGCACTTTGCCGCCGTCTTCCAACAGCTCAATCTGCGCTTGTACTTCGTAGTTAATTGCCTGCTCCAAAAAGCGAAACGAATTCAAATTCTTAATCTCGCGGCGCGTGCCAAACTCCGCCTGCCCTTTGGGGCGCACCGACACATTGGCATCCACGCGGAACGAGCCTTCCGCCATATTGCCGTCGCAAATGTCCAGCCAAGTAACCAAACCGTGCAGGGCTTTGGCATAGGCAACCGCTTCGGCAGCGGAGCGCATTTCGGGCTCGGACACCACTTCCAACAGCGGCGTGCCGGCGCGGTTCAGGTCGATGCCGGTGGCGCCGTTCAAGCCTTCGTGCACCGATTTGCCCGCGTCTTCTTCCATATGGGCGCGGGTTACATTGATGGTCTTCACTTCATCACCCACCACGATTTCCAGCTTGCCATGCTCCACAATCGGCAAATCCAACTGGCTGATTTGGTAGCCTTTGGGCAGGTCGGGATAGAAATAGTTTTTGCGGTCAAACACGTTTTTCTGGTTGATTTTGGCATTCAGCGCCAAGCCGAGCTTAATCGCTTTTTCCACCACTTCGCGGTTCATCACCGGCAGCGTGCCCGGCAGCGCGCATTCCACCACGCTGGCATGCGCGTTCGGCTCGGCGCCAAAGGCGGTACTCGCGCCGCTGAAAATTTTGGATTTGGTGTTGAGTTGGACGTGGATTTCCAATCCGATTACGGTTTCCCAGGTCATAGGTGGTCTTTCTGCATGAAAATTTTGGAGTGGGCGCAGTCTGCCGGCAAAGCGGCAGGCAGCCTGAAAAATAGGGGCAATATCGGCGCGCATTTTATCAGCCTTTTGCCCGTTTTTTCGATTTGCCCTAGCCGCAGGCAGCCTGAAAAAGCTTGTCCGTCCGCTTAAGCAGCGCCCTTATCCTGCCGGCTTTGCTCACGGTGGCGGTTTTGAAAACCCGGCAGCTGCCAGTGGAAACGGTAGGCGGTTAAGCGCAGCAGGCAGCCGCCGATAAAGAGCGCGTTGAGCGTCAGCGCGTTGCTCCAGCCGGCTTTGGCCAGCAGATACATCAGGATGCCGATTAGGATGGCGATGCTGCCGTACAGATCCGAGCGCAGAATCATCGGCACTTTGTTGACCAGAATATCGCGGGCAATGCCGCCGCCGACGGCGGTAACAAACGCCAACACCACCACGCCGAACAGGTTTAAATGCAGCGCCACGCCGACCTGCGCGCCGGTAATGCTGAACGCGGCCAGGCCGATGGCATCGGCAACGATAAACGCGGCGGTCAGCGCGGCACGGCGGCGGCGCTCAAGCCGGAACAGCCAGGCCGCCGCCAGCGTGGCAAACACCACAATCAGCGCGTCGGTGCGCAAAAACACCTGCGGAATATGGCCGACCAGCGCGTCGCGCATCATGCCGCCGCCGACGGCGGTCAGCAGAGCGGTAATCACAACGCCGAGTACGTCCAGCCGCTTGCCGTAGCCCACCAGATAGCCGGAAATGGCAAAAGCGATGGTACCGATAATGTTGATAAGGTCGGTAGTGGTCATGGTTTTTATGTATGGTTCGGTGCGGGCCGGATAAGGGTATCCAGCGGTTTCGAGTTTTCAGGCTGCCTGAAAGATGGCTTCTTCATTTTGCTCCGCAACCGTTTGGCGCAGCTGCTGCACCGTCAGCGCGACGTGGCCGTTGCCGTAAAAACGGCGCGGGTTGCCGCACATCCAGCAAGAACAGCGGGCGGGCGTGGCTATGTGTTGCCCGATGGATACGCCGGTAAAACAATAGTCGTGCCGACGTTTGTTTTTCAAACGGGAAAGATGATGGCGGCGCAGGGCTCGGCTCATAATGGCTCCTGGTTAGTTTTCAGGCTGCTTTTCACACAAGCCTGCTATCGCTTTACTCGGTTTCCGTTTCAGGCTGCCTGAAAAACGCCCGCATCTCGGCTTCGGCCTGATCGAGCATTTGGTAGCGCTTGCGGTACATCGAGCGTTTTTTACTGTCGATTTCGTCCATTTCCTTACGCTGCGGCGCGGCGGGCAGGTACCAGTAGCCGTCGTCGCCCAATATTGCGCCGCTTTCCTGCCAGTATTGGTCGTAATTCATTTTCACCCGTTTTTTCAGCTTCCAGCGCAACTTGGCCTGATGGTTGTGGGCGATGCCCAAAGCACTCAGGCCGAGCGCGGCGGCAAGGTATTGGAACGCGGCGGCCATCAGCTGCTGCGGGCGCAGGCCGTGAAGCTGCTTGGTCAGGCGGCGCACGGTGTCTTTGGCTTCTTCACCCGCCGGCCCCTGCACCGAAGCGGCCAGCAAGCCCTGCGGCACAAAGGCGAAGGTGGCCATATACAGGCGGTTTTGCTGCCCGTCGCGCAGCGACAGCGACCACATTCCTTCATCGACGCAGTTGTCGTTGCGGTTGAGACAAAGCGTCAAATCATCCGTAAGTCTGGCGATCACATGCAGCGGGCGTGCTTCGCCCATTTGCGCGAGCAGTTTGCGGCCAAAATGGCGCTCGGCGGCGATCAGATCGTACTGCATGGCGGCCAGGCGCTTATCGGTGTTCAAACGCTTGTCGATAAAGGCGTGCAGCAGCGGATAAGCGTCTTGTACTCGGGTGGCGAAAAAATCCTGATACACGGGCGACGAATTGACAAAGGCTTCAAACGCGCGCACCTGCCGCCGTGCCAGCAGTTTGCGCAGGGCAAATTTCAGGTGCTGGTCGCGGTATTTGGGCGCGAAGTTGTACACGGCGCGGTAGTCGGGAAAAACAAAGGGCTTGGACATGGCGGGTGGGGAATCGGGTGATTGTGGCAGCCGTCTGCGGCGGGCAGGCGGCTTGGTGTGTTTTCAGGCTGCTTTCGGGTTTATTGGTGTATGGCCGCAATGCAAAACAGCGGGATGCCAAACGGCTTTCAGGCAGCCTGAAAACGTTTTGCCGTATCGGATTCGTTTTCAGGCTGCCTTATCGTACGGGCTGCGCTAGCGGCGCACTTTTTCTGCCGCGCGGCGGGCGGCGGCGCTGTCGGGATAGGTGCGGATCAGGCGGCGCCAGGTGTCGCGGGCGATGTCCTGCTGCTGGATGTTCCACTGGCATTGGCCGACGGCGTACAGCGCTTCGCCGGCCTGCGGGCTGGCGGCAAACAGGCCGGCGTAGCGCTGGCCGATGTGGATAACGGACTGGCAGTTGTTCAGCCGCTGGTGGCTTTGCAGCAGCAGATACATGCGGCGGGCGGCCTGTGGGCTGCCGTCGCCGCCGTTGTCGGCGCCGCGCAGGGTGGCGAGCACGCTTTGGTACTGGCCTTGGCGGAACTGCTGCTGGGCGCGCTCCCAGCTGTTGTCGCGGGCGGGGGCAGCCTGAACGGCGGCTTGGCGGGCGGCAGACGGCGCATTGCGGTGCGTTTTGCGTGGCGGCGGTGCGGCGGTTTCTTTGTCTTTGCCGTCTTTTTCTTTATCTTTTTCCTTGTCTTTCTGATCTTTGTCTTTTTGCTCCCACTGCTTGATCTGGCGGCGCAGCTCTTCCAGCTGCTGCTGTTGCATTTCCACCTGCCGCTCGAGCGCGGCAATCCGCTCGCCGGCATCGGCTTCCGGATAGGGCAGCGGCGCGGGGCGCGGGGCGGTGGCAACAGTTTCGGTGCTCTCTGCGGCAGTCTGTGCAGACGGCTGCGCCTGCGGCACAACGGCGGCAGGCAGCGCGCAGGCGCCGAGCACGGCGGGAATCAGTAGGGAAAAACGGGGAAGGATATTCATGGTATCTGGACACAAGTTTAGGCAGCCTGAACATTCAGGCTGCCATGTTCGGATGCGGATGGCGCGGCGCCGGCAGGCGGCTGCCGCGCGGTCTGTTTACAGTTTTTGCAGCAGCGTCAGGCCGTCGCCCAGCGGCAGGGTGATCGGCAGCACGCGCTCGTCGAGTGCAAGATCGGCGTTGAACTGCTGCAGCACGGCGACGGCGGGCGGGCTGTCGCTTTGCAGCGGACGGGCAACGCGGCCGCCGAGCAGGATGTTGTCGATGGCGATAATGCCGCCTCGGCGCACCAGTTGCAGGCAGCGCTCGTAATATTGCGGGGTGGGTTCTTTGTCGGCGTCGATAAAGGCGAGATCGTAGCTTTCGCCGGCGCCGGCGGCGAGCAGCTGCTCAAGCGTGATCAGCGCCGGCTGCAGATGCAGGCGGATTTTGTGTTCGATGCCGGCGGCCTGCCAGTAGCGGCGGGCGTGTTCGGTAAAGCTGACATTGATGTCGCAGCAGTCCAGCTGCGCGTCTTCGGGCAGCGCCAGCGCAACGGCGGTGCTGCTGTAGCCGGTAAAAACGCCGATTTCCAAGTAGCGGCGGGCGCCGATCAAACGCGCCAGCCACACCAGCATCTCGGCCTGCTCGGGCGCGATCGCCATTTTGCCCATGCGGTGGCCGGCGGTTTCGCGGCGGATTTGCGCCAGCAGCGGATGCTCGGCGCGGCTGTGGCGGCGCAGATAGGCCAAAAGTTCGGCATCAAACGGCGGGGTGTGGACGGACATTTTTCAGGCTGCCTGCGCGCGTTTAGTCCATCTGATAATAGGTATAGGGCTTTTTCGCCAGCTTGGCGGCGGCGTAGTCGGCTTCATCTTCGGGATTGAGTTCGACATCCCACAGCAGGTTGCGGTTGACCAGGCGCTGCTGCGCTTCTTCGGGATGCTCTTCGATGTAGTTGTTGAGAAACTTGGTGGCTTCGGATTGGTAGTCGTACATAATTTTTTCCTTTGGATATGGCGGTTTGGCTGCGGGCGCGATTATAGTGGAATGCGCCGGCGGCGGCTACTGCGGCGGGCGCTCGGGGGCGCCGGCGGGGTGTTTGTAGCGGTTGTAGGCAAACAGGTATTGGGCGGGGAAACGGCGCACCCAGGCTTCGACGTTTTCATTAACCAGCCGTGCATCGTGTACCTTATCGCCGTTCAGGCAGCCTGAAAGCGGGGCGATGTGCAGCGCGAAGCCGCGACCTTTGGGCAGGCGCTCGCCGCAGAAAAACAGGGTTTCCACATTATCGAGCCGCGCCAGCTTGCCCGCCAGCGTCATGGTGTAGGCCGGTTTGCCGAAAAACGGCACCCATACGCCGCCGCCTTCCTGCGGGTCGGGCACATGGTCGGGCAGTACGATGGTCGCTTCGCCGGCCTTGAGCGCCTGCATCACCTGCTTGACGCCCTGCAGGCTGGCCGGCGCGGTGCGCCCCTTGCCGCGCACGCGCCCGGCCTGCATCACACTGTCGAGCAGCGCGCTTTTGGGCGGCTTGTACATCGCCGTCAGCGCAAAGGGCAGGCGCTCGCTGATGTAGCGGCCGGCCAGATCGTAGCTGCCCAGATGCGGGGTGAGCAGCAGCAGTCCGCGCCCCTGCGCCAGTGCGCTTTCGATATGCTCCCAGCCGTGGGTTTGCACAAACAGCGTGGCAATGCTTTCAGGCTGCCTGAAAAACGCCACCGGCAATTCGATGCCGCCTTTCATGGTTTCGCGCAGCACGCTTTTCACCATCGCATCGCCGCTGTCCAAGCCGGCAACCGCCAGATTTTCGCGCACCCGCTCGCGGTTTTCGCGCGAACAATAAAACAGCAGCGTGCCCAGCAAAGCACCCAGCAGGTGCAAAAGGCGCAGCGGCAGCGCGGCCAGCAGGCGGAACAGGAAAAAAACAAGGGTCTGCATTATCGGCGGCGAACAATAGCGGATAAAAAAGCGCGGATTGTAGCACGCGGCCGCAGCAGGCAGCCTGAAAGATACAGGCAGCACCGCGCCGGCTTGCCGCCTGCGGCGAATCTCCGTAGCATAGCCGCCATCGACAACTGCCTTGCCGAGACTGAGATGATTGCGCGTACATTGTTGCTGGTATTGCTGCCGCTACTGGTATTTTCCGCCGTCGGCCTGTTCCAACTGGGCTTTGCCGCGGCGCTGGTCACTGCGGTGTTTCTGGCGCTGCGCCGCCAAGAAACGCAGGATGAAGAAAACTCGCTGCGCGAGCGCGTCGAATGGCTGGAGCTGACGGTCGGCCGTCTGCAGCGGCAGCTGAAAGAGCTGCAGCAGTCGCAGCGGTACAGCGGTTTTGCCGCGCCGCCGCCAGCGGCAGACTTCAGGCAGCCTGAAAACCCGCTGCCCGAGCAAACACCCGCCGCCGCGCCGCGCCCGCTGCAGACGCCGCCGCCCGTCCGTCCCGAAGTGCCGGCGGATGCCGCCCCCGCAGCGGCGTTTCAGGCTGCCCCTACCGAAGCCGAAATCGAAACCGATGCCGGCAGGGCGCAAAACACTTTCAGGCAGCCTGAAAGCCCTGTCCGCCCTGCCCCTTCCGGCACGGCGCCGGTACGCGGCGGCAATGGGAAAATTATCGTGCGCCGGCGCAAAACGGCCACGGATACGGCAGCGGATGCGGACGCGCCCAACCCGATACTCGCCTGGTTTCTTAAAGGCAATCCGCTGCTCAAAGCCGGCGTGGTGGTGCTGTTTCTCGGACTGGCTTTCCTGCTGCGCTTTGCTTCCGAACACATCCACCTGCCGGTGCGCGTGCGCTATCTGGCGGTGGCAGCGGCCGGGCTGGCGGCAGCGCTCACCGGCTGGAAGCTGCAGCGCCAACGCCGCGAATACGGGCTGGTGCTGCAGGGCTTCGGCATCGCGGTGATGTATCTGACCGCACTGGCGGCGGTCAAACTGCATCCGCTGCTGCCGGCGGATGCGGCGCTGGTGCTGATGGTGGCGCTGGTATTGGCGATGGCGATGCTGGCGCTGCTGCAGGACGCCGAAATTCTGGCGCTGGTGGCGCTGGCCGGCGGCATGGCGGCGCCGCTGCTGCTCGCCGACGGCTGCGGCAGCCACGTTTTCCTGTTTTCCTATCTGGCGCTGCTCAATGCCGGCGTGGCGTTGATGGCGTGGTTCAAATCGTGGCGCAGCCTGAATTTGGCCGGCTTTTGCGGCAGCTTTCTGATTGCCGTTTCGTGGGGCATCCACGATTACCGCCCGCAGCTGTTTGCTTCGGCTGAAGCCTTTTTGCTCTACCACTGGCTGCTTTACACCCTGATTGCCTGCCTGTTTGCCCGCCGCGTGTTGCTGGATCAGGAAAACGCCTTACAGAACGATGACGATGACGGTACCCCGCCCGACGATGCCACACTGGCCCAGCTGTGGCAGGCGCTGCTGCGCGGCCTGTGGCGGGTGGGCATGCTCGACAGCGCCCTGCTCTTTGGCAGCGCCTTTGCCGCTTTCCAGCTGCAGTATGCGATGCTGGCTGCGGGCGCGCCGCTCAAGCCGGCGGCAGCGGCGCTGCTGTTTGCCGCGGTTTACGCCCTGTTTGCGCTGGTGCTGTGGCGCGGCAGCCGCGCGTTTGCCGTGCTGGCGCAGGCTTTTGCCGCGCTGGCCGCGCTGTTTGCCACTTTGGCGGTGCCGCTGGCTTTCGGGCGCGCGCAAACCGTGTCGTTGTGGGCATTGGAAGCGGCGCTGGCCTACTTTTTCGCGCGCAAGCAGCGGCTGGCGCATGTGCGGCTGGCCGCGCTGCTGCTGTATCTGGCCGTCGCCCTGAAGGCGCTGGACAGCGTGTTTGCCGCAGACAGCGCTTCGCCGGCGGTGGCGCTGGCCGCCGCAGCCGGAGGCGGCATGCTGGTATGCGGTGCTTTTTATGGTTTCAGGCTGCCTGCGGCGCGCTGGGAGCGCAATTTGCAAACCGCGGCAATGGCGGCGGTGGTTCTGCTGCTGCCGCTGTTGGCGCGCGAGCTGTTTGCCCCGCGCGGCTTTATGCTGGCGGTCGCATTGCTGGCGCTGGCCGCCGCATGGCTGCGCCGTCGGTTCGATGCCAAAATGCTGCCGGCGGCGGCCGTGTTTTACGGTGGGCTGGTTTTAGTCGAAGCCATTGCCGGCACTGTCCCGTCCGAGTCCGTTGGCCAACCGTCCTGGCCGGCGCTGCTGTGGCAGACTTCTTCTTCGCTGCTGCCGCCCGTCTTTGCCGCCGCCGTGCTGGCCGCCGCGTCCTATCTGCTGTTTGCCAGCGCCGATGAAGGGCAGTCTGAAAACCATAATCGGCACCGCAGCGGTCGTGAAATTACCCATTCAAAGCAGCCTGAAAACCTTTGCGCCGCGCTCTTGCTGGCGTGCGCGCTGCCGACTGCCTTTGCCGCCATCGCCCGCTTTGGCGACGCCTGGGGCAGTCCGGATACCGCGCTGCTGCTGCAGATGCTGCCCTTTTTGCTGCTGGCTGCCGCCGGCCGGCAGTCGGACTGGCGCCATGCCCGCCAAGCCGCGCTGGTGCTGCTGCCGCTTTTGGGCGCCGTGCTGTGGCCGCGCATTCCCGTCTGGGCGCAGCATGGTCTGCTGCCGGGTCTGATCGTGCTGTCTGCCTTCAGCGCCGCTGCCGTCTGGATTACCGCGCCGCAGCGTTTTGAGCGCCGTGAAAACGGTCTGCTTTGGCACGGTCTGATGCTCGCCGTGCCGCTGGCGCTGTGGACACGCTTTAGCGGTCTTGCCGCCGCAGAACACCTGCCCGCCGCCTGGCAGCCTGCAGGCTGGCTGGCCGCACCGTTTGCCGGCGCCCTGCTGCTTTACGCGCTGCGCCGGCACACGCCGCCGCGCTATGACGCGCTCTACCGTCCGGCTGCCGGCGCCGCGCTGGCGTCTTTCGCGCTGCTGTGGCTGCTGTGGGCCAACTGGCGCCAGCCCGCCGAATCCGCTTCCTACCTGCCGTTGCTGAACCTGCTGGAGCTGCCGCAACTGGCGCTGTTTGCTTTTGCTTGGCAGAGCCGCGATCATTGGTTGGACGATGCCGAAAACCGCCGCCCCGTCTATGCCGTTTTCGCCGCCGCCGCGCTTTACGCCCTAAGCGCCGCAGTGATGCGTCTGTGGCATTTTTACGGCGGCGTTGTCTGGCAGCTCGACACCCTGCTCGCTTCCTTCGGCCTGCAGGCCAGCCTGTCGATTGTATGGGCGCTCTCGGCCATCGCCCTGATGACTTCTGGCCACCGCCGCGGCATCCGTCCGCTCTGGTTTTGCGGCGCCGCCCTAATGGCGGTGGTGGTGGCCAAGCTGTTTTTGGTCGAACTGGGCAACAGCGGCGGCATCGCCCGCATCGTTTCCTTTATCGTTGTCGGCCTGCTGTTGCTGCTGGTAGGCTGGTTCGCACCGGTGCCGCCCAAAGATGAAACCTGAACACGCACCAACCGCACTTTCAGGCTGCCCGATATTTTCAGGCAGCCTGAAAGCGTTTTGCCCCGCTTAAATCTTTCAGGCTGCCCCGCCAAGGCAGCCTGAAAAATGCGCGCAAGCACCGCCCCTGCCGCTGCTTGTGGCATTTGGGCGCAGGGCACAGGCGGTAAACAAAAATGCAAGGGGTTATCGCAGCGTAAAAAATTTGCCGGATTTAGAGTCTTCACTTATAATTTGCGCCCCTTGACCGGCAAACGCCGGAAAACGTTTCAAAACATCCGATAAAGATTAAGGAAGAAAACTATGAAAAAAACCACTCTTGCCGCCCTGATCGGCGCCACTGCCCTTGTACTTTCTGCCTGTGGCGGCGGCGGTGGCAGCAGCAGCCCCAACACTTCGGCCAACAATACCGTGCCGAATAACAATAATAACAATGCAAACAACAACGGCAATGCCAACAACAATAACGGCGGCAATGCCAATATCGGCAAAAACACCGCTACCGATTTCAAATCTGTCCAAGCCAGTCAGCTGGATAAACTGACCGTTGGCGGCGTAACCATCAGCCTGACAGGTCTCCGTGCCGGAACCTGGTTCAATAATAACAACAGCAACGGCAATTATGCCGTCGGCGGCACCACATACAGCAGCGTACGTTTTGGTTTTGCCGGAAAATCAGTCAATAATCGGACACCTTTTGTCCACGGTGTCGAAACCACCAATATGCCCACCAGCGGCCAATTCAAATACAGCGGCCTGCATATGAACTCCGACGGCAAAGGTGCCGGCTTCCAAGGCGGAAAAAATTCGGCTGAACTGACTGCCGATTTCGGTGCCCGCAAGCTGACCGGCACACTGACCGGCGCAGCCAACGAAACCTACCAAATCAACGCCGATATCAAAGGCAACCGCTTCAGCGGTACTGCCGCCGATAAAACCTACAGCGAAGGCGGTTTCTACGGCAACAACGCTGCCGAAGTGGCCGGCTCCTATAAAAAAGGCGATATAACCGGTGTATTCGGCGCGCAAAAGCAATAAGCGCCCGTCTTAGATTTTCAGGCTGCCTGTCTCTGTGTCAGGCAGCCTGAAATATTTTGCGCTTGCGTTCGTTTATACTTTTTGGTTTTTCCGTTTTCATTGCGTCCGCACAGGCAAAAATCCTGCTTTGTATCGAACAATAGCGCGCGCCCGTCCTGCAAAACAGTACAAAAACTTTCAGGCTGCCCTTGTTTCCCAAAGGCAGCCTGAAAACCATTCCGGCCTACGCGCCGGCGTACAGTATCAGCAGCGCAATCAGATTGTTCGCCACATGCACCGCTATGCTGCAGCGCAAATCGCGGCTGCAAAGGTACACGCCGCCGAGCACCAGCCCCATGGCGAAATACGGTGCGAACTCCATGCTCACCGGCAGCGCATGCAGGCAGGCGAAGGCAAAGGCGGAAACCGGCAGCAGCGCCAGCCGCTTGGCGCGCGTTTGCGGGCTGCCGAAGCTGTGGAAAAACAGGCCGCGAAACAGCAATTCTTCCAGCAGCGGCGCCGCCAACACGATATAAACCGGCATCAGCAGCGGCAGCTGGGCGAGCAGCTGGGTAAGCATCTGCTGGTTTTGCAGGCTGTCGGTGGTGGCCTGCTGCCCCAGCCAGCCGCTGAACACTTCGTAAAGCGGATTGATCGCCAGCATCAGCACCAGCCCCGCCGCCATGATGGCGGCCTTGCGTTTGCGCCCAACGGTGTCTGCCTTCGGCAACACACCGTGCGCATCCAAAAGACGCCGGTAGCAGCGGCGGCAGAGAACGGTCAGCCAGACAACGGCGGCGAGAAACAGCAGCGTTTCGCACCCTTCGAGCGTGTAGCGCGACAGCATCTGCCATTGTGCCACGCCCAGCGCCTGGTTGAAGCCGACAAACAGCCCGATCACAAACGCCAGGCCGACAAAATAAGCCGCTGCCAGTAGCAGCAGCTCCATCACGGGTCTGAATTTATTCATGCGCGGCGGCTTTCGGTCGGTTGTCCAAGATATTGATTACCCGTTTTGCTTGCGGTTTGGACTGCTCCGCTTCATCGGCGGCACCGGCCACTTCAAACGAAGTCGGCAGGGTTTCGCTGTCAAAGGCCAGATCGCCGCCGTGTTTCAAGTTTTGGCCGCGCTGCAGCCCGACAAAATCAAACAGCTCGGTATCGGCCAGATGGGAAGGCACCACGTTTTGCAGCGCCGAAAACATAGACTCAATGCGGCCGGGAAAACGCTTGTCCCAGTCTTTGAGCATCTCGCCGATTACCTGGCGCTGCAGATTCGGCTGCGAGCCGCACAGATTGCACGGAATAATCGGAAACTGCTTGATTTCGGCGTAGCGGATCAGGTCTTTTTCCTTCACATACGCCAGCGGGCGGATAACGATATGCTCGCCGTTGTCGGAAACGAGTTTCGGCGGCATGGCTTTGAGTTTGCCGCCGTAAAACATATTCAGAAACATGGTGGCGATAATGTCGTCGCGGTGATGCCCCAGCGCGATCTTGCTGCAGCCGAGCTCTTTGGCGGTGCGGTAGAGAATACCGCGGCGCAGGCGGCTGCACAGCGAGCAGGTGGTTTTGCCTTCGTCGAGCACGCGCTTAACGGTGGAATAAGTGTCTTCCTCAACGATTTTATAAGGCATGCCGATGCTCTCCAGATAAGTCGGCAGCACTTCTTCGGGAAAACCCGGCTGTTTTTGGTCGAGATTAACCGCCACCAGCTCGAAATCAATCGGCGCGGACGCCTGCAGGTGGCGCAGGATGTCCAAGAGCGCGTAGCTGTCTTTGCCGCCGGAGAGGCAGACCATAATCTTGTCGCCCGGCTCGATCATATTGAAATCGTTAATCGCATCGCCCACCGCGTGGCGCAGGCGTTTGTGCAGTTTATTGTGTTCCAGTTCGGTTTTGCTTTTGTTGGACATGGCAGGGTTCTTTGCGCAAAAAGCCGCAATTATATCGCGACGGCCGCCGCAAAACACAGCCATCGGCTACAATCCGCCCTTTGCCGCTTTCAGGCAGCCTGAAACCGCGGCGCCACACTAAAAAAGCCCACTTATGAACTTCTGCATCATTCCCGCACGCGGCGGCAGCAAACGCATCGCCCGCAAAAACATCAAAGACTTCTGCGGCCGGCCGATGATCGCCCGCTCCATCGAAGCGGCGCAGCTTTCAGGCTGCTTTACGCGCATTATCGTTTCCACCGACGACGCCGAAATCGCCGAAACCGCACGCCGCTGCGGCGCCGAAACGCCCTTTGTGCGCCCCGCCGAACTGGCCGACGATTTCGCCACCACCGGCGCAGTGATGCGCCACGCCGTCGCCGCCCTACTGGATGAAAAGCAGCCTGAAAGCCTTTCAGACTGCCCTGAAAACGCACCGGTACCGGACGCCCTGGTCTGCTGCCTGTATGCCACCGCCCCCTTCGTGTGCGCCGACGATCTGCGCCGCGGACTCGACATCCTGCACGAAAGCGGCGGCGACTACGCCTTTGCCGCCACCACCTACGCCTTCCCCATCCAACGCGCCCTGCGCCGCGCCGCCGACGGTTCGGTATCGATGTTCCAACCGGAAAACTTCGCCGTGCGCTCGCAGGATTTAGAAGAAGCCTGGCACGACGCCGGCCAGTTCTACTGGGGACGCGCCGCCGCCTGGCTGGCGGAAAAACCAATATTCAACAGCCGCGCCTACGCCGTCGGACTGCCCCGCTACCGCGTGCAGGACATCGACACCCCCGAAGACTGGCAGCGCGCCGAAATGCTGTACCGCCTGCTGCAGGAAAGCGGTGGCTAAAACGCAGCGGCAATACAAAAGGCAGCCTGAAAGCCAAAGCTGCCTGAAACCGCGTAGGTCAGATTCTCGAATCCGACAAACAGCCGGCTGCAAAGGCGGCATTCGAGCAGAAACGGAAAATGTCGGATACAAGTATTCGACCTTGTATCTCCCCACCAGGGTAAACTCGCGATTTACCCACCGGTATGGCGGCATACATCCGTTCGGACAATCTGCACAAAACCGACAAAACCGACGCCCGCGCGCTGGCCGATATGGGCATTGACCGTTTGGCCAAAGGCAGTGCCGACAAAAGCCTGTGGCAGCCCGCACCGCCCTAAGTCAAACATCTTAAAGCCCTGCTCGCCCGATTAGACGCGCTCGAAGCCGATTTGCAGCGCGAAGACAAGCGCATGGAAAAAGCCCGTGCCGCATCACCGTCAGCCGTCCGGGCAAAGAGCCGCTGGTTTCAGGGTGTGTTGGCAATTAACATTTTGACGGCTTTTTCGCCATAAAACGGCATCTGCCGCTTAAAAATACTCGCCTATGGGCGGGAACGGCTTGAACTGGCGCGGATGCAGGGGGTGTTGTTTTGAAGTCAAGTGTTTAGTGTGTTGATTTGTATGGGTTATTTATTCCGGACAGTAGTGCGCCTACGCGGGAATGACGGCGTCTGGGACGGTGGCTTTGGTGGCTTTGACAGCGGGGAGGCACAGCGTTTCTGCGAAACGCCACCCCCACCCCAGCCCTCCCCCGCGCTGGGGCGCAGGGGAGGGAGTCTCGGCGTTTCAGGCTGCTTTTAAGATCGCTTGGAAAGGCAGCCTGAAAGCAAGCGGCGTAAGTTTCGGCAAGGCTGAAGCACATGAAGGCAGCCTGAAAGCCGTGTTGAACGGTTTTCAGAAGGCAGCCTGCGTCGCGCAGCAAAGTTGCGAAGCTAAAAACGTGAGCTAAGTTTCAGTAAAGCTGAAGCAGCAAAAAGCAGCCTGAAAGCCGCGTTAAACGGTTTTCAGGCTGCTTTTTATGGTTTGGACGGGATTTATTCCGCCGTTGCGCCGCCGCCGATGCGGCTGAGAAAGCGGCGGGTACGTTCGTGCTGCGGGTTGGCAAACAGCTCTTGCGGGGCGCCCTGCTCGACGATTACGCCTTCGTCCATTACCACCACGGTATCGGCCACGTCGAGGGCGAATTTGATTTCGTGGGTAACGACGACCATGGTGCGGCCTTCGGCGGCGAGTTCTTTCATGGTGGCGAGAATACCCTGCACCAGCTCGGGATCGAGCGCGGAGGTCGGCTCGTCAAACAGCATCAGCCGCGGGCGGATGGCGAGGGCGCGGGCGATGCCGACGCGCTGCTGCTGGCCGCCGGACAATTGGTGCGGATACAGCGTTTCTTTGCCGGAAAGCCCGACTTTTTCCAGCAGCACCAGCGCCTGCTGATGGGCTTCGGCCACACTTACGCCCTGCACCTGCACCGGCCCTTCCATAACGTTTTCCAACGCGGTTTTGTGCGGAAACAGGTTGTATTGCTGGAACACCATGCCGGATTTGCGGCGCAGGGCGAGAATGTCTTTTTTACCGGGCTTGCGGGCGAAGTCTATGCTGAGCGCGTCGGGTTCGGAGAAGCGGATTTCGCCGGCTTCGGGCAGCTCGAGCGCGTTCAGGCAGCGCAAAAAGGTGGTTTTGCCCGAGCCGGATGGGCCGAGAATGACCACCACCTGCCCTTTATCTATGCTCAGGTCGATGCCGCGCAGGATGTCGTTTTTACCGAAGGACTTGCGGATGTTTTTTATTTCTATCATTTACTTGGCCACAAAGCGGTTGTTGTAGCGCTCCATATGCGCCTGCATGACAAACAGCACGAAGCAGAAGCACCAGTAAATCAGTCCGGCTTCCAGATACACCGGCAGAAAGTCGTAGGAGGAATTGGCGTACTGCTGGGCAACGCGGAACAGCTCGGTTACGGTTACCGTGGAGGCCAGCGAAGTGTCTTTAACCAGGCTGATAAAGCTGTTGCTCAGCGGCGGTACCGCCACGCGGAAGGCCTGCGGCGCGATGATGCGGCGGAAGGTTTGCAGATAGCCCATGCCGATGGAGGCGCCGGCTTCCCACTGGCCTTTGGGCACCGACAAAATCGCCGCGCGCACAGTTTCCGAGCCGTAGGCGCCGACGTTCAGCGAAAAGCCGATGATGCCGGCCGGCAGCGGGTCGATAAAAATCCCCATCGCCGGCAGGCCGTAAAACACCACGCACAGCTGGATCAGGAGCGGCGTGCCGCGGATGGCGGAGATATAGACTTTGCACAGCGCCAGCAGCAGGCGGTGAAACACGCCGCCTGCGGGCATAATCCGTATCAGCGCCACCGCCACCGCAATCAGCATGCCGATGGCAAAAGACACCAGCGCCAGCGGCGCGGACACCGTCAGGCCGGCTTTGACCATCGGCCAGAAAGCGTCCATCACCAGCGTGGCGCGGGTGCCGTTCATAAACGGCAGCGAAGTCAGAAATTCGTGCACCATCGTTATTTCACGCTGACGTCTTCACCAAAAAACTCTTCGCCGAGTTTCTTCAGCGTGCCGTCTTGCTGCAGCTCTTCGATGGCGGTGTTGATTTTCGCCAGCGCTTCGGTATTGCCCTTGTTCAAAATCAGGCCGGAACCGAGTTTGTCGTCCGCGCCCGCTTTCCAAGCGGTTTTCAGGCCGGAATCGGGATTTTTCTTCAGATAGTCCAACAGCGCCAGCGAATCGTTGAGCGTGAGATCGGCGCGGTTTTGCTGCACCAGCGTCAGCGCCTGCGCCATGCCGTCCACCGGCACCACTTCGGCCTTGGCGGCCACCGCCATCTCGCCGTAGTTGCTGCTCAAAGTCTGCGCCGCTTTCAAGCCTTTGATGTCATCGAGCGACTTGATGGTTTTATTGTCTGCGCGCACCAGCATCATCGGCCCGCTCCAGCTGTAGTTTTCCGATTTGTCGAAAGTGGCGCGGCGCTCGGGCGTGGTCAGGCTTACCTGGTTGGCCACCATATCGAAGCGGCCGGCTTTCAGGCCGGCGAGCATGGCGTCCCACTGGGTTTCTTTAAATTCGATTTCCACGCCGAGCTTTTGGGCGACGGCGCGTGCCACTTCAACGTCGTAGCCGGTGAGTTTGCCGCTTTGGTCGTGGTAGGTGAAGGGGGCGTAAGTACCTTCGGTGCCGACCACAATCTTGCCTTTGTTGTTGATGCGCTCGATCAGGCTGCCGGAGATTTTGGTTTCAGGCTGCGCTTCGGAAGCCGCGGCACCGCCGGCAGAACCGCCGCCGCAGGCGGCCAGCACCAGCGAACATACAAGCGGCAGGGCAAATTTTTTCAACATGGATAACGCTCCGTATTCAATATGCGAAAAGCGCGGGATTGTACGGGAAAAGCCGCCGCGCACAAAGCCTGTCGCTATCTAAGCCTTATAAAAAGCGGGTATAAGCAGTTTGGGCGGGGCGGCTGTGCTTTGCTTTCAGGCTGCTTTGGGTGCGGCAGCGCGGGCGTGTTTACTGCAGCAGCCCGATGGTCAGCAATATCGCCAGCAACACGATTGCGCCGATAAGCGTTTGCTTGCGCGTGGGTTTGGGCGTGGTTTGTTTGATCCAGCCCAGTTTGCGCCCCAGCCAGAAAATCAGGCGCAAAATCCATTCAAGCAATAAGGCGACAAGGTCAATCGCCAAGAGAAACAAATCCGTCATGTCCTGCCATCCTTTAAGCTGTGCGTTTGAATCCGGCGGCTTCGTTTTTCAGGCTGCCTTTCCCATCAGAAAAGGCAGCCTGAAAAGCAAAACGGCGCGCTGAAACGGCTTAGGGTTCTTCGCTTAAGGCGTAGATGGCGTCGAGATTGCGCCACATACCGCGGGCGTCCATGCCGTAGCCGAAAACGTAGCGGTCGGGCACGCTCAGGCCGGTGTAGTCGGCGCGGATGGGTTTGCTTTTGGTGATGGCTTTGTCGGCGAATACGGCGCTGCGGCAGCTTTTGGCGCCTTTGGCCAGCAGTTTTTCGCGCACGGCGTGCATGGTGTGGCCTTCGTCGAGGATGTCGTCGAGCACCAGTATGTCGCGGCTGGCGACGTTTTCAGGCTGGTAGAGCCAGTGCAGGTCGCTGCCTTGCAGCTGGTCGCCGTAGCGGCTGACGTGGATGTAGTCGAAATCGAGCGGGAAGCGCAGCAGCGGAAGCAGGCGGCCGGCAAACACAACGGCGCCGCCCATCACCGCCAGCACCAGCGGGTGGCTTTCGCTCAAATCGGCGGTGATGGCGCGCGCCATTTCTTCCAGCGCTTTTTGGCAGTCGGCGGGCGAGTGGATTTCTTCGGCGGATTCGAGCATGGCCATCGCCTGCCAGTAGCGTTCTTTATCGGCACTCATTGCGTTTCCTTTCTGTGGGATTTGGGGAAAAACAGGCAGCCTGAAAGCTTTTCAGGCTGCCTTTTGCGTGAATCAGTCTTCTTCCAGACTCAGATAGCTGCTTTGTTTGAGCGTGTGGAAAAATTCGGCGGTGTAGATGCGCTGCTCGTTGCGTTCGAGCTTGGCCCAGCGCAGTTTTTCTTCGAATTTGTTGATGACTTCCTGCGGCTGGAGATGGACGTAGCGCAGCATGTCTTCGATGGTGTCGTGCTCTTCCATGCCGGAGTATTCGACGCTGCCGTCGCTGCGCACATACACATTCACCGAATCGGTGTCGCCGAATAGGTTGTGCATGTCGCCGAGAATTTCCTGATAGGCGCCGACCATAAACACGCCGATCAGATAGGGCTGGCCTTTATTGGGGGCGTGCAGCGGCATATTCGATTCGATGCTCTGCTGATCGACGTAGCGGCTGAGTTTGCCGTCGGAATCGCAGGTCAGATCCTGCAGGATGGCGCGGCGGTTGGGTTTTTCGCCCAGCCGGTGGATGGGCATAATCGGCAGCACCTGGCCGATGGCCCAGGTATCGGGAAGGCTTTGGAACACGCTGAAGTTGCAGAAATATTTGTCGGCGAGTTTGTCGATCAAGTCGTCGAACACCTGGCGCTGGGCGCGGTGGCTGGTCTGCAGGCCTTTTTTCAGGCGGCGGCACAACACCGCGTACACCTGCTCGGCCAGCGCTTTTTCCGGCAGGCCGATTTTGCCGTCGATGTAGTTTTCGGTTACTTCCGCCAGATAGTGGCCGATGCGGTAGTAGGTTTCGGTAACCATCTCGCTGTCGATGCCTTTTTCCATCAGGTGGATCAGCTTTTGGGTGGCGAAGGAATAGTTGTCGCGCTCGTCGCCGATGCCCGCCACGCTTTCGGGCAGGCTTTCGACGTCGGTTACATTGGTAACCAGCACCGCGTGGTGGGCGGTGAGCGCGCGGCCGGATTCGCTGAAGACGTTGGGATGCGGGATGCCGTATTCGTCGCAATACTCGCGCAGCATCGAGATAATGGTGTAGGAATATTCGCCGATGTCGTAATTGACCGAGCTGGCGTTGCGCGAGTGGGTGCCGTCGTAATCGACGCCCAGCCCGCCGCCGACATCGACATAATCAATCGGCAGCCCCAAGCCGCGCAGTTCGGCAAAATAGCGCACGGCTTCTTTGAAGCCCAGCCGGTAGTCGGCGATATTGGAAATCTGCGAACCCATATGAAAGTGCATCAGGCGCACGCACTCGCCCAAACCGGCGGCTTTCAGGCGCTCGGCGGCGGAAATAATCTGCGCGGCAGACAGGCCGAACTTGCCTTTTTCGCCGCCGGTGTCCGCCCATTTGCTCGATGCGAGCGACGATAAGCGCACGCGGATGCCGAGATTTGGGCGCACATTGAGCTTGGCCGCTTCTTCGATGACGATATCGACTTCGCTTTCTTTCTCGATGACGATAAACACCTGGTGGCCGAGCCGCTGCCCCATCAGCGCCAGACGGATGAAATTGCGGTCTTTGTAGCCGTTGCAGACGATGGTGCCGCCTTTGGGGGCAAAGGCCAGCACAATCATCAGCTCGGGTTTTGAACCGGCTTCCAGACCGATGGACACTTCGTCGTTTTTCGGCACGATCAGGTTTTTGACCACGCTCTCCTGCTGGTTGACTTTAATCGGGTAGATGGCGGTGTAGCTGCCCTGGTAGTCGTTTTTGCGGATGGAGCGGTTAAACGCGCGGCACAGGCGCAGCGCGCGATCCTGCAAAATATCGGGAAAGCGGAACAGCATCGGCAGATCCTGGCCGCGTTCGTTGAGCTGGTGCACCAAATCGTACAGGCTGACAGCGGCCTGGCTGTCGGGATTGGGGCGCACCATCACTTCGCCGTTGTCGGCGATGAAAAAATAGCCGTCGCCCCAGTGTTTGATGCCGTAGGTGGATGCCGAAGCATCGATGCTCCATGTCATGTGCGGATTCCTTGTGTCTGGCGGTTTGCCGGCGCCCCTGCCGCCGGTGCGGGCGGGACGCGGTTTGTTGTTGTCGGTAATGGCGCCTGAAGTTTTCAGGCTGCTTTCGGGGTTTTCAGGCTGCTTGGGTGCTGGTTTGATGCGCCTGCAGGCAGCCTGAAAATGTTTGCGCCGCTTTCAGGCTGCCTGTTAATCATGCAGACGGCACAGGTATTCGACTTCCTCGCGGCTGCCGAGCACCACCGCCACGCGCTGGTGCAGCGCCTGCGGCCGGATGTCGAGCATATCCTGGCGCGCGTCGCAGCAGGCGCCGCCGGCCTCGCGCAGCACCAGCGCCAGCGGGTTGGCTTCGTACATCAGCCGCAGCTTGCCGGGCTTGGCGGGGTCGCGATTGTCTTTGGGATACATAAACACGCCGCCGCGCATCAGGATGCGGTGCACTTCGGCCACCATGCTGGCCACCCAGCGCATATTGTAGTTTTTGCCGCGCACGCCTTCGCTGCCGGCCAGTAATTCGTCGATATAGCGGCGCACCGGTTCTTCCCAATGGCGGCGGTTGGACATATTGATGGCAAATTCGGCGGTGGCCGCCGGCACCTGCGGGTTGGCGGCGGTTTGGACAAACTCGCCTTTGTCATCGAGCGTAAACACCGCCACGCCCTTGCCGAAGGTCAGCACCAGCAGGGTTTGCGGGCCGTAAAGCACATAGCCGGCGGCCAGCTGGCGGCTGCCCTCCTGCAGGAAACTTTCGGTTTTCAGGCTGCCTTCGGGCTTGGCGAGTACCGAGAAAATGGTGCCGATGGAAATGTTCACGTCAATATTCGACGAGCCGTCCAAAGGGTCGAACAGCACCAGATAGCGGCCGCCCTCGTTGCAGGAAACGAAACTGTCTTCTTCCTCGCTGGCCAGCCCCGCCACCGCCGGCTCAGCTTTGAGCGCGGCCACCAGAATATCATTGGCGATCACATCGAGTTTTTTCTGCGCCTCGCCCTGCACATTGCCGCTGCCGGCCTCGCCCAGCACGCCGGCGAGCGCGCCCAGCCGCACTTTGGCCTGGATCGCGCCGCAGGCGGCGACTACGGCGGCAACGGTATCGATCAGCGCCTGATCGGTGCCGTGCGCGGCGTGTTGTTGTTCGAGAAAGCGGGCGAAAGTCGCGACCATGGCAAAGTCCTTATGCGGTGGGGAAAACAGGCACGGATTGTACGGGAAAGCGCCGCGCTTACCAATCGGCGGCGGGGCTTTTTTTGCGCGAAAAGGTTTTCAGGCTGCCTGAAAGTAGGCAGCCTGAAAACAGCAAATATACGCAAATCCTAAAAGCCGTCGTGCCGCACCAGCACAAAAAGCTGGTTTTTGCTGCGCGGGCGCCGTCCCTGCCACAGAGCGTTTTCCGGCACGGCTTCGGTGCGCGGGTCGGTTTCCAAAAGTTCGTAGCGGCAGTTGTCGTTTTCGCCGCCGATTTTCAGGCTGCCGTACTGCTGCCAGGCCAGATAGCCGTCGCTGTTCGGGCGGCGGATCAGCAGGCAGGCGCCGGCGGCAAAATCGGCGCGCACGCCATCATCGAGCGACTGTTCCATCTGCAAGACCACCGGCCGATAGCTTTTGGCGGCATCGAGCCAGGGCAGAAACAGGGTAAACAGCAGCGCCCACACCAGCGTGATGCCCGCCGCCCAGTTGGTTACCGCCTGCCGGCCGCGGATGCGGCGCCGGCGCACCGCCACCAGCCAC
The DNA here is from genome assembly GCF_022288825.1 of Kingella pumchi. Taxonomy (GTDB): domain Bacteria; phylum Pseudomonadota; class Gammaproteobacteria; order Burkholderiales; family Neisseriaceae; genus Kingella_D; species Kingella_D pumchi. Next base: position 75,224 of record NZ_JAKOOW010000024.1, on the reverse strand, counting down.
ATCAGGCCGAACAACAGGGCAAACAGAATCGGCAGCGGCCGGATATGCGGCGTGTAATACGGGCTGAAATAGGCGGCGCGGGCGGCCAGCCGCGCCGGATAGCCGTAGTTCATCGCCATAAAGCCCAGCCACAGGAACACCGCCGCCAGCCCGAAAGTCATCATGCCGAACCAGTTGAAAAACGCCGCCACTCCGCGCTTGAGACTGTCAAGCTGCGCCGAAGCAGCCAGCGCCAAGGGCGGCAGCAGCAGCACCAGATAATCGCGGTTGTGCTGCGGCATCAGCGCCAGCAGCAGGCCGAACACCGCCAGCCAGCACAGCGCCGGCAGGAAAACCGCACGCTGCGCGGCCGGCGTTTTCACCGCCGTCCACAGCGCCAGCGGCCAGGCCGGCAGGGCAAACCAGGCCAGATGCATCAGATAGTAAGGCAGGCTGAAAGCAGCCTGAAAGCCGTCCAACCCGCCAAACACGCCAAACAGCTGCCGGCGCAGATAAACATCAAACGCCGCCGGATGGTTTTTTGCCAGCAGCAGAAAATGGCTGGCCAACAGTGGCAGCACGACCGCCAGCGTGTACAGCAGCCACAGCAGATGGCGCCGCCGCCAGCCGGCAAACACATGGGGCAGCACCCCCGCCAAGAGCGCGGCGGCGGCCACCAGCGCCCCGCCGGTCTGAAACAGCAGCAGCAGCGCCAGCGCCGAGAGCACGCCGGAAAACACCACCTGCCGCTGCGCCGCCGCCATCCCCCACCAATACAGTCCGGCACCGGCAAACAGCACCGGCACCGGCCCGAGAAAATGGCCGGCCGCCGTCAGCCCCGCCGAAGCAATCAGCACCAGCAACATGCTGCGGGCGGCGTGGCGGTCGAGCATGCGGGCACAGGCCATGCCGCAGCCGGCCAGCCCCAGTGCGGTAAACACCACGCTGGCAACGCGCGCCGCCGAATAGGCATCGAGCGCCCACGGCGAGAGCAGGCGCACAAACAGCGCCGCCAGCCACACATAAGGCGGCGGCAGCGTGGAAGCCCCTGCCACCGAGCCGTGGCGCAGGAAATGCTCGACGGCGGCAAAAGTTTCCGGCTCGTACGGCCGCCACAAATCATGCGAAAACACGCCCGGCCACAGCCAGGCAAACACCAAAAGCAGCAGCATCCACGGATACTCGCGGCTGCCGGCGGGGCGGCCGGATTCGGGCGGAGTGTAGGTCAGCATGGCGGATTTCCGTTGCAATGCCGGCGGCAGGGCGGGATGGCGTTTGCGCTTGGCAACCGCGTGTTCAGGCAGCCTGAAACGCAGCGCCCCGCACCCTGCCGGCGGCGGATAAACCAAAGGCGGCACGGATCTGCCGCCGCATCTGTTGGGCAAAAGGCAGCCTGAAAACGCAAAAACCGGCTTGGGCTTCGCAATCCCGCTGCGCTTTCAGGCAGCCTGAAAGTTTACGGCCGGCCCGTTTTCGGGCTGACGGTCAGGATTTCGTAGCCGGTATCGGTAACCAGCACTTCGTGCTCCCACTGGGCGGACAGGCTGCGGTCTTTGGTGACCACCGTCCAGCCGTCGGCCAGGATTTTCAGGTGGCGTTTACCCTGGTTGATCATCGGCTCGACGGTGAAAATCATCCCCGGCTGCAGCTTCAGGCCGCTGCCTTTGCGCCCGTAGTGCAGCACCTGCGGCTCTTCGTGAAAGCCGCGGCCGATGCCGTGGCCGCAAAATTCCTGCACCACCGAATAGCCGGCGTTTTCGGCCACCTGCTGGCAGGCGTGGCCGACGTCGCCCAGCGTGGCGCCGGGGCGCACCGCTTCGATGCCGGCCATCATCGCGGCGTGGGTGGTATCGATCAGGCGCTTGGCAACCGGGCTGATCTGGCCGACGGCGTACATGCGGCTGGAATCGCCGTGAAAGCCGTCTTTTTTGATGGTAACGTCGATATTGATGATGTCGCCGTTTTTCAGCGGCTTGTCGTCGGGAATGCCGTGGCAGATCACATGGTTCACCGAAGTGCAGCAGGATTTGGGAAAGGGCGGACTGCCGTAGTGCAACGGCGCGGGATAGCCGCCCTGCACATTGATGTGGTAATCGTGGATCAGCTGGTTGATTTCGTTGGTGGTTACGCCGGGTTTGACGAAATCTCCGATGTAGTCGAGCGCTTCGGCGGCCAGTCGGCCCAGCTCGCGCATTTTTTCGATTTCGGCGGGGGTTTTGATAATCACGGGCATAAAATGTCCTTTAAATGTGGGTGTTGCGGGGTTTCAGGCTGCCTGAAAGACGGGAATCAGGCAGCCTGAAAACTATTTTTTCAACTCGACAAACGGCAGGCCGGTTTTGCGGGCGATGGTTCGGGCATAAATCTTGGCGCGGGAAGCATCGCCGCTGGCGCCGATCAGGATGTCTTCGCCGTTTGCCAGCAGCAGCCGGATCGGCGATTCGCCGCTAAATGCGAATTGGTAGGCAAGGGCATGGATTTGGCTGCGGGCGATGCGGTGCACAGGCTGCCACGACAGCTTTTTCCACGCAAAGTCTTCCAGCAGCAGCATTTGTGCCTGCGGATCAAAGCGCACGCGGCGGATGTGGCGGAAGCGGAAAAAGGTATAGCCCGCCCAAGAAACGGTAAACGCGGTCAGCAGCCCCACTTGGCGCACGCTTTCCAAATTCAGCGACACTTCCCCCTTGGAAACCGCCTGCGCCCACAGCAACCATACTCCCGCCGTGCAGAACAGCACCAGCAGGTAAAACGCCATTTTGCTGCGGTGGAGCGAGCCGAAATCTATCATCTTGTTACGCTTGCGGATCATGTTTGGAAACTTTCGCTAAAACTTTCAGGCAGCCTGAATCGGTTTATTCGCTGCTTCCGATCCACCAGACCCTGCCGTCCTGCCGCGCGGGCAGCGGGTAGTTCTGCCGGCAGATGTCGGAAACTTCGCGGCCGGGGGCGGCGGCTGCCCAGTTTTGCAAGGCAGTTTCCAGTTTGGCAGATTGGGCAGCGGGGGCGGCGATGCCGATGCTGCGCTCGGTCTGCCAAGTGTCGGCCTGCTCTACGCTTGGGGCGGCGTCCGTGTGTTCGTGCGGGATGCCGTAGCTGCAACGCAGGCAGAGATAGCGCAGGCTTTGCGTCCAGTCTTCGGCCGTCCAGCCGTGCTGTTCCAGCAGTTCGGTGAGCGCGTGTGCGTCTGCGGCGGCGGGGCAGCGGACGAAGGCGGTATGGGTCGGGGTTTCAGACGGCCTCCAGCATTCAAAGGCGTTGAATACATGGACTTCGCCGCCTTGTCCGTCGTCTCGGGTGCCGGTGGGTGCGCCGTCGTGCAGGGCGATGTCGCCGAAACGCCAGCCGCTTTCGGGCAGCGGCACGTTGATGATTTGGGCGCGGACGGGGTCGATGCGGCGGGCGTACACGGTTTCGCCGTCTGCCCACGGGTTGAGGCGGATAACGGCGATGCCGAAGTCGGCACGGATTTCGCCTTCGCCTTCGGGGATGGCGATGCCGCAGGCCGCCCACATTCGGCGGGCGGTGTGCCAGTCGTGCAGGGCGGTGGCGGCGATGGCGGCGTTCCAGTGCGCGCCTTCGGCAAAACCGTCGGCGCATTCGATGGCGCGCAGGTTGGCACGCAGGGCACTCGGCCAGTCCATGCGGTTTTTGGCGGTCAAACCCTGCATATAGTGGTAGGCGCTGTCGTCGGGAAAGCGTTTGACCAGCTTGGCGAAGTATTCGGCGGCCTGCGCCAGTTCGCCGCTGTCGAAGGCGGCGTAGGCTTGTTTGTGCAGTTTTTTGTGGCGGCGGAAGGTGAAGGACATAGGTTGGTTTCCTGTTGGAATTCAGGCAGCCTGAAAGCCTGTTTGGCATTTTCAGGCTGCCTTCGGCTTTAATCCCCCATCGCCGCCAACAATTCCGCCTGATGCTCGGCAATCAGCGCGGCGGTAATCTCTTCCATATCGCCGTCCATCACAAAATCCAGCTTGTGCAAGGTGAGATTGATGCGGTGGTCGGTAACGCGGCCTTGCGGGTAGTTGTAGGTGCGGATGCGCTCGCTTCTGTCGCCGCTGCCGATCAGCGATTTGCGCTCGGCGGCTTCTTTGGCTTGGGCTTCGCGTTTTTGCGCGTCGTTGAGCCGCGCGGCCAAAACTTTCATCGCTTGGGCTTTGTTGGCGTGCTGGCTGCGGCCGTCTTGGCATTCCACCACCATGCCGGTGGGCAGGTGGGTGATGCGCACGGCGGAGTCGGTTTTGTTGATGTGCTGGCCGCCCGCGCCCGATGCGCGGAAGGTGTCGATGCGCAAATCGGCGGGGTTGAGCTGGATTTCTTCGAGCTCGTCCGCTTCGGGCATCACGGCGACGGTGCAGGCGGAGGTGTGGATGCGCCCTTGGCTCTCGGTGGCAGGCACGCGTTGCACGCGGTGGCCGCCCGATTCAAATTTGAGTTTGCTGTATGCGCCCAGCCCGATCAGCCGCACGATCACTTCTTTATAGCCGCCCAAATCGCTTTCGTTGGCGGAGACGATTTCCACCTGCCAGCGGTTGCGCTCGGCGTAGCGGCTGTACATGCGCAGCAAATCACCTGCAAACAGCGCGGCTTCGTCGCCGCCGGTGCCGGCGCGGATTTCGATGAAGATGTTTTTGTCGTCATCGGCGTCTTTGGGCAGCAGCAGTTTTTGCAGCTCGGTGTCCAGCGCTTCGATTTTGGCTTTGGCCGCGTCGATTTCTTCGGCGGCAAAGTCTTTCATTTCGGGGTCGGACAGCATTTCTTCGGCGTCCGCCAAATCGCTTTGCGCTTGGGTGTAGGCGCGGTAGGTTTCCACTACGGGGGTAAGCTCGGCGTGCTCTTGGTTGAGACGGCGGTAGTTGTCCATATCGGCGACGGCTTCGGGCGAGCCAAGTAGCGCGGTTACTTCTTCCAGGCGGTCGGACAGGGTTTGCAGTTTGCTTAAAACAGAAGGTTTCATAAGGCGGAACGGCCTTTCAGGCAGCCTGAAAGGACTCAATAAAGGGGAAAGAAAAGGCGGCGATTATAAGCCAAAGCGCGGCTTTCAGGCTGCCTGCGCGCACGGGGGCGGGCAAAACGGGCGGCGATTCGCTATATAATGGCGGCGCTTTGAATTTTCCACAACGCCGCACCATGATTTATTTCTTGCTCTCGCCCGCCAAAAACCTTAATGAAAACCGCGATATCGTCCTTGATACCGCGGCCCAGCCGCCGCTATTGGATCAGGCGAAGCTGCTGATGGACGAATTGAAAAAACTCGCGCCGCAGGACTTGGCGGCGTTGATGAAGGTTTCCGACAAAATCGCCCTGCTCAACGCCGAGCGCAACGCCGCCTGGGCGCCGCCCTTTACCGCCGACAACGCCAAAGCGGCGCTGTATCTGTTTAACGGCGACGTTTACGAAGGCATCGACGCCTACCGCCGCACGCCGGCAGAAATCGCCTATATCGAACGGCACGTGCGCCTGCTCTCCGGCCTGTACGGCATCTTGCGCCCGCTCGATCTGATCCAGCCCTACCGCCTGGAAATGGGCACGCCCTTTGCCAATGCGCGCGGCGCCAACCTTTACCGCTTCTGGGGCACGCGCATTGCCGACTGGCTCAACGGCGACATGCAGGCCGCCGGCGCCGGCACGCTGGTCAATCTCGCATCGCAAGAGTATTACAAAGCCGTTTCAGGCAGCCTGAAAGCCGAAATCATCACCCCCGTATTCAAAGACTGGAAAAACGACGGCTACAAAACCATCAGTTTCTACGCCAAACGCGCGCGCGGGCTGATGGTGCGCTACGCCGCCGAGCGCCAAATCCAAAACGTTGAAGATCTGAAAAACTTCGATTTGGAAGGCTATGCCTACAACGAAGCGGCCAGCAGCGCCGGCGAATGGGTCTTCCTGCGCCAAGCGGCAGCCTGAAAACGGGAAAACACCATGCAACTGGCCAAATACCTGCAGGCGCAGCGCTACGGCAGCCGCAAACAATGCCGCCATCTGGTGCAGGATGAGCGGGTGGCAGTCAACGGCGAAATCCTGAGCGACCCCGCCGCCGAAATCGACCCCGCCGCCGTATCGCAGCTGGAAATCGACGGCGAAGCCCAGCTGCTGATTCCGCTGCCCCACTACTACATCGTGCTGCACAAACCCGCCGGCTACGAAACCTCGCACAAACCGCGCGACTGGCCGAGCGTGTTTTCGCTGCTGCCCGAGCGCATACGCGATGCCGAACCGCAGGCGCTGGGGCGGCTTGATGCCGACACCACCGGCGTTTTGCTGATCAGCAACGACGGCGCCTTCAACCACCGCCTGACCTCGCCCAAGCACCATGTCGCCAAGCGCTACCGCGCCACGCTCAAGCATGCCGCCGGCAACGAACTGTGCCGCCAACTTCTATCCGGCGTGCTGCTGCATGACGACAACGAAACCGTTGCCGCCGATGCCGCCGAACTGGCCGACCCGCACACCCTGCTGCTGACCATCAGCGCCGGCCGCTACCATCAGGTCAAACGCATGGTCGCCGCCGCCGGCAACCGCGTTGAAAGCCTGCACCGCCTGCGCTTTGGCGCGTGGGACTGCGAAGACTTGGCACCCGGCCAATGGCGTTTTGTTTTGCCCTGATTTTCCGCTTTCAGGCTGCCTGAAACCCCGCAAAAACGCTTTTCAGGCAGCCTGAAACCCCCAAACCCGCTGCAGGCAGCCTGAAAGCATCCGCCGGCCTTTTCAGGCTGCCTGCCCCATCCGCCCGATTGCGAGCCGCCATGAGCGAAGCCCTGTTTGCCACCGACTGCCCCAGCTGCGGCGCCCCCGTCCGCAGCCACTCCGCCACCTCGGTTACCCTGGTCTGCGGCTACTGCCGCAGCCTGCTGGTGCGCCGCGACGACAGCCTGACCGACAGCGGCCGCGATTCGGCGCTGCTCGAAGACTTCAGCCCGCTGCAAATCGGCACCACCGGCATCTTCGCCACCCGCAGCTTCCGCATCGCCGGCCGCCTGCAGGTGCGCTACGACGCCGGCATGTGGAACGAATGGTATCTGCTGTTTGACGACGGCGGCAGCGGCTGGCTTTCCGAATCCGGCGATCTGTACTCGCTCACCCGCCCCGCCGACGCTCCCGCCGCCCTGCCCGCTTTCGACGACATCCGCGCCGGCTTCAGCCTCCTGGACTACGGCGGCCGCCGCTTCACCGCCGCCGACGTGCGCGAAATCACCCTTTCCGAAACCGCCGCCGAAGGCGAGCTGCCCTTCGAAGTGCCGGCACGCTTTGACAACCGCGCCGCCGACTGGCGCTGCGAAAACCTGTTTCTTACTGTCGATTACAGCGGCGGCAGGCAGCCTGAAAGCGCCGAAGTCTTTTTCGGCCGCATGGTTGCGCTCGACGAATTGGCGCTGCAGCACACCCGCAGCAGCGACGCCATCCGCGCCGGCGCCGGCCGGCTCAAAGGCGAGCGCGCCGGCGAAAGCTGCCCCAACTGCGGCTCGCCGCTGGAATGGCCGGCCGGCGTCAGCACCACCCTGCTCTGCCCTTCCTGCGGCAGCGATTTGGACGTTTCCGCCGGCCGCGCCGAACTGATTGCCGCCAACGCCATGCGCCGCGCCCAAGAAGAGTCCTTCACCATTCCCCTGGGCAGCGTCGGCCGCTTCCAAAACGGCCGCTACACCCTGATCGGCGTGGTGCGCTGGGAAGAAATCGATGCCCAAGCCGCCATCGACACCCTAAACGGGCGCAAAGCGCGTGCCGTGCGCGAAGGCGGCTGGACGGAATACCTGCTCTACTCGCCGCAAAACGGCTTTTACTGGCTGGTCGAAGCCGAAGACGGCTGGAGCGTGTCGCAAACCCTGCGCCAATGGCCGAAGCTGTCTGCCGACGGCCGCCCGCAGGGCCTGCAGCCGCTCTACGAATACGGCGGCCGCGTCGCCTACGCCGCCGGCGCCTTCTATTGGCACATCCGCAGCGGCGACACCAATCTCTACCGCGACTACCGCCAAGGCAACGGCAAACTCAGCGCCGAATTATCGTCCGGCGAATTAGCCTGGAGCCGCAGCAGCCCCATCAGCCACCGGGAAGTCGCCACCGCCTTCAACCTTGATGCCGAGCGCTTTGCCGGCTCCGGCACCGGCTACGACGACAGCGAAACAAGCTTCTCCTACCGCATCAAATTCGTTATCGCCTTTCTGATTATCAACCTGCCCGCCTTTGCCAGCATGGACGGCGACGCCTTTGACAACGTACTCGTCGTCAATCTGATCGTATTCGCCTTTTTGCTGATCGGCCATTTCGGCAGCGACGACGATTAAGGCTTTCAGGCAGCCTGAAAGCCCAAGCAGCCTGAAAGTGCGCCCCAACCGGATTCCCGAATCCGGCAAAACCCGCCACCCCGTAGGGTGCCGCACCGCGCACCAAAAGCAGCCTGAAACTGCCATCCCGCCGTGCACCTTACTCCCTCCCCTGCGCCCCAAGCGCGGGGGAGGGTTGGGGTGGGGGTGGCAGTTCGCAGAACTGCTTTGGCTGCCGCAGCCGATCGGTAAAGTTTCCCCAGCGGCTACCGCCCCCACCCTAGCCCTCCTCTGCAAACGGGAGAGGGGGCGCGGTAGTCTGAAAACCCAAAGCAGCCTGAAACCCCCAAACACCATGACCCCGCACCAACTGCAAGACTTTCTCCACCGCCACATTCCCGCCTGCGCCGCCCTCGGCATCCGCGTCGTATCCTGCAGCAGCGGCCGCGTCGAACTGCTGCTGCCGCACGCGCCCAACCGTAACCACAAAAACACCGTTTTCGGCGGCAGCACCGCGCTGGGTGCCACCGTTTGCGGCTGGGCGCTGGTGCATCTGAACTGCCCGCAGGCCGGCGGCAACATCGTGATCCAAAGCGGCGAAACCCGCTACCCCGCCCCCGCCCGCGGCGACCTGCTGCTCTGCGCCGACAGCCCCACAGAGAGCGACTGGCAGCGCTGCCGCACCATGCTTGAGCAGCGGGGCAAAGGTAAAATTACGATCGAAGTGCGCGCCTATTCGCAAAACGTTCTCGCCGCCGAATTCAGCGGCCGCTATGTAGTGCTCGCCGCATAGCACCACCGCACCGCCCAAACTTTCAGGCTGCCTTTTCCATACGGAAAAAGGCAGCCTGAAAAGCGAAAACCTGCTGCCCGCAATCATCGCGGGCAACAGGTTTTATTGCGCGGCAAGCGTTTTAAAACGACACCTGCGGCGCCTGCGCCAAATCGGCAGCGTCCTCAAACTCCAGCGTCTGCACCGGGCGGCCGTGGCCGGTTTGGGCGGCGATCAGATTGTGCGGGAACATCTGGATCAGCGTGTTGTACTCCATCACCGCATCGTTATACGCCTGCCGCGCGAAGGCGATGCGGTTTTCGGTGCTGGCGATTTCCTCGGCAAGCTGGCGCATATTGGCGGCAGCCTGAAGCTCGGGATAGGCTTCCAGCTGCACCTGCACCGCGCGCAGCGCCTGCATCAGCAGGTTTTCCGCCTGCGCCAGCGCGGCGGTATTTTCCGGCGTGGCCGCCGCCAACAGCGCCGCCGCCTGGTTGCGCGCCTCGCTTACCTGCGTAAAGGTGTCGTTCTCGTGCTTCAGATAGGCTTTGGCGGTTTCGGCCAGATTCGGAATCAAATCGTGGCGGCGCTTGAGCTGCACGCCGATTTGGGCAAAAGCATTCTGATAGCCGTTTCGCGCGCCGACCAAACGGTTGTAAATCAGCACCGCCACCACAGCGGCGGCAATAATCAAGAGTAGAAGCAACCAAGCCATAATGTTCTCCCAAGTGTTAGAATCGCGCGTTTTACGCGGGGCGGACCAACATCCGCCCGCAGCAATCTTAACATTATTCAGGCAGCCTGAAAGCCTTAAACCGCCAAGATTATGAACATCCTCCAAGCCGAAAACCTGTCTTTTGCCGTCGGCCATGTCGCCCTGCTCGACAAGGCCGCTTTCCAACTCGATGCCGGCGAGCGCGTCGGCCTGATCGGGCGCAACGGCGCGGGCAAGTCCTCGCTGTTGAAAATCCTGGCCGGCGTGCAAAAGGCCGACGACGGCCAGCTCGTTTTACAAAACGGCCTGAAAACGGTGTATGTGCCGCAGGAAAGTTTTTTCGACCCGCAGGCCACGGTGTTCGACGCCGTGTCCGAAGGGCTGGGCAGCCTGCGCGACGTGCTGCGCCGCTATCATGCGCTGCTCTCGGAACTGGAAAGACAGCCTGCGACCGAAGGAAGTCCCTTTGGGAAAAATGCCGAGCTCGCCGCCGAAATGAACGCGCTGCAAAACCAAATCGAAGCGCAAAACGGCTGGCAGTTCGACGCACTGGTGAGCCAGACCATCGGCGAGCTCGGGCTGCCTGAAAACGAAAAAATCGCCAATTTGTCCGGCGGGCAGAAAAAGCGCGTCGCGCTGGCGCAGGCCTGGGTGCAAAAGCCCGATATCCTGCTGCTCGATGAGCCGACCAACCACTTGGACATCGACGCCATCATCTGGCTGGAAAACCTGCTGCGCGGCTTTTCAGGCAGCCTGATTGTGATCACCCACGACCGCCGTTTTCTCGACAACATCGTCACCCGCATTGTCGAACTCGATCGCGGCATCCTGCGCTCCTACCCCGGCTCGTTTGCGCGTTACAGCGAGAAAAAAGCCGAAGAGCTGGCGGTGGAAGCCGAGCACAACCGCCTGTTCGACAAATTCCACGCGCAGGAAGAAGCGTGGATACGCAAAGGCATCGAAGCGCGGCGCACCCGCAACGAAGGCCGCGTGCGCCGTTTGGAAGAGCTGCGCCGCCAACGCGCCGCGCGCCGCGAGCGGCAGGGGCAGGTGTCGTTCAAACTCGATACCGGCGAAAAAAGCGGCAAAATCATCGCCGAACTGGAACACGCCAGCTTCGACTACGGCGGCAAGCCCATCATGCGCGACTTCTCCGCCGTGATTCAGCGCGGCGACAAAATCGGCCTGATCGGCGCGAACGGCATCGGCAAAACCACGTTTTTGAAGCTGATTTTGGGCGAACTCGCGCCCACCGGCGGCAAAATCCGCCTCGGCAGCAAGCAGGAAGTGGCGTATTTCGACCAATTCCGCAGCGCGCTGAACGAAAACGACACCGTGTTCTACACCCTCGGACAGGGCAACGATTATGTGGAAATCGGCGGCAAAAAGCGGCACGTGATGGGCTATCTGGAAGACTTCCTGTTCCACCCCGCCCGCGCCCAGTCGCCCGTGTCGTCACTCTCCGGCGGCGAGCGTAACCGCCTGCTGCTGGCCAAGCTCTTCACCCGCCCCGCCAATATTCTGGTGCTCGACGAGCCGACCAACGATTTGGACATCGACACGCAGGAATTGCTGGAAGAGCTGCTGCGCGACTACGACGGCACCGTGTTTCTGGTGTCGCACGACCGTACCTTTTTGGATAACGTCGTTACCCAAAGCATCGTCTTTGAAGGCGAAGGCCGCCTGAAAGAATACGTCGGCGGCTATCAGGATTATCTCGATGCCAAAAACCGCGAGCAGACTTTTCAGGCTGCCACACCTGCGAAATCCGCCACCGAAGACGCCCCCGCCAAGTCCGCCAAACCCAAAGCCAACCGCACCGTCAAACTCTCCTACAAAGAGCAGCGCGAACTCGACGCCCTGCCCGACGAAATCGCCACACTCGAAACCGAGCAAAACGAACTGGCCGCGCAACTGTCCGACCCCGAAGTCTTCCGCGACTACGAAAAAGCCGCCGAATTGCAGCAGCGTGCGGAAGCGGTGGAAAACGAGCTGATGGAAAAACTGGAAAGATGGGAAGAATTGGAAGCCAAGCAGAATGGGGCAGGCTGAAACTTTTGTATCGCAAACACGAAACCTTTTCCCCTTTAAATAACGTCATTAGCTTACGCAAGTCCGCTGCGCTATCCCCACGCAGCGGACTTGCGTAAGCTAATGACGGCTCTCCCAAAAAAAGCAGCCTGAAAACACCAATCCAAGGTTTTCAGGCTGCTTTTTTTGCTTTCAGGCTGCCCAAAGTCTGCCTAGCCATACACCGAACGCAGAATCAGGCTGCTCATCCGGTACACATACACCGCGATATCGAACCAGCCGACAAACCAGCCGAAACGCGCTAAAGCCAGGCCGCGCGCCGGGGTTTCGCGCAGCTGCCACAGGGCAATGCCGCCAAACGCCACCGCGCACACCCCGCCCACGCCGATAAAGCAGACAAACGGCGGATAGATCCACGCCAAAACCGCTGCCGCCGCGCTGATAATTGCGGCATCGTTCCAATCTTGCCGGTTCATACACTCTCCTTTTTAAAGTTGTGCCGTACTTGCGCTGCCGATTTTAACCCAGCACACACGCCTTTTAAATCGCCGCCGCAGCCGGCGCAGCCTTTTTCAGGCTGCCTTTTCCGGCAAACAGGCAGCCTGAAACCGTTTGCGCGCCCAATAAAAAAACGTAAACTGCCGCCACCGTTTAACGCTGCAAGGAGAAAGCCATGAGCGCCCTTAAAACAAGCACCGCCCTGCTGCTGGCCGCCGCGCTGCTGTTTCAGGCTGCCTGCACTGCCGAAACGCAGGAAGACGAAGCCAGAAAGGCCGCCGAGCGCGAGCAGAAACGGCGGCGCGATATTTCGTGGAAAGAACAAGTCAAACTGCAGGACGGCAGGGTGATTCTAATCAGGCGTACTTTACACGCGCGCTTTACCAGCGAAGAGCTGAGCGATCGCGGCGGATACGAGACCATCGGGCAGGATGTGGAAGTGCTGGATGCCGCCGGTTTGGACGTGCCGCCCAAATGGTCGGATAAATGGAAGCCGATGATTCTCGATAAAGACCCCGATGGAACTTGGTTTATGGTGGTAACTTTGTCGAAATGTTTTCCGGATTGGCAATCCACTTTTCCATACCGGAAATATCGCGTTGCAAACGGGCAATGGGAGCGGGTGCAGTATGCGCCAATAGAGACCGTGCATCGTCCGCTAACTGCCGAACAATTTGATTTAAGTTTGATCGGCAGGGAGGCGAATATGACTTGGCTGGTTAGATATGCAGGAATGCCGGAAACGCTGTATCTGCGCGATAAGCCGTTTCATCCCCAAGATGATGGCACACCCGATTACAAACGAGAAGTTGTTACGGGAATGCCGTCAACCTGTACTTAAGCGCACCAATCCCGGCAAACACCACCGGCAGGATGCCCTACCCCAAAACCGATTTCCCGCCGGCATGTAACGGCTGCAAAACCTACTCCACCGCCTTTCAGGCTGCCTTGCCGACGCTTTGTGCGCAAACCGTCGGGCAGGCAGCCTGAAAAGCATTGCGGCCGCCGGCGCGACAAGCCCCCGTTTCGGCGCTACAATCGCCCCCTTTTTGCGGATACCGATTTCGTAGGAGCAGCAGATGACTGAGTTTGTTCTCGCCCGCAGCGTCGGGCAGCCTAAAAACGCGCTGAAAATCACCGGCAAGATGATCAACCGCCACGGCCTGATTGCCGGCGCCACCGGTACCGGCAAAACCGTTACCCTGCGGCGCATGGCCGAAATGTTCAGCGCCGCCGGCGTGCCGGTGTTTCTGGCCGACGTGAAAGGCGATTTGTCGGGCATTTCCCGCGCCGGCGACGGCGGCGGCAAGGTCGGCGAGCGCATGGCGCAGTTTGGTTTGGATGCGGACTATCTGGCCGGTTTTCCCGTGCGCTTTTGGGATGTGTACGGCGAAACCGGCATTCCGGTGCGCGTGAGCGTGTCGCAGATGGGGCCGATGCTCTTGGCGCGGCTGATGAATCTGAACGACACCCAGGAAGGGCTGCTCAATATCGTTTTCAAAGTGGCCGACGACAAAGGCTGGCACCTGATCGATCTGAAAGACTTGCGCGGCATGCTGCAGTATGTGTCGCAGCATGCCGCCGAATACCGCGAACGCTACGGCAATGTTTCCGCCGCCAGCGTCGGCGCCATCCAGCGCCAGCTGCTGCAGCTTGAGAGCGAAGGCGCCGAGCGCTTTTTCGGCGAGCCTGAACTCAATCTGGCCGACTGGCTGCAAACCGACGGCAGCCGCGGCGTGGTCAATATTCTCAACGCCGAAAAACTGATCCGCTCGCCGCGCCTTTACAGCGCCTTTATGCTGTGGTTTCTGGCCGAACTCTTTGAAATGCTGCCTGAAAGCGGCGATCTGCCACTGCCCAAGCTGGTGCTGTTTTTCGACGAAGCGCATCTGATGTTCGACAACCCCGCCCCCGCGCTGATGCAGCAGATCGAGCAGGTGGTGCGCCTGATCCGCTCCAAAGGCGTGGGCGTGTATTTCGTCAGCCAAAACCCGCTGGACATTCCCGACAGCGTGCTCGGCCAGCTCGGCAACCGCGTCCAGCACGCCCTGCGCGCCTTTACCCCGCGCGACCAAAAGGCCGTGAAAGCCGCCGCCGACACCTTCCGCAGCAACCCCAATCTCAAAGTGGCCGAAGCCATCGGCGAATTGGGCATCGGCGAAGCGCTGGTGTCGCTGCTCGACGAAAAAGGCATGCCCGCACCGGTGGAACGCGCCTGGATTATGCCGCCGCAGTCGCAGCTCGCCCCGCTTGCCGACGCCGAGCGCCAGGCCGCCTTCCAGTCCGACATCCTTTACCACCACTACAAAGACGCGGTGGACAACTTCTCCGCCTACGAAGCTCTGCAGCAGTTTGAAGCCGAACAGGCGCAGCAGGCTGCCGCCCAAGCCGAAGCCCAAGCCGCACAAAAAAGCGCCGCCAAAGCCGAAAGCAAAAGCGAAGCGCAATCCGGCGGCGGCATCGTCGGCGGCTTTCTCGGCGGACTCTTCGGCAGCCGCAAAAAATCCAACCAGGGCATGGCTTACGACCTGGCCGATTCGGTAGGCGACCAAATCAACAAACAAATCACCCGCACCATCTCCCGCAGCGTGATGGGCGTGATTAAAAACATGCTCAAATAGGCAGCCTGAAACCGCCATCCTGCCGTGCACCTTGCTCTCTCCCCTACGTCCCAAGCGCGGGGGAGGGTTGGGGTGGGAGTGGCAGCAGGTAGGTTGGGTTGCAAACCCAACATCAGCAAGGAATCTAACCGCATTGTTGGGTCGCGATCCAAGCTACAACTGCTGCCGCAGCCGATCGGTAAAAGTTTTCCGCAACGGCCACCGCCCCCCACCCTAGTCCTCCTCCGCAAGCGCAAGCGGAAACGCGTCGGCTGGCACGTCGCGGACAATCCGCCAAAGGCAGCCTGAAAATCAGCGGCCTGTATTTTTCAGGCTGCTTTGGTTTTTGCCGCCCGCATCGTCCCCTATCCTTTTCAGGCTGCTTTCAGGCTGCCTTTTGCCCCGTATTGCCACTATGTCCCACACCCACACACCCGCCACCGCCAAAAAAGACCCGCTCGGATCGGGCTGGATTATCGTTGCCGCCGTCTGCTTTACCGTGATGGGCGTGCTGGTGAAAGCCGCCGGCCGCCGTTTTGCCATGAGCCATTACGAGCTGGTGTTCTGGCGGGTGATGGTGGCGGTGCTGGTGCTCGGTTTTCAGGCTGCCCTGTTCAAACGCAGCCTGAAAACGCCGCACCTTAAAGCGCATATCGGCCGCGGCCTGACCGGCACCGCCGGGCTGGTGCTGTTTTTCTACGGCATCACCCATCTGCCGCTGGCCACCGCGATTACCCTTAACTACACCTCGGCGGTGTTTCTCGCGCTGCTGTCGGTGCTGGTGTATCGGGAACGGCCGCCGCTGCGCATTTGGCTCGCGCTGCTGGCGGGCTTGGGCGGCATCGCGCTGATTTTGCGCCCGGCCTTTCACAGCGGCCAGGAATGGGCGGCGCTGGTGGGGCTGGGCAGCGGATTTTGCGCCGGTGCCGCCTATCTGCAGGTGCGCGGACTTTCGCGCATGGGCGAGCCGACCTGGCGGGTGGTGTGGTATTTCTCCGCCGTTGCCGCCGTGGTGTCGGCAATACTCGCCAGCCGCGCCGGCTGGCACCGCCCGTCGCTCGAGAGCCTGCCCTATGTGGCGGGCATCGGTCTGAGCGCGATGTTCGCCCAACTGTCGCTCACCCGCGCCTACCAGGTCGGCCGCACCTTTACCGTCGCCGCGCTTTCCTATCTGACGGTAGTCTTCTCCGCCCTCTACGGCGCCCTGTGGCTGGGCGAAACGCTGGGCGGGCAGGAAGCCGCCGGCATCGCAATAATCGTTACCGCCGGTATTGTCAGCAGCCTGAAAAAGTAAAGGCGGAGTTTTCAGGCAGCCTGAAAACACAAAAACGGCCGGACTTCTGTAACGAAGTCCGGCCGTTCGGTTGGGTAATCCGGTTTGCCCTTATTTCACGCCTTTGTGCAGGGCGACGACGCCGGCGGTCAGGTTTTGGTAATCGACGCGGGCAAAGCCGGCATCGAGCATCATCTGCTTGAGCGTTTCCTGGTCGGGGTGCATGCGGATGGATTCGGCCAGATACTGGTAGCTGTCGGCGTCTTTGGCGATCAGGCGCCCCATCAGCGGCAGCAGTTTGAAGGAATAGAGATCGTAGGCCGGCTCGAGGGTTTTGTTGACTTTGGAAAATTCCAGCACCAGCAGGGTGCCGCCGGGTTTGAGCACGCGGCGCATTTCCTGCAGGGCCGTGTCTTTGTGCGTCATGTTGCGCAGGCCGAAGGACACGGAAACCAGGTCGAAATAGTCGTCGGGGAAAGGCAGTTTTTCCGCGTCGCACACCGCCACCGGCAGCACCAGGCCTTCGTTAAGCAGGCGGTCGCGGCCGACGCCGAGCATGGAGGAATTGATGTCGGTGAGCCAGACTTCGCCGTCGCGGCCGACTTTCTTCGCCCAGCCGCGCGAGAGATCGCCGGTACCGCCGGCAATGTCGAGCACTTTGCCGCCGGCCGGCACATAGGCGGTGTTGATGGTGAAGTGCTTCCACAGGCGGTGCAGGCCGCCGGACATTACGTCGTTCATCAAATCGTAGTTTTTGGCTACCGAGTGGAACACCTGCGCCACGCGGCCGGCTTTTTCGCTTTCGTTTACGGTTTGGTAGCCGAAGTGGGTTTGTTTGTCGGAATCGCTCATAATCGGGGCTTTCGTAGGTCGGATGGTTCGGAAAAGGGAGTTCAGGCTGCCGAAAAATGGGTTTAGCGCCGTTTTTTGTTTAAGAACAGCTCAAAGCCCATATACAGCAGCGGCAGCGACATAATGCCGATATACAGGCCGTTGGCCGAGAGCAGCTGTGGCGTCATCGCAATCACAAAGGCAAAACCGAACACCGCACCGCCCAGATGCGCGGCATGGCCGATATTGTCGTGCGGGCGCGGGTTGAGCATCATGTATACCGAATAGGCAAAGTAGCCGGTGGCAAACAGCCAGGCGGGGATGTCGATGGGGATAAACAAAAAACGGATCATCATTTCCGGCGCGATGGCAATCGAAGCGAACAAAATGCCCGATACCGCGCCGGAAGCGCCGATGGCGGCGTAGGACGGCCGGTTGCGGTACAGTAGCAGGCTGAACAGGTTGCTGGCCAGCAGCGCGCCGAAATACAGCGCGAAAAACCATATCGGGCCGTATAAAACCAGAATAATCTCGTGGAAAAAATACAGCGTCAGCATATTGAACAGCAGATGCGTCCAATCGGCGTGCAAAAAGCCCGAAGTAATCAGGCGCTCGTATTGGCGCGCGCGCAAAATGGCGCCGACGTGAAACTGGTAACGCTGGAAAAACAGCCGGTTGGAAAAACCGACGGCGCTGATGCCGCAGGTGGCGAGTATCAGCAGGGTAAGGAACAGATCGCTGTTTTGCATAAGGATTCGCAATAATCTTGGCCCGTGTCAAACGGATTGCACAAACTTTCAGGCTGCCTTGGTTACACAGGCAGCTCGCCGTTCAGGCAGCCTGAAAACAATATTTAATGGCCGCCGCAGCCGCCGCAGTTTTTGCCTTTTTTCGCCGGCGTGGAATCCACATCGCGCGAAGCGCCGGCGGCATCCAGCCGCGCCAGATAGTCCTGCCACATTGCTTCGCGGCCGCTGCCTAAGCGGTAGAGATAGTCCCAATCGAAAAGGCCGCTGTCGTGGCCGTCGGAAAAACGGATTTTCAGCGCGTAATTGCCGGCGGGCGAGATGTCTTCGATCAAGACGCCGCGTTTGCCGGTTTGCAGTTTTTCCTGGCCGCGGCCGTGGCCGCGCACTTCGGCGCTGGGCGAATAGACGCGCAGAAATTCGGCGGGGAGCATGTGTTCCAGCTCGCCGTAGCAGAGCGTGAGCGCGTCGCGCGCGCCGCTGATGCGGATTTCAGTGGGAAGCTGCATGGCGTTTGCCTTGGGCGGAACAAAGAAAGGCGCGATTATAACTGAATCGCCGCGCACGGGTTTGCGCGCGGACAAGGCGGGGAAAAATAAAGGGCAGCCTGAAAAAACCGGACGTTTTCAGGCTGCTTTCGCCTTTCAGGCTGCCTGCGGCAATCTTGGGCAAAAGGCAGCCTGAAAACGGTTTTTGCCGTTTGCCAAGCAGACGCCGGCCGCCCCGGGCGGGAAAGTCCCGTTATAATCGCGCCTTTTGCCATCAGTATAAACACACACCATGCATACCACCGCCGAAGAACCCGCCCCAGAGCACGACGAAAGCGCCGCCGAAGCCGCGGTGCGCCGCTCGTGGGCGGGTGTGGCCGCGCTGGCCTGCGCCGCCTTTATTTTCAACACCACCGAGTTTATCCCGATTGCCATGCTCAGCGACATCGGCGCGTCTTTCGCGCTGCCGGCCACCCGCATCGGCGTGATGATGACGGTGTATGCGTGGATTGTGGCGCTCGCCTCGCTGCCGCTGATGCTGCTGACCCGCCGTTGGGAGCGGCGCGGTCTGCTGTTGTTTGTGTTTGCGCTGTTTGTGCTCGGCCATCTGGTGTCGGTGCTCGCGCCGCGCTTTGAAGTGCTGCTGGCTTCAAGGGTGCTGGTGGCGCTGGCGCACGCGCTGTTTTGGTCGGTAACTGCCTCGCTGGCGGTGCGGATTGCGCCCAAAGGCCGCCAGCACAAGGCTTTGGGGCTGCTGGTGATGGGGACGACGCTGGCGATGGTGCTGGGCATTCCGCTGGGCAAGCTGCTCGGCCAGAGCGCGGGCTGGCGGGTGAGTTTCGCCGCCATCGGCGCCGGTGCGCTGGCGGTGGGGCTGATACTGGCCAAACGCCTGCCCAAGCTGCCCAGCCGCAACAGCGGCTCGCTCGCCAGCCTACCCTCGCTGCTGTCGCGGCCGGTGGTGCGGATGCTGTATGCGCTGACCGCGCTGGCCGTCAGCGCCCATTTCACCGCCTACAGCTATATCGAACCCTTTGCCCTGCAGCACGCGAAGCTGTCGCCTTCGCAGGTAACGGTATTACTCTTGGGCTACGGCGCCGCCGGCTTTATCGGCTCTTACCTTTTCGGCCGCCTGTTTGCCCGCCGTGCCAAACTGCTGCTGGCCGGCAGCGCGGCGGTGATGCTCTCGGCGATGCTCCTGCTGCTGCCGCTGGCGCCGATGCCGTGGGCGCTGTATGCGCTGTGCCTGTATTGGGGCGTGGGGATTATCGTGCTGTCGCTGTCGATGCAGGCCAAAGTGCTGGAAGCGGCGCCCGACGCTTCGGATTTGGCGATGGCGCTGTTTTCCGGCCTTTACAATATCGGCATCGGCGCCGGCGCGCTGCTGGGCTCTTACGCCGCCGCGCACTTAGGCATCGCCAATATCGGCTTTGCCGGCGCCGCGCTGGTGCTGCCGGCGCTGCTGCTGATTCTGCTGTTGATCCGCCACCCCGATTTTTCCTGCGGCAAAGCAGCCTGAAAACCGTTTCAGGCTGCCTGACCCGCTTTTTCCGGACCCCGAACCATGATTACCGTGCTGCCGCAGAACCTGGATTGCGAATATCGCAGTCCTGCCTTCCGCAGTCCGCCGCCCAGCGCGCAGGCGGTGCGCGAATGCAGCGCCCGCGAGATTTTTCAGGCTGCCTGCCAAAACCGCGCCACCCTGTGGCAGGGCGACTACCACAATGCCAAGCAGGTTTTGGCGGCGTTAAAAAAACGCCTGCGCAAGCCGCCCAAACCCGCCGCCACACCCGCCGAAGCCTTTCACAAGCACCGGCTGGCGCAGTCGCAGGCCGCCCGCGGCGCCGATATGCTGCTGGTGCGGATCGACCCCGGTTTTGAATTGCGCCTGCCGCGCGCGCCCGATGTTGCCGCCGCGCTGGCCGCCGTTTACGGCGAAGCCAACCGCGAGCCTTTCCTGCTGCCCTTAAACCAGCTTCTGGGCTTTATCGGCGCCTGGCAATGGCAGCTAAACGGTGTCGATACCGGCGTGCTGCCAGCGCGCATCCACGTGCCCTACGGCGTGTTTTCGCCCCTGCGCGGCGAATATCTGCAGCTGATCGCCCAAGCGCCGCTGCCGGCAAACGCGCAAACGGCGTGGGACATCGGCACCGGCAGCGGCGTGCTGGCGCTACTGCTGCACCAACGCGGCCTGCGCAACATCAGCGCCACCGACACCAACCCGCGCGCCATCGCCGCCGCCCGCGCCAATTTCGCCCGCGCCGGCGCCGATGCCGATATCCGCCTGCTGGAGCAAGACCTGTTTCCCCAAGGCCACGCCGACCTGATTGTCTGCAACCCGCCGTGGCTGCCCGCCAAGCCCACGTCCGAACTGGAAACCGCGCTTTACGACCCCGGTCACGCCATGCTGCGCGCCCTGCTGGCCGGCGCCCGAGAACGGCTTACGCCGCAGGGGCAGTTGTGGCTGGTAATGTCCGATTTGGCCGAACATCTCGGCCTGCGCGAACCGCAGGCATTAGCGCAATGGTTTCAGGCTGCCGGCCTGCGCTTGGCGAACCACCTGCAAACCGCGCCGCAGCACCCGAAAGCCGCCGACGACACCGACCCGCTGGCCTTCGCCCGCCGCCGCGAGCGCACTTCGCTGTATATTCTCGAAGCGGAGAACGGCCATGCAGCCTGAAAGCCCAAAGCAACCTGAAAGCTCAAAGCAGCCTGAAAGCCCAAAGCAACCTGAAAGCT
>NZ_JAKOOW010000024.1:21805-54152 GCF_022288825.1 Kingella pumchi | reverse complement strand
TGAAAGCCCAAAGCAGCCTGAAAGCCCAAAGCAGCCTGAAAGCCCAAAGCAGCCTGAAAGCCCAAAGCAACCTGAAAGCTCAAAGCAGCCTGAAAATCCAAAGCAGCCTGAAAGCCCCCTGCGCTGGCGCAGTTACAATCATCTGCCCGCCGACGCGCCCTGCCCTAATGCCGCGGCATGGCAGCGTGCCGACCTGTTCGGCGGCGCCAGCGAAGACGGCCGTTATCTTTACGACGCCCTCTGCCGTCCAGACGGCCGCCTGCTGCTGACCCTGATTGCCGTCGATCAAGAATGGGGCTTTATCGAATGCGAACGGCATCTGGAATTTGCCGACCCCGCCGCCATGCTGGCGCAGGCCGTCGCCTTTGAAGCCGCGCCGCGTCAGGTGCTGGACGAGCTGGCCGCCGAAACGGCAGCCTGAAAACCCGATGCAATGTAGGTGCGCACCGCGCACCAAGAATGTTTTATGCACCATCCGCATCCTGCGGCAACCTGAAACCGCAGGCAGCCTGAAACCCGATTGTTAGAACACCGACCGAAACCGCCATGAGCAAAAAACCGCTTCTCGACAACCCGACCCTCAAAAAATTTCTGCCCAAAACCCGCCGCCGGCAAGCCGCGCTGGCTGCCGTGCTGGCCGCCGCCCTGCTGCTGCCGTGGGCGTGTTCCGGCGGCAGCAAAAACCCCAAACCCGCCGGCGGCGGCCGCGTGGTGGTGCAGGAATTGCCGCTGCCGCCCCTGTCCGAACAAAGCCAGGGCAGCAGCTACTGGCAGGACGAAGAAGTCCGCGCCGGCGACACGCTCGAAATCATACTGGCGCGGCTGGGCATCGAAGCGGGCAGCATCCGCGACCTGATGGCGCAAAGTCCGGTCGATCTGAAGTCGCTCAAGCTGCATTCGGGGCAGATTGTCAGCGTGCGCGCCGACGCCGAGCAGCATGTAACCGACGTCCAGTTTTTCAACGACGACGACAACGGCGAGCGCAATCTGGTGGCGCTGGAGCGGGTAAACGGCCGCTGGCAGCACCACACCGCCGCCGCCGACACCGAAACCCTGCCCTCGCTGCGTTCGGCGGTTATCACCACCTCCGCCGCCGGCGCGCTGGCACGGGCGGGCGTGCCGGTGGAAGTGCGCATCTCGCTCAAAGAGATTTTTTCCGGCAAAGTCAATCTGGACGAACTCAAAGAAGGCGACAGCGTGCGCGTGCTGTATGAAAGCCTGTATTTCCGCGGCCAGGAAATCGCCACCGGCAACATCCTCGCCGCCGAAATCACCGCCGGCGGCCAAACCTACTACGGCTACTACTTCGAGCAGGGCGAAAGCCGCGAAGGCAGCCGCGAAGGCAATTACTACGACGAAAACGGCCAGCCGCTCAAAGAAGGCTTCGCCGGCCTGCCCATCGAGCACTACACCCGCATCTCCTCGCCCTACGGCATCCGCATCCACCCCGTGCTGCACACCGTGCGCATGCACACCGGCATCGACTACGCCGCTCCCACCGGCACCCGCATTCTCGCCCCCAGCGACGGCGTGGTGAACTTCCGCGGCACCAAAGGCGGCTACGGCTACGCGGTAATGATCGACCACGGCAACGGCCTGGAAACGCTGTACGGCCACATGAGCGCCTTTGTCGAAGGCGTCAATGTCGGCACCCATGTGCGCGCGGGGCAGGTAATCGGCCTGGTCGGCAGCACCGGCCGCTCCACCGGCCCGCACCTGCACTATGAAGTGCGCATCAACGGCCAGCACGTCAACCCCGCCAGCGTCGCCCTGCCGGTGCCCAAGCTCACGCCGGTCAATATCGGCAGCCTGCAGAACTACCGCGCCAAAATCGACACCCTGATGTCCGCCGTCCGCGGCCTGCCCGGCATCGTGTCGCAAAAAGACTGACCCGCTTTTCAGGCTGCCCTGCCGTATGGGCAGCCTGAAAACAAAGCAGCCTGAAAACCATCCCGCCGTATCTTTCAAACGAAAACCGCTTTTCAGGCTGCTTTCGCACGCTTTACTTTGATTCAGGTGCCGTAGGGTGCGCACCGCGCACCGAAAACCACCGGCAACAGCATAATGGTGCGCGGGGCGCACCCTACAACTGAAACCCCAAAGCAGCCTGAAACCCCACCCCCCCAGCGCCACAGGAGCCCGCTATGGACTTTTTCCGCCACCGCCGTCTCGCCCGCCGCCGCAGCGCGTGGCTGGTGCTGCTGTATATTGCCGCGCTGCTGGCCACTTCCGCTTCGGTGTCGCTGGTGCTGGGCACGCTGTTGGTGTGGGCTTACGGTTTTGCCGGCAGGCCGGCCGCCTATTATCTGCCGTTCGCGCTCGGCACCGCGGCGCTGGTGGTGTCGCTCAGCCTGCACCGCATCAAACGGCTGCGCCGCGGCGGCGGCGAAGTGGCGGCCGAACTCGGCGGCCGGCGGCTGACGCGGCGCGAAGCCGACTTTCTCGAGCGCCGCCTGCTCAATCTGTGCGAAGAAACCGCCGCCGCCGCGATGCTGCCCGCCCCTGCCGTTTATCTGATCGACGGCAACACCGCCATCAACGCCTTTGCCGCCGGCACCGAACGCGGCAATGCCGCCATCGGCGTGACCCGCGGCGCGCTCGAGCAGCTTACGCGCGACCAGATGCAGGCGCTGCTCGCCCACGAGTTCAGCCACATCCGCCACGGCGACATGCGCCTGAACCAATATCTCAGCGGCTGGCTCTACGGCCTGCAGAGCATCGCCGGCAGCGGCCGCTACCTGCTGGAAGGGCAGGACGGCGATGCCGACTACCGCCGCAGCAAAAACGTCGATAACCACCCCTTCGACGGCTTGCTTGAAATCGTGCTGCCGCTGCTGCCCACCAGCCTGATTGGCGCGCTGCTGCTGGCGCTCGGCGCGGTCGGCAGCCTGTGCGCCCGCTGGATACAGGCCGCCGTGCTGCGCCAGCGCGAGTTTCTTGCCGACGCCGAAGCGGTGCGCCTGACCCGCCAGAAAGAGCCGATGCTCGAACTGCTGCGGCTGATCGGCAGCCAGAGCCTGCCGCACAAGGCGCCGCCGCACACCGACGCCTACGCCCATATGATGTTCTGCCGCCTGCACGATGGCGCAGGCAGCCTGAAAGCGCGGCTGGCAGCCACCCACCCGCCGCTTATCGAGCGCATCCGCCGCATCGACCCCGCCTACGCCCGCAGCCTGCCCGACGACTGGCAGCAGCAGCCCGGCCATGACGGCGACGGTATTTTCTTTGCCGACAGCCCCGCCGCCCTTGCCCAACGCTACGCCGCCGAACGCGAAAACCGCGAGCAGGAATACCGCAGCCGCTACCACGCCATGCAGGCGCGCATCCGCCGCCACCGGCCGGACGCCGCCGCCGAAGCCGCGCTCACGCCGCTGTGGCAGAACGCCGCCGATGACGAAGAATACGCATCCGCCGCGCTGCTGGCGCTGTTCGGCTGTTTCAGGCAGCCTGAAAACGGCGGCAACAGCGAAAACAGCGCCATTGCCGCCAATGTGTGGCGCCTGCTGCCGGCGATGGCCGCGCAATGCCCGCCGCCCGCGCCCGCCGTGCTTGAAACCCTGCTGCCGGCCTTTCTGATGCAGGACGAAACCGCCCGCGACGCGGTGCTTGCCGCCTGCCGAGCCGCCGTGGAAACAGCAAACGAAAAGCAGCCTGAAAACCTTTCGGCACCGGAAAATCGGCAAAATCCGCCAAGCAGGCAGCCTGCAACCGAAGGAATTCCCCATAGCAAAAATGCCGCCCCCGTCGCCCCGCGCCTGCTGCTGTGGAAACTGCTGGCCGCCTATCTCGCCCCCGCGCCCGAGTTCGGCCGCCGCAGCGAGTACCAAGATACGGAACTGCTGGCGCCGCAAACGCTTGACGATGCGGCGCTGGAAGCCGCGCTTGCCGCCGCCGCGCCGCTGAGCGAGTCCGCCCGCAACAATCTGCTGCGCCCGCAGGCCGCACGCTTAAGCACCGCCAACCCGCTGCTGTGGCGCCTGCTGTGCGTGCGCCTGAACTGCGCCGCCTGGAACGTCGGCGGCCGCGCCTGATTCAGGCAGAGCCCGGGCGCGGCGGCAAATCGGTTAAAATGCGGCATGCAGGCAGCCTGAAAGCCTGCAGCCTGCCGGCAAACGGTTTTCGGCAGCCGCCCGCCGCAAAATTTGATGCCGATATCAACGGGAGAGCATGATGGATAGCGAAAAAACCACCCACACCAGCAACGAGCGCGCCGCCGAAATCGAGCTGCTGCGCGAGCAGACCCGTCTGGTCGAAGCGCAAACCCAGTTGGAAAAAGTCCGCGCCGCCAGCCGCACCACCCTAATCGCCACCATCGGCGTGCTGCTGGCGATACTGTTTGGGCTGGGCTTTGTGCTGCTGATGGCGCGCGGCTGATTTTCCCGAGGGGACTTCCTGCGGTCGCAGGCTGCCTGCCCGGTCCCCAACTCTATTCCGAATCCGAAAAGGACAACAGATCATGACTGAAGCAAAGAAAGCGAAATTTACTCTGGTGCTGCCCGACGGTAGCTCGCCGCTCAAAGCGCCCCGCGAAGTGTTTATCGAACAATCTACCCAAAGCAACCAGGCCGATCTCAACGAGCTGGCGCGCGCAGAAGCGGTGCGCCGCGAAGCCGACGAGTTTATGAAAGAGCATCTGATCCAATCGCTGCGCGGCAAAATCGGCGGATTTTGACGCTTCGGCGGCTTTCAGGCTGCCTGAACGGCAAAAGCCAAGGCAGCCTGAAAACGCTTTTTCAAATGCCGTTTGAGCTTCATTGAAACCCGCTACGCTCGTTTTCAGGCTGCCTGAATCTCGGATAAAACCATGAACACCACACTCAAAATCAGTTTTTGGCGCATCACATCCTATTATTTAATCCTTGTCTTGTTATCTGCTTGGATCGGTATCCCGGGCACCGTATGGCTTGTTACGGACAGTTGGTGGATGCTGCTCTCACCGCTGGGCTGGTTTTTTTCCGCGAGCTTCATCATCACAGTCTGGAGTGCCTTTTTATGGCTGCGCGGCGTGCTGACACCCGACTGGATAGAAATCGGCAAAGACGGCATCCGCTACCATACCCTGTTTTCTTGGCGCAAAACCTTTGTTGCCTGGCAGGATATCGACAATTTTTATGTCCGCACCGTTAGGGGCAAGGGTAGAACAGGCTATTTTTTGTTTTACATTTTGAAGCAAGACCCAAAACCGTCACCCAAATACTTTTGGCGACGGGAAAAGAAAATCGAAATCCCGCTGGCCGAGATGGTTCGCGGCGGAATGCGTGCCGTTATCCAAGCCATTTGCAATCACTGCCCGCTGAAAAGACTAACCTTTCTGATGTCGCCATACGATTACCTTTAACGCAGCCGTTTCAGGCTGCATCAGCCAAAAGCAGCCTGAAAACGCTTTTTTAAATACTGTTTTAGCTTCGCTGAAACTCGCTACGCTCGTTTTCAGGCTGCCTGTTTCCTCCAATACCCACCCAAGGAGCTTTTATGAGCCAACAATACGTCTATTCCATGCTGCGCGTGAGCAAAGTCGTGCCGCCGCAGAAAACCATCATCAAAGACATTTCCCTGTCGTTCTTTCCGGGCGCGAAAATCGGTCTCTTAGGGCTGAACGGCGCGGGCAAGTCCACCGTTTTGCGGATTATGGCGGGCGTGGACAAAGAATTTGAAGGCGAAGCCGTGCCGATGGGCGGCATCAAAATCGGCTATCTGCCGCAAGAGCCGGAGCTTGACCCCGAAAAAACCGTGCGCGAAGAAGTGGAAAGCGGCTTGGGCGAAGTGGCCGCCGCGCAAAAGCGCTTGGAAGAGGTTTACGCCGAATACGCCAACCCCGATGCCGATTTTGACGCGCTGGCAGAAGAACAAGGCCGCTTGGAAGCGATTATCGCGGCGGGTTCATCCACCGGCGGCGGCGCGGAACACGAGCTGGAAATCGCCGCCGACGCGCTGC
This sequence comes from Kingella pumchi, assembly GCF_022288825.1. Taxonomy (GTDB): domain Bacteria; phylum Pseudomonadota; class Gammaproteobacteria; order Burkholderiales; family Neisseriaceae; genus Kingella_D; species Kingella_D pumchi. Next base: position 48,217 of record NZ_JAKOOW010000024.1, on the reverse strand, counting down.
GCCTGCCCGATTGGGACACCAAAATCGGCGTGCTCTCGGGTGGCGAAAAACGCCGCGTCGCCCTATGCAAACTCTTGCTTTCCAAGCCCGATATGCTGCTGTTGGACGAGCCGACCAACCACTTGGACGCCGAATCGGTGGAATGGCTGGAACAATTTCTCGTGCGCTTCCCCGGCACAGTTGTTGCGGTAACGCATGACCGCTACTTCTTGGACAACGCCGCCGAATGGATTTTGGAGCTTGACCGCGGCCACGGCATCCCGTGGAAAGGCAACTACTCATCGTGGCTGGAGCAAAAAGAAAAACGCTTGGAAAACGAGGCCAAATCCGAAGCTGCGCGCGTGAAGGCGATGAAGCAGGAATTGGAATGGGTACGTCAGAATGCCAAAGGCCGCCAAGCCAAGTCCAAAGCGCGTTTGGCGCGTTTCGAAGAAATGAGCAACTACGAATACCAAAAACGCAATGAGACGCAGGAAATCTTCATTCCCGTCGCCGAGCGTTTGGGTAACGAAGTGATTGAATTTGTGAATGTTTCCAAATCGTTTGGCGACAAAGTGCTGATTGACGATTTGAGCTTCAAAGTGCCTGCGGGCGCGATTGTCGGCATCATCGGTCCGAACGGCGCGGGTAAATCGACGCTGTTCAAAATGATTTCGGGCAAAGAGCAGCCCGATTTCGGCGAAGTGAAAATTGGCCAAACCGTCAAAATGTCGCTCATCGACCAAAGCCGCGACGGCCTGCAAAACGACAAAACCGTGTTCGACAACATTGCCGAAGGCCGCGACATTTTGCAGGTCGGTCAGTTTGAAATTCCCGCCCGCCAATATTTGGGGCGTTTCAATTTCAAAGGCAGTGACCAAAGCAAAATCGCGGGGCAGCTCTCCGGCGGCGAACGCGGCAGGTTGCACTTGGCAAAAACCTTGTTGAGCGGCGGCAATGTGTTGCTGCTGGACGAGCCGTCCAACGACCTCGACGTAGAAACCCTGCGCGCGCTGGAAGACGCATTGTTGGAATTTGCCGGCAGCGTGATGGTGATTTCGCACGACCGCTGGTTCCTCGACCGCATCGCCACGCATATCTTGGCTTGCGAAGGCGATTCGAAATGGGTGTTCTTCGACGGCAACTATCAGGAATATGAAGCCGATAAGAAACGCCGCTTGGGTGAAGAGGGCGCGAAGCCGAAACGGATTCGGTATAAGCCTGTAACGCGGTGATGAAGTGAAAAAGGCAGCCTGAAAACGAGCGTAGCTAGTTTCAGCGAAGCTAAAACGGCATTTAAAAAAGCGTTTTCAGGCTGCCTTTAAACTTAGCAGCCCCTCTATCTCCGTCATTCCCGCGCAGGCGGGAATCTTGGTTGCACATTTAGCCATGCCGGAAAAAATAATCTGTTGCTCGGATTTCGCCAAGACTCCCGCCTGCGTAGAAATGACGGCATTTGCGCTTTTGACTTCACAACCCCCGTTTCACTAGGCAGCCTGAAAACAGCAAAACCGCGCTGACACCGAGCAAAAAAGCAGCCTGAAAATCATTTCCCGGTTTTCAGGCTGCCTTATTGTTGTCCGGCTGTTTCACAAATACACAATCTCGCCGCTGCGCCCCCTGCTCTCGCGGCTGGCCCAGTACACGAAAGCGGGCATGATGTCGGCCATGTCTTTGCGCTCGCTGGCCGCTTCGCCGGGGTGGGTTTTGATGCGCTGCGGCGAGTTGATGCTGCCAGGCACCAAGACGTTGGCGCGCAGATTGTCGAAGCGTTCCCATTCGTCGGCGGCGACGCGGCACAGGTAGTTGAGCGCGGCTTTGGAGGCGCCGAAGCCGCCCCAGTAGGCCTGCGGGGTTTCGCCGTGGCTTTCGCCGACGAAAATCACCGAAGCGTCGGGCGATTCTTTGAGCATCGGCAGCATCGCGCGGGTGAGCGCCATCGGCGCGACGGTATTGATGCGGTACTGGTTCACCCATTCGGCAACGGTTTGAAATTCCAGGGGCGACAGGGCATAGAAATAGCTGGCGCAGTGTACGATGCCGTCGAGCCGGCCGCCGGTGGCTTCGGCGATGGTGTGGGCCAGGCGCTCGTATTCGCTCTCTTCGGCCGCCATCAGATCAAAGCAGACGGCAAAGGGCTCGGCGCCGCCTGACTGGGCGATGCTGTCGTAAACCTTTTCCAGCTTTTTCTGGCTGCGCGCCATCAGAATCACGGTGGCGCCGGCAGCGGTATAGGCGGCGGCCACCTGTTCGCCCAAACCTTGCGAGGCGCCGGTAATCAGGATGGTTTTGTCTTGCAGTGCGGATTGGCTCATGGTTTTTCCTTTACTGGGAGACGGCAAAAGCGCAGATGCGCGGTTTTTTCAGGCTGCCTACCGCGCGGCTTAAACCGGCAGACGCAGGCGGCAGGAGCCAGATTGTAGCGTTTTTGCCGCGCTTTTGGGGCGGCGGCAGCCCCAAAAGCGCGCCGGCATGGTTTTCAGGCTGCCTAATCCGTCTTTATCCGATGCCGCTTTTTTTGGCCGCGCTTTTGCCCTAGAATGCGCTTTTCCCGTGTTTTCAAGCAATCGAGCAAGCAAAGGAGCAGTTTATGGCCAGTATTTTCAGCAAAATCATTGCGGGCGAAATCCCCGCGCGCTTGGTTTGGCGCGACAGCGAATGTGTGGCGTTTATGGACATTATGCCGGTATCCGAGGGGCATCTGCTGGTGGTGCCGCAACAGGAAACCGACCGCTGGCACGATCTGCCGCCGGCCACCGCCGCGCATCTGTTTGCCGTGGCCCACACCATCGCCGCCGCGCTGGACGAAATTTCCGAGCGCAGCCGCGTCGGCCTGATGATTGCCGGCTTCGACGTGCCGCACACCCACATCCATCTTTTCCCCGCCGACAGCATGGCGCAGTTCGACCCTAAAAACGCCGATAAAAACCCGCGCCCCGAAGATTTGGATGCTGCCGCCGAAAAAATCCGCGCCGCCCTGCGCGCCCGCGGCCACGGCGAAAATGTGCCGGAGTGAACCGGGATTGGTCGGATCCATCCGCCAAAAAGGCAGCCTGAAAAAGTTTTCAGGCTGCCTTTTGCTTACTGCCGGCGTGCCAACAGCGCCTGCGCCGCCGCTTCGCCGCTTTGCACGGCGGCTTCGAGGGTGGCGGGGTAGCGCGGGTGCAGCCAGTCGCCGGCCAGAAAGATGCGCTGTGCGTTCAGGCTGCTTTGATCGGGAGGCGCGACGCCGATCGGGCGGGCGGCGGTGGCGCGTTTTTCGGTGATGGCGCGGGCGACGACGGGAGCGGGGGCGGTGGGGCAGACGCGCAGGATGTCGGCGTGCACGCGGCTGATCCATTCGTCGGTAGACAGGCTGCCGTGCTGTTCGGACAGGCTGATTACGGCGGCGGTTTCAGGCTGCCCGTTCAGGCGGCTGCGATCGATCAGCCATTGGGCGGTGCCGCGGGCAAAGCCGGTCATGGCGGCGGGCAGCGGCAGCGCTTGCGGGTAACGCAGGTAAACGGTGGTGATGGCGTGGTAGCGCAGCGCCGACAAGGCAGCCTGAAAAGCATCGGCGGCGCTTTCAGGCAGCAATGCGCCCAAATGGTAGGGGGCGACGGCAGCGACGGCGGCATCGTAATCTTCGCCGTTGACGCGCACGCCGCCCGCTTCGCAGACGATGCGGCCGACGCGGCAGCTTGGGCGGTAGCGGCCGCCCTGCGCGCAGATGCGTTCGATCAGCGGCTCGGCAAACAGGGCGCCCAAATCGGTTTTGGGCAGGTAGTAATCGCTGTGCGCGGCGTCTGCCCATACGCCGTCGGCCAGCACGTTGGTCAAAGTTTTCAGGCTGCCTTCGGCCAGCGGCGTGTTGAGCGCGCCCCATACCAAGGGCTGCCAGAACTGCTCGATCTGCGCCTGCGGCACGCGCCGCGCCGCCAGCCAGTCGGCAATGCTTTGGTCGGGCGCGGTGCGGCGGGCGTGTTTTTGCAGTGCGTCCAGTTTGTTGAGCAGCGAGAGCCGCGCGGCAAACGGGGCGTTTTCGGCGCCGAGCAGGGCGCAGGCGAGATTGAGCGGCGCGGGCAGGCTTTTGGCGCGGATGCCGAGAAAGCGGCCGTGTTTGATGGAAAAGCGCAGGCCGTCGTGCAGATACCACTGCATCGGCAGGTGCAAAAAAGCGTTGTCGCGGCGCACGCCGGCCGATTCGAGCAGCCTGAACACGCTGCGGTAGGCGCCGATTAACAGGTGCTGGCCGTTGTCAAGAAAGGAAAAGCCGGCATCGGCGGCGACTTTGCGCGCGCGTCCGCCGGCTTCGCGGCCTGCTTCAAACAGGGTAACTTCGGTATGCGGCGCCAGCGCGGCGGCGGCGGCCAAACCCGCCCAACCGGCACCGATTACCGCCACTTTGCGCCGGCTGCTCACGGTTTGAACCCGAACAGCCAGTATTTCAGCGCCAGCCGCATTTTGCGCGGCTTGGGAATGCGGATTTTGTATTTCAGCACGTTTTCTACGCCGTCGCGGATGATTTCCTGCAGCAGGGCATAGTAGAGCCCGGCCATCACCAGCCCGGCCTTCTGGCTGCGGGCATCTTCGGCGGGCAGCAGAGCCAGCGCGCTGCGGTACTGCTCTTGGGCGCGGGCAGCCTGAAAATGCATCAGCTCGGCAAATTCGGGTGTGGCTTGGGCATCGAAAATATCGTTTTCGCCCACTTTAAAGCGCTTCAAATCTTCCTGCGGCAGGTAGATGCGGCCGAGTCGGGCGTCTTCGCCGACATCGCGGATGATATTGGTCAACTGCAGCGCCAGGCCGGTCTGCTCGGCGTATTGCAGGGTTTGCGGGTTGGTAAAGCCCAAAATCCGCGCAATCAGCCGCCCGACCACGCCGGCGACGCGGTGGCAGTAATACTGCAGATCGGCGAAGGTGGGGTAGCGGTCGTGGTGCAGATCCATTTCCATGCCGTTGATGATTTCTTCCAATTCCTGCTGCGGCAGCGCGTAGCGGCCGACTATTTCCTGCAAGGCCTGATTCACCGGATGCTCGGGCGCTGAAGCAGCCTGAAAGGCTTTGGCCAGATCCTGGCGCCACCAGGCCAGCGTGGTGCGGGCGACGGCGGGGTCGGAGCAGTCGTCGGCAACGTCGTCCACTTCGCGGCAGAAGGCGTAGAGCACGGTCATGGCGTCACGGCGCTCGGGGCTGAGAAAACGGAAGCCGTCGAGAAAGCTCGAGCCGCTGTTGCGGGCTTTTTCGCGGCAGTATTCGATGGGCTGCATGGGCAAATCCGGTGAAAAAAACGGTAACAACCGCCCGCAAGCGCGACCTGCGGGCGGTAGGCGATCGAGTGGGCGGCGACGGCGGCGGCGGAATCAGGAATCTTCGTCGCCGTAGTATTTGACGCCGATTTTGATCGGCTCGCGCCCCTGGCTGCGGCGGTGGGCGTTGGAATCGCGCAGCGAATAGGCGCAGCCGCAGTATTCCTGCTGGTAGAAGTGTTCACGCTTGCTGATTTCGATCATGCGGGCGCTGCCGCCGCCTTTGCGCCAGTTGTAGTCCCAATAGACGATGCCGGGGTATTTGGCGGCGGCGCGGATGCCGCAGTCGTTGATCTGGTTCATGTTTTTCCAGCGCGAGATGCCCAGCGAGCTGGTAATCACCGGAAAACCGTGTTCGTAGGCATACAGGGCGGTGCGCTCGAAACGCATGTCGAAACACATGGTGCAGCGGATGCCGCGCTCGGGTTCGTATTCCATGCCTTTGGCGCGCTCGAACCAGTTGTCCACGTCGTAATCAGCGTCGATAAAGGGCACGCCGTGTTTTTCGGCAAAGGCGATGTTTTCGTTTTTGCGCAGCTCGTATTCTTTGAGCGGGTGGATGTTGGGATTGTAGAAATAAATGGTGTAGTCGATGCCGCTGGCGAGCATGGCTTCCATCACTTCGCCGCTGCACGGGGCGCAGCACGAATGCAGCAGCACTTTTTTGTGGCCGCCGGGCGGAACCAGCACGGGACGGTCAATCGGGGTAACTTCGGGTTTGTTCATAATCTGGATTTTCAGGCTGCCTGAAGCGGCGCTTTAGTGGTGGCCGTGGGCTTCGCCGTCGAGAAAATACACGGTGCCGCAGTAGGGGCACTCGATTTCGGAAAAAGATTTAATGGGCAGAAACACGCGCGGATGGCCGTTCCACGCCTGCTCTTGCGGGCCGTTGCAGTGCAGCGGCAGATCGTGCGGGGTGATGACTACGGTTTCGGGCTGTTTGGCCATGGTCGGGTCCTGTTGTTTTATTGTTGTAAAGGGCGGCATTTTAACGCAGTTTGACGTTTTAATCAGCTATCGCCGGCCGGAATTTGACAAAGCTTAACGCCGCTGCGATAATCGCGCCGTTTTTTGCCGGCCGTCTTGATGACGGCTCGAATGTTTTCCAGGCGCCGCCTGCCGTGCAGACCGCGCCGACCCGTTAGGAGGTGATGTTTCATCACAGGCGGCGCACCCCGCCCGGCCGCAGCGCCCAAACACGGTGCCGAACCTTTTTTCAGGCTGCCCGTCCCTTGCGGCAGCCGCAAACGAAACCGAATTCATTTAGGAAATTGATATGCCTACCATCCGCGTAAAAGAAAACGAACCCTTTGAAGTTGCGATGCGCCGTTTCAAACGCGCCATCGAAAAAACCGGCCTGCTCACCGAGCTGCGTGCCCGCGAAGCCTACGAAAAGCCGACTACCGAGCGCAAACGCAAAAAAGCCGCTGCGGTAAAACGCCTGCAAAAACGCCTGCGCAGCCAGCAGCTGCCGCCGAAATACTATTGATTTTGGAGCCGTCCCGCCGATGCGGGGCGCGTGTTTGCCGCACCGCACAACCTTTTTCGGTTTGCGGTGCTTTTGCTTTTTTCAGGCTGCCGGCAAGTTTCAGGCTGCCTGAAAAACCACAGCAATCAGGAGTGAGACCATGAATCTGAAAACCCGTCTGCAGGAAGACATGAAAGATGCAATGCGCGCCAAAGACCAAGCCGCGCTCTCCACCATCCGCCTGGCCAACGCCGCCATCAAACAGTTTGAAGTCGATGAGCGCGCCGAAGCGGACGACGCCAAAATCATTGCCATCCTCAGCAAAATGATCAAACAGCGCAAAGACAGCGCCAAAATCTACAGCGACGCCGGCCGCAGCGATCTGGCCGACAAAGAAAACGCCGAAACCGCCATCCTGCAGCGCTACCTGCCGCAGATGCTCTCCGCCGAAGAAATCCAAGCCGCGGTTGCCGCCGCCGTTGCCGAAACCGGTGCCGCCGGCAATGCCGACATGGGCAAAGTGATGGGACTGCTCAAAAGCCGGCTGGCCGGCAAGGCCGATATGGGCGAAGTGAACCGCGCGGTCAAAGCCGCGCTTAGCGCCTGATTCTCCCGCCGCCGTTTTCAGGCTGCCTTGCAACTCAGGCAGCCTGAAAGCGGGTTTACGGGCTTCTGCGAAGCCAAAACCCCTTATGCCGCCCCATCCGCCCGCCGCGGACGTTTCAAACACGGAAAAGCCATGTCCCGCATCGCCGCCCTACCCGACCATCTCGTCAACCAAATCGCCGCCGGCGAAGTGGTGGAGCGCCCCGCCAACGCGCTGAAGGAAATCATCGAAAACAGCTTGGACGCCGGCGCCGACGACATCCGCGTCGAGCTGGCCGGCGGCGGCATCAAACTGATCCGCGTGCAGGACAACGGCTCCGGCATCCACCCCGACGATCTGCCGCTGGCGCTCGCGCGCCACGCTACCAGCAAAATCAGCAGCCTGAGCGATCTGGAACGGGTGGCCAGCATGGGCTTTCGCGGCGAAGGGCTGGCCAGCATCGCCTCGGTGTCGCGGCTGACGCTGACCAGCCGCCAGGCCGGCAGCAGCCATGCCAGCCAGATCCGCGCCGAAGACGGGCGTTTGAGTCCGGTGGTTTCTGCCGCCCACCCCGAAGGCAGCAGCGTCGAAGTGTCCGAGCTTTTTTTCAACACGCCGGCGCGGCGCAAATTCCTCAAATCCGAAGCCACCGAGTATGCCCACTGTGCCACCATGTTCGACCGTTTGGCGCTGTCGCATCCGCAGGTGGCTTTTTCGCTGGCGCACAACGGCAAAACCGTCTGCCGCTATCCGGCGCAAAGCCTGGCGGAGCGCTGCGCGGCGGTGCTGGGTGCAGACTTTCAGGCTGCCTCGCTGGCGGTGGACAGCGGCGCCGGCGAAATCCGCCTGCACGGCTTTATCGCCAAACCGACGTTCTCCAAAGGCCGCAGCGACAAACAGTTTTGCTTCGTCAACCAGCGCTATGTGCGCGACAAAGTGATGCTGCACGCGGTCAAACAAGCCTACCGCGACGTGCTGCATCACCAGCTCACTCCCGCTTTCGCACTGTTTCTCGAACTGCCCGCCGAGCTGGTCGATGCCAACATCCATCCGGGCAAAACCGAAGTGCGTTTCCGCAACAGCCAGGCGGTGCACCAGCTGGTGTTCCACACACTCGACAAAGCGCTCTCGCAAACCCGCGCCGACCAAACCGAAAGCGTGGGCAACGCCGGCGAAATCCTGCACAGCGTCCATGCCGCCGCCCAGGGCAGACAGACTGAAAGCAGGCAGCCTGAAAGCGCTGATGGCGACGACGCGGCTGCCGTTTTCGGCACCACCCCGTCCATGCCGCTACCGGCCGGCACCACCGGCGGATCAGGCTACGGCCGCAGCGCCCCCGCGCCCTACTCCGCTGCCCCGCGTGCGCCGCGCCAGGGCGCGCTGACGCTCAACGAAAGCCGCGCCGCGCTCGAAACCTACGCCCGCCTGTATCAGGACGACGAACTCGACCGCGCCTTTCCCGAAACGCCGGTCGACAGGCAGCCTGAAAACACGGCGGACGACAATGCCGCCGCTGCGGATTACCCGCTTGGTTTTGCCATCGCCCAGCTGCTCGACATCTACATTCTGGCGCAAGCGCAGGACAGCCTGCTGCTGATCGACATGCACGCCGCCGCCGAGCGCGTGAACTACGAAAAAATGAAAGCCCGCCGGCAGGCGGCAGGCAGCCTGAACAGCCAGCATCTGCTGATTCCGGTGAGCTTTGCCGCCGACCATCAGGAAATGGCGGCGCTGACCGAGCATGGCGACACCCTGCGCGCCTTCGGTCTCGAACTTTCGGCCTTGGGCGAGCGCACCATCGCCGTGCGCGCCGTGCCGCAGATGCTGGCCAAAGCCGATGCCGAAGCACTCGCCCGCAGCGTGTTGCGCGAAATGGCGCAGTTTGAATCCGGCCGCCTGCTCGAAGAATACGAAAACCGCCTGCTCTCGACCATGGCCTGCCACGGCTCGGTGCGCGCCGGCCGCCGCCTGACGCTGCCGGAAATGAACGCGCTTTTGCGCGACATGGAAAACACCCCGCGCAGCAACCAGTGCAACCACGGCCGCCCGACCTGGGTCAAACTCACGCTTAAAGAACTGGACGCGCTGTTTCTGCGCGGGCAGTAGGCGGATCAGCCTTTCAGGCTGCCGCCCCAAACCAAAGGCAGCCTGAAAAACCGTTTTGGCGTTTTCAGGCTGCCTTGCCGATTTTCAGGCTGCCGCCGCGCAGTTTTAGCGAAAGCACACCATGCACTACGACCACATCTCTTTCCATATCGACGAAAACTACCCGCCCGAGCTGCCGCACGGCAACGCCCTGCACCATATGGCGCACTACTACGCCTGGGCGGTATCGCAAAACCTGCACAGCGCCGCCGCGGCCGCGCTGCCCGGTTTTGCCCAAATGCAGCGCGGCGAAACGCCCGCCGCCCAGTTTGTCGAACGCCAGCTGGCGCAGGGCTTGGACGATACCTGTTTCAACGACTTGGGCAGGCGCTTCACCGCCTTTTACTACGCCGACGAAGACGAAGGCTACGGCCGCTTTATCGAAGACTATTTCGCCGCACTCGGCTTGGAGAGCGAAGCGGACTTCTACCGCACCGAAGGCTCGCCGGCAGAAGCCGCTAAGCTGTTTCCCCGCTTTCAGGCTGCTTTCGAGCGCTGGTACGGCAGCCTGAAAGACAAATAATCCGCCCTGCGGCAGCCTGAAAAAACCGCCGGCCGCAAGGGCAGGTAACCACTTTGGTTTTCCGTCCGCCAAACGGCTTTGCGCGCTTTCAGGCTGCCTGAAAAACAGCCGGCGAAAAGCAGCCTGAAACTTGGGCAAAGCCGGTAAACTACACGAATCATACTTTCAGGCTGCTTTGCTGCCGGCTGCAGCGAAAAAACGCCGGCCGCCGATTGGTCGGCGCCGCGCTTTCCCGTACAATCCGCGCACCTTGCCGCCGCGCCCGACATGACGCGGCGGCTTACCATCCGACTTTTGTTTCCGAGAAAGAGAACCACCGTGTCCCAAACTCCTGCTTCCGGCGAAAGCCGCAGCGTCCAGCGGCGTTTGAAAACCCGCCATCTGAGCATGATCGCCATCGGCGGCAGCATCGGCACCGGCCTGTTTATGGCCAGCGGCAGCGCGATTCACAGCGCCGGCCCGGGCGGTGCGCTTTTGGCCTACGCCGCCATCGGCGTGATGGTGTATTTTCTGATGACTTCTTTGGGCGAAATGGCTACCTATCTGCCCACTTCCGGCTCGTTTGCCACTTATGCCGCGCGTTTTGTCGATCCTTCACTGGGTTTCGCGCTGGGCTGGAATTACTGGTTCAACTGGGTGATTACCGTGGCGGCAGACATTTCCATCGCCGCGCTGGTGATTACTTATTGGGAGCCGATGCGCTTTATGCCGCCGTGGGGCTGGAGTCTGCTGTTTTTCGGGCTGATTTTGCTGTTAAACCTGCTGTCGGTGCGGGCGTTTGGCGAGTCGGAGTATTGGTTTGCGCTGATTAAGGTGGTTACCGTGGTGGTGTTTCTCGGCATCGGCACGCTGACCATTTTCGGTATTTTGGGCGGCGAATACGTAGGCTTGGCCAACTTTACCGTGGGCGATGCGCCCTTTCTCGGCCAGAGCTTTTCAGGCAGCTTTCTCACCGCGCTGGGGGTGTTTCTGATTGCCGGTTTTTCCTTTCAGGGCACCGAGCTGATCGGCGTTACCGCCGGCGAATCGGAAAATCCCAAAGAGAGCATTCCCAAAGCGATCAAACAGGTATTCTGGCGCATTCTGATTTTCTACATTCTGGCGATTTTGGTGATCGGCCTGCTGATTCCCTACACCAACCCCGCCCTGCTTGGCGCGGAAAACGTGCAGGAAATCGCCAAATCGCCGTTTACGCTGGTATTCGAGCGCGCCGGCCTGGCTTTTGCCGCCGCGATTATGAACGCCGTTATCCTCACGTCCATCCTTTCGGCCGGCAATTCCGGCATGTACGCCTCCACCCGTATGCTCTACGCTATGGGCAACGACGGCCTGGCCTACCGCCTGTTCGGCCGCACCAACCGCGCCGGCGTGCCGGTGGCGGCGGTGCTGGCGACTGCGGTGGTGGCGCTGTCGGTCTTTCTGATTGAAATCGTCAACGAAGGCGCCTACGAATACATCGTCGCCGCCTCCGGCATGACCGGCTTTATCGCCTGGCTGGGCATCGCCGCCAGCCACTACCGCTTCCGCCGCGCCTATCTGGCGCAAGGCCGCCGCCTGGACGATTTGGTTTACCGCGCCAAATGGTTCCCGCTCGGCCCCCTGCTGGCGCTGGCGCTGTGCGTGCTGGTGATTATCGGCCAGGACACCCAGCTGGTGCTCGAAGGCGATTTCAACTGGCAACGCCTGCTGATTACCTATATGGGCCTGCCGATTTTTGCCGGCTTCTACCTTTATCACAAGCTGCGCCACAAAACGCGCCTGATTCCGCTCAAAGAAGTGGATTTGAGCCAGAATGTCGATTGATCAAACAACAGCAAAACAAAAAAGCGTGCCCGCTGCGGCACGCTTTTTTGCTGGTGCCGACGCCAAAGCCGGCAGGGTTTTTCCTGACGAAATATTAAGTTGATGCGGTTTTTTGTTAAAAGAAAACGCAAAATCTTTACATAAATAGTGTGAATAATTATAATCCTTATTATTTATAACAAAGCACCGCCTTTCGGCTGACGGCATTTAAGCAAACGGCAGATGCCCGTTTCAGCCTTTCAGGCAGCCTGAAAACACAAACCGCAGCGATATTGTTTTGCAACGTTTCCCATACCGAGGAGAAAAACCATGAAACCGCAAGCCAAGCCCCTGCATCTGGCTCAAATCATCGCCCTGCTGTTTGCCGCGCCCGCCGCCTTTGCCGCCGACGACACCGCGCCGCAGCAGGCCAAAGAATTGGAGACGGTCATCGTCAAAGGCGAGCGCAGCCGCAAGCCCGAGCAGACGGTGATTACCGACAAAGACCTGCAGCGCGCCGCCGCCCAAAATATCGACGACAGCATCCTCTACGAACCCGGCGTGGACGTGCGCTCCGACAATCTGCAGCACGGCCATTCGGGCTATGTGATCCGCGGCATGGGCGGCAACCGCATCCAGATGGATATCGACGGCATTCCGCTGCCCGATTCGCATGAAGACTTAACCGGCGGCCCCGGCGCCTCGCCCGAAACCAGCGTGAACCGCGACACCGTCGAAACCGACACCCTCAAGCGCATCAGCATCAGCAAAAACGCCAATGCCGCCGAAAACGGCGCCGGCGCTTTGGGCGGTACCGTTGCCATGCGCACCTACAGCCCCTCCGATTTTGTCAGCAGCGACAAACCGCTGTATCTGGGGCTCAAATACGGCTACCGCAGCACTTACCGCAGCCACGGCATCACCGCCACCTTGGCCGGCAAGCACGATATTTTCGCCGGCATGCTGATGCTGACCCGCCGCCGCCTGCACGAAGCGGAAAACTATGCCGAAAACGACGGCACCGGCGCCCGCCGCACGGTATCCAACCAGCAAAAAAGCCAGAATCTCAACGTGCTGGCCAAAGGCGAAATTGCCCGCGGCGCCCACCGCGGCGAGCTGGCCTTCGAGCAGTTTCTGCGCGATACCCACACCGAACGGCTGGAAAAACAGGGCAGCGGCCGCGGCAATGCCGGCTGGCTGGAGCGGCCGGTTTCCAACGGCGACGACAAATACAACCGCCGCCGCCTGAGCATCGGCTACCGCTACCAGCCTGAACGCGGCTGGGTCGAAAAAATCTCCGCCCAAGCCTACCGCCAGGCTTTCGATGTTTACAACCTTACGCAAGACCATGTTTCCGCCAGCCGCACCCCGGGCGCGCCGCCCTATCTGGTGCAAAACAAAGACGAGCGCCGCAAATTCGAGCAGCGCCACACCGGCGTCAGCGCCGACATCGCCATGCGCTTTCAAACCGGCAGCCTGCTGCACCGCCCGTCTTTCGGTGCCGAATACCGCCAGACCAAAACCGGCCGCCTGATCCAGCAGGACGTTAGCGGCACCCAAAACCAGCAGGTGGAAAACCGCAGCTTCCCGCCGTCCGATCGCCGCGTGTTCGCCCTCTACGGCCAAAACGAAACCGCCTTCAACGAGCACTTCAGCATCAACTTCGGCCTGCGTTACCACCGCGAAAAAACCAAGTTCACCATCGACGACGCCTACCGCGCCTACACCCGCAACCAACCGCTGGCGCCCGATTCCGTTTCCGCCCACGCCCTGCTGCCCTCGCTGGGCATGAAATGGCAGTTTGCCCCCGGCTACAGCTGGTTTGCCAACTACAGCTTCGGCTTCCGTTCGCCCGGCCCCGATCTGATTGCCGCCGGCTACCAAAGCCCGTCCAACCGCTACCGCGTGCGGCCGAACGCCGATCTGAAACCGGAAAAATCGCGCAATTTTGAAACCGGCTTAAGCTACAGCGGCGAGCGCCTGAACCTGCGTACCACCGCTTTTTACAACCGCTACAAAGACTTTATCGGCTACTACACCGAAAGCGACCCCGCCAGACTGCCGCCGAACTATCTGTTTGAAATCTACTACCGCAACATCGCCCGCGCCAAAACCTACGGCTTCGATATCTCCGCCGATTGGGCGCTGAGCCGCGAATTCAAACTCTCCGGCGGCCTGGCGTGGATGCGCGGCGTCAATGAAACCAGCGGCAACCCACTCTCCAACGCCCACCCGCTGCAAGGCTTTGTCGGCATCGATTACCAGCGCGAAAGCTGGGATGTCGGCACCCGCCTGCGCTGGTCGGCGAAAAACCGCCGCGTTGCCGACGAACAGGACTTCAAAGCGCCCGGCTACGGCGTGTGGGACATCAGCGCCAATTACCGGCCGCATAAAAACGTCGAAATCAGCGCCGGCGTCTATAACGTGCTCGACAAACGCCACTGGCGCTACGCCGATGTGGCGGGTGTGAAGAAAACCGGTACCATCGACCGCTACACCCAGCCTGGCCGCAACTACGCGCTCGGCCTGCATCTGAAGTTCTAAAGCCCAAGGCAGCCTGAAAACGCCCAATCCGCTTTCAGGCTGCCTATTGCCCAAACAAGCAGCCTGAAAGCAGCCTGAAAACCATCTGCCGATCACCATGAAAGCCGTTTTATTCCTAAGCGCCCTTGCCCTCTCCGCCCCGCTGGCGGCCGGCAGCGTGCGCGAGTTCCGCCACACCGCCGCCGACGGCATCGAGCGCCCCTATGTGGTCTATACGCCGAGCAAGGCCGACGGCGGCAAACGGCCGCTGCTGGTCTTTCTGCACGGCGCCGTTGAAAGCCCCACCGTGCGCGCCGACCCCGCCGCCTATGTGCGCCGCTCGAGTTTTTTAAAGCTGGCCGAAGCCTGCGGCTGCTATGTGCTGTTTCCTTTCGGCCAGAAAGGCGCGACTTGGTTTGACGATATCGGCAGCGGCATGGTGCTGGCCGAAACCGAGCGCGTGCTGCGCGAATTGCCGATAGACGAGAAGCGCGTTTTTCTCAGCGGCTTTTCCGACGGCGCATCCGGCACCTTTTATCTTGCCGCCACCCGCCCCGAGCGCTTTGCCGGCTTTATCGCGCTGAACGGCTCGCTGCCGGTAGCCGCCCATTTGGGCGCGCTGCCGGTTTATCCCGCCAATTTCGCCGCGCGGCCGCTGTATGTCGTCAATACCCGCAGCGACCCGCTGTATCCGGCCGCCGATATGCAGCCGGTGGCCGACTTTCTGCGCCGGCACAAGATCAACCTGAGCTACCGCACGCCCGACGGCGGCCACGATATGCGCTATCTCGATGCCGAACTGCCGGCGCTTGCCCGCTTTATCGAACGCACCCGCCACCGCGCGCCAGCCGATGCGGATTGGGAAAGCGCCGACCCCGCCGTTTCGTCCGGCAGCGACTGGCTGCACATCACCCGCCTGGGCGGCACAGCGCAGCCCTGGCAGCAGCCGCCAGACTTAAAACTGCGCCACCGCAAAGCCGTACTCGGCCTGCGTTTCGACACCGCTGAAGGCAGCCTGAAAGTTGCCGAAGCCACGGCCGGCGGCAGCGCGGCACGCAGCGGCGTGCAGGCGGGCGATGTGGTGCTGGCGCTCGACGGCGCCGATATGAACGACCCCGCCACCCGCTTTTTCCTGCTGCGCCAAAAGCGCGCCGGCGATCCCTTTACCCTGACCCTGCGCCGCGGCAGCGACATCCTGCAGCTCTCCGGCCGCTTCAACCCGCCCTACGACTACCAGGTCTTTGCCAAGCGCCCGCCCTCCGCCCGCGTCCGCGCGCACTTTTCAGGCTGCCGCATCGCTGCCGAAACTTCCGCCGCCGCCGAAATCGCCGTCGATTTTGCCCGCCTGCCGCCGCACCGCTGCCGCCGCATCGAAGTGGTGTTAAACGGCAAACGCCTGCCGCCGGCCCTACCCCGCGGCCTGCAGCGTTTTGCCCTGGATAAAGCAGCCTGAAAGCTGCGTTCCCCCTTTTTTCGGCTGCCTGACGGCGCCAGCCAAAACATTCCCTGCCCACGCAGGCAGCCTGAAAGCCGTTTTCCCTTTTCAGGCTGCCTGAAAACCCCGCTACGAAAGGATTTGATATGAACCCAAGCAAAACCCTGCTGGCCGCCCTGCTGTTGGCCGCCGCCCTGAATGCCCAGGCGCGCGAGCGCATCGTCGCCCTGTCGCCCGACGTTGCCGATGTGCTGGTAGCGCTCGGCGCCACCCAGGACATTGTCGGCCGCGACCAGACCAGCACCAATCCGGCGCTGAAAAACGTCAAAAGCATCGGCATTTTCCGCCAACTCTCGCCCGAGCCGGTGGCGGCGCTCAAGCCCACCCTGGCCGTCGGCTCGTGGATGGTGCAGCCGCCTTCGGTTTACCAGCGGCTCAATCAACTCGGCATCAAGGCGGTAAACGTGGCGCCGGACGACCACATCGCCGCCTATCCGGCCAGCATCCGCAAAATCGGCCAGCTGATCGGCAAAAGCAAAGAAGCCGACGCCCTGGCCGGCCGCTGGCAGGCGGGCGTCGGCCAGCAGCCGGCCACCGGCAAACGCTATCTTCTGAGCTACGACGGCCGGCTGGTGGCGGGTAAAAACACCGCTGCCGACGAGCTGATCCGCCGCGCCGGCGGCATCAACGCCGCCGCCAATATCGACGGCATCAAGCCGCTCAGCCGCGAAGGCTGGATGGCGGCCAAAGCCGATGTGATCATTATCGCCGAGCACAACAAACACCTGATCGGCAGCGTCGAGCAGTTTGCCGCCCGCCCCGAAATCGCTGTCAGCCCCGCCGCGAAAAAACGCAACATCCACCTGTGGCCGGCCAACGATATGTTCCGCTACGGGCTGGACACCCCCGAAGTGCTGCGCCGCCTGAACAAACTGGGCAAATAGTTTTCAGGCTGCCTGAAAGGTTCAGGCAGCCTGAAAGCCGTAGGGTGCCGCACCGCGCACCGCAGCAGCCTGAAACATCGGCCAATGGGTGGCTCTGAGTAGCTTGGGGCGCGACCCACCCTACATTTTGGGCAGATCGTTTTCAGGCTGCCTGAAAGCATCGGGCAGCCTGAAAACCGTAGGGTGCGCACCGCGCACCATGGCAGCTCGGGCAATCAGAAATATTGGGGTTCCATCCCAAACCACGCTGCGCTGCTGCACCGCTCAACGCGCAATCCCGATATGCCGGTAGAGATAGTCGCGGTAGTCGTTCAGCAAATCTTTATCGGCGCAGTCTTCCAGCCCGCCGCCGGAAAGACGGCGCATGGCGGTGTTGGCGCGCATGAAGTCGTCTTGCGGGGCGATGCCTGCGGCTTCGAGAATCAGGCCGCCGAAAAAGGCGAGATCGAGGATTTCAGGCTGCTCTTGCGGCGCGTAATCCAAGCTGCTGCGGATGGCGGCTTGGGTGACGTAATCGGGGTTGGCGAAACGGCCTTTTTTGGGTGGGGTGGCGGTTTCAAAGTTGGCCTGATGATCGCCAAAGTAGGCAAACACGAAATCGCGCCCGCGCGTGTGTAACCATGAATTGAACTGCTCGGTGGCGTTGTTGAGCGCGGCGATGCGGCCGGCGTAGTCGTTGAGGCAGGCGATGGATTTGTCGGGCAGGCCGTCTGCAACCAATTCGTAATGATTGGGCGTATCGGCGCTGTAGGGGCCGTGCTCTTTCATGGTCAGCACATACACCAGCATCGGCTGGGTGATGTTTTGCAGCGCGGGATGGCGTTTGTCCAAAATCATCTGCGCGTATTGCAGCATTTCGTCGCTGCCGATGTGCCACAGGTTTTTGCTCAGGGGCGCGGGATAGCCGAGTTCTTGCGGCTGGAGCATGAGGTCAAAGCCGAAATGGTCGTAGGCGGATTTGGCGTTGTAATTGCCTTTGGTAAAGGGCGAGAGGGCGACGCAGTAATAGCCTGCGGCTTTGAGGTTGCGGATCAGGCCGCTTTGGATGTGGGGCACGACGGAGTAAAACACGCCGCTGGCGAGTGCGCCGAAATCGGTGGAGGGCAAGCCCGCGAGCAGGGCAAACTCGGATTTCCATGTGCCGCCGCCGAAGGTGTGCACGCGCAGCGGCGCGGCAAAGCGGGTGTCGGCCTGCGGCGCAAACATGGGCAGCGGCGGCAGGTTTTCGCTTTGGAAATCAAATTGGTGCGGATTGAGCGTGGATTCCTGCAAACAGATTACGATGTCGGGGCGGGCGTTTTCAGGCTGCTTTTCATGTTGTTCAGACGGCCTTTTCGCTTCCAAAAGCTGCTTGAAACGATTGCCGTCGCCGCCGAACTCGGGCGTTTTGAAAAACACGCCGCGACAGGACATCGGCAGGTTGAGAAACACGTCGCGGCCGTCGTCGGGCAGGGAATCGAGCCACACCTGCACCGCGCGTTTGTCTTGGGTGTAGCGCACCATCAAAAGCAGGCTGACGATGCTGGCAGCGGCGGCCAAGCCGCGCCAGAGGCCGTCTGAAACCGCCGCGCCCGACCAGCCGAAAACCGCGTAGCCCAAAATGCCGAGCAGCCCCGCCACGGCGACAATTGCGCCTTTGTAGTGCGCCAGCGTTTCCCAGTTGCGCCAGTCGAAAGCGAGAAAAAGGTCGGAAACCAGCAACGGCTGTTTGTAATAGTGGATTTTCAGGCGGTGAAACAGGACAAATACGACAAACAATACAGACGCAAAGTTCAAACCGCGCTGCCATTGGCCGCTGGCGGCAAACATCGCGCCAAACAGGAACACAAACTGGCAGGCGGCGAAAAAACGTGTCCAGCGGTAATGGGCTTTGGCGCCGAGTATCAACGCGGCGGCGGTAAAAAGGGAGAGTAAAACGTAGTGCATAAGGGGCGGCTGCGGAAAAAAGGGCGCCATTTTACCGCCAAAGCACCGCCGCACGCGCGGCAGCGGCGAAAAATCTGCCGCCCGATAGCCACAGCCGTTTTCAGGCTGCCTGCCGCCCTGCCCCGACCAACGCCAACCCGACAGGCAGCCTGAAACGCCGCAGCGGCATAAGGCAGCCTGAAAAGCTGAAAACAGGAAACCCGAGCATGAAACCTTTATCCCTTATCTTCTTTTTACTGCTCTCTGCCCTTTTGGTGTGGCTGTCGGCCGGCATCGGCTTTGGCGGCTGGCAGGCGCCGCACACGCTGGAGCCGGTGATGCTGGAAATCCGTCTGCCGCGCGTGGCGGCGGCGCTGTTGGTGGGCGCGGCGCTGTCGGCGGCGGGCGCGGGGCTGCAGGCGCTGTTTGAAAACCCGCTGGCCGACCCCGGGCTGATCGGCACTTCCGCCGGTGCGGCTTTGGGCGTAGTCGGCGTGCTGGCTTTGGGCTGGACGGGCGTCAGCGTGCCGCTGGCGGCCTTTGCCGGCGCGCTGGCGGTGTGCCTGCTGATTTTGGCGGCGCACCGCTTTACCGGCGGCGGCATTTCGGGGCTGCTGATTCTCGGTCTGATTGTCAGCGCCTTTTGCAGCGCCACCGTCAGCCTGATTTTGTTTTTGTCCGACGATCTCACCCTGCGCAGCGCCAGTATCTGGCTGGCCGGCAGCCTGGCCGAAGCGGGCTTTGTGCCGCCCGGCCGCGTGGCGCTGGTGATGCTGGCCGGGCTGGCGCTCTTGCTCTCCTGCGGCCGCGGGCTGGACTGCCTGATGCTCGGCGAAGACACCGCCCACAGCTCGGGCATCGCCGTCGGCCGGCTTCGGGTGCAGACCGTTATCGCCGCGGCGCTGCTCACCGGCGCGGCGGTTTCGCTCTCCGGCATCATCGGCTTTATCGGCATGATGGTGCCCAATATTCTCGCTTCGGCTGTCGGCGGCGGCCGGCAGCGGCTGATTGTGTTGTCCGCCTGGCTCGGCGGCATCATGCTGCTGGTGCTCGACAGCGCCGCCCGCTGGATCGCCTTTCCCGTCGATCTGCCGGTGGGCATCGTGATCGCGCTTTTGGGCGGGCCGTTTTTCATGTGGCTGTTTCTCCACTCGATACACAGAAAGGCAGGCTGAAACGTGGCACCGCTGTTTTTTATCCGCAAGCTCAAAGTCGCACCGCAGGGTCGCACCATTTTGCATATCGACGAACTGGCCATACCGCAGGGCGTGCACACCGCCGTGATCGGCCCCAACGGCGCCGGCAAATCCACCCTGCTGCGCGCGCTGCTGGGGCGCTTTAACGCCAGCTGCGAGCTGTTCGGCGCCCCCGCCGCGCCGCAGATCCGTGCCGGCAAAGTGGCGTGGGTGGCGCAAAACGGCCGCTACAACCTGCCGCTCACCGTCGCCGAATACGCCCGTCTCGGCTGCATCGGCGGCGGCCTGTTCCGCCCGCCGCCGCCCGATTACGGCCTGCTGGACAAACTGCTCGCCGAGTTCGACCTGGCTGGGTTGGCCGACAAACGCATCGACACCCTGTCCGGCGGCGAGCAGCAGCGCGCCAATATCGTCCGCGCCCTGATGCAGCAGGCACCCGCCATCCTGCTCGACGAGCCCTGCAACCATCTCGACATCCGCCACCAGCACCGCCTGATGCAGTTTGTCCGCCGCGCCAAAGGGCAGTTCAACGCCGTGATGGTGCTGCACGATCTCAACCTGGCCGCCGCCTATGCCGAACACATTATCCTGATGCAGAACGGCCGCATCGCCGCCCAAGGCAGCGTGGACGAAGTGATGCAGCCCGAACGCCTGAGCGAAACCTACCAATGGCCGGTGGAGCGGCTGGAAGCCGACGGCGAAATCTTCTTCCGCATGCACAACGCCGGCCGCGATTAAACCCGCCGCCGCGGCAAAAAGCAGCCTGAAAAGCCTGTCTTGGGTTTCAGGCTGCCTTTTGCTGCTGCCGTTACCATTACTGCCATCAGATTGGGCGGCGCGCCGCCAGTCAAACCTGCCCGACAGCGCGCACCCGTTCCCAATCCTTTCAGGCTGCTTTGCAGAGAAAAGCAGCCTGAAAGCACAAAACCGGCTTTTCAGGCTGCTTTGGGAATTCGGGCAGCCTGCGGAGCGCAACGGCGTTGAAGCCGAAACCCTAGCGCAGCCGCTGCCAGACTTTGAGCGCGTCCACGGTGTCGCGCACATCGTGCACGCGCAGAATCAGGGCGCCGCGCTCTGCGGCAGCCAGCGCGGCGGCGACGCTGCCGGCGGCGCGCTCGGCGGGCAGGTCGCGGCCGGTGATCTCGCCGATCATCCGCTTGCGCGACAGGCCGGCGAGTATGGGCAGGCCGGTTTCCCGCTGCAGGCGCGGCAAGTCGTGCAGCAGGGCGATATTGTGCTCGAGGGTTTTGCCAAAGCCGAAACCCGGATCGAGCACGATGCGGCCGCCGTCGATGCCCGCTTGGCGGCAGGCGTCGGCGCGGCCGCGCAGATAGGCGGCGACTTCGGTGCAGACGTCGCGGTACTGCGGGTTATCCTGCATATTTTCAGGCTGCCCTTTCATGTGCATCAGGCATACGCCGGCGCGGTGCGCGGCCAGCAGTTCGAGCGCGCCTTCGTCTTCCAGCGCCTGCACGTCGTTGATGATGTCCGCCCAGCCGCGCTCCAGCGCGCGGCGCATGGTGGCGGTGCGGCGGGTGTCGAGACTGACGGGAACGTTCCAGCGGCTGATTTCTTCGAGCAGCGGGGCAACGCGCTGCCATTCTTCGTCGGCGGCCACCGGTGCGGCGTTGGGGCGGGTGGACTCGCCGCCGATGTCGAGGATGTCGGCGCCGTCGGCCAGCAGTTTTTCGGCGTACTCGAGCGCGTTTTTCAGGCTGCCCGAATAGCGGCCGCCGTCGGAAAAGGAATCGGGGGTGAGATTAACGATGCCCATCACGCGCGGGCGGGAGAGGTCGATGCTAAAGCGGGTGGTCAGCCAGCAGGAAGACATGGGAACTCCGAAGAAAAAGACAGCCTGAAAACGGCAAAGGGGCTGGGCGGGCAGTTTTCAGGCTGCCTGCAGTTGCGTAGCAGCCCGAACAGCAAAAAGCAGCCTGAAAAGGCTTTCAGGCTGCCTGAAGGCGTTTAATGTTCGGCGCTGCGGCGGCGAAAACGCACCAAATCGGGCACGCGGCGGGCAAGATAGGCCAGCATCGGCAGGTTGCCGGCGGCCACAATCAGATACAAAAGCTCGGTGCTGTCGCTAATCAGCAGCAAAACGGCGCTGAAAATGGCGGCCGCCACCATAAACAGGCCGTTGACGATATTGTTGGCGGCGATGGCGTGGGCGCGGAACTCGTTGCTGCTGGCGGTTTGCAGCCAGGTGTAAAGCGGCACCGAGAAAAAGCCGCCGAAAAAGCCGATGCCGACCATCAGCGCCACTACCGCATAGGCGTGGCCGTGGGTAAGAAAGGCAAACAGGCTGAGGTTTTCGCCGCCGGTGCCGTTTAAGCCGTGGGTGATGTAGATCAGGCCGCCGCCGCACACCGTCAGCCCCAGCGCGCCAAGTGCCACCATGCCCAGATACAGGCCGCCGCGGCTGAGTTTGGCGCACAGCACCGAGCCCAGGGCGATGCCGATGGAAAACAGGGTCAGCATCAGATTGAACACGCCGCTGCCGCCGCCGAGCACTTTTTGCACGAAGGTCGGCAGCTGGGTGGTGTACACCGCGCCGACAAACCAAAACCAGGAAATGCCGAGAATGGCGGTGGCCAGCTCGTTTTGGGCGAAAGTTTGGCGCAGCAGCGCTTTGGTGCCGCGCACGATGTTGAAATCCAGCCGCGTTTGCGGTTCGCTGGGCGGCACCGAGGGCATAAACAGGCTGCTCACCAGCCCAGCCGCCGCCAGCAGCACCACCATCAGAATCAGCACCGCCACATGGCTGCCGGCAATCGCGGTGCCGATAATCTGGCCGAAAAGAATCGCCAAAAAAGTGCCCGATTCGATCAGGCCGTTGCCCATAATCAGCTCGTCTTTTTGCAGATACTCCGGCAGGATGGCGTATTTCACCGGCCCGAACAGCGTGGAGTGGGTGCCCATCAGAAACAGACACAGCAGCAGCAAGGGCGCCGAATTGATGTAAAAACCGTAGGCCGCCAGCAGCATAATGGCGATTTCCATCACCTTCACCGCCTGCGCCAGCCGCGCTTTGTTGAAGCGGCTCGAGAGCTGGCCGGAAAGGGCGGAAAACAGAAAATAGGGCAGCACAAACAAGAGCGCCGCCACATTCAAAAGCTGGCTTGCCGGCAGCCAGCCGCTTTTGCCCAGCCCGTGAAAGCTGATCAGCACAAAGAGCGTGGTTTTAAACAGATTGTCGTTGAACGCCCCCAAAAACTGGGTGGCAAACAGCGGCGCGAAACGGCGGCTTTTGGCAAAAGCAAAGCTGGAATTCATGATTGCGTGTCCTGGGAGGGAGGGGGAGGCTCGGATGCAGGCGGGGTTTCGGCGGCCGAAGAAGTGTCGTCGTCATCCATAATGATGCGGTGGGCGGGGCCTTCCAAATCGTCGAACTGGCCGTTTTTGCCCGACCACCAAAAGAAAAAGCCGATTAAAAAGGCCAGCAGGATGCTGATGGGAATCAGGATGTAGATGCTTTCCATTTCACAGGCTTCCAGTCAGATCCTGCAGCAGGTAGCGCTGCCCGGCGAGGGTGAGCGTTTCTTCAAAAATGCTGCCGATCAGGCGGCCGTCGCCATCGTTCAGATTCACGCCGCGCGGCGTTGCCTGCCAAAACAGCGCGTCTTGGTTCTGCGCCAGCTTCAGCAAAGCGGCGGGCAACTCCGGCGCATCTTCGGCTATCGAGAGGGCAAACTGGCCGCCGCTTTCGTCTTCGCCGGCATCCATAACCAAAAAGCCGAGATGTCTGCCGTCGGCATCGGCAATGCTGAAATAGTGCATAACAAGCAGCCTGAAAAAAGAGCGGCATTGTATAGCCGAACCGGTGCGAAAAACAATGCGCCGCCGCTTTCAGGCTGCCTTCGGTGTGCCGGCAAAGCAGCCTGAAAACAAAAAAAACCGCGGCAAACGGTTTGCACCGTCCCGCGGTTTGCATTTCACACAGCCTTAACCGCCGCACACACCGCAGCAGCCGCTTTCGGTGGTTTCTTCTTTAGATTGGCTGTCGATTACCGGCAGCTCGTCTTTTTTCGGCTCGTCGGCCGGTTTGCTGTTCAGGTCAACTTTGATTTTGTCGTCTTGCTGGCTCATGTCTTCTTCCTTTCGGTCGGGTTGCAAAAATACTTCGAGCGCGCATGATAAACAAAGCGCGCCGCCCTGAACAGGCTTTGCGGCAAATTATTGCCCGGGCGGGTTTTTCAGGCTGCTTTCAGACCGCCTGAAAAGCAGCCTGAAACATTACCCCACCACCCGCTTCAACCCACTCGCCACGCGATAACGCCCGTGGGGGCTTAGGCGGGCAAGGAAGACTTCCAGCTCTGCCGGCGTATCGGCAGTGTAAACGATGTGGTAGCAGCCGTCGCCGCTGGTTTTGTCGGCGCTTTCAATGCCGCTTTCCGAGTGCAAAAAGCGTTCAAACTCGGCAAAGCGGTTATGCGCCATCAGCACGGTGATAAAGTGGCGCGGGCGGTTTTCGCGCAGGGTGAAGCCGCCGATAACGCCCGCGTCCTGCATCTGGCGCACCCTTTCGGCGCACGCCTGCGGGCTGAGGTGCACCGCCGCGCCCAGCTGCTGCCAGCTGATGCGGCTGTTTTCGCGCAGCTTGGCAAGGATGGACTGGCTGATTTTGTCGTCAAATTTTTTCATTTTTGCTGTTTTGCCGTTTGAATGGCGCCGATTATAGCTGTCGGCCGCCGCATCATGGGCCTACGATGGCGCTTTCAAACAGATTGGCAACGGAGGTCAAAATGAAAAACGCGCTGATTGTGATTGATGTGCAAAACGATTATTTCGCAGGCGGGGCGTGGCCGCAGTTTCAGGCTGCCGAAACGGCGGCGCGGATTGCGGACTGCGTGCGCGCGGCGGATGCGGCGGGAGATTGGGTGGTGGCGGTGCGCCATGTAAACGCGGCGGATGCGGCGATGCTGGCGGCAGGCAGTGCGGGCGTGGCGTTTTATCCCGAAATTGCGCCGCTGCTGGCGGGGCGTGCCACGGTGGACAAGCACGCCGCCGATGCTTTTTGGCAGACGGATTTGGCGCAGGTGTTGGCGGCAGCGGGCGTGTCGGACATTTATCTGTGCGGCATGATGACGCAAAACTGCATCACCCACACCGCGCTCTCGCCCGACGCGGCGGCCTGGCGCGTGCACATTATCGCCGACGCCTGCACCGCGCCCGATGCGAGGATTCATGCGGTGGCGGCGCGGGCATTGTCGGCGCGTTTGGATGTGGTGTCGGCGGTGGGGTTTCAGGCTGCTTTGGGGGTAGTTTGAGAATAGTAAAAGGCAGCCTGAAAACGATATTTAGGTTTTCAGGCTGCCTTTGGATTATCTGAATAAGCAGTCTGAAAAAGGGTTTTTACCGTTTTCAGGCTGCCTTGAACCGCGTGCGCAGCAAAGCTGCAACACCCTACGCCATGCGGGCTACGCTTGCTATTTTAAAATTACGGCCATTCAATCAGCAAAGCGCGGTGGTCGGAGTGCATCCACGGCAGGGCGCGTATATGGGTGCCGGATTTGCCGCGTGTGAGAACGTGGTCGATGTTCAGGCCGAAGGGCAGCCAGGTGGGCAGGTAGTTCGGCGTGTGCGGACGGATGTCGGCGCTGTGCGTGAATTGGCGGAACACGGGCGAGAAGGGGCTGCTGTTCAAATCGCCCATCACCAACACGGTTTTGGCGGCAGCGATTTTCTGTGCCGCCTGCTGCAAATAGGTCTGACGTGCGGCGGCCAGTTCCGCGTTGATGGGTGGTGGCGGGTGCAGGGCGAACAGGCTGCTGCCGTCCAGTTCTGCTTCAATGAAGGGGAAGGGTTCGCCCGCATCCGTTTCCACCATGACGATGCGGCAACTTTGCAGCGGCCGCCTGCTCCAAAGCGCCAATGCAAACGGGCTGTTGTCGCGGTGTTCGCAGCCGTGCGGATAGGCTTGGTGCAGCGTTTGCCAGCCGGTGTCGTCCAAATCGATTTCGGCCATGGCGACGACATCGGGCGCGGTGGCCAAAATGGCGGCGCTTTCCTGTGCGGCGGCCGGATTATCCAAATTCACGTTGTACCACAGCACTTTCAGCGGCGGCGCGGCGGTGGATACCGCAGGGCTGCCCGATGGCCAACACAGCCACAGCCCGCCGGCCAATGCGGCAACCGCCCAAAGCCAACGCTGCCGCTGCACCGCAACAGCCGCCGTTGCGGCCCACAAAACCGTGTAGTGCGGCAAAAAATGCGAGAACAGTTCGGTAAACCAAAACGTGATGATTTGGCTGATAGTGAATGCGATAAGTGCCAGCCAAGACAAAAGCGTGAGGCGGCGCGCCAACCAAGGGCGAAGGGTGTTTTTGAGTGTCATAATTGATGGATGAGAGAGGGTGTGGAAAAGCAGCCTGCATATTTTACCGCAGGTGCAGGCTGCTTTTTTGCCGGCAAATCATCGAAAGGCAGCCTGCACTTTGTTCAGGCCGTATAGTCCGTTATAGCAAGCCGCAGGCCAAACTCTCGAATCCAACCTGCTTTAACTGTAAAATCTTCTGTATTTCGGGGGTTATCAGTAGACCTTTTGCGAAAGTATCCTGAAGATTTACAATTCCAAAATGAAATACGAAAACCTAATCCAAAGAAGCGACAGGGAATTCAAACGGCTCACAGGTGTAACG
>NZ_JAKOOW010000024.1:21522-21670 GCF_022288825.1 Kingella pumchi | reverse complement strand
TTTGGCAGACCAACTGCTGCTTACCCTAAGTTATCTGCGCCATTACCATACCCAACTCGAATTGGCCGCTATCTACGGTCTTTCCGAAAGTAATGTCTGCCGCACCATCCGTAAAACCGAGGACGCCCTCATCCGTTGCAAACGCTTT
>NZ_JAKOOW010000024.1:21073-21418 GCF_022288825.1 Kingella pumchi | reverse complement strand
GTTACCGAAAGCCCGATTGAACGTCCCAAAAAAACAGCGGCAGTATTACAGCGGCAAGAAAAAGCGACACACGGTTAAAATCCAAGTCATATACGGCAGAGAAACTGAAAAAATCATCAGTATCCGGACGGGGATGGGTGCTCAGCATGACATGCGTTTAGCCAAGAAGCACCTTGCAGAGCTTTATCCCTGCAAAATAGTCATTGCGGATAGGGTTATCAAGGATTGGCTAAAACCGGATTACAGACCCCGAAAAAGAAATCCAAACATCATCCGCCGAACAAACAGGATAAAGAGGCGAACAGGCGGTTAGGCAAACTCAGAACCGTCATCGAGCACATCAAT
>NZ_JAKOOW010000024.1:8802-21009 GCF_022288825.1 Kingella pumchi | reverse complement strand
GGAAGCTGAAGATATTCAAAATCTTGTCGCTGCCTTACCGCAACAGGCGGAAACGGTTCGGGTTAAGGGTAAATCTGATTGCAGGACTGGTTAATGCGATGGGATGAATATTTTCGCAAGAGGTCTAATATCGTTTGAATAATCGTTTGAGGCAGCCTGAAAGCCTGTTTTTATGGGTTTCAGGCTGCCTGTTGTTCACGCAAAACAGCACGCCTTGGGTGGTGAAGGCAAACACAATCCGTTCGGCGGCGATGTCGTCCAGCAGACTTTGTGCGATGGAGCGAATTTTGGCTTGCTTTTCGGGCGGCAGCGGCGTGCGGTAGCCGTCGGCAAACCAGTCATACATTTCGCTCGTCAAATCATACAAAAAGGGAAAATGCTGCGCGTAATCCAGCAGGTATTCAAACGCCAAAGTATCGTCGGGCTGCGCTGCGAGCCGCCGCAGATATTGGCGCACTTCGCGTATGGGCGCGCCGTCTGCAAAGCGTTGGTAGGCTTGGCTGTCGCGCTGCACATAATCGCCCATCAGTTTTTCAACTTCGTGCAACGCCCATTTGTCGGCGAAATCCAGCGAAATCAAATCCAGATAGACATCATCGGGCAGCAGGGCTTCCAGCTCGGCATCGTGCGCGTAAATCCATTGCGCTAACTCGGCGGGCGGCGCTTCGCCTGCAAACGCGCGCCAGAACATTTCGCAGGTGTCAATCGGTAAAACAATCATTGCTTGTTTCCTTAGTCAAAAGGCGCCTGAGAAGGGGAGAATGGCGTTTCAGGCTGCCTTTTGATGCCGTCTGAAAGGCAGCCTGAAAACGAAAAAACCGTTTTTAGCTTCACAACTCCGCTGCGCTACGCAGGCTGCCTTACTGTTTCAGGTTCAGGCTGCCTTCCCGCCCAATTTCCCCAACACCGCCCTGATCGTTCTCACCCTTGCATCCACATCTTCCATCACCGCGCTCACGCGCAGTTTGTCCGCTCCTGCCATGCGGTAATTTTTATTACTCTGCATCAGCAAAATAATATCGGCAGGCTCGACACTGGTGTGTTTGCCGAAGGTGAGCGTGAGCGCGTCGCTTGAAGCGTCGATGGCGGTGATGCCGAGCGACTTGGCGGCGAGGCGCAGGCGGTGGCTGTCGAGCAGGGTTTTGACGGGCTGTTCGGGCAGTCCGAATCTGTCCACCAATTCTTCGTGGATGCTGTTGATTTGCCCTTCGTTTTCGCAGGTGGCGAGGCGTTTGTAGAGTACCAGCCGCTCGTGGATGTCGGGGCAGTAGCCTTCGGGCAGCAGCGCGGGGCTGTGCAGCTTGATTTCGGTGGTTACGCCCAATGGCGCATCCAAATCGGGCTGGCGGCCTTTTTTCAGGTCGCGTACGGCTTGTTTGAGCATTTCGGTGTAGAGCGTGAAGCCGACCTGCACCATTTCGCCCGACTGCCCTTCGCCGAGGATTTCGCCCGCGCCTCGGATTTCAAGGTCTTGCATGGCAAGCGAAAAACCTGCGCCCAGTTCGTCTGCCGCCGCGATGGCGTCCAGGCGTTTTTCTGCGTCTTTGCTGATGTATTCGGGCGTGAGCAGGTAGGCGTAGGCTTGGTGGTGGCTGCGCCCGACGCGCCCGCGCAGTTGATGCAGTTGGGCGATGCCGAATTTGTCGGCGCGATTGATGATGATGGTGTTGGCGTTGGGAATGTCTATGCCGGTTTCGATGATGGTGGAGCAGAGTAAGACGTTGAATCTTTGCTGCAAAAAGTCGCGCATCACTTGTTCCAGCTCGCGCTCGCGCAGCTGTCCGTGTGCTACGCCGATGCGGGCTTCGGGCAACAGGGTTTCCAGCCGCTCGCGCATATTTTCTATGGTATCTACTTCATTGTGCAGGAAAAATACCTGTCCGCCGCGTTTGAGCTCGCGTAACACGGCTTCGCGCACGCTGCCTTCGCTAAACGGTTTGACAAAGGTTTTGACGGCGAGGCGGCGGCTGGGGGCGGTGGTAATCAGCGAGAAGTCGCGCAAGCCTTCTAAGGCCATGCTTAATGTGCGCGGAATCGGCGTGGCGGTGAGGGTGAGGATGTCCACGTTGGCGCGCAGTTTTTTCAGCTGCTCTTTCTGGTGCACGCCGAAGCGGTGTTCTTCGTCGATGATGACCAAGCCTAGGTTTTTAAATGCAATATCGTCCTGCACCAGCTTGTGCGTGCCGATGACGATGTCCACCGTGCCGTCTGCCATGCCTGCCAGCGTGGCGCGGGTTTCTTTGCTGCTGTTGAAACGCGAAAGCTGGGCGACTTTGACGGGGAAATCGGCGAAGCGGTCGGCGAAATTTTGCGCGTGCTGTTCCACCAAAAGCGTAGTCGGCGCGAGCACGGCGACTTGTTTGCCGCCCATCACGGCAACGAATGCGGCACGCAGCGCGACTTCGGTTTTGCCGAAGCCCACATCGCCGCAGACTAATCTATCCATCGGGCGGGCTTGGGTTAAGTCTTTGATGACGGCGGCGATGGCGGCGGCCTGGTCTTCGGTTTCTTCGTAGCCGAAGCCGTCGGCAAAGGCGCGGTAGTCGTCTTCATCAAACTGGAATTTGTGGCCTTCCTGCGCGGCACGGCGGGCGTAGAGATTGAGCAGCTCGGCGGCGGTGTCGCGGGCTTTTTCGGCGGCTTTGCGCTTGGCTTTGCTCCATGCCGCGCTGCCGAGTTTGTGCAGTTGCACGTTTTCATGCGCTGCACCGGAGTAGCGGCTGATTAAATGCAGTTGCGAAACAGGCACATAAAGCTGCGCTTCGCCTGCGTATTCAAGCAGCATCATTTCTTGCGCTTCGCCGCCCAAGTCCATGGTTACCAAGCCCATATAGCGGCCGATGCCGTGTTCTTCGTGGACGACGGGGTCGCCGATGCTGATTTCGGCGAGGTCGCGCAGCAAACCATCGGACACGGCGGCGTGCTTCTTGCGGCGCGTGCTGCTGCGGCTTTTGGCGACGTATTGGTAGAGGTCGGATTCGGTGATTAGGGCGAGGTTTTCAGACGGCGTGTCGGCAGGTAGGTTGGGTCTTGACCCAACATTTTCCGTTTCTGCGGAGTGTTGGGTCGCGACCCAACCTACATTGTCTACGCCGTTTTCAGGCTGCCCCAGCCGAAACCCATACGCCAGCGGCGTTACCGTGATGCACAGCTTCTCGCAGCTCTCCAAAAACGCCTGCCAGCCGTCCACGCTTTTCGGTTTCAAACCGTGTTGCGCGAAAAAGCCCAGCATCGTTTCGCGCCGCCCCGCGCTTTCGGCGGTAAGCAGAATCCGCCCGTCAAAGGCCGTCTGAAAATCCTGCAAGGCCTGCAAAGGCTGCTCGGCTTGGCGGTTCACCGCCACATTTGGCAACGCAAACGCCGCGCCGCCCAGCTCGGGCAAAATCTGCGGATAGCCTTTCAGGCAGCCTGAAAACTGATCCGCCGCCAGATACAGATGTTGCGGCGGCAGCGGCGGATAAGTCGCATCGCCCTGCGCCATTTGGAAACGCGATTTCACTTCCGCCTCAAACCGTCGCGCCTCGGTGTGCACATCGCCCACGCACACCGCCAGCGCGTCCGCGCCCAGATAGTCAAACAGCGTCGCGCAGCCGTCTTCAAAAAACAGCGGCAGATAATATTCCACCCCCGCGCCAAACTGCCCGCCGCTCACCGCCTTATACACCGCCGCATCGTTCGGATTGCCGTTTACCTCCTCGCGGAAACGGCTGCGGAAAATCTTTTGCGCCGCGTCGTCGGTGGGGAACTCGTGCGCCGGCAGCAGGCGGATTTCCGACACAGGCGCGATGGTGCGCTGGCTGTCGGGGTCAAACGTTTTGATACTGTCAATCTCATCGTCAAACAAATCAATGCGATATGGCGTGTCGCTGCCCGTGGGGAACAAATCCACGATGCCGCCGCGCACGGCAAATTCGCCGCCCGCCACCACGTTGGATACCGCGCTGTAACCCGCTTCCACCAGATTCTGCCGCAGCGCCGCAATATCCAGCCGCTGCCCCGTTTTCAGCCAAAACGTGCGCCCCAAGAGAAACGGCGCGGGCGCAAGACGCTGCATGGCGGTGGCAACGGGCACAAACAGCGCGTCCGCCAGCCCGTTTTTCAGCTGCCACAACACCGACAGCCGCTCCGACACCAAATCCTGATGCGGCGAAAACCGCTCATACGGCAGCGTTTCCCAGTCGGGCAGAAACAGCGCATTGTCGGCCGGGCGGAAAAACTGCCACGCCGTTTGCAGCCGCAACGCACTCTCCGCATCGGGCGTGAACACGATTTTCAGCGTTTTGGGCGGCAGGTTTTGCGTTAAAAAATACGGCAGGCTGCCGGCGGTAAGGTTCAGCCAGCGCACGCGCGGGGCGGATGGGGTGGGAAGGGGGAGGGTCATGGTTTTTGGGGTTTGTGTTTGGGGTTTATGGGTTGGAATGGGGCAGCCTGAAAAACAGTTTTTCAGCAGCTGTAGGTCGGATACTTGTATCCGACAAAACGGTTAATGCGGTAAAGAATGTCGGATTCAAGAATCCGACCTACTCTCCAATGCTCATGTTTTCTAATTGTTGCATGCCAATTCGAGCCTGTTTTTTGGCTTCGACAGTGTCTGCTCTATCAGGCTGCGCTAATACTTTTTGCCACCATGCTTTGGCTTGTTGGTAGTCTTTTGCCACGCCTAGCCCTTTGTAATACATATTGCCCAAAGCATAGTGCGCATCAGCATAATAGAACCACTGGGCAGCTTTTTTATACCACCACACTGCCTGCTGATAATCTTGCGCGACACCCAGCCCTTTTTCATACATCAATCCCACCATGTATTGGGCATCAGGTTTTCCTTGGTCGGCTGATTTTTTATACCAAGCAAAGGCTTGTTTATAGTCTTGCGCCACACCGTGTCCCTTTTCATACATCAATCCCAAAAAATATTGTGAACCGGCATTTCCCTGGTCGGCACCTTTTTGAAACCAAGCCAAAGCTTGCTTATAGTCTTGCGTTACGCCTTGCCCTTTGTAATACATCTTGCCCAAAGAAGTTTGGCCAGAAGGATCGCCTTCTTTGGCAAGCTTCTTCCATGTGCGGAAGGCTTGGTCATAATTGCCGGCATGCTCAGCATTCCAAGCCTCCCGATACCGCCATATGGTGTCCGCCTTGGCAGGCACAGCCACTGCCAGCAGCAATGTTGTCAATGCCGCCTTTACCTGCGGGTTAAAAAATTTGCTTGCAAACATATTAAGTTACCTTTCTATATGAAATTGGACAGTATCAGTCGCTGTTGAGTTTAAAAATTACGCTTGTATTAAGCACGATAAAATTCCAATCCTACGTTTTTCAATTTAGCCGTGTTTGTCGGGCATTTATGCCCGAACTATTTGCTGAAAAGAGCAAGCGTAGCCTGCATGGCGTAGGGTGTGTGGCTTTGCCACGCACGCGGTTTTTTGTCTCAACCTTGTAAACCGCGTGCGCAGCAAGCTGCACACCCTACGCTTGTTTTCAGGCTGCCTTTGGGTTAATCGGGCAGTTCCAGCAAAAAGCCGTTGCGGTAGCCGTTTGCGCCGTATTCGTTGGGGTAGCCCAGCGGATTGATGATGATGCGGCAGCTGTCTTGCACGATGTCTACGGCGTGGTGGGTGTGCCCCGCAATCCAGTAGTCAAAGCCCTCTAGGTCAATCTGGTTGATGAAATAGGGGTTGAGCGGCGAGTCGGCATAGGGCGGCGCGATGCAGGCGGTGTGCGGCGGAAAATGGGTGAGCACGATGGTGCGCGCGCGGTGGCGGAACTGCTCAATAAAGCTAAGCTGGGCGTTGAAACGGGCGATGTAGTCTTCGGGTTCAATGTGCCTTTCGCGCGGCGGTGTGCGTGCGGCGATGTAGAAAAAATCGGCGATGCTGTTGCGGGCAAGGGCGATGTTTTCGCGGAACTGTTTTTTGGTCGCGCAATGCTGCCTGAAATTGCTCCACAGCGTGCCGCCGACAAAGGTGTAGCCGCTAAACTCCAGACTGCGGTTCTCAGTGAGCAGCGGTGCGCCGTCGGCGATGAGTTCGCGCGGCAAATCGTCGAGGTTTTCGCCGTAAAAATCGTGGTTGCCCAGCACGAAGACACAGGGTTTGTCTGCGGCGGCACAGGCAGCCTGAAAAGCGAGTGCGCCGCGCCACCCGTTGCCGAAATCGCCGGCGTGGACGATTAAATCGGCTTCGGGGTGGGGGATAACGGGCTGGCCGTGGGTATCGGATAGGATGTGGAGTTTCATGGTTTTTTGGTGTGGTTTGGCGGGGGATGGGTTTTAGCTTCGCAGAAGTTCGTAAACTCGCTTTCAGGCTGCCTGCGCTCTGCGTACCCAGTTGCACAGGGCGGCGCCGTCGTCCAGCACGCTTTCGGGCAGCAAGTAATAAGGCAGACCGATTTCGTGTTTTTCGCCGCTGGTTTTGTCGGTGCGGCGGCTGACTAGCTGCCTACCCAGTCCGTCCAGCGGTGTGGCGGACTTCAAATATAGCTCGTTGCTGCGGCTCAAAATCGCCACCATTTCGCCATGGCTGCGAAACGCCATACCGCCGAACATCCGCCTGCGGCTGATGCCGCCCAAGGGGGCAAGCAGTTCGGCGATGTGGTCGGCGAGTTCGGGTGATGCGCTCATGGTGGTTTCCTTTGGGGCTTTCAGGCTGCCTGAAACTTATACCGCCGCATCCACCGGCTGGGCGTTCAGGCTGGCAAGGGCGGCGGGCGGTAGCGAGACCAGAAAGCCGCGCTTGCCGCCGTTGATGTAGATCAGCGGCAAATCGAGAATGCTGCGCTCGACATAAACCGGCAGCGGGCTTTTGCAGCCGAAGGGGCTGGTGCCGCCGACCAGATAGCCTGTCCATCTGTTGGCCTGCGCGGGGGCGGCGGCTTCGATGTGTTTGCGGCCGAGCTGGCGGGCGAGATTGCGGGTGGAGATTTGCCTGTCGCCGTGCATCAGCACGATCAGACCGTTTTTGCATTCGTCGGTCAGGACGATGGTTTTGATCACGCTGTGTTCGTCCACGCCCAAACAGGCGGCGGATTGGGCGGTGCCGCCGTGTTCGACGTAAGGATAAAGGTGGGGCGCAAACTCAATCTGCTGTGCGCGCAAAAAGCGCACGGCGGGGGTAACGGGATAGGCGGTTTTGTTCATATGCAGATGGCGGCTCGGGTGGTTTTCGCTTCGCTAAAGCTCGTAAACTTGCTTTCAGGCTGCCTTTGCGCGGCGGGCGGTTTGCTTTATAGTGCGGCTTTTTCCACGCTTTAGGAGCTAGGTTATGGGTTTGATCGGACTGGTTATCGTCGGTTTCTTTATCGGCCTGGTGGCGCGGGCGCTGATGCCGGGCAACAATAGAATGGGTTTTCTGCTGACCAGCGCGCTGGGCATACTCGGCTCGGTGGTGGCGGGTTTTCTCGGCCAGCAGCTGGGTTGGTACCGCATCGGCGAGCCGGCGGGTTTTATTGCTTCGGTATTCGGCGCGCTGCTGATTATGGCGGTGGTGGGCGGCATGCGCCGTTAGCCTGCCGGCCGCCGCAAGGCAGCCTGAAAACGGTTTTTCCCGTTTTCAGGCTGCCTTTTGTGCTTTCAGGCGGCCTGAAAGGCGCATCAGCGGCGCGACAGCAGTTTTAACAGCAGCTGCTTTTCTTCGGCGTTCAGGCTGCCTTTTTGTTTGAGCGCTTCGATTTGGCGGTTTTTCATTTCCTGCACCAGCCGCAGCATGCATTCGTCGAACTCGCGGCGTTTTTCGGGGCTGCGGTCTTCGCTGCCGGCGTCTTGGCGGCTGTTGCGGTTGATGTAGCCCAGCAGGCTGCCGTAGGGGCTGTCGCGGAATTTTTCCAGCAATCGGGCGGTGTCCAGCTTGGGGTTATCGTGCAGCAGGGCGGCCATTTCGGCCAGGCAGGCGCTGTCGCCTTCGGGAACGAGATAATCGGGAAAGGCCACGCCGTCGGCCCAGTCGGGGTTGAACAGCAGGGTGCGGATTTGTTTTTGCGCCAGCGTCAGGCTTTCAGGCTGCCTGAAAGTTTCGCGCGGCAGGCGGTAGCTTTTGGCGGCAACGTGGCGCTGCGGCGCGGCCTGCCCCATCAGGTGGGCGAGGTTGGCGGGGTCGATACCGACTTTTTCGCTGAGTTCCTGGCGCAGTAGGTAGGAAAGGGTGGGTGCGCTGATTTGGGTGAGCAGCGGCGCGGCGCGGCGCACCAGCTCGGCCTTGCCTTCCTGGGTAGCCAGATCGCTGTGCTCGGTGAGTGCGTCCCAAAAATAGGCCGACAGCGGGCGGCTGCGTTCGAGCAGCAGTTGTTCAAAGCGTTCGCGGCCGTGTTCGCGCACATAGCTGTCGGGGTCGTGCTCGGCGGGCAGAAACAGAAAATGCAGGCTTTTGCCGTCTTTGAGCTGCGGCAGGGCGTTTTCGAGGGCGCGCCAGGCGGCTTTGCGGCCGGCGGCGTCGCCGTCGAAGCAGAAATAGATGTTGTCGGTCTGGCGCATCAGCAGGCGCACATGCTCGGCGGTGGTGGCGGTGCCCAGCGCGGCCACGCAGTAGCCGATGCCGAATTGGGCAAGGGCGACGACGTCCATATAGCCTTCCACCACCAGTATCCGCCCCGCTTCCTGCACGGCGGCTCGGGCTTCGTAGAGGCCGTAGAGATTTTTGCCTTTGTCAAACAGCGGGGTGTCGGGCGAATTGAGGTATTTGGGTTTGGAATCGTCGAGCACGCGGCCGCCGAAGCCGACAATCTGCCCGCCGATGCCGCGGATGGGAAACATGATGCGGTGGCGGAAGCGGTCGTAATCGCGGTTTTGCTCTTCGTTGTGCACCACCATGCCGCTGGCGGCAAGCGCAGGGCTGGGATAGGGCTGGAACACTTGCGAGAGCGGCGTCCAGCCTTCGGGCGCGTAACCCAGGCCGTAGCGGGCGATGATGTCGGCGTCCAGCCCGCGCCCTTGCAGATAGGCCTGCGCTTCGGGGCGGATTTTGAGCTGCTGGGCGTAAAAGTCGGCGGCGGCGCGCACGGTGTCTTCCAGCGTCTGCTGCTTTTTCTTGCGCTCGGCGCGCTCGGCGGGGTTTTCGCGCGGGGCGTTTTTGTCGCGCGGCACCACCATGCCGACGCGGTCGGCCAGCTGCTGCACGGCTTCGGTAAACGATAAGCCCTGGTGTTCCATCACAAAGCCGATGGCCGAGCCGTGGGCGCCGCAGCCGAAGCAGTGGTAAAACTGCTTGGACGGGCTGACGGAAAACGAGGGCGATTTTTCTTTGTGAAAGGGGCAGCAGGCCATGTAGTTGGCGCCGCTTTTTTTCAGCGGCACGTATTGGTCGATCACATCGACGATATCGGTTTTGGCCAGCAGTTCGTCAATAAATTCGGTGGGTATCATGCTCGGGATTCCACAAGGCTGCGGGACAGCCTGCGGGAAAAGTTGTGGATAAGGCGCCTAGGGGCTGTTTGCAATTGGTATTGCGGCGGCTTTTACGCCATAAAACGGCATCTACTGCGTTAAAAACACTCGCCAATGAGCGGCATTGGCTCGTATTTTTGCCTTGCATCTGCCGCTTCCTGACGCAAAATCCGCTTCACAAACCAATTGCAAACAGCCCCTAGCGTTCTGCCGTGAAAGGAGAAAAAACGGCCGCTCAAAATTTAGTCAGCCCAAAGTTTTCAGGCTGCCGAAAAACGCGGAAAACCGGCGCTTTGCCCACACCGGTTTGGGAAAGGCTGTGGGGCGGTATGTGGATAAATGCCCCAGCAGTCTGAAACGGCAGCGGATTTTTCAGGCTGCCTAAAAAGCAGTCAGATTCAGGCAGCCTGAAAACGCTTTTTGCCCTTTTCAGGCTGCCTTTCCCTATCCGGCAAAGGCAGCCTGAAAGGCAGCAAAGCAGACCGGCCGCTTATTTGTGCTTGCGGTGCGGTTTGCCGTGGCGGTGCGCTTTGGCGTCTTTCAGGCGCAGCATTTCCCAGCCGCCGTTTTTCCAGCAGTAGTCGTCCTGGCTGTAGTCCATGATGCTGCTTTTGTATTCGACGCGCACGCAGCCTTTGCGGATAACTTTGACATCGCCGACGTAGGCGAAGCCTTTGCCGTCGGGAACGGGTTTAAACTGCCGGGTGGTGGGGTCGAACAGATACAGCTCGTCAGCAGTGTTGCCGTAGGCGCCGCTGATCGGCACGGCGATATCGGGATGGCCGTCGCCGTTGAAGTCTTGGCTGACATCGGCCAGCTTGTCCGCCACGTCTGTGAGTTTGAGTCCGCCGACGGACGAAGGTGCGGCCTCTTCAGGGGTGATTTGGACTTTGCCGGTGGTTTTGTCGGTG
Organism: Kingella pumchi; assembly: GCF_022288825.1. GTDB lineage: Bacteria > Pseudomonadota > Gammaproteobacteria > Burkholderiales > Neisseriaceae > Kingella_D > Kingella_D pumchi. The sequence continues at coordinate 10,725 of NZ_JAKOOW010000024.1, read as the reverse complement.
ATTTTCAGCCGGTAGCCGTTTTCAGGCAGGATTTGCGCTTCGATGGTAAAGGGAAAGCTGTCCGGCGTGGCGACGGCGTGGGTTTCGACAACAGTGTCGTCGGTAGGCGCGTCGGCGGCGAAAGCGGGAATCGCGGCGGCCAAAAGCAGGGCGGGGATCAGGTGTTTCATTGCTTGTTCCTTTCGGGAAGGGGTGGAATGGTTGTGTAACTGTGTCGCATCTTGGTTTTCAGGCTGCCTTTACCGTTCGGCGGCAGGCAGCCTGAAAAACGATTGGCTTATTTGCGGCGGGCTTTGGCTGCTTTGTGCGCTTTGGCGTTGTTCGGACGCTGCAGTTGCCAGCCGCCGTTTTTCCAGCAGTAATCGTCCTGATTGTAGTCTCTGGCGCTGATTTTGTAATCGACGCGCACGCAGCCTTTGCGGATGATTTCGACGCTGCCGGTGTGGGCAAAGTCTTTGCCCTCGGGCACGGGTTCGAACTGACGTGTGGCTGGGTTGAAGAGGTACAGATCGTCGGCGGGCAAGGTGTAGCCGCCGATTACGCGCACGGCAATGTCGGGGTGGCCGTCGCCGTTGTAGTCGCGTATGGTTGCCAGATCGCCGGCGTTGCCTTCGATAAAGCCGGAAAAGACGGTGAGGTCTTCGATGGTTTGCACCTTGCCGGTTTTTTTGTCGGTGATTTTCACCTGATAGCTGTCTTCGGAAAGGATTTGGGTTTCAACGGAGAAAGGAAAGCCTTTGGGCGCGGGGACGGTCTTGGTTTTGAGCGGCGCAGCGGCGGCAAAAGACTGGACGGCGGCGGCCAGTAGCAGGGCGGGGATTAAGCGTTTCATTGCGGGTTTTCCTTTTTGGTTGTGGGAGGGAAAAGACGACGGCAAAGGCCGTCGGATCAGGCAGCCTGAAAGTTTTTCAGGCTGCTCGGATTTTACTGCGAAACCATCTTACAAGGTGCCGTGTTCGGCAAAATAGTCGGTGGCGGCCACCAGTGCTTTGGCGGTTGCCGGCTCGAAAGCGGTGTGGCCGGCAAGCGTCCATTCCAGCTTGGCTTCGGGGAAGGCCTGCTTTAAATCCCAGGCCGAAGTAGGCGGGGTGCAGATATCGTAGCGGCCTTGGACGATGCGGGTGGGGATGTGGCGGATTTTGCCGATGTTGTTGAGAATCGCCTTTTCGCCGTCCAGCCAGCCGCGGTGGACGAAATAGTGGTTTTCGATGCGCGAAATCGCCAGCGCCGCCATGCCGTCGTTGTAGTAATCGACGCCTTTTTGGTCGTGTTCCAAACAGATAATGTGGCTTTCCTGCCTGGCCCAGGCCGAAGCGGCGGCGAGCATTTGTTCGCGGTCGGGATTGTCGGGACTAAGCAGGCGGCGGTAGGCTTCGACCAAATCGCCGCGCTCGTCGGCCGGCACGGGGGCAAGGAAGTCCTGCCATACGTCGGGGTAGATGCGGTTGCTGCCGCCGCTTTGGCACAGCCAGTCGATTTCGCTTTGGCGGCACAGGAAGATGCCGCGCAGAATCAGGCCGAGCACGGCTTCGGGGTGGCTTTGGGCGTAGGCCAGAGCAAGGGTGCTGCCCCACGAGCCGCCGAAAACCAGCCATTTGTCGATGCCGAGCATGGTGCGCACTTTTTCAATGTCTGCCACCAAATCCCAGGTGGTGTTTTCTTCGATGTCGGCATACGGCTCGGAGCGGCCGCTGCCGCGCTGGTCGATCAGCACGATGCGGTATTTTTCGGGGTTGAAAAAGCCGCGGCAGGCGGGTGCGGTGCCGGCGCCGGGACCGCCGTGCAGATAGATGACGGGAATGCCGGCGGGATTGCCGGATTCTTCCCAATAGATGCGGTGGCGCTCGGAGACGGCAAGCATGCCGCTTTGGTGGGGTTCCCGAATCGGGTGCATGGTTTTTCCTTTCGTGTTTTCAGGCTGCT
>NZ_JAKOOW010000024.1:0-8658 GCF_022288825.1 Kingella pumchi | reverse complement strand
CAGGCTGCCTTGCGGGAAAAGGCAGCCTGAAAACTCAAATCACAAACAGATAATCGTCGGCGCTGAAGCTCTGGTCCATATCGTCGGCGGGGACGTTGGTGGACACGCCGACGGTTTTGGCCGGCACGCCGACCACGGTGGTCTGCGCATCGACATCGCGCACCACCACGCTGCCGGCGCCGATTTTGGCGCAGTGGCCGATGCGGATGTTGCCCAGTATCGAGGCGTTGGCGCCGATCATCACGCCGTTGCCCACTTTGGGGTGGCGGTCGCCCGATTCTTTGCCCGAGCCGCCGAGAGTGACGCCGTGGAGAATCGAGATGTCGTCGCCCAGCACCGCGGTTTCGCCGATAACGATGCCGGTGCCGTGGTCGAACATAATGCCGCGGCCGAAGCGGGCTGCGGGGTGGATGTCGATGCCGAAGACTTCGGAGGCGCGGTTTTGCAGGAAATACGCCAGCGTGCCGCGGCCGCGCTCCCACAGCCAGTGGTTGATGCGGTGCGCCTGAATGGCGTGAAAGCCTTTGAAATACAGAAGCGGCAGGAAATAGCGATCGCAAGCCGGGTCGCGCTCGTAGCAGGCGTTGATGTCGGCCTGCGCCGCTTCGACGATTTCAGGATCGTCTTCCAGCGCTTCCAGATAGATTTCGTTGAGCGCGCGCGCGTCCATGGTGCTGCCGCAGAGTTTGCTCGACAGATGAAAGGCCAGCACTTTGGCCAGGCTGTCGTGGCGCAGAACCGTCAGGTGCAGAAAACTCGCCAGCATCGGCTCTTCGGCGGCGGCGGCGGCCGTTTCGCTGCGGATGGTCTGCCACATATTGAATCGGTTGGGCATTGGTGTTCCCCTTATGGTGTCGTGGGGCGAACTATACTGGCTTTGCCGCTTTTGATAAAGCCGGCGTTTCAGGCTGCCTGCAGGCGGAAAAACGGCTGGGGCAGCCTGAAAACGGGCGGGTGTTTTTCAGGCTGCTTTTTCTTTTTGCCGACAATGATTTCAGGCTGTCTGTTACCCAAATGCAGGCGTATAATGGCCGCGCCTGCCGTGCGGCGGCAGTCGGAAGCCGTGCGGTCTGGCACCCGTCTTTTTTCCATAAGGAGCTTCACAATGAAAGCAGCACGTTTTTACGACAAAGGCGACATCCGCATCGAAGACATCCCCGAGCCTACCGTAGCCCCCGGCACGGTCGGCATCCAGGTGGCCTGGTGCGGCATCTGCGGCACCGACCTGCACGAGTTTATGGAAGGGCCGATTTTCATTCCGCCCTGCGGCCATCCGCATCCGATTTCCGGCGAATCGGCGCCGGTAACGATGGGGCACGAGTTTTCCGGCGTGGTCTATGCCGTCGGCGAGGGCGTGGACGACATCAAGGTCGGCCAGCATGTGGTGGTCGAGCCCTATATCGTGCGCGACGACGTTCCCACCGGCCCGGGCAGCAACTACCATCTTTCCAAAGACATGAACTTTATCGGCTTGGGCGGGCGCGGCGGCGGTTTGTCGGAAAAAATCGCCGTCAAACGCCGCTGGGTGCATCCGATTTCCGACAAAATCCCGCTTGATCAGGCTGCTTTGATCGAACCCTTGGCCGTCGGCCACCACGCCTATGTGCGCAGCGGCGCCAAAGCGGGCGACGTGGCGCTGGTCGGCGGCGCCGGCCCCATCGGCCTGCTCTTGGCTGCGGTGCTCAAAGCCAAAGGCATCAAAGTCATCATCACCGAATTGAGCAAAGCGCGCAAAGACAAAGCCCGCGAATCGGGCGTGGCCGATCATATTCTCGATCCGTCAGAAGTGGATGTGGTCGAAGAAGTGCGCAAGCTCACCGGCGGCGAGGGCGTGGACGTGGCGTTTGAATGCACCAGCGTCAACAAAGTGCTCGATACGCTGGTGGAAGCCTGCAAACCGGCGGCCAATCTGGTGATCGTGTCGATTTGGAGCCATCCGGCCACCGTCAGCGTGCACAGCGTGGTGATGAAGGAATTGGACGTGCGTGGCACCATCGCCTACTGCAACGACCACGCCGAAACCATCAAGCTGGTGGAAGAGGGCAAGGTCAATCTCGAACCCTTTATCACCCAGCGCATCAAGTTGGACGAGTTGATTTCCGAAGGCTTCGAGCGCCTGATCCACAACAACGAATCGGCGGTGAAGATTATCGTTAATCCGAATCTGTAAGCGTTTAAAACGACAAGGCAGCCTGAAAAGCGTAGAAAACTTTTCAGGCTGCCTTTGATATGCAAAGCCGCTTGCTTAGGGCTGTTTGCTGTTTTTATCGCGCACCACGAACTCGCCTTCGATAATGTCGCCGTCGCCAACACCGCGCTCAAAAGGGGCGCTTTGGCTGAAACCGCCTTGGGAAAAACGGTTGGAATCGAAGCCGTTTTGACCTGCGGCGCCGGCACTTTGCCCGCCGCCCAGCGGCAGCAGCAAAAAGAGCGCGACGATGTCAGAAAGAAAGCCGGGCATCAGCAGCAGCAAACCGGCCAGCGGAATGCGCAGCGGCAGCAGGGCGCGATACAGCGAAGTGCCGCCGCCCATCAGGCCGCCCAGCAGCATAATCCGCGACAGCCGCCCGCCGCCCAAGAGCGAAGAGCCGGCAACAAAAGCCAGCAGCAGCAGGCCGAAAACGGCCAGGCCGCCGATTATTTTCGCCGCCCAAAACAGCGACAGCACATCCAAAACCACAAAGACCAAAAGCAGGGTCAGCAAAGGGCGCATTGTTATCCTTTCTCGCGCGAAGGGTGGAAATTCTGCGTTCAAATAAAGCCGCCGCCGCCGCTTTGCAAGGGCGGCGGCGTTTTTTTGCTGTAAAAACGCGTAAAGCGCGCGGGTGGCGGCAGCCGGCGGCGTTTGTTAGAATGAATTTTTTACTTCGGGAAAAACGATGAAAAAAAACCTGCCCCTGATCCTTTCCGCCCTGCTGCTGGCCGCCTGCGCCGGCAGCGCTTCCAAAAACGCCGGCGGCTGCGGCAAAGCCGCACCCGGCCACTACTGCGTCAAAAGCGGCGACACTCTGTATAAAATCAGCCGCCGCTTCCGCGTGGATCTGGGCAGCCTGAAAAGCTGGAACGGCCTGCGCAGCGATACCATCGTGCCCGGCCAGATGCTGCGGGTGGCGAAAAACGCCGGCACCGCGCCGGCGGCAACGCGCAGCAGCGGCAGCATTGCCGGCGGCAGCAACAGCGGCTTGCCATCCAGTGCGCCCAGCCGGCTGCAGCGGCCGTTGGAAGGCGCGGTGCTCAAACCCTTTACCCCCGGCCTGCGCGGCATGGAGTTTGCCGCCGCCAGCGGCACACCGGTACGCGCCGCCGCCGCTGGCTCGGTGGTTTATTCCGGCAATCTGAAAAGCTACGGCAAAATCGTGATTCTCAACCACGGCGGCGATCTGATCACGGTGTATGGCTACAACAGCAGCATTTCGGTGGCCGAAGGCGCCAAAGTGGCCGCCGGCCAGCAGGTATCGGTATCCGGCCGCAGCCCGGCCGGCGAAGAAGCGCTGTTTTTCCAAGTGCGCCGCAAAGGCAAACCGGTCAATCCGGAAGAGTATTTCAAATAAAGCCGTTTTTTGCTTTCAGGCTGCCTTTTCCCGCAAAAGGCAGCCTGAAAACTTTGGGCGGCGCTTTCAGGCTGCCTGCAATCTGCAGCGGCAAGCCGCAAGCGAATCATGGCCGGCGCAAATATTTTTCACGCCGCCGCAGGGAAAATCCTTTACAATTCTTGACACCAAGAAAAACAAATACCGCCGCCACCCGCCAAGCAGCCTGAAAACGGCACGGCTTAAGCGCGGCTTTAAAAGGACACCGCCATGACCGCAAACACCACCGCCGCCCCCGCGCGTATGCGCGAAATCCCCTACAACTATACTTCCTACACCGACCGCGAAATCGTCATCCGCCTGTTGGGCAATGAAGCCTGGCAGACGCTGGAAGACTTGCGCGCGCAGCGCAAAACCGGCCGCTCGGCGCGGATGCTGTTTGAAGTGTTGGGCGATATTTGGGTGGTGGAGCGCAATCCGTATCTGGTCGACGATTTGCTCGCGCACCCCAAGCGCCGCGCGGCTTTGGTGGGCGAGATGCGCCACCGTTTGGGCGAAATCCACAAGCGGCGCGACGACAATCCGCAGGTTGCCCTACTCGTGGCGGCGGCCGAAGCGGCGGTGAAGCATTTTGACGAAAGTTTTGACGACACCCGCGCCAAGCGCGAGCGCATCTTGCAGCGGCTCTCCAAAATCACCAAGCCGCACAATATTATGTTTGACGGGCTGGCGCGGGTAACGCACGTGACTGACGCTACCGACTGGCGCGTGGAATATCCCTTTGTGGTGGTCAACCCCGATACCGAAGCCGAAGTCGCGCCGCTGGTGCGCGCGCTGATTGAGCTGGATCTGGTGATTATTCCGCGCGGCGGCGGCACGGGCTACACCGGCGGAGCGGTGCCGCTGGATGCCAACAGCGCGGTGATCAATACCGAAAAACTCGATTTGCACGGCGGCGTGCAGTATGTGCCGCTGGCCGGTTTGGACGGAAAGCATCCCATCATCCATTGCGGCGCGGGCGTGGTAACGCGGCGGGTGGAAGAAACCGCGCATCAGGCGGGGCTGGTGTTTGCCGTTGACCCGACTTCGGCCGACGCATCCTGCGTGGGCGGCAATGTGGCGATGAACGCCGGCGGCAAAAAGGCGGTGTTGTGGGGCACGGCGCTGGACAATCTGGCCTATTGGCAGATGGTGAACCCGCAGGGCGAATGGCTGCGCATCGAGCGCGTGCGCCACAATTTCGGCAAAATCCACGACGAAAAAACGGCGGTGTTTGACGTGCACACGCTCGATTCAGACGGCCTTAAAGCCGTGAAAACCGAGCGGCTGGAAATTCCCGGCCACAAATTCCGCAAAGTCGGCTTGGGCAAAGACGTTACCGACAAATTCCTCAGCGGCCTGCCGGGCGTGCAGAAAGAAGGCACCGACGGCATCATCACCAGCGTGGCCTTTGTGCTGCACACCATGCCCAAGCACACGCGCACGGTGTGCATGGAATTTTTCGGCACGGTGGCCAAAGCCACGCCGTCGATTGTCGAAATCCGCGATTACCTGCTCGCACACGAGAGCGTGCGGCTGGCCGGTTTGGAGCATTTGGACTGGCGTTATGTCCGCGCCGTCGGCTACGCCACCAAAGCGGCCGGACGCGGGCGGCCGAAAATGGTGTTGCTGGCCGATATTGTGTCGGACGACGAAGCCGCCGTATCCGCGGCTGCCGAGCACATTTGCGAGTTGGCGCGCGCGCGCGAAGGAGAAGGCTTTATCGCCGTGTCCCCCGAAGCGCGCAAAACCTTCTGGCTCGACCGCAGCCGCACCGCCGCCATCGCCAAACACACCAACGCCTTTAAAATCAACGAAGACGTGGTGATTCCATTGGAGCGGCTGGGCGAGTATTCAGACGGCATCGAGCGCATCAATATCGAATTGTCGATTCAAAACAAGCTCAAACTGTGCGACGCGCTGATCCAATATCTTTCAGGCAGCCTGCCGGTGGACAAAATGGACACCGACCTGCCCAGCGCCGAATTATTGGGCGACCGCGCCCGCCACGCGCTCGCCCATGTTCAAGCCGTGCGCGAACGCTGGCAATGGCTGCTCGATCATCTCGATTCTCCCCTGGCCGACTATAAAACCCTGTTCGGCAGCGCCGTTCAGGCTGCTTCGGAAGCGCGCGACGACGAGAGCTGCTTTATCGCATTTCGAGATTTCAGGCTGCGTGTGTCGGTAAAAACCGATGTGATGAAGCCCTTGGCCGATATTTTCAGCGGCAAGGCCGATGCCAAAATCAACGCCGCGCTGGGCAAAATCCACAGCAAAACCGTGCGCGGTCGCGTGTTTGTCGCCCTGCACATGCACGCGGGCGACGGCAACGTCCACACCAATATCCCCGTCAATTCAGACGACTATGAAATGCTGCAAACCGCCCACCGCGCGGTTGAGCGCATCATGCGCATCGCACGCCGTCTGAACGGCGTGATTTCCGGCGAACACGGTATCGGCATCACCAAGCTCGAATTTCTCACCGACGAAGAAATGCAGCCCTTTTGGGACTACAAAGCGCGCGTCGATCCACAAGGCCGCTTCAACCGCCACAAACTGATGAAAGGCTCCGACCTGCGCCGCGCCTACACGCCCTCGTTCGAGCTTTTGGGCGCGGAATCGCTGATTATGGAGAAATCCGAACTCGGCACCATCGCCGAATCGGTGAAAGACTGCCTGCGCTGCGGCAAATGCAAGCCCGTCTGCTCCACCCACGTTCCCCGCGCCAACCTGCTCTACAGCCCGCGCAACAAAATTCTCGGCGTGGGTTTGCTCACTGAAGCCTTTTTATACGAAGAGCAGACGCGGCGCGGCATCTCGGTGAAACACTTTGAAGAACTCGGCGACATCGCCGACCACTGCACCGTCTGCCACCGCTGCGTCAAACCCTGCCCGGTCAACATCGACTTCGGCGACGTAACCGTGGCCGTGCGCAATTATCTTGCCGATGCCGGCCACAAACGCAGCACGCCCGTAGCCGCCGTCGGCCAAGCCCTGCTCAACGCCACCAGCCCCCGCGCCATCAAAGCCCTGCGCACCGCCATGGTGCGCACCGGCTTCCCCGCCCAGCATTTCGCCTACAAAGTCGGCAAACTGCTGCCGCTGGGCACCAAAAAACAAAAAGCCGAACCCAAAGCCACCGTCGGCAAAGCGCCGGTAACAGAACAAGTTATCCACTTTATCAACCGCCCGCTGCCCAAAAGCGTGCCCGCCAAAACCCCGCGCGCCATGCTCGGCATCGAAGACGACAAAAGCATTCCTATCATCCGCAATCCGCAAAGCGCGGAAGACGCCGAAGCCGTGTTCTACTTCCCCGGCTGCGGCTCAGAGCGCCTGTTCAGCCAAATCGGCCTGGCCGTGCAGGCCATGCTCTGGCATGTCGGCGTGCAAACCGTTTTGCCGCCGGGCTATATGTGCTGCGGCTATCCGCAGGAAGCCAGCGGCGACCGCCAGCGCGCCGACAAAATGAGCACCGACAACCGCGTCGCCTTCCACCGCATGGCCAACACCCTGAATTATCTCGACATCAAAACCGTCGTCGTCAGCTGCGGCACTTGTTACGACCAGCTCGAAAAATACCGTTTTGAAGACATCTTCCCTGGCTGCCGCATCATCGACATCCACGAATACCTGTTGGAAAAAGGCGTGAAACTCAATGGCGTGCAGGGTCAGCAATACCTGTACCACGACCCCTGCCACACTCCCATCAAAACCATGAACGCCACCCAAATGGCGAGCGAGCTCATCGGCCAAAAAGTCGTATTGAGCGACCGCTGCTGCGGCGAGAGCGGCATGTTCGCCGTCAAACGCCCCGACATCGCCACCCAGGTCAAATTCCGCAAACAGGAAGAAATCGAGAAAAACCTGAAACAACTGCCGCAGGGCGAACCGGTAAAAATGCTCACCACCTGCCCCGCCTGTTTGCAGGGCTTAAGCCGCTACGCCGACGACAACAATATGCCCGCCGACTACATCGTCATCGAAATGGCGCGGCACATCCTGGGCGAAAACTGGCTCGATGAGTTTGTCAAAAAAGCCAACGCCGGCGGGGTGGAGAAGATTAGGTTGTAGGGGTAAAGGCCGTCTGAAAACGCCGTTATCCAAACTACTGCCCAAAAAAACAAATGCCGTCTGAAATGCTTTTCAGACGGCCTTTTTGCGCTGCAGGCAGCACCATGCGGAGAGAAAAAACACCAGCTGTGCCAGATTGAAGGTTGCGCCGCCGACAGCAGCGGCCAAAGCGGATTCGGGAAACAGGCGGCACGAAAAAGCGATCAGCACCCCAAGCGGCAGCGGGTTAAACCATGCCGCCCGACGCGGCAGCAGTGTTCGCCCGCGCGCAGTCTGCACCAGCAAAATCAGAAAAGCCGCCGCCATACTGCCCACCGAAGCCCACCAATGGACGGCGAGCACTTTATAAAACGCGGCAAACTGCTCCAGCAGCAGTGCATGGTCGGCAGGCGCGGCGTGCAGCAGGGTTTTCGCTGACATGCCCAGATAGTAGAAACCGGCATGCCCCAAGGGCGAGAGCGCGTAAGCCGAAAACAGCAGCACAAAACAGGCCACCGCCGCCCGCCCCCTGCCCGCCAAACGGTAAACGCCGAAAGATGCCGCCAGATAAAGCGCCACGGAAAAAGTCGCAAACACAACGCCGTAAAACAGCCGCCCGGGCGAAGCGTCGAGCATCAGCAGAGCCAGATCCGCCTTGCCGTCCAAATCCGCCGCCAGCGTTTGCGACAGCAGCGGGTATTTTTCTCGAGCGGGCACAAAACCCACCAGCAGCATATCGGCCGCGCTCCAACACAGCGCCGCCGCCGCGCCTGCGGCCAAAAGGCCGTCTGAAAACCGGTTTTCGTCGCCGCTGCCGTTTTCATTCCGTGTATTGCCGTTCATTGTAGTGCCCCATTGTAAATGACAGACAAACGCATTTAATCAAAACCCCGCTGCCGTGTCCAACCGGCTGCGGCTTTCAGACGAACTTTGAGACCGTCTGAAACATTGAACTGCCGTCATTCCCGCGCAGGCGCACTACTGTCCGGAATAAATAACCCATACAAATCAGCATGCCAAGTACTTGACTTCAAAACAA
>NZ_JAKOOW010000023.1:90174-94604 GCF_022288825.1 Kingella pumchi | reverse complement strand
TTTTTAGTTTACAATGGGTTATCTTCATTTTTGCAGTCTAACATGACTGCTTATCTAGTACAGCCCCATTTAAAAACCGTCAGGCATGAATGCCCGACTGACAGAATTAAAACCATGAAACACTTGCTCATAGATTTTGAAAACGTCCAACCACAAAATTTGGATAAACTGCCAGTAGAAAACACGCATGTTTGGCTGTTTATCGGCGTCATGCACAAAATGCTGCCGGTCAGCCTGGTTAAATCCCTGCTGCGTTTTGGCGAACGCGCCCATCTTGTGCATTTGCAGAAAATGGGCAAAAACGCCTTGGATTTTTATTTGAGCTACTATCTCGGGCAAATTACCGCCACCGACCCAAATGCCCAAATCGGCATACTCTCGCGCGATGGCGGTTACGATGTTTTGGTTGAGCACATTTTAGAAAACCAATACGCTCAAAATATCATTCGCTTAGCCGGCATAGAAGAAGTGCAGCATGAAAAAATCACTGCTTCCCAGCCCGTGCCGTTGATTGAAACCGCGCAACCATCCGAACCATCCAAACCATCCAAACCGCAGCAACCGTTAGCCCCTTATTTTCAGGCTGCCTTGACCGCGCTGCGAAAGCCCGATGCCTTCCGCCCCAATTATCTGCACAATTTGCAGCAGAATTTGCGCAAATATATTTTGCATGATTTGTTTGCCGATAAAACGGACGAAGAATGCGAAGCCACAACCATTGCAGTAACCAATAAACTTAAAGCGCAAAACCTGATTCAAATCGATGAGCAAAATCGCGTGTCTTATCACGTGAGCGATGCGGATTTATTACAAAAAATCCAACGTTATATTCTGAGTCAAAAGCCCAAAACCTATGCAGATTTTCAGGCTGCCGTGGAAAACCGTGCAAACGCATTGTGTTTGAACATCAGCCAAGACGATATTCAAGCGTTTGCATACTATTTGGGTGAGCAGAATTTAATCCGCCAAGAGAGCGGAAAAATAGAATATGCACCTTTTGCAGAACCCAAGCCGAAGCCAACTCCAAAGCAGCCTGAAAATTATCAGCCCGATGAAACGGTATGGAAAAAGATAACGGCTGCTTTATCGGCTTCAAAGCCGAACAGACCAAATAAGGTTAGCGCGTTGCGTAACATGATTAAATCCCTTGCAAAATACAGCGACCAAGAAACGGAAAAGCTGGTACAACATTTGCAGGTCAAAAAAATTCTGCGTCTTGACGGGACAAAAATCGTCTATCTCAAATAAGCCGATACGCCGTCTGAAAACTTTTCAGGCAGTAGGTCGGGCATTGATGCCCGACAAGCCAGGACAAATTTAAAAACCGTCGGGCATAAATGCCCGACCTACTTATGCCCGATACGCCGTCTGAAAGCTCCAAAGGTAGCCTGAAAACTCCGCAAGAATCGGGTCGTTTGCATCGCGTCTTTTCCTTAAAATCCGTCCCTGTTACCAAGCAACTGACAGAAAAGGAAAAACCATGCAAAACGATTTTTTGAATCTGAATGGCAAAGTCGCCGCCGTTATCGGCGCGTCGTCGGGCATTGGCAGGGCAACGGCCTTGCTGTTGGCGAAACAGGGCGCGGCGGTGGTGTTGTGTGCGCGGCGGGCGGACGAATTGGCGCAGACGGCGGCGTTGGTGCGCGAGGCGGGTGGCAGGGCGGAAACGGTAGCGGGCGACGCGCGGCAGCCTGAAACCCATGCGGCGGTGGTGCGTACGGCGGAACAGGTTTTCGGCGGGCTGGATATTGCGGTCAACAATGTTGGCGCACTGGGCGTGTACAAGCCGCTTGCCGAGCTGTCGCCCGATGAATGGCGCGACACGCTAGAGAGTAATTTGACTACCGCATTTTTGGGCGCGCGCAGCCAAATCCCGGCGATGCTGGCGCGCGGCGGCGGAGCGCTGGTGTTCACATCTAGCTTTGTCGGCAGCAGCGTTGCCCTGCCGAACCTGTCGGCGTACGGCACGGCAAAAGCGGCGTTGAGCGCGTTGGTAAAAGGCATTACTGCCGATTATGCGGCACAGGGCATCCGCGCCAACGCGGTGCTTTCGGGCGGTGTGGATACGAATATGGCGGGCAACGCGGAGCAAAAGGCGTGGGCGGCGGGGCTGCACGCGGTCAAACGCATCGCGCAGCCTGAAGAAATCGCCTCGGTGATTGCCTTTCTTGCCAGCCCAGCGGCGAGTTTTGTCACCGGCGCGTCGCTGTTTGCCGACGGCGGCAATTCATCGGTGAAATAGGGTTCTGCCCGACGGCGTTTCAGGCTGCCTGAAATGCCGTCGGGCACCTTCAATCACAGGAGCATATATGAAATATTGGATAGGCACAGTTTCCCAAGAACACGTTTTACGCGGTGTCGCAGGCGGCTTTTGCCAAGTCTGCCACGGCAAAGCCGCCCCGCTCAACCGCATGAAACGCGGCGACTGGCTGCTGTATTACAGCCCAAAAATCCGTTTGGACGGCAACGAAAAGCTGCAAGCCTTTACCGCGTTCGGGCAAATTCTGGACGAGCGAGCCTATCCATTTCAGATGAGTGAAACTTTTATCCCGTTTCGCCGCAATGTGGCGTATGCCCAAATTGTGCGCGATTGTCCGCTAGACATCGCCCGCCAGCATGGCGAATGGAAACAATACGCCAGCCTGCTGCGCTACGGGCATTTTGAAATTTCGCAAGATTTTTTTAACCGGGTTACAAGCTATATGCTCAGGCAGCCTGAAAACGCATCCGCACCCAATCCACAGCAAGCAAGTTTGTTTTAACGTTTCAGGCTGCCTGAAATACTGTCGGGCAAACTGCAAAAGCGTTTTTCCTTTATCTAAAACAAACTGGAAATACGATGACTCCCGCCGAACAAATCCAATTCGCCCGCATCGCCGCCGCGATAGAGTTTCTCTACGACCACCACCGCGAGCAGCCCGACCTGGCCGCCGTTGCCGCACACGTCCACCTCAGCCCCCAGCACTTGCAGCGGCAATTTCAGCAGTGGGCGGGCATCAGCCCGAAAAAAATGCTGCAACACATCAGCATTGAAAACGCCAAACGCATCTTGCACGCGCAAGGCAGCGTGCAGGATGCCGCGCTGGCAAGCGGCCTAAGCGGCACCGGGCGGCTGCACGACCTCTTTACCACCATAGAAGGCATGACCCCGGGCGAATACAAAAACGGCGGCGCCGGCCTGCAAATAGACTGGCAGCTCGCCGCCAGCCCCTACGGCAGCGTGTTGGTCGCCAACACCGGCAAAGGCATCTGCTTCCTCAGTTTCGCCGACGACCCCGCCGCCGAACGCGCGCGCCTGCAAGCCCTTTTCCCCAATGCCGAACTGCGCAACGCCGCCAGCGAAATGCAGGCACAAGCTCTGCACGCCCTGCAACATCCGCCGCAGCAGCTGATCGCTTTGCACATCAAAGGCACACCGTTCCAACTCAAAGTATGGCAGGCACTGCTCAACATCCCGCGCGGACAACTCGCCGACTACGGCACACTCGCCGCGCGCATCGGACATCCCAAAGCCTGCCGCGCCGTCGGCACCGCAGTCGGCAGCAACCCCGTCGCCGTGCTGATACCCTGCCACCGCGTTATCCGCCAAACCGGTATGGTTGGCGGCTACCGCTGGCATCGCGGGCGGAAAATCGCCCTGTTGGGCAAGGAATTGGAATCAACATGAACCTGTTCAGTCCCCACCCCGACGACAACCTGCTGCCCTACGACGGCATCGTCAACGACTACGGCGTCATTTTCACCCTGCAGCAAGCTGATGATTACCTTGCCTATTTGGAGCACAACATCGCATGGCGGCACGATGAAGCCGTTATCTACGGCAAACACATCATTACCGCCCGCCAAGTCGCTTGGTACGGCGAGCAAAATTTCGCCTACACCTATTCCGGCACCACCCGCACCGCCCTGCCGTGGGACGGCGTGTTATCCGACATCAAACAGCAGGTAGAACAACAGCTTGCCGCCGTCAGCCCCGTCTGCTTCAACTCCTGCCTGCTCAACCGCTACGCCGACGGCAGTCAGGGCATGGCGTGGCACAGCGACGACGAAGCCAGTCTGGGCAAAAACAGCGTAATTGCCTCCGTCAGCTTCGGCGCAACGCGGAAATTCGCCTTCAAACACAAACAAACACAGGAAAAGCGCGAATTCATGCTGCAACACGGGCAGCTCATCGTGATGCGCGTCAGCACCCAAACCCACTGGCGGCACGCCGTGATGAAAAGCAGCAAAATCCACACCCCGCGCATCAACCTGACCTTCCGCACCATGCTGCCGCAGGGCTAGGTTTTTGGTTTACAGACGGCGTTTTCAGGCAGCCTGAAAAATAGACCTTTTGCGAAAGTATCCTGAAGATTTACAATTCCCAAATGAAATACGAAAACCTAATCCAAAGAAGCGACAGGGAATTCAAACGGCTCACAGGTGTAACA
>NZ_JAKOOW010000023.1:89893-90041 GCF_022288825.1 Kingella pumchi | reverse complement strand
TTTGGCAGACCAACTGCTGCTTACCCTAAGTTATCTGCGCCATTACCATACCCAACTCGAATTGGCCGCCATCTACGGCCTTTCCGAAAGCAATGTCTGCCGCACCATCCGTAAAACCGAGGACGCCCTCATCCGTTGCAAACGCTTC
>NZ_JAKOOW010000023.1:88860-89777 GCF_022288825.1 Kingella pumchi | reverse complement strand
GTTACCGAAAGCCCGATTGAACGTCCCAAAAAAACAGCGGCAGTATTACAGCGGCAAGAAAAAGCGACATACGGTTAAAATCCGGGTCATATACGGCAGAGAAACTGAAAAAATCATCAGTATCCGGACGGGGATGGGTGCCCGGCATGACATGCGTTTAGCCAAGAAGCACCTTGCAGAGCTTTATCCCTACAAACTGTTCCAAGATAATAACGGCGACGGTTTTCATAGCATTTTCCTTTTTCGGTTTAAAAATGATTTCAGGCTACCTGAAACACCTTTTATCGTTTTCAGGTAGCCTTTATGATGGCGATTACGCTACCGCGTCGGTTGTTTTTAAAGCGCGGTCAGGAAAGTCAAAGAACCCAATATCACACCAACCGCATTGGGCACAATTAAAATCCAGTCTTTCTTGGGTTCTTTGCTCCAACCATATAAAACCCAAATCAAACAGGATACTGCCGCAAACAGAGGTTGCCACGGTTGCGCCTTTGCCCCATCCAAATTGGCGATAATTTGGGGAATATAGGCGATGAATACAAAAATCCCGATTGCCGCGCCTATGCTTCCGATAAAAGTATTGAATTTTTTCTTGCTTATCATGAATAAGTATCCTTTCTAAAAAATTCATATTATACATACAGTTATATAGTGTGTCAATATTGCCGCCGAAATACCGGCTGTGGAGCAAATATTGATACCCGAGCGGTTTCCTGTAGGAAATCGTTGCGCTGTTTACACTTTTCCTAACTATCTAGGACAGCCCTATAGTCATTGCGGATAAGGGTTATCAAGGATTGGCTAAAACCGGATTACAGACCCCGAAAAAGAAATCCAAACATCATCCGCTGGACAAACAGGATAAAGAGGCGAACAGGCGGTTAGGCAAACTCAGAACCGTCATCGGGCACATCAAC
>NZ_JAKOOW010000023.1:0-88792 GCF_022288825.1 Kingella pumchi | reverse complement strand
GGAAGCTGAAGATATTCAAAATCTTGTCGCTGCCTTACCGCAACAGGCGGAAACGGTTCGGGTTAAGGGCAAATCTGATTGCAGGACTGGTTAATGCGATGGGATGAATATTTTCGCAAGAGGTCTAATACCGATACCGTCTGAAAACAGCGCACGCCCTGCGCAAGCAACACTCAGGCAGCCTGAAACCCGCCGCCGTCATTCCTGCGCAGGCGGGAATCTTGGTAGAATTTGAGCAACAAATTGTTTTTAAACAGTTGCCGAATATCCACTAAGATTCCCGCCTGAGCGGGAATGACGGCATAAGTTACGCCGTCTGAAAACAATATGCGCCACAAAGGCAGCCTGAAACCGATTTCCCCATTCCAAACCTACTATGCAAGCCACTCAAACTCATCCAAACAAAACCCCCGGCACGCCGTCTGAAAACCATTCAGCCAGCCCTAAACCCCGCTACCGCCTGACCAAAATCGGCGAGCAAATGGCACGTCTGCCGATTGACCCGAAAGTCGCCCGCATTTTGCTGGCGGCGAAAAAGCACGACTGTATGGCGGAAATCCTGGTGATTGTGTCCGCGCTGTCCATTCAAGACCCGCGCGAGCGGCCTCTGGAAGCGCGTGAAGCCGCTGCCAAGGCGCATGAGCGGTTTGCCGACAAGCAGTCGGATTTTCTCGCCTACCTGAATATTTGGGACAGCTTCCAGCGCGAGCGCGACAAGGGTTTGTCCAACCGCCAGATGGTGGCGTGGTGTCATCAGTATTTTCTGTCGCACCTGCGGATGCGCGAATGGCGCGAGCTGCACGCGCAACTGGCGCAGATTGCCATTGAAATGGGTTTGACCGATAAGGAAAGCGCGTTTCGCAAACCCGAAGCCGCCGCACCGCAGGTTTCAGGCAGCCTGAAAACGCAAACGCCGTCTGAAAAGCAGTCCGCCGACCTTGCCGCCCGTCTGAAACAAAAAGAGTTGGACAAAAAACACGCCCGCGCCGAGCGCCGCGCCGCCAAGGAAGCGAGTTACGAACAAATCCACCGCGCCCTGCTCACGGGCTTGATTGCCAACGTCGGCATGAAATCGCCCGACGGCAACGACTACACCGGCGCGCGCGGCAGCCGTTTTCATCTGTTCCCCGCGTCCGCGCTGTTCAAAAGCAAGCCCAAATGGGTGATGGCGGCGGAGCTCACCGAAACCACGCGCCTGTACGCGCGCGATGTGGCGGCGATTCAGCCCGAATGGATTGAGCAGGAAGCGCCGCATTTGGTGAAATATCATTATTTTGAGCCGCATTGGGAGCAAAAGCGCGGCGAAGTCGTCGCCAGCGAACGCGTTACGCTTTATGGCCTGACCGTGCTGCCGCGCCGCCCCGTCGCCTACGGCAGAATCGCCCCCGCAGAAGCCCGTGAAATCTTTATCCGCAGCGCATTGGTCGCCCAAGAAATGGGCAGTTTCACCGCGCCGTTTTTCGTGCACAACCAAAAACTGATCCGCGAAGTCGCCGAGCTGGAACACAAATCGCGCCGCCAAGATGTGTTGGTGGACGATGAGATTTTGTTTGAGTTTTACGATGCGCGCTTGCCCAAAACTGTGTTTAAAAGCGGCGGCGAGATAGTCGGGCAGCCTGAAAATGCGGTTTTGCCGTCTGAAAATAAGGCAGGCTGGGTCGCGACCCAACAAAATGCACAAAAGCAGCCTGAAAACCGTTCAGACGGCCTTTCAGGCAGCCTGAAACCAAATATCCGCCCCGCCACAACTAGCGATGCCGCCGCCGTTGCCGAATTATTTCTCCGCGCCGTGCAGCACATTTCAAACCGCCATTACAGCGAGCAGGAAAAAAACGCATGGCTGCAAGGCGCAGACGATGCCGATTTCTGGCAAAAACACATCGACGGCGGCAATGTCCGCGTCGCCACGCACAACGGGCGCGTGCTCGGTTTCATTGAATACCAGCCCGAACAAAGCCACCTAAACTGCCTTTATACCGACCCGCACCACCAGCGGCAGGGCATCGCTACCGCGCTACTGAATGCCGTTTTGCCATCGGCAGACAGCGGCAAAACCATAACGGTAGACGCATCCAAAGCCGCATTGGCATTTTTCCAAAAACAAGGCTTTGTGCGGCAACACGAAAACCAAATCCCGCGCAACGGCTTGGTTTTGACCAATTACCGCATGGTTCGTCAAGCAGGCAGCCTGAAAGCCCAAAGGCAGCCTGAAAACCGTTCAGACGACCCCAAAGGCAGCCTGAAACCCCAAACGCCGTCTGAAAAACCCCTTGCCGATATCCGCACCTTCGCGGCCTGGCTCAAAACCGCCGAGCGCGACAACCCGCGCCTGCTGTTCCTCAGCCGCGACGACCTCATGCAGCACGCCGCCGCGCACATCACCGAAGAACAATTCCCCAAACACTGGCAAACCGCAGACGGCAAGTTCAAACTTTCCTACCGCTTCGAGCCGCACCACCCGCTCGACGGCGTTACCCTCACCCTGCCGCTCACCGTGCTCAACCGCATCAGCCCCGCCGCCCTCGAATGGCTCGTGCCCGGCATGATACGCGAAAAAATCCAGCTACAAATCAAAGCCCTGCCCAAACAAATCCGCCGCATCTGCGTGCCCGTGCCCGAATTCATCACCCAATTTTTAAGCCAAAACCCCGACCGCAACGCCCCCATCCTGCCCCAACTTGCCCAAGCCATCGCCAAAACCGCAGGCGACATCCGCATACTCGAGCAAATCAACCAAGACGAATGGGCCGCGTTCAGGCTGCCCGAACACTGCTATTTCAACCTCCGCATCATCGACGACGGCGGACAAGAATTAGCCATGGGGCGCGATTTAATCCAGATCCAACAACAACTTGGCAAAGCCGCCGCCACCACCTTCCGCGACAACACCCAAGAATTCGAGCGCGACAACGTCACCGCATGGGACATCGGCACCCTACCCGAATCCATCAAATTCGCCCGCGGCAAACAACAGCTCACCGGCTACCTCGGCCTGCAAAAAGAAAAAGACGGCCGCATCGCCCTGCGCCTGTTCGACACGTCCGCCGCCGCCGAACAAGCCCACAGGTTAGGCGTGATCGAACTTATGAAACTACAACTAAAAGAACAAGTTAAAGACCTGAACAAAGGCATCCAAGGCTTTACCCAAGCCGCCATGCTGCTCAAACACATCAACGCCGACACCCTGCGCGACGACCTCACCCAAGCCGTCTGCGACCGCGCCTTTATCGGCGAAGACGAGCTGCCGCGCAACGAAAAAGCCTTCAAAGAACAAATCAAACGCGCCCGAAGCCGCCTGCCCGCCGTCAAAGAAGCCCTCAGCCGCTACCTGCAGGAAACCGCCGCCGCCTACGCCGAACTGAACGGCAAACTCGGCAAACACCCGCTCACCCAGCTCCTGCGACAACGCCTGCAAACCCTGCTCGCCGCCGGCTTCGCCACCCGCACCCCGTGGGCACAATGGCCTCGCCTCCCCATCTACCTCAAAGCCATGACCTTGCGCCTCGAAAAATACAGCAGCAACCCCGCCCGCGACGCAGCCCGCGAAGCCGATATACAGGAATTGGAACAAATGTGGCAGGAAAAAACCGACGGCTTGGTGAAACAAGGACAACCCGTTTCAGACGACCTCGCCGCATTTAAATGGATGATTGAAGAATTGAGAGTGTCGCTGTTCGCGCAGGAGTTGAAGACGCCGTATCCGGTGTCGGTGAAGCGGTTGTTGAAGGAGTGGGAGGATCTTAATTAAAGGAAGATGCCGTCTGATTTTTTCAGACGGCATCTTTTATTTCCTCGACCAACCGATTTAATCGCTCCCTACAAATAGCTTTATTTTTTAATTCGCACTCCCAAACGACAATCACTTTGAAACCAATCTTTTCCAGCTCGGTTTTATTTTTAATATCACGTTCGCGATTTTTTGTGATTTTTTCCAACCAAAAATCCGTATTGCTTTTCGGAATATGCCCTTTACAGCAAGAATGCCCGTGCCAAAAACAGCCGTGTATAAACACGACTGTTTTATATTTCGGTAAAACGATATCCGGTTTGCCTGCATAGCGTTTATCGTTTTTCCGATAACGGAAACCTTGGGAAAAAAGAAATTTCCTTACCAATATTTCCAAATCAGTTTCCTTACCATGTATTTTCGACATGATTTGGGAGCGTTTTTCAGATGTAAAAATATCGGTCATGCTTTCTTTCTCATAGATTCATATTTCTCTATAAATTCATTATGATAATTTTTGGCATTAGCAAGCAATTCTGAATAGGTCTTGACGTAAACGGAACCGCCTTTTTGCAATGCTTCTGCCGTCATTGTTACACTCGGGGTATCAACCAATCGTTCTGCTATTAAATAACAGCAAACCTTTGTACCTTTTTCATTGCCCAGCCGTTGTGCAATAAAATTTACATAGTCAAGCGCCTGTACAATTTCTTTATGGCTAATTGTACCTTTTGGGCGTTTCAATTCAATAATAAAAAAACTATCGGCAAATCTTTGGCACAGGAAATCAATTCTCCTATCATTTATATCCAATGTCTCATCAGGATATTTTTCTTTTAATAAAGAAGAAAATGTAACCTCATCCTTAAAAGACATAATCCGAGGATCCAACAACCACGGGAATTGCTTTAGGAAATTATGCAAAACAGGAACTTCTTTTGCATTTTGTGCGATATATTCTTCAAATTTCTTAATGGTTTCCAGCCTGACTTCTGCAAGTTTATAAAACTCCCTTGCTTCGATTAATTGCCATTCACTCATTAATTTTAAAATTTGCTCCGGATGATCAAAGTTGTTTTCACTAATATCGGCAGCCAATTCTTTAAATGCTGTGAATTGATATGAATCTTGGACATAGCGGATTAGATTGCTGGTTTTTTCCGGCTCTAATCCCTCTGCTTGGATAATCTGATTCATAATTTTTTTAGCCAGCTTTCTTTCACGTTTCGGTAATGTTTCATACCAATCGTCAAGATTAATACCTACGATTTCTTCAATTTCTTGTTTTTTATCATTTTCTTTAACATCTTTTTGGAAATTATAGAATTTTTTAATTAGAATTTGTAATAATTCTTCCAAAAGCTTCGTTTCATCAGTCTCCCAATTTAACGAACGTCGATTAGTGGAAATCACATCTTCAGAAAAATCTTCAATAAAATCAACATTTAGCCAACCTGTAAGATATGAATATCCAAAACTGGTTGCACTCAATCCATAAAATGCATATTCATTAACCAGCTTTCCCCTTGAAAAAAGAGCAATTCCTCTCATTTTCTCAGGGATGGTTTTTTCTTTACTGGCAATTAGGCAACCTGTTATTTGTTTCAGATACGCTTCATATTTATTTTTTTCTTCAGATGTTAAATTAATCTCTGCCCAAGGCGCTTCCCATTTAACAAAACAATCAAAATCCTGATAGCGTAAACTGTTACTAATGAGAAGTGGATCGGTTTGTTCATTATGAAAGATATTAACTTGAAAATCTTCTTCATCGAATACATGAAATGCTTTAGAAAGGGATAAAGCCAAATCTTGTGCAGAAAATCCGGTTTTTCTTTTTATTTTTGTTAATTTTATAGTTGTCCCACTTTTTTGTTTTACAGAAATATCACTTTCAAGAATCGTTGGATGATAAATTCCTGTATTGGCTCGTTGAGATTGTATATCATCCCAATTTAATAAAAATGTTGTTTTCGAATAATTTTGAATAGTTGAAATTTCCACTTGGGTGGCAATTCCAAAAAAAGCCAACTTTCCAATTCCTTTTTTACCTATTACCCATCTTTTTCCACTTTTGCTTTTATCAGATTGATCATCTTTTCTTCTATTTCGGCCAATTAATAAAAACTTATCATTGATTTCATCAAAGCTCATTCCATGACCATTATCTTCAATAATTATTGACTTTTCCTGATATTTATCGTTTAAATAAATTTTTACTTCAGTAGCATCTGCATCGTAAGCATTTGATATTAATTCAGAAATGACTGGGGGCAATGTGGAATACATTTGAATGCCTAAATGTGTAATCACATTGGGGTCAAATTTCATTTCAAGCACTTTTTGTTGACTTTGAGACATTTTGAATTTCTCCGTATCGTAAAGGTTATTTTTTAACACTGATGATGCTCATTCCTATTTTTTTAGCATATTCAGGAGGGACGGCATTTCCGATCAGGCGAGCTATCGCATCCCTACTTTTTCCCCTAAATATGTATTCTTTAGGAAAAGATTGCAGTACGGCTCCCTCCCGCATAGATAAAGCCCTATCCTCATCCGGATGTACGAAACGTCCATTGGAAATACTGAAAAATTTGGTTGTTATGGTAGGAGCGGGTTTATCCCACCATAGTCTACCAAACGTATCTTTAAAACTATCATCTTTCCCTATAAAACATTTCAGCTGTAATTCGGGAATATGCGCAAAAGCCAAGCGGTTTCCTCCGTTTTTAGGTATCAACGCCAATCGTTTCAAATTGATATCGGATAATCCCGCACAACTATGCATAAAATCCGTCTCGTCTTGATGCCCTGCAACAATTTTGGGAAAGCCGTTTTCCATTCCCAAAACATCGCGTACCGTAAGCCGTTTGCCCGAATACTTGACTGGTTCTAGCTTTTCTTTGGTTATTCTGTTTGCAATTAACGTAAATCTTTTACGGCTTTGGGGAATTCCGTAATCGGCCGTATTGTGAATACCGAAATGAACGGTAAATCCTTTTTCTTCCAATAACTTTATGAAATTATCAAGCCCGCTTTCTTTCATTCTGCTCAGAATTCCCGGTACGTTCTCTACAACAACATATCCGGGATTGAAATATTCTACAAACCGCTGAAACTCCAAAAGCAAACTCTTGGATTTTTCCGATTTTCTTTTGTCTGTTTGAATAACACTCCAATATTGACAAGGACTACAACCTATAAGAATCAAATCATCATCATTCTTTTTTAAGCCGAGTTCCTTTTCCAATGTTTCAGGCTGCAATTCAAAAACATCAGCCTGTATAAATTTGGCATTTATATTGGCTTCATATGTTTCTTTGCAGCTAGGTTCGTAATCTATCCCGGCTAAAACCTGAATACCGGCGGATTGCATTCCATAGCTCATCCCGCCTCCGCCACAGAAAAAATCAACCGCCTTTAATTTACTATTTTTCATTTTCATTTAAATAATTAGGTCTCTGAGAACTAACTTTATACAACATATAATTCATTGCTTATCAAAAATAATTTGCGATTTTATTAAAATTCATGCATCTAAACAAGCTATAGCTTAATTTCCTCAAGACGAGCGGATAACTCCAAACGCACACCTCACAGAAAGGTCGTCTGAAACCCATTTTCAGACGACCTTTTGCCTCCTTACAAAACAAATCTTCCCGCCACCCTTTCTCCAAACGTCGTCTAAACCAGTAAACTACTAATATTTCAACAATTTCTTGGAAGTAAACCATGTCCGGTATCTATCTACCCCGCCTATTTTCGCCCCACATCATCGAACGCGGTCTGCTGTATTTTCAGTAGGGCAAGGTTCGCGATGTTCAAAAAACTTCCGCCGGGCGTTATCGGGCGGAGGTGTGCGGTTCAGAAAACTATTCGGTATGGCTGAAGCTGGATAGTGATTTGTACATTAAGGACGGGGCTGCGATTGTCCTTATGGTGGGGCGTGCAAGCATATGGCGGCGTTGTGGTATGCGGTGCGCGCTCAAACGCCGGATAAACAAGCTGACGAATCCGGCGTGCAGCAGCCTGAAATCATTCTCTTTGTATCGTGCTCTAACACCAAAGGCTACCTGAAAACCATTTTTCAGGTAGCCTTTCTCTTAGGGGCTGACGTAGATTAGCCCTAAATTC
This sequence comes from Kingella pumchi, assembly GCF_022288825.1. Classification (GTDB taxonomy): domain Bacteria; phylum Pseudomonadota; class Gammaproteobacteria; order Burkholderiales; family Neisseriaceae; genus Kingella_D; species Kingella_D pumchi. The sequence continues at coordinate 80,931 of NZ_JAKOOW010000023.1, read as the reverse complement.
CACACCACTCCCGCAAGATTTTTAGCTGTTGGGACGGTGTGCCGAAGTTAAACCGAAATTCGCATTCTTTCAAGAATAGCGGGAAAGATTTGCGATCGATTCCGTTGTATTTGCGCAAGACGCGTTTCGCCTGATTCCAAAAGTTTTCAATGCCGTTAATGTGGTTCTGGCGGTCGGCAAATTCCTTGGAATGGTTGATGCGGTAATGGATAAAACCGCTCACATCCAACTTGTCGTAGCTGCTCAGACTATACAGTATAAACAATACTGTCCGGCATGATTTTCCTTTTGATGACAGGCATTAAAGTATCGGACTTGGCATTATCTACGACAACGGTATAGACCCGTCCGTTGCGTTTCAGAATGCCAAAGACAACCACTTTTCCTGCCGCACCACGACCATGTCTGCTTTTACGCCGTCCGCCGAAATAGCTTTCGTCCAACTCAACAGAGCCCTCAAAAACCTTATCGGCAGCCAAGGCTAAATGATGGTTGATGACCATACGGATTTTGCGGTAGAACAGGACTGCCGAATTGGGATGAATACCCAAAATATCGGCGGCAGAACGGGCGGTAACTTCGAGTACAAAAAATTCAAGCAGTTTCTTTTGAATACTCTTTTTTAGTTTGCAACGGGTTATCTTCATTTTTGCAGTCTAACATGACTGCTTATCTAGTACAGCCCTTATAAAATTTAACAAATAATGCAAGTTCATAGCTTGTGTTCCAACTTTATCTATGCGCCCAAAAAACGACTACCTAGCCTACCAAATTCTTTCCGCCGTATCCGAAATCCCCATCGGCAAAGTCGCCACCTACGGCCAAATCGCCCGTCTAATTGGCAGGGACAAAAACGCCCGCCTGGTCGGCAGCGTGCTGCGCCATGCGGCGGATTACGGCGATTATCCTTGTCACCGCGTGGTCAATGCCGCAGGGCGGCTGGTGCCGGGTTGGGCGGCGCAGGCAGATTTGCTGCGCGATGAAGGTGTGGAATTGAAAGACGAAACCCATCTGCCTGAAACGGTATCAATGGGATTGTTAGTTTCTGGCAGCACCAACAAAAAGCAGCCTGAAAACCGCGAATCCGGTTTTCAGGCTGCCTGGTTTCAAAACGGCGCGATGCCGGCGGCGGGGCTTACATCATGCCCATGCCGCCCATTCCGCCCATGCCGCCGCCCATATCGGGCATGGCGGGTTTGTCTTCGGGGATGTCGGCGATCATGCACTCGGTGGTCAGCATCAGGCCGGCGATGGAAGCGGCGTGTTGCAGGGCGCTGCGGGTTACTTTGGCCGGGTCGAGCACGCCCATGGCGATCATGTCGCCGTAGGTGTCGTTGCCGGCGTTGTAGCCGAAGTTGCCTTCGCCTTCGAGCACTTTGTTGACCACCACGCTGGCTTCGCCGCCGGCATTGGCAACGATTTGGCGCAGCGGGGCTTCAACGGCGCGCAGGACGATTTTCACGCCTGCTTCCTGGTCGGCGTTGTCGGCATGAACCTTTTGCAGGGCGGCACGGGCGCGCAGCAGGGCGACACCGCCGCCGGCAACCACGCCTTCTTCAACGGCGGCACGGGTGGCGTGCAGCGCGTCGTCCACGCGGTCTTTTTTCTCTTTCATTTCGACTTCGGTAGCGGCGCCCACTTTGATCACGGCTACGCCGCCGGCCAGTTTGGCCACGCGCTCTTGCAGTTTTTCTTTGTCGTAATCGCTGGTGGCGGTTTCGATCTGCTTGCGGATTTCGTTCACGCGGGCGTCGATCAGGGCTTTGTCGCCGATGCCGTCGATGATGGTGGTGTTTTCTTTGCCCACTTCGATGCGTTTGGCCTGACCCAGGTGTTCGAGCTTGGTTTCTTCGAGCGACAGGCCGACTTCTTCGGCAATCACGGTGCCGCCGGTCAAAATGGCGATGTCCTGCAGCATGGCTTTGCGGCGGTCGCCAAAGCCTGGGGCTTTGACGGCAACGGTTTTCAGGATGCCGCGCAGATTGTTCACCACCAGGGTGGCCAGCGCTTCGCCTTCAACGTCTTCGGCAATAATCAACAGCGGACGGCTGGTTTTGGCCACTTGTTCCAAAACGGGCAGCAGATCGCGGATATTGCTGATTTTTTTGTCGAACAGCAGCACAAAGGGGCTGTCGAGACCGGCGATTTGTTTTTCGGGGTCGTTCACGAAATAGGGCGACAGGTAGCCGCGGTCAAACTGCATGCCTTTGACCACTTCCAATTCGTTTTCCAGCGATTTGCCGTCTTCCACGGTAATCACGCCTTCTTTGCCCACTTCCTGCATCGCATCGGCGATGATTTTGCCGACCTGCTCGTCGGAGTTGGCGGAGATGGAGCCGACTTGGGCGATCTGCTCGTAGGTTTCGCAGGGTTTGGAGATGTTTTTCAGCTCGTCAACCAGCGCGGATACGGCTTTGTCGATGCCGCGTTTCAGATCGGTGGGGTTCATGCCGGCGGTAACGTATTTCATGCCTTCGCCGACTATTGCCTGCGCCAGCACGGTGGCGGTGGTGGTGCCGTCGCCGGCCACGTCGTTGGTTTTGGACGCCACTTCTTTCACCATCTGCGCGCCCATGTTTTCAAACTTGTCTTTCAATTCGATTTCTTTGGCCACGGTAACGCCGTCTTTGGTGATGTGCGGGCCGCCGAAGGAGCGGTCAAGCACCACGTTGCGGCCTTTGGGGCCGAGGGTTACGCGCACGGCGTTGGCCAGTACGTTTACGCCGTTTACCATTTTCTGACGCACGTCGGCGCCGAATTGAACGTCTTTTGCTGCCATAATCAATTTACTCCAAAGGGTTTTTTAATTTTCAGGCTGCCTGAAACGGCAGTCCCGGGTACATATTAAAGATGCTGCCTGCGGATTTATTCGACAATGCCGAAGATGTCTTCTTCGCGCATCACCAGCAATTCCTGGCCGTCGGCTTTAACGGTTTGGCCGCTGTATTTGCCGAACAGCACTTTGTCGCCGACTTTCACATCCAAAGCGCGGCGCTGGCCGTCTTTGCCCACTTTGCCGGCACCCACGGCGATTACTTCGCCGATATCGGGTTTTTCGGCGGCAGAGCCCGGCAGGATGATGCCAGATGCGGTTTTCTCTTCAGCTTCCAAGCGTTTCACAACCACACGGTCGTGCAGGGGGCGGATAGTCATGTTTTACTCCGGATAATCAGGGTTGGACAAAAAAGCAATACAGACCGAAGTCTGCAACGGACGGGTAAATTAAGGCGGCAGCAGGCGAATTCAAGGGCGGGGCGCACAAAAAAATATGCCGCTGCAACAAACGTTTCGCGCAAACGGCACTTTGGTTCAGGCTGCTTTTGCCGTTTCAGGCTGCCTGCTGGCGGCGTTTGACCGGCAAATCGGGTTAAAATGCCGCGCCCGCAAACAGCGCCGTGCCGCTGCGTTTGCGGCAGCCTGAAAACCGGTGCGGCCGCCTGCCGCGCCTTTGTGATTGGAGAAGCGTATGGTTTACCGCATTCCCGAGCGCCAAGATTTTTCCCCCGCCCGCGTGCTGGTGGTGGGCGACGTGATGCTCGACCGCTACTGGTTTGGCGACGTGTCGCGCATTTCGCCCGAAGCGCCGGTGCCGGTGGCGAGAATCACCAAAACCGAACACCGTGCCGGCGGCGCCGCCAACGTTGCCCGCAATATTGCCGCGCTCGGCGGTCAGGCCGCGCTGCTGGCGGTTTGCGGCGAAGACGATGCCGCCGATACGCTGGAAGGCCTGATGCGCGACAACGGTGTGGCGCCTCATCTCGAGCGCTGCCCCGGCTTTGAAACCACCCTGAAGCTGCGCGTGCTTGCCCGCCAGCAGCAGCTGATCCGTTTGGATTTCGAGCAGCGCCCCAGCGCAGGCAGCCTGAAAAACGTGCTGCGCCGCTACCGCGAACTGCTGCCCGATTACGACGCCGTGATTCTTTCGGACTACGGCAAAGGCGTGCTGGCCGAAGTCGCCCAGATGCTCGCCGAAGCCCGTACTGCCGGCAAGCCGGTGCTGATCGACCCCAAAGGCAGCGACTACCGCAAATACCACGGCGCCACCCTGATTACCCCCAACCGCGCCGAGCTGCGGGAAGTAAGCGGCAACTGGCAAGATGAAGAAGAGCTGGGCTTCAAAGCGCAAAACCTGCGCCAGCAGCTCGATTTGCAGGCGTTGCTGCTGACCCGCAGCGAAGAGGGCATGAGCCTTTACCGCGCCGGCCAGACCGACCACCAGCCCACCCGCGCCCAAGAGGTGTACGACGTTTCCGGCGCCGGCGATACCGTAATCGCCGCCATGGGGCTGTGCCTAGCTGCCGGCTACACGCTGACCGACGCCATGCACGCCGCCAATGCCGCCGCCGGCGTGGTGGTCGCCAAACTCGGCACCGCAGTGTGCAGTTTCGACGAACTGCGCGCGGCGCTGGCGGCTGGCTAAACACACGAAACCCGCCGCCAAACGTTTTCAGGCTGCCTTGTGTTCAACCATCGCAAGGCAGCCTGAAAATAGGTTTACGCACTTTGGCATCCCCCCAGCAAAACACGCCTTTTATACGTTTTCAGGCTGCCTTGCCCGCTCCCATCATCTAAATTAACAAGGAAATGCTATGTCTAAAATCCTACTCTCCGCCCTTCTGCTTGTGTTGCCCGTCGCCGGCTTCGCCGCGCCCAAAGGCAAATCAACCGTTGCGCCCAAAGCCGGCGATTTTATCGGCAACTGGCAATGCCGCACCCAAATAGGCGATGAAGTGCAAGACGACAGCACCATACAATTTAAGCCCAACGCTCGTTACACCAGCCAAGCAACGCTTACCTTCCGCATAGATGCGCCCGGCGAAAAAGGCTCGTCCCAACCCGGCAGCAACGACAAAACCAACTATCAATACAAGCTAACCGCAAACGGCAAATGGAGCGTGCGCGGCAACATTCTCACTTTCCATGACCAAAAAACCACCAAGCTGCACAAACACACACCCGCTGCGCCTGAGTTGTCCCCTGCGCCCGATTCGCCCGAAGCGGCGATAGACAAACAGCTCGCCCGCATCTTGCAAAACAGAAGCAGCGAATCCTATCGCATACTCACCTTCACCCCCGATTTGTTTACGCTTACCAACGCCGCCAATCCTCCGCTGATGGGCATGACATGCCAGCGCATCAAAAAATAACAATCCACAGGCCGCCTTTGTTCCGCGCAAAAGCAGCCTGAAAACCGCCGATACGGTTTTCAGGCTGCTTTTTCGCCCGTCAAACGGCATCCGTTTTTCAGGCTGCCTTTAATGCCTGATCGACGTCCTGCCAGATGTCTTCGATGTCTTCGATGCCCACCGACAGGCGCAGCAGGCCGGGGGTGATGCCGTGGGCTTCTTTGAACGCCGGCGGCATGCCGCTGTGCGACTGGCTGTAGCAGTGGTTCACCAGCGTTTCGACGCCGCCGAGGCTGGAGGCCATCTGCACCAGTTTGAAGGCGCGCACCACACGGTCGGCAGCTTCGCGGCTGTCGTTTTTCAGGCGCAGGGAAACCACGCCGCCAAAGCCGCGCATCTGGCGTTTGGCCAAATCGTGATGCTCGTGGCTTTCCAAGCCGGGGTAATAGACGGCGGCCACGGCGGGGTGGTGTTGCAGGCGGCGGGCGGTTTCCAGCGCGTTGCTTTGGTGCGCCTGCATCCGCACCGCCAGCGTTTTGATGCCGCGCAGCACCAGCCAGCAGTCCATCGGGCCGGCCACGCCGCCGGTGTTGACCATCATATTGTGCATGGCTTTGGCCAGCGCTTCGTCTTTGAGTGCCAGCACGCCCATCAGCACGTCGGAATGGCCGCACAGGTATTTGGTGGCCGAATGCAGAACGATGTCGCAGCCCATATCCAGCGGGTTTTGCAGATAGGGCGTGGCAAAGGTGTTGTCGCAGCCGACCAGCGCGCCGGCGGCTTTGGCCTTTTGCGCCAGCAGCGGGATATCGACCAGCCGCAGCAGCGGGTTGGACGGAGTTTCCAGCCACACCAGTTTCACCGGCTGCGCCGCCAGCGCGGCATCCAGGTTTTCAGGCTGCGTCAGATCGGCGAACACTACGTTCACGCCCCAAGGCGCGTAAACCTGGGTGAGCAGGTCGTGGACGCCGCCGTAGATGTCGGACACCGCCAGCACGGTATCGCCCGGGCGCAGCACGGTGCGGAACACGCAGTCGGCGGCGGCCATGCCGCTGGCAAAGGCCAGACCGCGGCTGCCGTGTTCGAGCGCGGCTACAGTGTCTTCGAGTACCTGGCGGGTGGGGTTGGACAGGCGCGAATAGCGGTGGGGGAGATTTTCGCCGATGGCGTGCATGGCGAACATGCTGTTCTGGTACAGCGGCGGCATGATGGCGCGGTTGTGTTCGTCGGGATTGTAGGCGGCGTGAATGGCTTCGGTGGCAAACTTCACAACAGGCTCCTTGTTTGTATGGTCGGGCGTTTCAGGCTGCCTGAAACGCGGATGGGGCGGATAGCCAGAATCAATTTTGGGCGTATGTCAAACAACAGGCCAAATGATATACTTGCCCGCCCCGCAGCGAAAGGGGCGGCAGCGCGGCTTTCAGGCTGCCTGAAACCACACACCACACACACCCGATTTGAAGGACTTCCCCCGCATGAGTGCCATCGCAGACGTGCAAAGCAGCAAAGACCTGCGCAATCTCCCCATCAACCGCGTCGGCATCAAAGACCTGCGCTTCCCGATCCGCGTGCGCCACCGCGAAGGCGAACAGGCCACGGTGGCGCGGATGACGATGACCGTGTTCCTACCGGCCGAACAAAAAGGCACGCATATGTCGCGCTTTGTCGAACTGATGGAAGCGCAAAGCGAAGCTTTCGATGCCGGCAGCATGCGGGTTCTGCTGGAAAAAATGCTCGCGCGGCTCGGTGCCGACGCCGGCAGCATCAGCGCCGCTTTTCCGTTTTTCCGCATCAAAGCCGCGCCGGTGTCCGGTATCCGCTCGCTGCTCGATTACGACATTGTGCTCAGCGGCGACCTTGACGGCGGCCGCTACCGCAGCCGGCTGAAAATCCTGATTCCGGTTACCAGCCTGTGCCCCTGCTCCAAAGAAATCTCCGAATACGGCGCCCACAACCAGCGCTCGCACGTTACCGTTACCCTTGATTGCGCCGAAAACGTGCCGCCGGAAGACATCATCGACATCATCGAAAACCAGGCCTCCTGCCAGCTCTACGGCCTGCTCAAACGCCCCGACGAAAAATTCGTTACCGAACGCGCCTACGAAAACCCGAAATTCGTCGAAGACATCGTGCGCGACGCCGCTGCGGCGCTGGCTGCCGACCCGCGCATCAGCGAGTTTATGGTCGAGAGCGAAAACTTCGAATCCATCCACAACCATTCGGCCTACGCCTATATCGCCTCCGCCGGCTTTCAGGCAGCCTGAAAGTTTTTCCGCGCAGCAAAACAGGACGGCAGCCCGGGTTGCCGTCTTGCTTTGTCAGACGCTTACGCATAACATACGCCGCTTTCACATCGGGATACGCGCATGGCCGTGCCGTTTATTGAGTTTCGCGAAGTCGCCTTCGCCTACGACGAACGACCGGTGCTCAAGCAGGTCAGCTTCAGCATCGGCGAAGGGCGTTTCGCCGCCGTGATGGGCGGCTCGGGCAGCGGCAAAACCACGCTGATGCGCCTGATTACCGGCCAGCTGCAGCCCACCGCCGGCCAGGTTTTGGTACAGGGGCGCGATTTGGCGTCTTTCAGCCGCCGCGAGCTCGACGAACACCGCCGGCGCATGGGCGTACTGTTTCAGCACGGCGCGCTGTTTACCGATTTGTCGGTGTACGAAAACATCGCTTTCCCGATGCGCGAGCTGACCGCGCTGCCCGAAGAAGCGGTGCGCGATCTGGTGCTGCTCAAACTCAACGCCGTCGGGCTGTACGGCGTCGAAAACCTGATGCCCGCCGAATTGTCCGGCGGCATGGCGCGGCGGGTGGCGCTGGCGCGAACCATCGCGCTCGATCCCGAACTGGTGCTGTACGACGAACCCTTTACCGGCCTTGATCCGATTTCGCTGGGCGTCATCGCCCACCTGATCAGCCGCGTCAACCGTTCGCTGCGCTCCACCAGCGTGATGGTTACCCACGACATCGAAAAATCGCTGCAGATTGTCGATCAGGTGATTTTCCTGGCCCACGGCGAAATCGTTTTTTCCGGCACGCCCGACGAAATGCGCGAACTCGATTCACCGTGGGTGCGCCAGTTTGTCGGCGGCCTGCCCAACGGGCCGGTGGCCTTCCGTTATCCGGCGCAGCAGGATTTGTGCCAAGACCTGCTCGCGCCGCGCAAAGGCAGGGCAGCCTGAAACCGCCGCCGATGCTTTCAGGCTGCCTGAAAGCGCTAACCAGGCAGCCTGAAAACCCCAAACCCGCATTTGAACGTTTGTGCACCTTAAACTATGGAACTGATCCGCATCCTCGGGGCGAACACCCTGGGCTTTATCCGCTCGCTCGGCGCAGTCAGCCTGTTTCTGCTGCGTATCTTGGCGCGCTCGCCCGCGCAGCTGGCGCGGCTGCGGCTGACCGTGCGCCAGATGTATTTTGCCGGCGTGCTGTCGGTGCTGATTGTGGCGGTGTCCGGCCTGTTTGTCGGCATGGTGCTGGGGCTGCAGGGCTATACCCAGCTGGCGAAATTCAAATCGGCCGACATTCTCGGCTATATGGTCGCTGCCTCGCTTTTGCGCGAACTGGGGCCGGTGCTGGCGGCGATTCTGTTTGCCAGCAGCGCCGGCGGCGCGATGACCAGCGAAATCGGCCTGATGAAAACCACCGAGCAGCTCGAAGCGATGGGCATGATGGCCGTCGATCCGGTGTCGCGGGTGGTGGTGCCGCGCTTTTGGGCGGGCGTGCTGTCGATGCCGCTGCTGGCGTCGGTGTTTAATGTTGCCGGCATCGCCGGCGCCTATCTGATCGGCGTCGAATGGCTGGGGCTGGACAGCGGCGTGTTTTGGTCGCAGATGCAGAACAACATCGCTTTGGGCTATGATGTGCTCAACGGCCTGACCAAATCGGCGGTGTTCGGCATAGCGGTTACGCTGATTGCCGTTTACCAGGGCTTTCACTGCGTGCCTACCGCCGAAGGCATCCTGCGGGCAAGCACCCGCACCGTCGTCGCCTCCGCCCTGTGCGTGCTGGCTTTGGATTTTGTATTAACCGCATTTATGTTTGCCGGATAAGCCGATGAAAAAAAGCGTTTTGGAAATTTGGGTCGGACTGTTTGTCCTGTTGGGTTTTGCCGCGCTGGCGGCGCTCGCTTTCCGCGTCGCCGGCGGCGGCAGCGGCTTTTCAGGCAGCCGTCCCAGCTATACGGTTTATGCCGAGTTCGCCGACATCGGCAGCCTGAAAGTGCAGGCGCCGGTGCGTACCGCCGGCGTGCTGGTGGGCAGGGTGAGCCGTATCGAACTCGACCCGCAGAACTTCCAGGCCAAAGTCAGCCTAGAAATCGACAGCCAATACCGCTACAGCAGCGATGCCAGCGCCCAAATCCTCACTTCCGGCCTGCTGGGCGAGCAATACATCGGCTTGAGCCAGGGCGGCGAAGAAGAGAAGCTGGAAAACGGCGACACTATCGCCCTGACCACCTCTGCCGTGGTGCTGGAAAACCTGATCAACCAGTTTATCGGCAACTTTATCAACAAAGAAGAGAAAACCGACTCCGCCGCTTCCGCCCCGGCGGCTTCCGAATAACACGGGGCAAGGAAAGGAAACCTTATGAAAAAATCTGCAATCGCCACCGCGCTGGCCATCGGCGCCATGAGCATCGGCCTGGCCTTCGCCAACCCGCAGCAGGCCGTCAACCAGGTTCGCGACAATTCCAACCAAGTGCTCGCCATCCTGAAAAAAGCCAACGGCAAAAACGATGCCGCCGTGCGCCGCGAAGCCGAAAACTACGCGGTTCCCTATTTCGATTTCGACCTGATGACCCGCGTGGCCGTCGGCGCGCCGTGGAACCAGGCCAGCGAAGCGCAGAAGCAGGAATTGGTGAAAGAACACCGCGCCATGCTGATCCGCACCTATTCGCGCCAGATGCTGATGTACAAAAACGCCAAAGTCGATATCAAAGGCAATCCGGTAGTCAAAAACGGCGGCAAGCTGTTGGGCAACAAACAGATTGTCGAAGTGCACGCCGTGATTCAGGCGCCCGGCCAGCAGCCGGTGCAGGCCGTTTTCAGCACCTATCAGGACGGCAAAGTCTATCGCGTGTTCAACGTCAGCTTTGAAGGCGTGTTCGACTTGGTACGCGGCCAGAAAAAACAGTTTGAGCCGGTACTCAAAGAAAAAGGCGTCGAAGGCCTGATTGCCGATCTGAAAGCGAAAAACGGCGGCAAATAATGGACAGCGAAGTGCGCAGCGGCTGCCTGCACCTGCGCGGCGACATCACCGTCCGCAGTCTGAACGGCAAAAACTACCGCCGCTTCCAAGAGCAGTGCCGGCAGCCTGAAACCCGCAGCATCGACTGGAGCGGCGTGGCCACCGTCGATTCCGCCAGCCTGTCGCTGCTGCTCGCCGCCCGCCGCATCCGCGGCGCAGGCAGCCTGAAACATCTGGCGCTGCCCGCTGCCGCCCGCGAGCTGGCCGCCCTTTACGACATCGAAGACTGGATCGCCGAATGAAAGCCGCCCACGCCGCCCTTTGCGCGCTGGCATTGTGTTTCAGCCTGAGCGCCCTTGCCGATCACCCGCAGGATCCGTATGAAAAATACAACCGCGCCGTGTTCAAGTTCAACGACAAGGCCGACCGCTACGTCTTAAGCCCTGCCGCCCGCGCCTACCGCGCCGTTACCCCCAAGCCCGCGCGCAGCGCCGTCAGCAACTTTTTCAACAACCTGCGCGACATCGGCAGCATCGGCAGCAATCTTTTGCGCGGTAACGTGCGCAAAGCCGGCTACGACTTTATGCGCGTGGCCGTCAATTCCACCTTCGGCCTTGGCGGCCTGATCAATATCGCCGACGCCGCCGGCATGCCCAACAACAAAAACACTCTCGGCGACACTTTCGCCAGCTGGGGCTGGAAGCGCAGCAATTATTTCGTCCTGCCGCTGATGGGGCCGTCCACCATACGCGACAGCGTCGGCGGCGTGGTTGCCGTGCTGTATTCGCCCGAACGGCTGCTGATGCCCGCTGCCGGCGTCCGCTACGGCGCCACCGGCCTGAACGTCGTCAGCCAGCGCGAGCAGCTGCTGGATCTGACCGATACGCTTGACCAGGTTGCGCTCGACAAATACGCCTACACCCGCGACGTTTATCTTGCCCTGCGCGCCAAGCAAACCGGCAATACCGACCCGGCCGCCGCCGACGGCGAGCTGTCCGATCCCGCCTTGTCCGCCAGCCCCGATGCCGGCGCCGGCGACGATTTGACCGACCCCGAACTCGAAAACGGCGCCGATAACAGCAACGGCAGCGCCAAGCAGCCTGAAAACGCTGCCACTGCAGCCAGCGAAACTGCAAGCCCCGCGACCGATGCCAACGCCGACAGCAGGCAGCCTGAAACCGCCGGCGCCGCCGAAAGCAGCGCATCCGCGCCCGCCGCCGAATAGCCGGCAAAGCAGCCTGCGTAGCGTAGCGGAGTTGCGGAGCTAAAAAAACGCCGCCGCATTGTGCGCCGCCCCCAAGTCCACCGCGATAAGGAAAATCCATGTACGAAGTCAACCGCAGCGTTTTTCTGCTGATTCCGCTCGAACCCTTCTGGGCGTGGCTGGAGAGCCTGCCCGGCGGCAAAACCGAAGGGCTGACCCTCGAAGATTTGCAGGCCGACGCCAATTCCTATCTCGTCGCCCCCTGCGAAAACGCCGATGAAGTGTGGGACCAGATCCAAAGCCATCTCGAAACCGTATTCGCCGCCGAGCTGGCCGACTGGTGCGAAGACGAAAGCACCTGGCCCGAGCTGCATCCGGATATTTTCCACGAATGGTTCGACATCGAGCTCTCCAGCGTCATCACCGATTTGAGCGAAGATGCGTTGGTGCGCGAGAGCTTCCGCCCGATTACCCTGCTCAACTGACGGCGCAGGCAGCCTGAAACCATGAGCGAAGCCCACCGCATTCTCGTCCACAACTGCCATCTGGACGGCTACGGCCACGTCAATAACGCGCGCTATCTCGAATTTCTCGAGCAGGCGCGCTGGACGTATTTCCGCCGCGCCGGCGTGCTCGACGAATTAGGCGGCGCCCGCCTGGTTGTCGCCCATATCGACATCCGCTACCGCCATGCCGCCGTGCTCGACGACGAGTTGCTGATTGCCAGCCGCCTGCTCGAAGTCCAGTCGCGCCGCCTGCTGGTCGCCCAAACCGTTACCGTTGCCCAGAGCGGCAAAACCGCCGCCGAAGCCGCCGTAACCCTGATTCCCACCCGCGACGCCCGCGCGTTCAGGCTGCCTGAAACGCTGCTGGCCGCCCTGCAGCACATCCGCACACAAACCACCGCACAACAATGAAAAAAATCATCCTGCCTCTGTTCGCCATCATCCTGGTCGGCGGCCTGATTGCCTTTGCGCTGTCGCAAGACAAGCCCGCCGCCCCCGCCTTCAGCCTCACCGATCTCAACGGCCAAACGCTGTCCGAACAAGACTTCCAAAACCGCGTAACCCTAGTCAATTTCTGGTTTCCCACCTGCCCCGGCTGCGTCAGCGAAATGCCCAAGCTGGTGAAAATGGACGGCGACTACCGCGGCCGCGACTTCCAGATTCTCGCCATATCCGTGCCCGTCAGCCCGGAAAACGGTCTCGAACAGGTGCGCGCCTACAGCGAACAGCGCCGCCTGCCCTTTCGCGTCGCCTTCGATGCCGAACGCAGCGTTAGCCGCAGCTATCTGAACACCGAGCTTTACCCCACCAGCGTTTTGGTTGATAAGCAGGGCAAGGTGCTGAAAACCTATGTCGGCATCCCCGATTTTGCCGCGCTGTACCGTGAAGTCGATGCCGAACTGGCCAAATAAACCGGCCGCCGCAGGCAGCCTGAAAGCCGCCGCAAGGTGTTTTTTCCCGTCGGGAAGCACTTTGCGCCCTTTCAGGCTGCCTGTATTTCTGGCGGCGGCGCTGCTTTCAGGCTGCCTGTCGCTGCCCTCGCAGGACGGGCGCGAGCAGAGCAGCTTTATCGATACCGCTTCTTCGCCGCTGCTGACCGCCGCGCTGCGGTTGCCGCCGCTGGATAACGGCACCCCGCCGCCGGAAATCTCCGCCGCGCCCAAGCAGCCTGAAAACGGCGAAACGGCATCGGCAGCGGTTTCAGGCAGCCTGAAAACCGATGGGGCAGGGCAGCCTGAACACGCCAGCGATACGCCGGCAGCCGTTCCCACAAGCAGCGAAACCGCAGCGGCAGCGGGTGATGCAGACAACAGGCAGCCTGAAAATCCCACCGCCGCCGTTAAAGGCGCAAACGGCGCAGGCAGCCTGAAAAGCGCCGAGCAGCCATCGCCCCCCGCCGGCGACGGCCGCCTGCCGACCCTGCTGTATGTGATCGACGACGCCCAAGATGCCTTTGTGGCTCGCGCCGAGCTGATCGACCACGCCCAAGTGTCGCTCGACATCCGCTACTACATCTGGCGCAAAGACCTTACCGGCCGCCTGCTGATGCAGAAAGTGCTGGCCGCGGCCGACCGCGGCGTGCGCGTGCGCCTGCTTTTGGACGACAACAACACACGCGGCATGGACGGCTATCTGGCCGCTGTCAACCGCCATCCCAATATCAGCGTGCGCCTGTTCAACCCCTTTCTCCACCGCAAATGGCGCTTTCTCGGCTATCTCACCGATTTCCCGCGCCTAAACCGGCGCATGCACAACAAATCGCTTACCGCCGACAACCAGATGGCGGTCATCGGCGGGCGCAACGTCGGCGATTCCTACTTCGGTAGCCACCCCGACACCGCCTTTGCCGATACCGACGTGCTGCTGGCCGGGCCGGTGGTGCGCGAAATCTCGCAGGATTTCGACCGCTACTGGCACAGCGATTCGGCCTATCCCTTCGAGCGCATCGTCGCCAACGCGCAGCCTGAAACCATTGCCGCCGCCCCCGATACCGCCCAGCGCGCCTTTTTGCAGACGCTGGCCGACAGCCCGCTGCGCCAGGCCGTCGATGCCGGGCGGGTGGACTACATCCGCGCCGACACCCGTTTGGTGAGCGACGACCCCGACAAAGCCCTCGATCGCCGCATCCGCATCAATATCGCCGACGAAATCGAGCAGGCGATGCAGACGCCCGAGCGCGAAATGTATCTGGTCAGCGCCTACTTCGTGCCCGGCCGCAGCGGGCTGAAACTGTTTGACAGCCTTGCGCGGCGCGGCGTCGCCGTTACCGTGTTCACCAACTCGCTGCGCGCCACCGACGTTGCCGCCGTCCATTCCGGCTACGCCCGCTACCGCCGCCGCCTGCTGGAATCCGGCGTTACCCTCTACGAATTCAAACCCGGCCAGGCCGTGGCCGCGCGCGGTAAAGACAAAGGCCTGACCGGCTCCTCCACCAGCCTGCACGCCAAAACCTTTATCTTCGACCGCGAGCGCGTGTTTGTCGGCTCCTTCAACCTCGATCCGCGCTCCGCCCGCCTCAACACCGAAATGGGACTGATGATCTACCACCCGCCGCTGGCCGCACAAATGCAGGCGCACCTCGAGCGGGTAACCGCCGCCGAAGCCTACCGCGTCAGCCTGGACAGCAGCGGCAAGCTGCGCTGGCGCGACCCGCAAACCGGCGAAACCTCCAACCGCGAGCCCGAAGCCGGCACTTGGAAACGGCTGCTCAACAATTTCCTGTCGCTGCTGCCGATCGAGCGTTTGCTATAAACGCCGCACCCGAATGCCAAGCAGCCTGAAAACCCGTGTTCGCGGTTTTCAGGCTGCTTTGCCGTTGTAGGTCGGATACTCGTATCCGACATTTTCCGTTCCCGCATAAGTGCCATCCTTGCGGCCGGTCGTCGGATTCAAGAATCCGACCTACGTGCTGCTGCGTAACCAAAAAAGCAGCCTGAAAACCCTGTTTGCGGCTTTCAGGCTGCCTGCTTGGAAAATTTACGTTAAAATACGAATCACAACAAAAACTATTTTTGATTGCTTCTTTTTAACCTGATTTCCGGAGTATTTATGCCCGCACCCACCCGTTTACTGTCGCCGCTGAGCCTGATGCTGCTGGCGGCGTTTCCTTTGTCTGCCCATGCCGACGATGCCGATGAGCAGGGCGGTTATGCCGCCACGCTGCCCACGGTAACCGTGGTCGGCCAGCCTGAAACCAGCATTCTCAAAGGCTATATCGACTACGGCGAAGCCGCCGTTACCCGCAACGGTTTGCGTACCAAAGAAATCCCGCAAACCGTCGATACCCTCAACATCCAGAAAAACAAAAATTACGGCACCAACGATTTGAGCTCGATTCTGGAAGGCAACGCCGGCATCGACGCTGCCTACGATATGCGTGGCGAGAGCATAATGCTGCGCGGTTTCAACGCCGATGCCAACGACATCTACCGCGACGGCGTGCGCGAAAGCGGCCAGGTGCGCCGCAGCACCGCCAATATCGAGCGCGTGGAAATTCTCAAAGGCCCCTCGTCGGTGCTCTACGGCCGCACCAACGGCGGCGGCGTGATCAATATGGTCAGCAAATACGCCAACTTCAAACAAAGCCGCAACGTCGGCGTCAGCCTGGGCAGCTGGGAAAACCGCAGCCTGAACGTGGACGTGAACGAAGTGCTCAACCCGCACGTCGCCCTGCGTTTGAGCGGCGAAGTCGGCCGCGCCAATTCTTTCCGCTCGGGCATCGACAGCAAAAACGCGATGGTTTCGCCCAGCATTACCCTGCGTTTCGGCAGCCTGAAATGGACGGGGCAGTACACCTACGACAAAGTCAAACGCACGCCCGACCGCGGCCCGGGCAAAAACGTTTACGACCATTTCAATCTTTCCTACCGCACCGGTTTTGCCCACCCCAATGATTTTGTCGAAGACAAACTGCAAGTGTGGCGCTCCAATCTGGAATACGCCTTTAACGAGCGCTGGAACCTGCAATGGCAGCTAGCCCACCGCCGCGCCGCGCAGGATTTCGACCATTTCTACGCCGGCCGCATCAACGGCAGCCAGATTGTGCGCAACTACGCCTGGCAGCAGACCGACAACAAAACCTTATCCAGCAGCTTCACGCTCAACGGCGACTACCAAATCGGCCGTTTCGACAACCACCTGACCGTCGGTTTCGACGCCAGCCGCGAAAACCGCAACCCGACTTTGGGCTACCGCGGCAGCTTTACCGTGCCGATCGATCCCTATAACCGCGATACCTGGCCTTCGTCCGGCCGCCTGCAGCCGATACTGACCCAAAACCAGCATAAAGCCGATTCCTACGGCCTGTTTGTGCAAAACATCTTCTCGCTAACCCCGCAGCTCAAATTCGTTGCCGGCGGCCGTTACGATAAATACACCTTCCGCTCCGAAAACAAGCTGAGAAACACCAGCCAGAGCTACAGCGGCCATTCCTTCAGCCCCAACTTCGGCGCCGTATGGGACATCACGCCCGCGCACACCGTTTACGCCGGCTACAACAAAGGCTTCTCGCCCTACGGCGGCCGCAGCTACATGAGCATCAACGCGGTGAACGCCGCCGCCAATTCCAACACTTCGCCCGAATACGCCAAGCAGTATGAAACCGGCATCAAAAGCTCGTGGCTGGGCGGCAAGCTCGACACCACGCTGTCGCTGTACCAAATCGAGCGCTACAACATCCGTTACCGCCCCGACCCGCAAAACGATCCCTTCCATTGGGAAGTCAGCGGCAAACACCGCTCGCGCGGCGCCGAACTCTCGGCCATCGGCCAAATCGTGCCGCAAAAACTCTATCTGCGCGGCTCCTTCGGCGTGATGCAGGCCAAAGTGGTGAAAGACGACGCCACGCCGAATAATGTCGGCCAGCACCTGAGCGGCACCAGCAGCGTAACCGGCAACCTGTTCTTCCGCTACACACCCACCGCCAAGCTTTACGGCGAAGTCGGCATCACCGGCAGCGGCAAGCGCTACGGCTACACCCGCGCCGGCGCCGCCGACCACCTGCCCGGCTTTGCCCGCGTCGATGCCATGGTCGGCTGGAACTGGAAGCAGCTCAATACCACCTTTGCCGTCGGCAACCTGTTCGACCGCAAATACTGGCGCTCCGACGCCATGCCCGCCGCCCCGCGCAACTACACCCTGCGCGTGAACTACAGCTTCTGAGTCTGGCGCACTTCACACAAAGCAGCCTGAAAACCCGTGTTGGAGGTTTTTCAGGCTGCTTTGCCGTTGTAGGTCGGATACCCGTATCCGACATTTTCCGTTCCCGCATAAATGCCGCCCTTACGGCTGGTTGTCGGATTCGAGAATCCGACCTACGTGCTGCCCGCGAAACGGGCAGCCTGAAAGCCGAACGGTAGCAATAAAAAGCAGCCTGAAAAAACCGTTGGCGGTTTTCAGGCTGCCTTGGTTTCAGGCTGCTTGGCGCTGCTTTGCCGGTTGGCGGCTCAGTGCCGCTGGCCGCCGCCGCGTTCGCCGAAGAGGGCGAAGAGTTCGAAATTGCGCGAGGCTTCTTGGGTGTAGGGGTGTTGTTTGCCGAAGTGTTCGAGATACAGCGGCAGCACCTGCTGCATCAGTTTGGCGGCGGCGCCGAAGCGGTGCTGGCGGCAGTAGTGCTGCGCCTGGTAGTTGAGAATGTGGGCGTAGAGCGGGTGGCGGCTGCCGAGAACGGCGCGGCAGTCGGCGGCGGCGCGGATATAGAGCGGCTTGGCTTGGCGGTGGTCTTTCATCGCGTCGTAAACGGCGGCGGTTTCGATTAGCGCGGTGATGGTGCGCGGGTGGCGCTCACCAGAGCAGCGGCTTTGGATGGCGCGGGTTTGCGCGAGCACCGACAGCGCTTGTTTGTGCCAGCCTTGGACGCGGTAGCAGGCGGCGGCGTCGGTGTAGGTTTGCGCGGTGTGGCGGTGCTCCATGCCGAACAGTTTTTCGTAGGCGGCGGCGGCGCTTTCGAGATGGGCGAGCGCCTGCGGGATGTCGCCGTCGTGGCGGCAGGCGCGGCCGAGATCGGCGGTCAGGCGCAGGGTGTCGGGGTGTTTGGGACCGAGGGCGCGGCGGTAGGTTGCCAGCGCGTTTTCCAGCATTTCGCGGGCTTCGCGGTGGCGGCCGTAGCAGTCGAGAAAGCGGGCGAGACTGCCGCCGGTGCGGGCGCTGGCCAGATCATCGGCGCCGACGGTGCCGAGACAAATCAGCCTGGCTTGTTTGAGCAGGCTGCCGGCGGCGGCCAGATCGCCCACCGCCTGATGCCATTCGCCCTGGCCGCGCAGGCACAGCGCGTATTCGGCCGAGCGGCTGCCGAACTGTGCTTCGGTTTGGCGGCCGAGCCGGCGCAGCAGCGACTCGGCGGCGTCGAACTGCAGACGGTCGGTGAGTTCGCTGGCGTGGGTCAGGCGGGCGGTGAGATCCATGGCGGCAAGGGGAAAACGGGGCGGACGGCGGTTTTAGCTTCGCAACTGCGCTACGCTACGCAGGCTGCCTGAAAGGGCAAAAACGCCTTAATCGGCCGAATGCCAGGGTTTGGCGCCGTCGAAGGCGGGTTTTTGGCCGCCCCACAGCGCTTCGATATCGTAAAAATCGCGCACGGCCGGCAGCATAACGTGTACCAGCAGGTCGTCGGCATCGACCAGCGCCCATTCGCCGCTGTCCTGGCCTTCGCTGCCGATCAGCAGGAAGCCGGCTTCTTTGAGCGACACGGAAACGTTGTTGGCCAGCGCGCGCACTTGGCGGTTGCTGTCGCCGCTGGCGATGATCATGCGGGCAAACAGCGAGGTTTTTTCGGAGGTGTCGATAACGACGATGTCTTTGGCTTTGATGTCTTCGAGCGCATTGACGGCGGTTTCGACCATCTGCGCCAGGCGGGCGGAATCTTGTTCGTTCATAGATGAAAATCGGATGGTTTGGGAAACGGGCGATTATACGCCATCGCGGCGCGGCGGCGTTCAGGCTGCATGGTAAAGGCGGTGGCGGCGGATATAGGCGGCCACTTCTGGCGGCAGCAGCGCGCCGGCATCGCCGCCGCCGGCAAGGGCGCGGCGGATGTCGGTGGAACTGGCCGGATGCAGCGGCGCGGACAGGGTTTTCAGGCTGCCTGCGGCTTCGGCCTGCCGCTGCCAGGCGGCGCGTTCGGCGTCGGGTGCGGTGCCGCCGTCTGCACGACGGGCGACAGCGATATTGACGGTGTCGGCAAACTGACGCCAGTTTTTCCAGGTGTGCAGGGTGTTCAGGCTGTCGGCGCCGAGCAGCCACCACAGATCGGCGGCGGGGAAGTTTTGGCGGAAGATGGCGGCGGTGTCGCTGCTGTAGGTGGCGCCGCGGCGGACGATGTCGCAGTCGCTGACGGCAAAGCGCGGGTCGGCCTGCGCCGCCAGTTGCGCCATCGCCAGCCGGTGGCGGGCGTCGGTGCGGCTGCCGCCTTTGTGGTAGGGGTCGCCGGCGGGCAGGAAGATGACGGTGTCGAGCGCCAGCTCGTCGGCAAAGGCGCGGGCGATGTGCAGATGGCCGTTGTGGACGGGGTCGAAGCTGCCGCCGAACAGGCCGATGGCGGGGCGGCGGGAAGGGAAGGTCATGCTCGGGCTTTCTTGAAAAGGGTTTCAGGCAGCCTGAAAAGACAGACGGCGGCTTTCAGGCTGCCTGAAACGGCGCGGGTTTACAGTTTTTTGAATTCCCATACGCTGCCGTCGCGGCGGAAGCTCAGGTAATACTGGCCGCGGCGGGTTTCGATGGTGGCGCTGTGCCAGAAGCGGCTGCCGTCGGCCAGCGGCATCAGCGACAGATAATAGGGCTCGCGGACCACGGCATGTACACCGGCGGCTTTGGCTGCCCATGCCTGCGCCAGCTCGGCAGCTTGGTCAAAGCGCACGGACGACAGCGCTTCGGCGGGCAGCGGCTTTTTGCGCTCGGGCGGCAGGATGTCGGTTTCGCTGCGCTGCCACAGGCCGCTACGGTAGATGTAGTGTTCGCTGCGCAGGGCGTCGTCGGGTGCAACCAGGTCGATTTCGATGCGCGGCTCGTCGCCGTCGTAAAAGTCGATGCTGCCGGTTATCAGGATTTGTTCGGCTGGCCGGCCAAGCTGTTCGGACAGCCGCTGCTGGGCGTCGGCAAGGGCGGCGGCATCAAGCAGCAGGTTGCCGCTTTGCGCGGCCGGCAGCTGCGGCAGCGGCCGTTCTGCGGATTGCGCTTCGACGGCGGCGGAAGCGGCTGCGGCTGCCGAGGCGTCGTCGGACAAATCTTGGCTCAGCGCGCCTTCGCAGCCGGCAAGGGCGGCGAGCAGGGCGAGCGGCAGCAGCAGGCGGAGCAGGGGTTTCATGCGTTTCTTTCGGTGCAAAAGGCAGCCTGAAAGGTTTTCAGGCTGCTTTGCCGTGGGGCGGGTTGCGGGTGGACGGGGTTTTCAGGCTGCCTTTGCCGCTGCGGTATTAAATGCTGCGGTTTCAGGCTGCTTGGGCGGCGAGCCAGCTTTCGAGAGCGGCGAGGTCGCTGATTTTCAGGTAGGCGGTTTGGGCGGCGGCGGCTTGGGGGACGATGTCGGTTTCGCGCAGCACGCCGTGGCGGAAAAAGTGCAGGCGGTGGCGCTTACCGGCTATATCGGCGGCCTGGTGGTCGAAATCGCGGCAGGCGTAGCCGTCAACGGCGATGATTTTGTCCTGCGGCATCAGACCGCTGCGCTCGGCGGCGCTGCCGTTGAGCACGTGGGTAATCAGGGCGTGGCCGTCTTGCTGTTTGAAACGGCAGCCCAGTTCGGCCGCCGGCTCGGCTGCGGCGGGGAAGTTTTCGACCACGCCGCCTTTGCTGCCGGATTTTTCAGGCTGCCAGCGCAACTCAACGCCGATATGGCGCAGCGCTTCGACCAGTGGCAGCTCGGCGGTGCTGTACAGGGCAGCCTGAAAAAAGCCGGCGAGGTCTTGGCCGAGGATTTCCTGCGCGCGCCGCTGCCAGCTGCCTTCGGTGATGCCGCTGCGGCTGTCGAGCCAGTCTTGGTAAAGGCCGCGCATCACGGTGTCCAGGCTTTGGCTGTTGTCGCTGTTGCGGCGGATGAGTTGGTCTAGGCACAGGGCAGCCAGCGAGCCTTGCTGGTAGTAGCTGACGATGGCGTTGGGGCTATTTTCGTCGGCTTTGTAGAATTTGTGCCAGGCGGCGAAGCTGGATTCGGCCAGCGTCTGCACGCGGCTGCCGGGCAGCTGGCGGCAGTGGCTGAGGGTGCGGGCGAGCAGGTTGAGATAGGCGGCGGGGCTGATAACGCCGCTGCGGGCGAGAATCAGGTCGTCGTAATAGGCGGTGATGCCTTCAAACGCCCATAGCTGCTCGGTGTAGCTTTCCTGCTCCAAATCGTAGGGCTCGAAGGCGGCGGGTTTGACGGATTTGACGTTCCAGGCGTGGAAGTATTCGTGGGAAATCAGGCCGAGCAGCTCGGTATAGCCGCGGTCGGCTTCGCCCAGGCCGTAGGCGGGCAGGCTGTGGCGGTCGATGTGCAGGGCGGTGCTGCTGCGGTGTTCGAGACCGCCGTAGATTTGGTCGCCAACGTGCAGCAAGAACAGATATTCGCCAAAGGGCGCCTGTTGCGGGAAGATGGAGAGCGCGGTTTCGCAGATTTTGCGGCTGTCTTCAATCAGGCGGCTGCGGTCGAAATCGGGATAAATGCCGCTAATGGCGATGCGGTGGGGAATGCTGCGGGCGGAAAATTCAAGGATTTCGATGGCGGCACCCAGCTCGAAAGGGTGGTCGATTAATTCGCCGTAGGAGGCAGCCTGAAAGGTTTGCGCGGCTGTTTGCGTCAAAGTGGTGGCGATCTGCCAGTTTTCAGGCAGCTTTTCAAAGCTGACCTGGTGCGTCTGGTTGTGGCAATCGGGCAGACTGAGAAATAGGCAGGCGCCGTCGATAAAGCCGCGGTCGGTATCGAGCAGGGAAGCGCGCACGGACATATCGTTGGCGTAAACGGTATAGAAAATGCTGTACTGCCCGGCCTGGGCCGGCGTTTGCCAGCGGTTTTTGGCGGTTTGCACCAGCGCGGCGGGACGGCCGTCGCACTCGGCGCGGATGGCGGTGATGTGGCGGCTAAAGTCGCGGATCATGTAGCTGCCGGGCGTCCAGTTGGCCAGCGCGAGCGTTTGCGTGGCGTTTTCAGGCTGCCTGAAAGTCAGGCATACCTGCCATTGGTGGCTTGCGGGCAGCGGAGAGACGGTGTAACGAATCATAAGAAGTGTTAAAATTTGTTTGGTTTGGTTATTCGAATTGTGTTAAAACCGCTTTTTTGAAAAGCGGATAAGCCGGCAACATTCAGCAAAAGCCGCATATGCCTGCGGAAAAGATGTGTGTTTTACCATTATTCTGTTTGGTGGGAAAGGCGGTTTTGCTTTAAAATACCAAGTTGGATTGACCACACATGTAAAAAAATATTTACACAGTAAAACCGTCGGTAACGTAACAGGTTTCAGGCTGCCTGCAGGCGGCTCGCGTTGCGGCGGTATTTATGGAGACTTTGAACAATGGAAACGCAAACCTACAACTATAAAGTGGTGCGCCAGTTTACCGTGATGACCGTGATTTGGGGCATCGTCGGCATGCTGGTGGGGGTGATTGCCGCCGCCCAGCTGCGCTGGCCGGAGTTGGATTTGTCCAACGTCGGTCCGTGGTTCCACTTCGGGCGCATCCGTCCGCTGCATACCAACGCGGTGATTTTCGCGTTTGGCGGCAGCGGCCTTTTCGCAACGTCTTACTATGTGGTGCAGCGCACCTGTAACACTCGCCTGTTCGGCGGCTGGCTGCCGGCCTTTACTTTCTGGGGCTGGCAGCTGGTGATTGTGCTGGCGGCGATTACCCTGCCGCTGGGCTACACCCAGGCCAAAGAATATGCCGAGCTGGAATGGCCGATCGACATCCTGATCGCGGCGGTGTGGATCGCCTACGCCATCGTGTTCTTCGGCACCATCGCTAAGCGCAAGGTAAAACACATTTATGTGGCCAACTGGTTCTACGGCGGCTACATTCTTGCGATTGCGCTGCTGCATATCGTCAACAATCTCAGCATCCCCGCTTCACCGATGAAGTCTTACCCCGTTTACTACGGTGCCATCGACGCGATGGTGCAGTGGTGGTACGGCCACAATGCGGTGGGCTTTTTCCTGACCGCGGCGTTCTTGGGCATGATGTACTACTTCGTTCCCAAGCAGGCCGGCCGTCCGGTTTACTCCTACCGTTTGTCGGTGGTGCACTTCTGGGCGCTGATTTTCACCTATATGTGGGCGGGCCCCCACCATCTTCACTACACCGCGCTGCCGGATTGGACGCAGTCGCTGGGTATGGTGCTGTCGCTGATTCTGTTCGCACCCTCTTGGGGCGGCATGATTAACGGCATCATGACGCTCTCCGGCGCCTGGGACAAACTGCGTACCGACCCGATTCTGAAATTCCTGGTGGTGTCGCTGTCTTTCTACGGCATGTCCACTTTCGAAGGCCCGATGATGTCGATCAAAGCGGTCAATGCGTTGAGCCATTACACCGACTGGACGGTCGGCCACGTGCACTCCGGCGCGCTGGGCTGGGTGGGCTTCGTTACCATCGGTTCGATCTACTACCTGATTCCGCGCTTGTTCGGCCGTAAGGAAATGTACAGCGTGAAACTGATCGACGCTCACTTCTGGATCGCCACCATTGGCGTGGTGTTCTATATCTCTTCGATGTGGATTGCCGGTGTGATGCAGGGTCTGTTGTGGAGCCAGCTCAACGCCGACGGCACGCTGACTCATGCGTTTATCGCTTCGGTCAGCCGCTCCAAGCCCTACTACGTTATCCGTTTCCTCGGCGGCGTACTGTATCTGAGCGGCATGGTACTGATGGCCTACAATATGTACCGCACCATTATGCAGGGCAAACCGGTCGATGCCGAAATCCCCGCGCTCGCACAAACACAGCACCATTAATAATACTAACAGGCTACCAAAATGAAATTACAAGCATTGGTTGAAGAGAAAGTCGGTTTCCTGATCGTGTTTACCTTTATCGTGATCAGTATCGGCTTGTTGGTTGAAGTCGTCCCGCTGTTTTTCACCAAAGAAGTGATCACGCCGACCAAAGGGGTCAAACCCTATACCGCGCTGCAGTCGGCCGGGCGCGACATCTATATCCGTGAAGGCTGCTACAACTGCCACTCGCAGATGATTCGCCCCTTCCGCGCCGAAACCGAACGCTACGGCCACTATTCGGTGGCCGGCGAATCGGTGTACGACCGCCCCTTCCAATGGGGTTCCAAACGTACCGGCCCTGATTTGGCGCGCGTGGGCGGCCGTTATTCCGACGAATGGCACCGCATCCACCTGATCAACCCGCGCGAAGTCGAACCCGAGTCCAATATGCCCGCATTCCCGTGGCTTGCGCGCAATAAGGTCGATATCGAAGCGACGGTCAGCAACCTGAAAGCCCAACAGCGTGCCGGTACCCCCTACACCGACGAAGAAATTGAAAAAGCACCGGAAGAGTTGAAAAATAAATCCGAGCTGGATGCGGTGGTTGCCTATCTGCAGGGCTTGGGTCTGGCGCTGAAAAACACAAGGTAAAACACTATGGATCTGAATGGGGTACGCATCTTGTTTACCTTGTGGGTATCGATCAGCTTTGCCCTGGTGGTTTATGTCGTGATGAACAAGCGCAACAAAGCCAATTACGACGAAGCGGCCAACAGCATCGTGGATGACCCCGATACGCCTGACGAGCAAACACAAACCAAAAAACAAGATGATGTCCAGTCAGAACATGGGCACGGAGCAAAATAATGGAATCACAATTCACCAGCCGATTTTGGCATTACTACATTATCGCAATAGTCGTTGCCAGCTTTATCGGCATCATATGGCTGCTGCTGTCGCAAAACAAAGTCAAAGCCCCGCCCAAAGGCGAAGAAGTCAAAACCATGGGTCATTCTTGGGACGGTATTGAGGAATACAACAACCCCCTGCCCAAGTGGTGGTTTTGGATGTTTATTTGTACCATTGTATTTGGTATCGCATATCTGATCGTCTATCCTGGCATGGGCGATTACAAAGGCATCTCCTTCGGCGGCGAACACTGGACCAGCCGCAATGCCTACCGCAAGGAAGTTCAGGCTGCCGAAGCGCAATACGGCAAGATATATAAGAAGTTTGCGCAGATGAAAGTCGAAGACGTCGCCAAGAATCCGGAAGCGATGAAAATCGGCCAAAACCTGTTTGCCACCTACTGTATCCAATGCCACGGCTCCGATGCCGAGGGTCGGCGTGGCTTCCCCAACCTGACCGACTCCGACTGGCTGTGGGGCGGTACGCCAGAGAAAATCCACGAAACCATCTCCAAAGGCCGTACCGGCGTGATGGCTGCTTGGGGTCCGAAATTCGGTGAAGAAGGCGTGAAAGACGTGGCCAACTATGTGATGTCGCTCTCCGGCAAGCAACATAACGAAGAGCGTGCCGCCCGCGGCCAGGCAACTTTTGCCGCCAACTGCGCGGTCTGCCATGGCGACAAAGGCCAGGGCAACCAGGGCATGGCACCGAACCTGACCGACAACACTTGGCTGTGGGGCGGCAGCGAAAAAGCCATTATCGAAACCATTACCGGCGGTCGCCACAACCAGATGCCGGCATGGGAAGGCTTTTTGACCGACGAAAAAATCCACATCCTGACCGCCTATGTGTGGGGCAAATCCCATCCCAAAGGCAAGGCTTTGCCGACCGACACCAAAAACGCCGTCGGCAGCAAATAAGCCATTTGGCCGCAAACCGGTTTTCAGGCTGCCTGTATTATTCAGGCAGCCTGAAAACTTTTTATGTATGGCATTTCGGCGTAATGCTGCGATAAAAAACGGGTAATGCAGCCAGTGCATTACCCGTTTTGTTTTCAACTCGGCAGTTTAATGATGGTGATGTCCGTGCGCGCCGTGGGCATGGCCGTGGGCGATTTCTTCGGCATTGGCTTCGCGAATGCTCTCGACAGTGCCTTGGAAGCGGATTTTCATCCCCGCCAGCGGGTGGTTGCCGTCCACCACCGCTTTGCCGTCGGCAACATCGGTTACCCGGTAGATAACGACGCCGTGCTGCGGGTCGTCGGCTTCAAACATCATGCCCGGCTCGACTTCCACCGGAAAGACTTTCACATCTTCAATGCGCACCAGCTCGGGATCTTGTTCGCCGAAAGCGTCTTCAGGCTGCATCAGCACATCAACGGTATCGCCGATGTTTTTTTCGTGCAGCGCTTCTTCCACCAGCGGGAAAATGCCGTCGTAGCCGCCGTGCAGATACACCATCGGTTCGGTGGTTTCGTCAAGCAGGTTGTTGTCGGCATCGTACATTTTGTAATGCAGGCCGACTACGGAGTTTTTCTTAATCATTCTGTTTCCTTTTAAGTTGGGATGGGACGGTTGCGGATTTCGTGGAATGGCCATCTTTTGCGGGGCGTGAGTATAGCACAATGGCGGCGGGGCAAATTTATCGTCTTGTTGCGTGAATGCAACGAGGAATTGACGTTTTGACAAATAAATACACAAACAAAATATCGGCTTAATTTATTTGCGAATATGTGGGCGGGTTTTTAATTTACTGCCGTTTTCCGTCATATTGCCAATTTGCGCAAATTCAGGCACAATACGCCCCGTTGCAAAACCAAACGGGCGTCTTTAGGAAGATTCCTTCTCAAGGTCAGCTCGCTTTTTTACTTGTTTTTATTGTTTTACTAAGGTTGTTAAAAATGAAAAAATCTCTGATCGCTGCCGCATTGTTGACTCTGTTCGTTGCCGCTTGTAACGATGCTCAGAAAGCTGCTGAAAATGCCGCTTCTGCCGCCGCTTCCCAAGTAAGCAGCGAAATGGCTTCTGCAGCATCTGCTGCCGGTGCAATGGCCAGCGAAGCTGCCGCTACTGCTTCTGAAGTAAAAGCCGATGCCAAAGAAGCTGTTGAAGAAGTAAAAACCGAAGCAAAAGAAGCCGTTCAAGAAACTGCTTCTGCTGCTAAAGCCGCTGCTTCCGAAGTTGCTTCTGCCGCTAAATAAGCTGCCGCAGTTATCTGCTGTTACCGGAGCCGAATACTTTTGGGTATTCGGCTTTGGTTTTGTATATCTTGCCCGTTTTACGCGGCGATGATGCCGCCAATTCGTTATGACGGCTGCCGCGCTTTGTCCGGCAGTCCTGTTGCGTCTGGATTCGCAAGCGAATTTCAGGCTGCCTGAGAAATACGCCATGCTGAAAAAATGGTTGGACAGCGTTTTTAGCAAGCGCAAACCACACAACAAAAATACCGGCGAACGCTACCCCTACCCACTCGATATCGAAGGCACCGCCGCCGAATCGGTGCTCAAACGCCTGCATCGCGCCGGCTATCAGGGCTATCTGGTCGGCGGAGCCGTGCGCGATTTGCTGTTGGGCATGGAGCCCAAAGATTTTGACGTCGCCACCGACGCCACGCCCGAAGAAGTGCGCAAAATCTTCCGCCGCAGCCGGATTATCGGCCGCCGCTTTCAAATCGTTCATGTGATGGTCGGTGCCGAAACCATCGAAGTCAGCACTTTCCGCAGTGGCGGCAAAGTGCGGCGCAACGAGCACGGCCGGATTATGAACGACAACGCCTACGGCACGCTCGAGCAGGACGCCCTGCGCCGCGATTTCACCTGCAACGCTCTGTATTACGACTGCGAGCGCGGCGAAATCATCGACCGCTGCGGCGGTCTGGCCGACATCCGCGCACGGCGGCTGGTGATGATCGGCAACGCCGCCGAGCGCTATCAGGAAGACCCCGTGCGCATTCTGCGGGCGGTGCGTCTGTCGGGCAAACTCGGTTTCGAAGTTGATGCCGCCACCGCCGCGCCGATTGCCGAAGCCGCCGTGCTGCTGCAGCGCGAGCCGGTGGCGCGGCTGTTTGACGAACTGCTGAAAATCCTGTTTTCCGGCCATGCCGCCGGCTGCCTGGTGCAGCTCAAGCAACTTGGCGTGTCCGCCGACATCCATCCGATTCTCACCGCCATGCTCGACAGCAGCGGGCAGCCTGAAAGCCATATTGCCGCCGATGCGCTGCGCCAAACCGACCGCCGTTTGGGCGAAGGCAAAACCGTATCGGTAGGTTTCGTGCTGGCGGCCGTGTTGTGGCCGGAGCTGGAATGGCGGCTGAAACAAAACGCCGCCGCCCACAAATCCGCCGCCGCCATGAATGCCGCCATCAGCGATGTGCGCGACAGCATCGAAAAAGGCTGGGGCGTGCCGCAGCGCTTTGCCGCCACCATGCGCGAAATCTGGGCGCTGCAGCCGCAGTTTGCCTATTGCCGCGGCAGCCGCCCTTTCCGCCTGCTGGCGCAGCCGCGCTTTCGTGCCGCCTACGATTTTCTGCTGTTGCGGGCCGCGCACGACGACAGCCTGCGCCCGCTGGCCGAGTGGTGGACGCGTTTTCAGCACGCCGGTGAAGACGAGCGCAACGAAATGGTGCAAAACGCACCGGCAGACGCCCCGCCGGCCGGCAAACGCCGACGCCGCAAGCCGCGCAAGAAAAAGCCAAGCGGCAGCAGCGCAGAATAGAATCTTGCCTGCGGTCAGACAAATGCCAGATTGTTTCAGGCTGCCTTTTGCACGACAAAGGCAGCCTGAAAAGCATTTGGGGCAGCGTTTCAGGCTGCCTGTGCGCTGTCGGATAGATACGTTTGGTTTGACGAC
Organism: Kingella pumchi; assembly: GCF_022288825.1. Taxonomy (GTDB): domain Bacteria; phylum Pseudomonadota; class Gammaproteobacteria; order Burkholderiales; family Neisseriaceae; genus Kingella_D; species Kingella_D pumchi. Next base: position 52,260 of record NZ_JAKOOW010000023.1, on the reverse strand, counting down.
ACGCAAAGCAGCCTGAAAACATCCGCCCCGCCGGGAGAACACCGGCGGGGCGAATGCTTTTGAGTGCCTTATCGGGCGCAGGACGGCTTTCAGGCTGCCTGCTGTCGCAGTTTAGAAACCGGCCTGCTGTTCCAACTGCTCGACAAACTGCGCTTCCAGTCCGAAAGCATCGGCCAGTTGCGACAAGAAAACGATTTCCTTGCGCGAGAGCTCGCCGCACACCATGCGGGCGGCGAGATAAGCCTCGGCCGCCGCTGCGGTATCGCCGCCGGCCAGCTGTGCCAGTTCGGCAGGTGTGGCGGGGTTCTGGCTTTCGGCCAGCAGCCATTGGCGGCTTTCCTCGTCATCGCCGCCTTCCTGGCTGATCAGTTTGAGCTCGGCTTCGTCAATCTGACCGTCGGCCGCGGCGGCGGCAATCATGGTTTTCAGAATCAAACGGCCGGCATTTTGCGCCTGTTCGCCCTGCGGCTCGAAAGCGTTTTGCGCCAGCAGCGGCGCCGACTGGGCGGTTTGGCCGCCAGCGGCATTACGGCTTTGCTGCCAGTTTTGGTAGGCGTGGTAGGCCAGCGCACCCAGGGCGGTGGCCGAGCCGGTGGTCAGCAGCCGGCTGCGGGTTTTCTTGCTCAGCAGCATCGCTGCCAGCCCGGCCACCGCCGCGCCGCCGCCGAGCTTGTCGATCAGGCTTTTGTCGCCGCCGCTTTGCTGCACGCCGCCGAGCACTTGGTTAAGCAGGTTTTGGAAGTTCATGGTGGATCCTTTGCGGGTTGGGAAGTGGCAAGGGTAGGCAAAACGCATTCGTTTGGCAATGGCAAAAGCAGCCTGAAAAGCGAAAACCGGCTTTCAGGCTGCTTTTGGCGTTTGCTGGCACATCCGGCTCAGGCAAACTGCGCGGCCATTTCTTCGGAGCGGGTGGCGGCGGCGGCGGCGCCTTGCTGCAGATTCTCGGCGACGCGGTTGCTGCGGAAGCTTTCCAGCGCGGCGAAGGTGGTGCCGCCTTTGGAAGTAACTTTGTCCTGCAAAACGCGGAAGTCTTCGCCGGACTGCTCGGCCAGGGCGACGGCGCCTTTGAAGGTGGCCAGGCTCAGGGTGCGTGCCTGCTGCGGGTCGAAGCCGAGATTTTGCGCCGCCTGCTGCAGGGCGTCGAGCAGGTAGAAGACGTAGGCGGGGCCGCTGCCGCTGATGCCGGTGATGGCGTGCATTTGCGCTTCGGTGTCGAGCCAGAGGGTTTGGCCGCTGCTGCCCATGATGGCTTCGGCGCGGCGGCGGTCGTCTTCGCTGGTGCCGCTGCCGGCAAACAGGCCGGAGATGCCTTCGCCGACTTGGGCGGGGGTGTTGGGCATTACGCGCACGATGCGCTGTGTGCCGCCGAGATAGCGCGATAGGGTGGCAACGGGCAGGCCGGCGGCAACGGACAGTACCAGCGCACCGTTGTGGCGGATGCCGGCGCAGGCCGTTTCCATATCCTGCGGTTTGACGGCAAGCACCAGCACGTCGTCGGCGGTGAGTTCGGGTAGGGTGTCGGAAGCGGCGGCGCCGTATTGCTCGTTTAGAAAGTGGCGTCTGTCGGCGTTGTTATCGACCACGTGGACGGCGGTTTCGGGCGAGATGCGGTGCAGGCCGGCGATGATGGCGCCGGCCATATTGCCGCCGCCGAGAAAGTAAACGGTCATATCGGAATCCTTGTGTGTTGGGGACGGGATGAAAGGCAGGCAGCCTGAAAAGGGTTTTTCAGGCTGCCTGCGGCTGTATTCAGTAATGCGGCGGGATTTCTTCCTGCGGGGCGAAGGGTTTGCCGGCATCCTGCGCCTGCTGCTGGCGCTGGTAGAGCAGCCTGAGCTGCGCCTGCTGCAAATCGAGGGTTTGGCGCAGGTCGGCAACGGTGTCGTTCAGGCTGGCCAGCAGTTCGTCCTGCAGGGCGAGACGGATTTCCAGCTCGGTAATACGCTCTTCCAACTGTTCCATTACAGCACCATGGCGGCAATCCAGCCGGCGATAAACAGCGGGATGTTGTAGTGGATAAAGGTGGGAATCACGCTGTCGCGCATGTGGTTGTGCTGGCCGTCGGCATCCAGCCCCATGGTCGGGCCGAGGGTGGAGTCGGAGGCAGGGGAACCGGCATCGCCGAGTGCGCCGGCGGTGCCGATAATCGCCACGGTGGCCAGCGGCGAGAAACCGAGTCCCACGCATAGCGGCACATAAATCGAAGTGATGATGGGCAGGGTGGAGAAGGAGCTGCCGATGCCCATGGTTACCAGCAGGCCGACCATCAGCATGGCGAAGGCGGCCATCGCCTTGCTGCCGGCAAACATGCTGGCGCTGGCGTCCACCAGCGGTTTGATTTCGCCGGTGGCGTTCATCACTTCGGCAAAGCCCTGCGCGGCAATCATAATGAAGCCGACCATCGCCATCATGCGGATGCCTTGGTTGAACACGCTGTCGGCTTCTTTGCGCTGCACCACGCCGAGCATCATAAAGACGGCAAAACCGAGCATTGCGCCCAGCAGCAGCGCGTCTTTGTAAATCAGCTGGATGGCGAAGCACACCAAAATCGCGATGCCGGCAACCAGGCTGCGGTAGGCCGAAACTTTGGGCAGCGCGGCGCTGTTTTCTTCATTGCTGCGGTCGATTTCGCGGTCTTGGTAGATGCGCTCGCGGCCGTAGTGGACAAAGGCCAGCAGCAGGCCGGCAACCATGCCCAGCGCCGGAATCGCCATTGCGTGCATCACATTGATGCCGTGCACGTCCATGCCCGATTTTTCCACGTTGGCCAGCAGGATTTTGTTCAGGAACACCGCGCCGAAGCCGTAGGGCAGGAACATATAGGTGGTTACCAGGCCGAAAGTGATGGCGCAGGCGATCAGGCGGCGGTCGATGCGCAGGCGGTTGAACACGCCCAACAGCGGCGGAATCATCATCGGAATAAAGGCGATGTGGATGGGGACGATGTTCTGGCTCGACACCGCCATCAGCACGATGCCGCCGATCAGCACCCATTTGAGCAGGTTGATGCGCGGCGGGATTTTGTCGTTGCGGCCTTTGTCGAGCCGGCGGATGATGGCGCCCGCCATCTGCTGCGGCAGGCCGGAGTGGGTGATGGCCATCGCAAAGGCGCCGAGCATGGCGTAGGAAAGGGCGATGTTGGCGCCGTTGGCCAAACCAGCCTGAAAGTGCGACATCACGCCCTGGGTAACGACATTGCCCGCCGCATCGTTTACGTCTGCCAGCGGCAATCCGGCCGCTAGCCCGCCGGCAAAGGCGCCGACCACCAGGCTGAGCACCACGTGCACCCGTGCCAGCGACAACACCAGCATCACCAGCACGCCGATAATTACAGCATTCATAGTTTGGTATTCCTTGTGTGAGGCAGCCTGAAAGAAACGGGACGCCGCTGCGGCCGCCTGGTTGCCGCGCCCCGCCGTGGCTGCCCATTATCCGGCAGCGGCAGCGGTTTAACAAGTTTTAACGCGGGCGGCGAAACGTTTTCAGGCTGCCTTGCGCCGCGGTTAAGGGGCAAAAAAGGCAGCCTGAAAATATTGCCGGCGCTGATTTAACGGGCGGGCGCCGAAACGGATGATGCGGCCGCCGGCAGCGGCGGCGCGGCGGTGATGCAGGAATCAGGGCGGCCGATGCTTTGGTAGTAGGCGCGGCAGTGTTTGCCGTAGCCGGCCAAAAGTTCAGGGTAGTAGCTGCTGGCCGAGAGCGCCGAGCCGTAGGCATCGAGTCGGGCGGGGTAGTAGCGGTAAGCCGCTTCCATCCAGCGTTCGGCTTCGGCTTTGTCGCCGTTGCGGTAGGCCAGAAGCGCCCATTTGTAGCTGTTGGCGAAGGGGCGGTAGCGCAGGGCGTCGCGGCCGGCCTGATACGCCCAGTCGGGGAAACGTCCGTCGCGCGGGTCGATGTAGTTCATCAGATGGTATTGGGCGTAATACTTGAGCATCGGTTCGGTTTTGGCGATTTGCAGCAGGCTCATGGTATTGCGGCTGCGCTCGCGCAAATCGGCCGGAATATTGCCGGCCACGGCGCGCAGCTCCTGATAGGCCGCCGCCAGCCGCATAATGCCGCCGCACAAGGCCAGCGCCAGCAGCGCGGCCATGCCGCTGTAGATTAGGCCGGATCTTGTCGCGTCGTCGGTTTTCAGGCTGCCTGAAACAGCGGTTTCGCGTGCAGGCGGTGCAAAGCCGACAAACAGCGAAAAAGCGCTGAGAAAATAGATGTACCACAGCGGATATTCGAGCAGGCTGTGCACCAGCGACACCGAAATCGCGCCCAGCACAAACACGCCCTGCGCGGCATGGGCGCGTTTCAGGCTGCCGCGCAGTACCCACAGCAGTCCGCCCAGCACCAGCGCGGTGCCGGCGATGCCCATTTCGGCGAGCAGGTTGAGTAGAGAGTTGTGGCTGTGGGTGAACAGCACGCCGTTTTCGTAGGGGCGGTAGCCGTCGGGATAGACGTCGTTAATCAGAAAGCCCTGCAGGGAATAACTGCCCCAGCCGTGGCCGAACCACGGAGCAGCCTGAAACGATTTCCATGCTTTGAGCCATTCGTAGTGGCGGCCGGACTGGCCGAAAGAGCTGCTGCCCAGTCGCTCGGCGGCGCTGGTCATGTTTTTGCCGTCGGCCAGCGCCAGCAGCGGTTCGAGCGCAAACTGAAACAGCAGCACCGCCGCGCCGGCAGCCGCCATGCACCACAGGCTGCGATTGATTTGGCGCCCGCCGAAGCAGCGCGCCAGCGGCAGCAGCAGCGCCAGCGCCAGCAGATAGCCGAACACCGTGCGCGAGCCGGTCAGGCCGATGGTGGCGGCGAGAAAAACAATCAGCGGCAGCGCCAGATAGGCGGCCAGCCGGCGCTGTCCCCACAAATAGGCGGCTGCCAGCACGCCCCACATTAGATAGTGGCCGAAATGGTTGCGCTGACCGAGCTGGCCTTCAACGATGCCGTTGCGGTACATCAGCAGCCCTTTGAACTGCGCCGCCAGGCCGGTGTACTGCAGCCAGCCGATTACCGCCTGCACCAGACACGCCCACAGCAGCACCCAGGCCAGCACCGATACCGCGCGCTCCTGGCCGATTTTGTCGATCCAGCCGCGCGCCGCCCAAGCGCCGAGCGCCAGAATCAGAAAGGACCACGCCGCCATATCGTTCTGACCGGTATAGCCCACTTCCATCAGCCGTGCCTGTCCCGCCCAAAACAGCGCCAGCGCGGTGAAATACCATGCGGCGGCAGGCGGACGGTTTTTCAGGCAGCCTGAAAACACGCTGGCCAGCACCCACAGCAGCACAAACAGCAGCGAGCCGCTTTCAAGGAAAAAACTCGGCAGCGGGCCGACGCGGTAAATCGACAAAAAGGGCAGGGCGGCCACCAGCGTCAGGCCGAACCACAGCGGCAGCACGCGCCACTCCAACAGCGGCAGGCGGGAAGAATCGGACATTTAGGGTTTCCGTTTGTTTTTGAATTGTTTGAGATAGGCCAGGCACAGCACGAAAAACAGCACCGAGAGCGCGGTTTCGGCGGCGGCGAACCAGCGGCTGGCCGGCACGGCATCAAACAGCCGCATCACGCCTTCGGTGAAATAAAACAGCACCAGCATCGAAGCATACTGGTAAGTGTAGATTTTTCCCGACAAAATACCGCGCGCGGGCAGCAGCAGCGGCAGCAGTTTGATCAGCGGCAGCCAGCTGCCGTTGTGCAGCGGCGCGGCCAGCCAGTCCCACCACAGGGTGAGCAGCACCAGCGCAAACCATGCGGCGGCAGCGGGGCGGTGGGAGCGGGTGGGGGCAGAATCGGACGTCATCGTGTGCTTTGGGTTTTCAGGCTGCTTTTTAGGATGCGGCGGCAGCCTGAAGACGGGGTAAAAGGCGCGGATTATATAGCGGATGCGGCAGGCACTCTATATAAAACAGGCAGCCTGAAAAGCCGAATGCACGTTTTCAGGCTGCCTGTGCCGGTTTGGGGAGGCCTTACGAAACCTTTTTGCCCGCTGGCCTGCCGATAACAAACAGCAAAAGCATAAAGCCTGCCGCCAGCCCCGCCGACCATGCAAAACGGCTGCCGCCGCTATCATCGGGCGCAAGACCGCCGAAAGGCGACGGCGCCGCTCCGAGCAGCAGCAACAGCAGGTAAACGGCAAACAGCGCATCCGCCGCTTTGGTAGTGCTGGGCGTTTTTGCCCGGGCGCCTGCCGTCTGCACCAGCGCCGCTACCGCTGAATAGGCGGCATAGCCCGCAGGGTCGAAGTGCCGGTGGTTCACAGTAAAAAAGACGACGAAAAACAGACCGTGTGCCAGCAGCAGGAATAATGTTTTTTTCATTTTTTGTCCGAAAGGTGGGGATGCGGGTCATCTCATTATAAAGATTCCCGCCATGCGGCGGCAGGCAGCCTGAAAGCGGCAAACCGTTTTCAGGCTGCCGCATAGCGCGGGCGGTTATAAGGCAAAGCAGCACAAAGTCTTTCGTTGCGGCGGTGCGGTGCGTAGCATGGCGCCTTTCGCGTTTGCTATACTGCGCGGCGCAACACGATACGCGCGGTTTCCCGCTTTCCAACACTCGATATAAGGATCTGCACCATGAACATCGCTTCCAGCATCATCGACCTGATCGGCAACACCCCGCTGGTGGAACTGCAACGCCTGGGCAAAGGACTGCCCGGCCGCGTCGCCGCCAAACTGGAGTTTTTCAACCCCGGCAGCAGCGTGAAAGACCGCATCGCCATTTCCATGCTGGAAGCGGCGGAGAAAGCGGGAAAAATCAATGAAAAAACCATTATCGTCGAAGCCACCAGCGGCAACACCGGCATCGGCTTGGCGATGGTATGCGCCGCCAAAGGCTACAAACTGGTCATCACCATGCCCGAGAGCATGAGCCGCGAGCGCCGCATGCTGCTGCGCGCCTACGGCGCCGAACTGGTGCTGACCCCCGCCGCCGAGGGCATGGGCGGCGCGCTGGCCAAAGCCGAAGAGTTTGTGAAAAATAATCCCGATGTTTATTTCATGCCGCGCCAGTTTGACAACCCCGCCAATGTTGAAATCCACCGCCAGACCACCGCCGAAGAAGTGTGGCGCGACACCGACGGCCAAGTCGATATTTTCGTGGCCGGCGTCGGCACCGGCGGCACCGTAACCGGCGTGGGCGAAGTGCTCAAATCGCGCAAACCCGGCGTGCAGGTGTATGCCGTTGAGCCGGCCGCATCGGCCGTTTTGAGCGGCGGCCAGAAAGGCCCTCACCCGATTCAGGGCTTGGGCGCCGGCTTTGTGCCCAGCATTCTCAACACCGAAATCTACGACGGCGTCATCCAGGTGGCCAACGACGACGCCTTTGCCACCGCCCGCGCGATGGCCGAACAGGAAGGCATTTTGGTCGGCATCTCATCCGGCGCCGCCGTATGGAGCGCCCTGCAGCTGGCCGCCAAGCCGGAAAACAAAGACAAACTGATCGTGGTGGTGATTCCGTCTTACGGCGAGCGCTACCTGTCCACCCCGCTGTTTGCCGATCTGGCCTGATTCAGGCTGCTTTGCGCGGACTGTCCCGGCATCCGGCGGGGCGGTCCGCTGCTTTTACGGCAGCCTGAAATCGGGTAGAATCGCGGCATTTTTCAACCCGGTTATTTTGGTTGGTGCGTTGCGCGCCGTATTTTTTCAGACTGCCTGAAACGCGCCGGCCCGTTTTATGTGGAGATTGCCCGTGATGGTAAGAAAATCCCCCGTCCTGCTGCTTGCCGCCATGCTGGCGCTGGCCGCTTGCGACGCCACCCTGAATCCGCCGAGCAGCCGTCCGGCCGACAGCGGCTACACGCTCGCATCCAGCCACTGGTCGGATGTTGCCAAAATCCGCGCTGAAGCCCAGCGTTTGGGCACGCAGGTGCGCGGCGGCAAAATGACCAAAGTCCAAGCCGCGCAATACCTGAACCGTTACCGCCTGAAACTGGTGGGCGCCAACAGCGTCGATGACAGCGTGTACGACGTTTACCTGCGCGCTGCGGTGGACAGCCAATCGGGCAAAATCAGCCCGCAGCAGGCGAAGAATTACGTTGAAAACGCGCTCAAAGGCTGGCAGCAGCGCTGGCCGTATGTGCGCAAAAAGCCGAGCAACCCCGCATTTGCCAACTTCCTGCTCGAACACATGGGCATGACGCCGCTCAAATAAACCGATAGCGGCCGAATCAGGCGGGCGGAGCAGGGCTTCCCCGCCGTATTGTTTTTTATTGCCGGTTTGGTACAATGCGCCACAATCTTTCCATACCCGCAAGCCGCCGAAGACAGCGGCTTGCCTTTTTATTGATTTCAGGCAGTCTGAAAGACGCCTGAGGAGAACCACTATGCAAAAAATCCCCTTAACCGAATACGGCGCCGAACTGTTGCGCGGCGAACTGCAGCAGCTCAAGAGCGTTGCCCGTCCCGAAGTAATCGCCGCGATTGCCGAAGCGCGCTCGCACGGCGATTTGTCGGAAAACGCCGAATACGAAGCCGCCAAAGAGCGCCAGGGCTTTATCGAAGGGCGCATTGCCGAAATCGAAGGCAAGCTCGCCCGCGCCCTGGTAGTCAAACCCGCCGAAATCCACGCCGAGGGCAAAGTGGTGTTCGGCGCCACCGTAACCCTGTCCGATGCCGACAACGGCGACGAAGTGCGCTACCAAATCGTCGGCGACGACGAAGCCGATATCAAGCATTTCAAAATCTCCGTCAATTCGCCCATCGCCCGTGCGATGATCGGCAAAGAAGAGGGCGACATCGCCGAAGTGCAGGCGCCCGGCGGCGTGCGCGAATACGAAATCGTCAGCGTCGAATACATCTGACGGCCGTTTTGCTTTTCAGGCTGCCTTAATCGCGGCAGCCTGAAAAGCAGCCAGAAAACCCGAAACAAGGACGAAGCCCGTGAAACCCCATCTGCCCCTGCTGTGCGCGCTGGCGCTGGCGCTGGCCGCCTGCGGCCAAGACACCGACAAAATCGGCGATGCCGACACCGTATTCAACCTGCTGGGCAAGAACGACCGCATCGAAGTGGAAGGTTTCGACGATCCCGACGTCAAAGGCGTGGCCTGCTATATTTCCTACGCCAAAAAAGGCGGCCTGAAAGAAACGGTGAATCTGGAAGAAGACGCCAGCGACGCATCGGTATCCTGCGTGCAGAGCGCGCCGCAGATCGAATACGACGAAAACGTGGTGAAAAAACCGCGCCAAGTGTTCAAACGCAGCGCCAGCTTCGCCTTCAAAAGCCAGCAGATCATCCGCTACTACGACCCCAAGCGCAAAGCCTTCGCCTATCTGGTATACAGCGACAAAATCATCCAAGGCTCGCCGAAAAACTCGCTCAGCAGCATCGCCTGCTACGGCGGCGTACCCGCTTCCGGCGTTGAAGCCGCGCAGTCCGAAGGCAAGCAGGTGCACGGCGTGTGCGTGATTACGCCGCTCAAATCCTGAGCGGCAGCGCCGTTGCCGCGTTTCAGGCAGCCTGCGTAGCGTAGCGCAGTTGCGGAGCTAAAACCGTGGCGGCCGTTGAGCCCCAAGCGCCGCTCGTGCCAAAAAACGCGCCTGCGGCCGGCAAAATAAATTACAATACGGCAGCCTGAAATATCGCTATTTCAGGCTGCTTGCATAAAAGACAGCCGTATCGGCCGCCGATACCGCCCCGCAACGCTTTCAGGCAGCCTGAAAACCGTTTTACCCGATCCGAACGGCGCGGCCGGCATCCGCCGCATCCGTCCCTTACCCGAAAGGAAACATCATGGGTCTCTCATCTGTCAGCCACTGGCTGATCGTTTTACTGATAGTGGTGCTGGTATTCGGCACCGCCAAACTGCGCAACATCGGCCGCGATCTGGGCGGCGCGGTGCACGATTTCAAAGAAGGCCTGAACCAGGGCAGCGAAAATAAAGACGCCCCTGCGGAAAAAACCGCTGAAAACACCGCAGAAAAAGCCGAAGGCGGCGAATCGTCCGACGGCGGCAAAGCAGCCTGAAAAACCAATGTTTGATTTCAGCTTCAACGAAATGCTGGTAGCGGGCGCCGTCGCGCTGGTGGTGCTCGGCCCCGAGCGCCTGCCCAAAGTGGCGCGCACCGCCGGCCGCTGGGCGGGCAAAATCCGCAGCCTGGCTGCCGGCATGAAAGAAGAGCTGATGCGCCAGGTTGAAGCGTCCGAACTCTCTGCGGTGAAAGACGAATTGCAGCAGGCCGCCGGCCAATTGCAGGGCAGCCTGAACGAAGCCGCTGCCGACATCGGCCGCGATGCCGACGGCCTGTCGGCCTGGGAGCGCCTGCCGCCGCTGAAAACGCCCGCCGACTTCGGTATCGACGAATACGCCCCGCCGCCGGTTCAGGCCGGTTTTTATACCAAATCGCTGCGCAAACAGGCGATGGCGCGCAAACGCGACCTGCGCCCGCGCTACCGTCCCAAGCCGCGCTTAAGGAGCCGCCGTTGAGCGAAGAACAACTGGGCGTGGGCCAGCCCCTGATCGAGCACCTGATCGAACTGCGCCGCCGCCTGCTGTGGGCGGCGTCGGTGTTCGTGCTGTGCCTGCTCGCGCTTTTGCCCTTTGCCAAGCAGATTTACGCGCTGGTGGCGCAGCCGCTGATGGCGGCGCTGCCGCAGGGCACGCACATGATTGCCACCGATGTGGCGGCGCCGTTTTTCGTGCCGTTGAAGGTAACGGCGATGGCCGCCTTTCTGCTGTCGCTGCCGCATACGCTGTTCCAGCTGTGGGCGTTTGTCGCCCCCGCGCTCTACAAGCAGGAAAAACGGCTGGTGCTGCCGCTGCTGCTCTCGAGCCTGACGCTGTTTGCCGCCGGCATGGCGTTTTGCTATTTCCTGGTGTTTCCGGTGGTGTTCAAATTCTTGAGCGGCACCACGCCCGACGGCGTGAATATGGCCACCGACATCGGCAATTACGTGTCTTTCGTCATCGGCATGTTTGTCGCCTTCGGCACCGCTTTTGAAGTGCCGGTGGCGGTGGTGCTGCTGCACCGCATGGGCGTGATCAGCCTGGAAAAACTGAAGCAGGCGCGGCCGTATGTGGTGGTGGGCGCCTTTATTGTCGCCGCGGTGCTGACCCCGCCCGACGTGCTGTCGCAGTTTATGCTGGCGGTGCCGATGCTGCTACTCTACGAAATCGGCATTATCGTCTGCCGTTTTGGCGGCAAAGCGGCGGCGGAAAACGAAAAAACACCGCAGCAGTAATCCGTTATCCCGCGGCAGCCTCCGCGCAAAAAAGCAGCCTGAAAACCGTATTTTCGGTTTTCAGGCTGCCTTGTTATGTTTGGGGACGGGCAATCAGCTGCCGTTCCATTCGCGGTGTTTCGGCGGCACCAGCCCGCTGCGTGCCAGCAGCAGGCACAGCCCCCACAGCACCAGCCCCAGCGCCGCCATCGGCGATACCGGATAGTCGTGGTGCTGGTTCACATACAGCGCGCCGCCGAAATACATCAGCAGCGGCGCGCTGACGACGGATTGTTTGTTAAAGCCGTCGAGCACAAACACCAGAATGCCGGCGGCAATCAGGAAAAAGGCGATGATGTCGCTGGTTTCGGGGAACCAGTGCATGCTTTTTAAGAACCACAGCACGCCGAAGATAATCAGCAGCAGCGGGAAAAACAGCGAAGTCTGTTTCATGGTGTAGCTCCTTGTGCCGGCGTGCCGGCTGTCGGTAAAACGGGTGCGGCGTTTTCAGGCTGCCTTTTCAGGCTGCTTTGATGGGAAAGGCAGCCTGAAAACCTGTGCCGGCGTGCCTTAATGCGCTTTGGGCTTTGGATCGTGCGGGCGCAGTTCGGCCGCCAGTTTGTCGAGAATGCCGTTGACGAATTTGTGGCTGTCGGTGCCGCCGAAGGTTTTGGTAATTTCAATGGCTTCGTTGATGATCACCGGATAGGGCGTTTCCGGCATGGCTTTGAGTTCGAAAGCCGCCATCAGCAGCACGCAGCGTTCGATGGGGTTGACGGTTTTCTCGTCGCGGTCGAGCAGCGGGCGGATGATGGTCATCAGCTCGTTCTCGCGCGCATGGGCGCCGAAAAAGATGGCGGCGTACAGCTCGGTGGCGGTGCTTTCGAGATTATCGAGCTTGGCCAGCGCTGCGGCGGGAGCGGCGCCGTCGTCGCGGCTTTCCAGCGCGCTGCGGGCGGCGGCTTTGTCTTTGGCGATGCTGTCGTACACGCTTTTGGCGGCTTGCTCGGGCAGGATGTCGGGATTGATTTGGATCTGGTAGAGCGACTGCACGGCGTATTCGCGGGCGCGGCGGCGCGGCGAGGGCAGGAAAGGTTTGCTTTTCATCGGAGGGTTCCTGTGTGGCGGGAAGCGTTTAAAGATGGTAGTGCAGCGCGGCTTTCAGGCGGGCGCCTTCTACGGCGACAAGGGCGGCATCACGGGCTTTTTCTTCAATGCGCGCGTGCGCCTGTTCGTCGTTTTCGGTGGTGAGCACGGCATTGGCGATCGGGATGTCGTGATCCAGGCCGACGCGGGTGATACCGGCGCCCGATTCGTTGGACACCAGCTCGAAATGGTAGGTTTCGCCGCGGATCACCGCGCCGATGGCGATCAGCGCGTCGAATTTGGTGCGTGCGCGCGCCATCTGCTGCAGCGCCAGCGGAATTTCCAGCGCGCCGGGCACGGTGGCGACGACGATATCGTCGTCGGCCACGCCCAATTCGATCAGTTTCTGGTGGGCTACTTTCAACATGGCGCTGCCGATTTCGTTGGAAAAACGGGCTTGGACGATGCCGATACGCAGGCGAAAATCGCCGCTTAGGGGTTCGATGGTTTTCATGACGGGGATCTTGTGAAGGTGGATGAAAGGGGGAAGGACTAATCCTGCGGCTGCCAGTCGGCGGCAGCCTGAAAGCGGCCGGCATCGTCGTCCCATTCCCAGGCGCCGGCGGTTTCGTTCATCAGCGCGGCGGCTTCGGGGCAGAGTTCGAGCGCCTGCGAGAGCGGCAGGGTGTCGAAATTGGCGGCGTCTTCGCAGAATTCGTCGCTTTCCGCGCCGCTGAAAAAACGCCAGCCGCTGTCTTGCTCGAAGGCCGGCGCTTCGCGGTAAACGAAGCCGGCGGCGGCATCACCGGCGCTGATTTCGCGGCTGACGATGGCGTATTGAAGGGCGGCGGACAGGGCTTGGGCAAAGGCGTTCATGGCGGCAGGCGGGAAGTGTAGAAAGGGCGGATTATAGCCTAAGAAACCGCCCGCCATCTCTACGCGCGGCATGCCGGCTTGGCAAAGCGGCTTTAGCTCCGCAACTTTGCTACGCTACGCAGGCAGCCTGAAAACCGCAAAACCGTCTTGCAGGCAGCCTGAAAGTTTGCCCCAACGCTTTTGGCAGCCTGAAAGCCGGGCAGGCGCTTTCAGGCTGCTTGTTAAACGGTTTCGGCCGGCGCATCTTCGGTGCAGATTGGCTGCGGCGGAATGCGGGCGATGTCCCAATGGCGCACCGCCCAGGCGAGCAGATCCTGCGGTTTGTCCACGGCTGGGCAGGGCGGCAGCTGAAGATAGGCCATCACCTGCCGCAGCAGCTGTTCGCGTCGCGCCAAATCAAGGGCGGGGGCGAGGGTCTGCTTCGACCATTTCTGGCCGGCGCGGTTGGTGAGCAGCGGCAGGTGGGCGTAGTGCGGCTGCGGATAGTTCAGGCAGCGCTGCAGCCAGATTTGGCGCGGCGTCGAAACCAGCAGGTCTTGGCCGCGGACGATATGGGTGATGCCCTGCTCGGCATCGTCGGCCACCACCGCCAGCTGGTAGGCCCAAAAGCCGTCGGCGCGCAGAAGTACGAAGTCGCCGATGTCGCGGGCGAGATTCTGGCGGTAGCGGCCGACGATGGCGTCGTCGAAAACAATATCGCTATCGGGCACGCGCAGCCGCCAGGCCGGAGTTTTGCCGTTTTCAGGCTGCCTGAAAGCCGGATCGGCGCAGCGGCCGCCATAGACAAAACCATCGGCGCCGGCGCGTGCTTCCTGCTGCCATTGGCGGCGGCTGCAGTAGCAGGGATAGACCAGATTGCGCGCCTGCAAATCGGCCAGCACCGTGCGGTACAGCGCGTGGCGGCGGCTTTGGTAGGCGACTTCGCCGTCCCACTCGAAACCGAAGGCTTCAAGGGTGCGCAGAATGTCGGCGGCGGCGCCGGGCATCTCGCGCGGCGGGTCGAGATCTTCCATGCGCAGCAGCCAGCGCCCGCCGGCGGCACGGGCGGCAGCGTAGGATGCGGTGGCGGTCAGCAGCGAACCGATGTGCAGCAGGCCGGTGGGGCTGGGGGCGAAACGGCCGGTGTAGGGATTCATGGCGGCAAAGCGGCAAAAAAGGGCGCATTTTACCCTGCGGCCGCGGCGCAGGCAGCCTGAAAACGTTTCAGGCTGCGTCCGCATCGGCTGCGGTGCGCGTTAAGCGTTTTGCCCTAATTTCTTTTCTAATCTATAATTATTACGAATTGCTTATCTTTCTTTACGCCTTTTGGCGTTTTTTTAACTTAACCGACAGGATAAAACCTATGCGCACATCTCCGTTTTTCCGCCTGAGTCTGCTCAGCGCCGCGCTTGTCAGCGGCTTTGCCTATGCCGACGGCGAAACCGCCGGCCAAGAGCAGGATCAGGAGCTGCAAACCGTTTACGTTACCGCCCAGCGCCAGCTGCAGCAGTCGCTCGGCGTATCGAAAATCAACGCCAAAGATTTGGAACGCCGTCCGGCAGTCAATGATATTTCCGACATCATCCGCACCATGCCCGGCGCCAACCTGACCGGCAACACCGCTTCGGGCGAGCGCGGCAACAAACGCCAGATCGACATCCGCGGCATGGGGCCGGAAAACACCCTGATTCTGATCGACGGCCGCCCCGTTACTTCGCGTAATGCCGAGCGCTACAGCTGGCGCGGCGAGCGCAACACCCGCGGCGACAGCAACTGGGTGCCGGTTGAGCAAATCGAATCCATCACCGTGCTGCGCGGCCCCGCCGCCGCCCGCTACGGCTCCGGCGCCGCCGGCGGCGTGGTCAATATCGTGACCAAGAAGGTCAGCAGCGAATGGAGCGGCGGCCTGAACCTGTACACCAACCTGCCGCAAAGCAGCAAAGAAGGCAAAACCAACCGCATCGGCTTTAATGTCAGCGGCCCCATCGTGCAGGACAAACTCGGCTTCCGTTTGTACGGCAGCCTGAATAAGACCGATGCGGATGCTAAGGATATCAATCCGATCGTAGTCACAACGGTAAACCGCGGCGGCCGTATCGTTCGCAGCGAAACTTTGGGCGCCGGCCGCGACGGCGTGAAAAACCGCGATATCGCCGCCCGCCTGGCTTGGAAAATCACGCCCGAACAAACCCTGACTTTGGACAGCTCCTACAGCCGCCAGGGCAATATCTACGCCGGCGACAACCAAAACAACAACCCCAGCAACCTGACCAAATCGCTTTACGGCGAAGAAACCGCCCGCCTCAAACGCACCAGCAACGCGCTGACCCACGAGGGCATTTGGTCTTGGGGCGACACCAAAGTGGTTGCCCAGCTTGACCGCACCGTAAACGAGCATTTGGTGGAAGGTTTGATGGGCGGCCCCGAAGGCCAGTACCAAAACCGCAACTTTACCGACAGTACCTTGAAAACCAAGCGCCTGTTTGCCGAAACCAATATTCCCTTCAAACTCGGCGCCGATCATGTGCTTACCGTCGGCAGCGAATACACCAACGACCATCTGGACGACAAAGGCTCGATGGCTCAGGGCTTTACCGATCAAGGCCGAACCGATGTCTTTGCCGGCTTGGGCACCAACCGCAATACAACAAACAGCCAGAACAACTTTGCCCTGTATGTGGAAGACCATATCAGCTTCGGCCACGGCACCCAGCTGATTCCCGCACTGCGCTTTGATCACAACAGCAAATCCGGTAACAACTGGAGTCCTGCCCTGAACTTTGTGCAGAAAATCAACAGCGAATGGACAATTAAAGGCGGTATCGCCCGTGCCTATAAAGCGCCGAACCTGTATCAGAGTAACCACAACTACATCCTGTACACCCGCGGACAAGGCTGCAAAGTCGGCACGCCGGGCACGATCCGCTGCTATCTGGTCGGTAACGACGGTCTGAAACCCGAAACCAGCATCAATAAAGAAATCGGTTTCGAATTTGCCCGCGGCGGCTATCAGGCATCCATGGCCTATTTCCACAACGATTACCGCAACAAAATCGTTGCCGGCGACGAAGCCGTTGCCTTGAGCAATCTCGGCAACCATCTTTATCAGTGGACGAACGCCAAAAAAGCGCTGGTGGAAGGCGTGGAAGGCAATCTGACTCTGCCGCTGCACAGCACGCTGAAATGGACGACCAACTTTACCTATATGCGCAAGTCGGTAAACAAAGACACCGGCAATCCGCTGTCGGTGATTCCCAAGTACACCATCAACAGCAGCCTGAACTGGCAGCCGACCGAGAAACTCGATGCCGCACTGAATGTTACCTACTACGGCAAACAGAAACCGCGCTCAGTGATTTTGAACAATGCCGAGCGTAATGCCGGCCTGTCGAACGAATCCGTCAGCCCCTACGGCTTGGTCGGCATCAGCGCCGGTTACCGTTTCAATAAAAACCTGAACCTGCGCCTGGGCATCAACAACCTGTTTAACAAACGCCTGTACCGCAGCGCTGATAACAGCAGCGCCGCTTCCTACAACGAACCCGGCCGCTCCTTCTACGGCAGCCTGAAACTTTCGTTCTAAACGTTTATACGGCGATACAAAGCAGCCTGAAAACCGGATTGCGGTTTTCAGGCTGCTTTTTTGTGTTTGCTACGAGCTTGGGGCGGACTTTTCCGTGCGCCGGTTTTCAGGCTGCCATTGGGGCGGGCTAGTTTTATCCGGTTTTCTTTTCGTGCCGACAGGAATCGGGCAGGATTTTTTCAGGCTGCCTGCGGCAGCACAAAGGCCGGATAGCGGTGGCGCACGTAGATATAGATTTTTGGGAAGTCGTCTTCGCAGGTCAGGTAGTAGGCTTCGTCGAGCGGGGCGAAGTCGGGGTAGTCGGCACGCAGGGATTCGGCGGACTCGCCGGCGGCGGCGCGACTTTCGATTTCGCCGCCGTGGCGGCGGTAGAGGGCGGCAGCCTGCTCGAGAATGCGCGCGGTGTCGGCAATCTGCCAGCGGTGCAGTTCGGCAATCAGGCTGCTTTCAAATACGTCGCGGCCGAAGCCGGCGGCGATCACGGCGGCAAAACCTTCGTCTTCGGCGATTTTGTCCATGCGCAGATAGGCGAGCAGGGCGTTTTGCTCGTCGCTCAATTCGGCGCGCACGGTGGTGTCGGGCAGGCGCTGGAGTTCGGCCAGATAGTGATCGAGCAGGCGGTAAACCTGGTTGGGTGGGGGCAGGGTGCTCATGGCGGATCTCTTTTCTCGGTTGCAGATATGGGAAAGCAGCCTGAAAACGGTTTTTCCGCCTTTCAGGCTGCTTGGGCGTCAAGCCATTTGCGGATGCGCTCGGTAAGGGCGGCGGCGGAAAGGCCGAGTTTGTCGAGCAGCAGGGCGGCGTCGCCGTGGTCGGTTACGGTGTCGGGGATGGCGGCGAGCAGGGTGGGTTTCAGGCTGCCTTGGCGGGCGAGCAGTTCGAGAACGGCGCTGCCGGCGCCGCCGGCTTCGGCGTTTTCTTCGGCGCAGACGATGTAGTCGTGGTCGGCAGCCAGCTGCAAAACCAGTTCTTCGTCGAGCGGTTTGACAAAGCGCATGTCGGCAACGGTGGCGTCCAGCGCTTCGGCGGCTTTCAGGGCGGGGGCGACCATGCTGCCGAAGGCAAGGATGGCGGTGCTTTTGCCCTGCCGGCGGATAATGCCTTTGCCGACGGGCACGGTGTCGAGGGTGTCGTTTACTGCTGCGCCGCAGCCGCTGCCGCGCGGGTAGCGCACGGCGGCGGGTTGTTCGAGCGCGTAGCAGGTGGACAACAGCAGGCGGCATTCGTTTTCGTCGCTGGGGGCGGCGATCACCATATTGGGAATGCAGCGCAGAAAGCTCAAATCGTAGGCGCCGGCGTGGGTGGGGCCGTCGGCGCCGACGATGCCGGCACGGTCGATGGCAAACAGCACGGGCAGGTTTTGCAGGGCAACGTCGTGTACCAGCTGGTCGTAGCCGCGCTGTAAAAAGGTGGAATAGATGGCGACGACGGGTTTGACGCCCGCGCAGGCCAGGCCGGCGGCAAAGGTTACGGCGTGCTGTTCGGCGATGCCGACGTCGAAATAGCGTTCGGGAAAGCGCTGCGCGAATTCGACCAGGCCGCTGCCTTCGCGCATGGCGGGGGTGATGGCGGCCAGGCGGGAATCAGCTTCTGCTTGGTCGCACAGCCAGCGGCCGAAGATTTGGGTGTAGCTGGGTTTTTCAGGCTGCTTTTTGGGTGCTTGGGTATCGGTATCGGCGTTTGAATCGGCGTTTTCAGGCTGCTTGTGCACGGTTTTGCCGATGGCGTGGTATTTGACGGGATCGTTTTCGGCGAGTTTGTAGCCCTGGCCTTTTTTGGTGATGATGTGCAGCAGCTGCGGGCCTTTGCGCCGGCGCAGTTCGCGCAGGGTATCGATGAGCAGCGGCAGGTTGTGGCCGTCGATGGCGCCGGTGTATTGGAAGCCGAAGTTTTCAAACAGTGAGAGCGACTGTTTGATGTGCTCGCTTTCGCTGGCGTAGGCTTTGATGGTTTCTTCGGCTTTTTGGGCGATTTCTTTAACGGCGGGCAGTTTGTCGAGCACGAAGGCGGACTGGTTTTTGATGTTGTGCAGCACGCCGCGCATATCGCGCATCACGTTGCGCGCCAGGTATTTGGGCAGGGCGCCGACATTGGGCGAAATCGACATTTCGTTGTCGTTGAGTATCACCAAGAGATCGGTGTCGGCCATATCGCCGGCGCAGTTGAGCGCTTCAAAGGCCTGGCCGGCGGTCATCGCGCCGTCGCCGATAATGGCGACGCTGCGGGCGCTGCTGCCGGACAAGCGGTCGGCCACCGCCATCCCCAGCGCGGCGCCGATGGACGTGGACGAATGGCCGACGCCGAAGTCGTCGTACTCGCTTTCGCTGCGCTTGGGAAAACCGGCCAACCCGCCAAACTGGCGCATGGTGTGCATGCGGTTTTTGCGGCCGGTCAGGATTTTGTGCGGATAGCTCTGGTGGCCGACGTCCCACACCAGATGGTCGCGCGGGGTGTCGTACACATAATGCAGGGCGACGGTCAGCTCCACCGCGCCAAGATTGCTGGCGAAATGGCCGCCGGTCTGCTGCACGCTCTCCAGCAAAAAGCCGCGCAGTTCGGCGGCCAGCTGCGGCAGCCGGTCGGCCGGCAGCCGGCGCAGGTCTTCGGGCAGGTTTACGGTATCGAGCAGGGGAGTGGCGGTGGTCATGGTGTGCACTTGGGCGAAAAAACAGGCGCGGATTATATAGCAAACCGCACGGCGGCGCTGCGTGCGCAAACGCGCTTTCAGGCTGCCTGAAAGCGGTAAATTGCACCGATAGCGCCATGCAGATTTTTGCTGCCGCCGTGTAGGCGAGCCGTGTAAATTCGGGTAAGATAACACCCTGTTTTTAATTGTTTGCGGCCGCCTGCTTTTGCAGGTGCCGCCGTTTTCAGGCAGCCCGTTTTTTCAGGCTGCCTGAAAACGGTTTGACCGCCGCTTCCTAAACCTAAAATAGCGAAACACCATGAAAACCACCGAACTGCGCCAAAAATTCCTAAAATTCTTCCAATCCAAAGGCCACACCGCCGTCCGCTCGTCGTCATTAGTCCCCCACGACGACCCCACGCTGCTCTTCACCAACGCCGGCATGAACCAGTTTAAAGACGTATTTTTGGGCTTTGACAAACGCCCCTACAACCGCGCCACCACCGCACAAAAATGCGTGCGCGCAGGCGGCAAGCACAACGACTTGGAAAACGTCGGCTACACCGCCCGCCACCACACCTTCTTTGAAATGATGGGCAACTTCTCCTTCGGCGACTACTTCAAACGCGACGCCATTCACTTCGCTTGGGAGTTCCTCACTTCCCCCGAATGGCTGAACATCCCCAAAGAAAAACTCTTGGCGACCGTGTATGCTGAAGACGACGAAGCCTACAACATCTGGCTGAACGAAATTGGTATGCCTGCCGAGCGCATCGTCCGCATCGGTGACAACAAAGGCGCGAAATACGCATCCGACAACTTCTGGCAGATGGGCGACACCGGCCCCTGCGGCCCTTGTTCCGAAATTTTCTACGACCACGGCGAAGAAATCTGGGGCGGCATTCCCGGCAGCCCTGAAGAAGACGGCGACCGCTGGATTGAAATTTGGAACTGCGTATTCATGCAGTTCAATCGCGACGAGGCGGGCAACATGAACCCGCTGCCCAAACCCAGCGTCGATACCGGCATGGGCTTGGAGCGCATGGCGGCCGTGATGCAGGGCGTACACAGCAATTACGAGATTGATTTGTTCCAAGACCTGCTCAAAGCCGTTGCCCGCGAAACCGGCGCGCCGTTCAGCATGGACGAACCAAGCCTGAAAGTCATCGCCGACCACATCCGCTCCTGCTCCTTCCTGATTGCCGACGGCGTGATGCCGGCCAACGAAGGCCGCGGCTATGTCCTGCGCCGCATCATCCGCCGCGCCGTGCGCCACGGTTACAAACTCGGTCAGAAACAAGCGTTTTTCTACAAACTCGTCCCCGATTTGGTCAAAGCAATGGGCGACGCGTATCCCGAGTTGAAAGAGAAACAGACGCAGATTATGGAAGCCCTGCGCGCGGAAGAGAGCCGCTTCGGCGAAACGCTGGAAAAAGGCATGGGTTTGTTCAACCAAGTGTTCAACGGCATGAAATTCCTGAAACTGGAAAGCCTGCTGCCGCAAGATGGTGCGGGCAAACCACTGGCATTGAAAACCGCAGAGGGTGTGGAATTCACCGCCGCCTCCCGTGCCGCTCCGGGCAAAAAGCAAATCGTTATCCGTCCCCAAGTTTCAGGTAGCCTGAACGAAGGCATGTATATCGATTTGCAGGCTGCTTTGGAAACCGCCCATATTCCCGATGCGGAAAAACCGTTTGCCGAAGCCTTGAATGCTTATTTGATGGACAACATCGCCAACAGCAAACTCGTTATCGGCGGCGAACACATCTTCAAACTCTACGACACCTACGGCTTCCCCTACGACCTGACTGCCGACATGGCGCGCGAATTGGGTATCGATTTGGACGAAGAAGGCTTCAACCGCGAAATGGAAGCCCAACGCGCCCGCGCCCGCGCCGCGCAAAACTTCAAAGCCAACGCGCAACTGGACTACACAGGCGCGGACACCGAGTTCACCGGCTACGAAAAACGCAGCCAAGACACCAAAATCATCGCTTTATACAAAGGCAGCGAAGCCGTGGACGAACTGCAAGCAGGCGAAGCAGGCGTGGTTGTTTTGGAACAAACCCCGTTCTACGCCGAAAGCGGCGGCCAAGTCGGCGACGTAGGCTTTATCTTCGCAGGCGAAAACCGCTTCCGTGTCGAAGACACGCAGAAAATCAAAGCGGCGGTACACGGACAATTCGGCGCAGTCGTATCAGGCCGTCTGAAAGTGGGCGATGCCGTATCCGCCGAAATCGACAACGACATCCGCAACAGCATCATGCGCAACCACAGCGTTACCCACCTGATGCACAAAGCCCTGCGCGATGTTTTGGGTACACACGTCGAACAAAAAGGCAGCCTGCAAAACGCCGAGCTGACCCGCTTCGACATCTCCCACCCGCAAGGCATCAGCGCGGAAGAAATCGCCGAAGTCGAACGCCGCGTCAACGCCGCGATTATTGCCAACGTGCCCGTCAAAGTCGAAACCATGTCTATTGAAGACGCGCAAAAATCAGGCGCAGTCATGCTCTTCGGCGAAAAATACGGCGACTTCGTCCGCGTCATCACCATGGGCGACTACTCCATCGAATTGTGCGGCGGTACCCACGTCGCCCGCACCGGCGACATCGGCTTCTTCAAAATCATCAGCGAAGGCGGCATCGCCGCAGGCATCCGCCGCGTAGAAGCCATCACAGGTCAAGCCGCACTGACATGGGCGCAAAACCAAGAAAGCCTGATGAAAAACATCATCGCCGAAGTCAAAGCCCAAACCGAAAAAGACGTACTCGCCAAAATCCAAGCCAACGCCGCAAACGCCAAAGCCTTGGAAAAAGAGTTGGCAAAAGCCAAAGCCGAACTCGCCGTCCACGCAGGCGCCAAACTCTTGGACAAAGCCAAAGACTTGGGCGTAGCCAAACTCGTTGCCGCCCAAATCGAAGCCGACGCAGCCGCCCTGCGCGAAATCGTTACCGATTTAACCGGCAAATCCGATAACGCCGTGATTCTTTTGGCGGCAGTAAACGACGGCAAAGTCTCCCTGTGCGCCGGCGTATCCAAACCGCTGACAAACAAAGTGAAAGCCGGCGATTTGGTCAAATTCGCAGCCGAACAAGTCGGCGGCAAAGGCGGCGGCAGACCGGATTTGGCACAGGCAGGAGGTACGGATGCTGCGAAACTGCCTGAAATGCTGGGAAGTTTGGAAGGTTGGGTAAACAGTAAACTGATTTAACAAATAAGGCAAACTAAAGCAGTTTGAAATATTTATAGATGTTAGCTGATTTTTCAAATTTAATTAGGAGTACAACATGGGTGAATATTCTAAAACAATTGGTGAGATAGGTGAAAATATAGTAGATAACTTCCTCAATTTAATTGGTTGGGATAAGGTTGAAAATAATCTTACACTTTCATGTCAAAAAGCAGTAAGACATGCTAAAGGTAACTCCAGGCAGAGAAATACACATGGTATTGATATCCTGTTTACTTATAAAACACCTTTAGAACAAAATACAATACAAAATATAATTGTTTCTGTAAAACACACAAATAATTCTTACCCTAATAATCCAAAAAATCAATTTAAAGATTATATGCAAGATTTGGTTCAGACTTTAGAGTGCTTTAAACATTCGGAACTAAAGACTGAGCGTAAGAATTTATTTAATAACATACGAAAACATCAGGATATAGGTGTTCTTTTTTGGTTATCGAGCAATGAGAATACCTATGATAACTTAATTACAAAAATTGCGAATATTAATTTGGAATCCGATTGGAAATTTGATACTGTACATGTTATAGATAATAAAAAAGTTAACTTTATATTCAACTTGATGAAATTCTTAAGGAGTAATAATAGGTATGAAATATTTTTCTATTACCCAGAAACATCTTTAAGTTATCAGGATGCTGATATACCTAGATATGGCAAGGTATTACCTGTTGAATTTCTAACGTCACCAATTATTCCAGTTATTCTAAAAAATAATAGTGATACAGAGGCTATTGACACTTTTTGTTTGGCTTCTTCTGAAAACTTTGATGGTGATTCGTTACGGCGTCTTATAAAGGCAGCTGATGAATATACTGCAAAAATGAATTGTAAATATCTCTTTCTCTTTCCAAATTATATTGCAAGTCAGCATGAGCCAGAAGTAAGAACAGCTCTAGTAAATGTCGAAAA
The DNA here is from genome assembly GCF_022288825.1 of Kingella pumchi. Taxonomy (GTDB): domain Bacteria; phylum Pseudomonadota; class Gammaproteobacteria; order Burkholderiales; family Neisseriaceae; genus Kingella_D; species Kingella_D pumchi. The sequence continues at coordinate 28,800 of NZ_JAKOOW010000023.1, read as the reverse complement.
GCCTGAAAATCTTATTTCGATTAAATCATATTCCCCTGATTTTAGGAGTTTATATAAAGATGAGTAACAATGAAATTTTATTGCCTACTAGAGACTTCTTAAGACAATTAATAGGGCAGTCATCTATCAAATTTATTGATATAAAAAATATTTTGCGAAGTAGAGGGGTAATAACATATTCCAGTGATAAAGAAAATGCTGCTATAACTCTTATTAAAACGGGATTATCACCAGAGGAATTCTTAGAAATCAAAGAAAGCTTAAAAACTAAAGAAGAAACACCAAAATTAAAAACACGAACAATTAGATGGGATACTGACCTAGATTTACTAGATTGTATTCCAACGAATTTTGATTTTAGCCCAATACTAAATGATGAATTTGGAACACTAAGATTATCTGATATTACTGACTTTACGTCATTAAATAATAATCATGTATATGTGGAATTTGAAATTGAAAGAGATAACCTTATCAGCAACTTAAGTAAAAACAAAACTTATCATAAAGGGAGGATAGAGTTAAAATTAGATAGAGAAACTAATTCATTGAATATTTCTCTAACACATACTTCTAATGAAACTATGGATTTTGGAGATGCTCTATCTAAAAAATTAATTCAAAATTTTAAAAATGATGGCTATGTAAAACCTACTGATGAAATAGTAACTATAAAGTTCTTAGATTTTAATAATGCCTCTAGAATAAAATTTCTTCAAGAACTATCTCAAAATGCGAGGTATACAATACTTAAATTTAAAGATACCGATGACATCCACTTTTCTCCTGATGCAGATATACCGAATCTACCAGAGCATATTACTTGGATGAAAGATAAGATAGATGATTTAAAGATGAAGGGCAGGGATTTGCATTCTACTTTCTTCTTTCAGGATAAATCAATACATCCTTTCATCAAACTAATGGGGATAAAATGTAATTACATTATTGATAATAATGATATAACAGGAACTTGTAAAATAGAATTTGAATTTTCTAGTGATAAAAATGGAATTCCTATAGAATTAATACTTAAGCTTACAATTTTAAATATTGAAACAAACAATGATGATATAACTAAAAACCAATTGAAGAAATCTATTATTGAATCCTTTGAAAAATATAAATTAGAAATGTACCTAAAATACCGAAATAGTCCTATACAACAAGAGTAAATGTGGCAACTGTGACCGCATACATGCCAGCCGCGTGCGTGGCTACGCTACACACCCTACCTGCGGGCAAAACAAACCTTAAGATTAAGGTGTAGGGTGTGTGCGATACGCACGCACGCGGTTTTGTCGTTGCCGAATGATTCCAAACCATGCCGTAATACAGTTGGCGGCAAACGCAGCTTGGGTCATGACCCAACGAAATCCTCATATCACCTGTAATCTCAAAGCTGCCTGAGAAATAATTTTCAGACGACCTCTCTATGAAAAGCAGCCTGCACTCTTCAAATCAAATCGAAGTGCAGGCTGCTTTTCATAATAATTAGAAAAAAACGCGCAATATTTTTATACTGTACATCATGTAGCAGGCCGTACCTGCTCCCCTGCCAACTTATTTACGGAACGAACAGGAATAACATGCAGAAGCCCTCTTCAGAAAAACCGACAGCCGGTTATTCGCATCCGTGGCAATACTTTCTGCTGGTGTACGCTTTGAGCGCGCCGTTTTGGCTGCTGTCTTTGTTTCTCAAACACAGCCCCCTGCCTGATAATCTGCCGCTGACCGACATCGGAGCGGCACTCACCCCGACGGTTGCCGCCGCGTTGCTGCGTTATCGCGAGGGCGGAATAGCGGCGGTGCGTGGACTGTTTGGCCGTGTGTTTGATTACGGGCGGATCAAGCATTCTGCCTATTTTTGGACGGCGATACTGATTTTTCCCCTGCTTTATCTGCTGACTTATGTCGCGATACGCCAAACAGGACAAACCATACCTGCCTTATCCGTATCGTTTGCGCCGCTTGCCGGAGCGTTCGTTATGTTCTTTATCGCGGCAGTTGCCGAGGAATTGGGCTATGCCGCCTACGCTACGGAAAGTCTGCAACGGCGTTTTACCCCGCTTGTTACGGCGTTGATTATCGGGGTGCCGTGGGCATTGTGGCATTTGCCGTCCATGATTGCCGTGGGGCAGCCTGCCGAACTGATCGCGTGGGGGCTGGCAGGGACGGTTGCCGTGAGGATTATCTATGTATGGCTGTATAACGGCAGCGGCGGATCGGTATTTGTATTGATTGCGTGCCACACGGTTGCCAATACCGCGCGCACAGGCTTTCCGGGCGGACGGGCGGTATATGAAAACGGCAACGGTATGATTCCATACGGAATCATCATCATTGCGGCGGCAATTGTGATGGGTTTCTGGCGTAAGGCGATGTGTTCATCTGATAGCAAGCAGGCGTAGGCTGGGCCATGTTCCAACAAAACCTTCAATCCTGCCAAGGTGGCAGAAAACGAGAGTGTGTCGGCCAAGGATTATGTGCAGGGGGCGAACAGTTGGGCGAGTGTGTTGGGCAAATTTGAGATTGAAGAGGCCTCATGCTATGGCGGGATGGCGCCGCCGAACTGCCGCCATCGCTACGAGCTGATTGTGTATGCGTTGGATACGAAGCTGAACCTGCCGCGCGGTTTCCGTTTCAACGACCTGCATTTTGCGATGCAGGGGCATGTGTTGGCGAGTGCTTCGGTGATGGGCACTTACGACGTCTAGCCGGCTCTGATGCGCCGTTTGCTTTTCAGGCTGCCTGTTGGAAAAGGCAGCCTGAAAATATTTGCGGCGCTTGGCGGTAATATCGGATCGGTAAAGAGTAATGCCGAACGAAAGCAGCCTGAAAACTGATTCGGCTCCCCAAAGCCCAAAGGCAGCCTGAAAACCCGTGTCAAGGTTTTCAGGCTGCCTTTTTTTGTTTGGGGTAGCGGCTTTCAGGCTGCCTGCCCGGATGCCTTACAATACTCCTTAGTCAAGTTAATCAATGTCTTTATATTCACCGGTATATTCATCCGGCACAGAACCGTCGGTCTTCATTTTACCCGTATTCTTATCCACAACATAGCCAAACAGGCGGGGAGCCGTATTGGGGTCGCCTCCGCATTCCCGGTTATGTTTTTCCCGAACATCAATTTCATAGGACGACGGCTTGTCATCCACAATAAAAACATAACATTCTTCTTTTAGCGCGGTAAGTCGGTTTTTCACAATCGACTTCCTTACCAAGGCAAGGGCTTCGTCTTCACTGCGGATATTTCCGGTTCCAGCACAGGCAGAAGCCAATACTACCGCAATCAGCATACCGATTTTTTTCATAGTGCTCTCTACTCTATAACAAAAATAATCCATTTTTATTTCATGTTTTTCAGGCAGCTTAGATGCGCCGCGCCAGCTCTTCGGCCTTGCCGGTGTAGCCGGCGGGGGTGAGTGTGAGCAGCGCCTGTTTGGCTTCGTCGGGAACCGCCAGGCCGTTGATAAACTGGCGCAGGGTTTCAGGCGTGATGCCGTCTTTGCCGCGTGTGAGCGCTTTTAACTGCTCGTAGGCTTGGGGTACGGCGTAGCGGCGCATTACGGTTTGGATGGGCTCGGCCAGCAGTTCCCAAGTGGCATTGAGATCGGCGGCGAGGGCGGCGGGGTTGGCTTCGAGTTTGTTCAGACCGCGCAGGCAGGCGTTCAAGCCGAGCAGGGTGTAGCCGGCGCCGACGCCCATATTGCGCAGTACGGTGCTGTCGGTGAGGTCGCGCTGCCAGCGGGATACGGGCAGTTTTTCGGCGAGAAAACCGAGCACGGCGTTGGCCATGCCGAGGTTGCCTTCGGAGTTTTCAAAGTCGATGGGATTGACTTTGTGCGGCATGGTGGAGGAGCCGACTTCGCCTTCTTTCACTTTCTGCTTGAAGTAACCCAATGAAATATAACCCCAAACGTCGCGGTTGAAATCGATCAGGATGGTGTTGGTGCGGGCGATGGTTTGGAACAGTTCCGCCATATAGTCGTGCGGCTCGATTTGGATGGTGTAGGGGTTGAAGCTCAAACCCAATGATTTTTCGACGAATTGGCAGCAGTGGTTTTCCCAATCGACATCGGGATAGGCAACCAGATGGGCGTTGTAATTGCCGACGGCACCGTTGATTTTGCCTAGGAATTCCTGTTTTTCCAGCAGCGCAATCTGGCGTTGCAGGCGGGCGAGCACGTTGGCGATTTCCTTGCCTAGCGTGGTGGGCGTGGCGGGCTGGCCGTGGGTGCGGCTCATCATCGGTACGGCGGCCAGATCGTGCGCCAGCGCGCGCAGTTTGTCGGTGAGTTCGCGCAATTTGGGCAGCAGCACGGCATCGCGCGCTTCGCGCAGCATCAGGGCGTGGGACAGGTTGTTGATGTCTTCGCTGGTGCAGGCGAAGTGGATGAATTCGTTTACGGCGCTCACTTCGGCGTTGGCGGCAAAGCGCTGTTTGAGCCAGTATTCGACGGCTTTAACGTCGTGGTTGGTGGTCGCTTCGATGGCTTTGACCGCTTCGGCGTCGGCCGCCGAAAAACCGGCGATTACGCCGTCGATTTCGGCAAGGGTGGCGGCGGAAAACGGCGGCACTTCGCTGATTTGCGGCGCGGCGGCGAGCGCTTTGAGCCATTCGAGTTCCACGCGCACGCGGGCTTTGATCAGGCCGTATTCGGAAAACACGGGGCGCAGGGCTTCGGCGGAGGCGGCATAGCGGCCGTCGAGCGGGGAGAGAGCGAGTAGTGTGCTCATGGGGCTTCCTTAAAGGGGTTTGCAAAGGGCGGGGCAGCCTGAAAAACGGGGCGGGCGGGTTTCAGGCTGCCTTTGGGCATTACGGTGCCCAAATGTATTTCATATCGTACCAGGTGGCGCCGCCGTGTTCGGAATCGGCGGTGCCGTGGTTGCGGAAACCGAAGCGCCCGTACCAATCGACCAGATGTTCTTTGCAGGTCAGAATCACGCCGGCTTTGCCGCGCTCGCGCATGGTGTCGGTGTAGTGGCGCAGCAGGGCGGCGGCGATGCCGCGGCCGCGGTATTCGGGCAGCACCACTAGGCCGAAAACGGCGGCATAGCGGCCGTGCGGGCGGTGCAGGGTGGCATCGGCGTAGTAGGCGTCGGGCAAATCGGGCGCATCAGACGCGCAGCCGTTGATAAAGCCGACGGCGCGGCCGTCTGCTTCGGCCACAAAAAACTGCTCGGGAAACACGCGCAGGCGTTCGCTGATGCGTTCAAGGCTGGCGGCTTCGGCAGGCGGAAAACCGGCGGCTTCAATGGCAGCCAGCACCGGCGCTTCGTCGGCGTGTGCGGGGCGGATAGTGAAAGACACGGCAGCGGCTTGGTTTGGGGTCTGCCGGCCATCCGTGTCTGAAGCGGTTTGATGCGCCATAAAATCTCCAATAAGGTCATTCCCGCGCAGGCGGGAATCTGGGTTGATATTTGACCATGCTGAAAAAAGCCGTCCGAAGCCCGATTTTGCAACAAGATTCCCGCCTGCGCGGGAATAACGCCGTTTGGGCGGATTCCGAGCGGTGTCGGAGGTTTTCAGGCTGCCTTTGGGGCGGGTTGCGGCAGATGCAGTCGCAGTTTTGGTTTGGCAAACCAGGCAGCCTGAAAACTGCGATGCTTTAATTACAGACCGACAAGGCCGAAAGGCGGGCTTCAAATCAGGCAGCCTGAAAACCGGTATCGGGTTTTCAGGCTGCTTGGTTGCGGGGTTTATTCCAGTATGACTTCGACGCGGCGGGCTTCGTCTTTGCTGCCGCTACCGGTATCGGAGGCGGGTTTGCGCAGTTCGATGCTGCTCTCGGGTACGCCGGCGGCCAGCAGGGCGTCGCGCACGGCAAAGGCGCGTTCTTTGGAGAGTTTAGCGTTGATTTCGGCGTTGCCGGTGCTGTCGGTATAGCCGGAAACCACGGCTTTTTTGCCTTCTTTCACGCCGGCGGCCACGTCTTTAAGCGCGTCCAGCGAATTGGGCGCCAGCTCGGCTTTGCCGGTGGCAAAGTAGAATTTGACAATGCCGTTTTCCACCACGGTTTTCGCTTCGCCGGCAGCCTGGGTTTCGGGCGCCAGAATCACTTCGGCGGGGTTGGCGGCGCTGTCGGCGGCATCGCCGGTTTGGGCTTCGGAAGCGGTGTCGGCGGGGGCGGTCATGCCTTCGGTTTGGGTTTCGGCCATGGCGGTGGCGATGCTGGCCGCTTCGTCTTCCATCATTTCAACGGCGGAAGCCTGCTCGCTCTCGGCACTGTCGCCTTCATCGTCGCCGCTGAAGGCAAAGGCCAGCGCCAATACGGCAATCGCGGTCAGGGTGGCAAAGCCCAAGCTCAGCAGCAGGCCGAAGCGCTGGGTTTTGTCGCCTTCTTCGGCGGCGGCAGGGATGGCGGCACGGCGTTTTTTGCGGTCTTCGTCTTTTTGTTCGAGATCCATGTCTGTTTCCTTAATAGGCGGGTGTTGAAAATCGGCGCCATTATATACGAAGCTTGGCGCAAATTTACACTTTCCGCCGCAGCCGGCGCGCCACGCAGCCTGAAAGCGGCGCGGCTGTTCAATCCCCCCGCCGCACAGTAAAATGCGCCGTTTTGACGACCGTGCAAGGCAGAAAACCCATGCTTACCTTCCAGCAAATCATCTTCAAACTGCAACAATATTGGGCAAACCAGGGCTGCGCCATCCTGCAACCTTTCGACATGGAAGTGGGCGCCGGCACGTCCCACCCCGCCACCTGCCTGCGCGCGCTCGGGCCCGAGCCGTGGTTTGCCGCCTACGTGCAGCCCAGCCGCCGCCCCAAAGACGGCCGCTACGGCGACAACCCCAACCGCCTGCAGCACTACTACCAATTCCAAGTCGCGCTCAAACCCGCGCCCGCCGATATCCAAGACCTGTATTTAGGCAGCCTGAAAGAGCTGGGCATTGACCCCAAAGTCCACGACATCCGCTTTGTCGAAGACGACTGGGAAAACCCCACGCTCGGCGCGTGGGGCTTGGGCTGGGAAGTGTGGCTCAACGGCATGGAAGTCACCCAGTTTACCTATTTCCAACAAGTCGGCGGCATCGACTGCGCCCCCGTGCTCGGCGAAATCACCTACGGCATCGAACGCCTGGCCATGTATCTGCAAGGTGTGGAAAACGTGTACGACTTGGTTTGGACGATTACGCCCACAGGCGACAAACTCACCTACGGCGACGTGTACCACCAAAACGAAGTCGAACAGTCCACCTACAACTTTGAATACAGCGACGCCGCCTGGCTGCTCGACCAATTCAACGGCTACGAAGCCCAAGCCAAACGCCTGCTCGCGCTGGAAGACGCATCGCTTGCCCTGCCCGCCTACGAGCTGGTACTCAAGGCAGGCCATACGTTTAACCTGCTCGACGCACGCGGCGCGATTTCCGTAACCGAACGCGCCACCTACATCGGCCGCATCCGCGCCCTAAGCCGCAGCGTGGCGCAAAAATATGTGGAAGGGCGCGAGAAGCTCGGTTTCCCGCTGTTGAAAACGCAGGAAAAAGCAGCCTGAACAGGTTTTCACTTCGTTGAAGCTGCGCTTTCAGAAACGTCATTCCCGCGTGCTTGAGGCGGGAACGGCCTTTGCTGTGCAGGGTCGTCTGAAAACATAAAACGGCACGACTGCTGCTGTTTTGGCTGCCGGTGTTTCTAAACGGCTTTCAGGCTGCCTGAAAAAAGGTCGGAACCATGAATAATCCCATCGAAATCTATCAGACTTCAGACGGCCAAACGCAGGTGGAAGTGCGTTTCGGCCAAGAAACCGTATGGCTGTCGCAGGCGCAGATGGCGCAGCTTTTTGATACCAGTGCCGACAACATCAGTCTGCATTTGAAAAACATCTATGCCGAAGGCGAGTTGGACGAGCAGGCAACTACCGAGGATTTCTCGGTAGTTCGAACTGAAGGCAGCCGCAAGGTTACGCGCCAAATTAAGCACTACAATTTGGATGCAGTTATTTCAACAGGTTATCGCGTTAAGTCTCGTTATGCCACGCAATTTCGCATTTGGGCGACCGCCCGCCTGAAAGACTACCTGCTCAAAGGCTACGCGCTTAACCAAAGCCGTTTGCAGCAAAACGCCGCCGAATTGGAGCAGGCCGTCGCCCTTATCCGCAAAACCGCCGCTTCGCCCGAATTAACCGTTGAGAGCGGACGCGGCCTGGTCGATATTATCGGCCGTTATGCGCAAACCTTTCTCTGGCTGCAACAATACGATGAAGGCTTGTTGAGCGAGCCTAAAGCCCAAGCAGGCGGCGAGCTGCCTACTGTTGAAGAAGCCCGCGCCGCCTTGGCGGAGTTTAAACAACAGCTGATGGCGCGCGGCGAAGCCACCGAACTGTTTGCCCGCGAGCGCGACGGCGGCCTTGAAGCCTTACTCGGTAATTTAGAGCAAACCGTATTCGGCGAACCCGCTTATCCCAGCATCGAAAGCAAAGCCGCGCATCTTTTGTATTTCGTCGTCAAAAACCATCCGTTTTCAGACGGCAACAAACGCAGCAGCGCATTTTTGTTTGCCGATTTCCTGCACCGCAACGGGCGTTTGTTTAACGCACGCGGCGAAGCCGTCATCAACGACACCGGCCTGGCCGCGCTCACCCTGCTCGTCGCCGAATCCGATCCCAAGCAGAAAGACACCCTGATCCGCCTGATCATGCACATGCTTCAGGCAGCCTGAAAACCAAACCATAAGGAGTCCGCATGCAAACGCAGCATTTTGCGCAATTTGCCGTGTTCGGCCAGCCGGTTGCGCACAGCAAGTCGCCGCGCATCCACCGCCTGTTTGCCGCGCAGCAGGGGCAGGACATCGACTACCGCGCGCTGGCGCTGTCCGATAGCGAAAGTGATTTTCGCGCCGGCGTGGATGCGTTTTTTGCCGCAGGCGGCCTGGGGGCGAACATCACCGTGCCGTTTAAAGAATGGGCGTGCCGCTATGCCGACGAATTGAGCGAGCGCGCCCATGCTGCGGGGGCGGTCAATACCTTTATCCGCCTGCCCGCGCAGCCTGAAAGCGGCAAAGCCTGGCGCGTGCGCGGCGACAATACCGACGGCGCCGGCCTGGTGCGCGATTTGGCGGACAATCTCGGCGTAGCGCTGGAGGGGCGGCGGATTCTGATTATCGGTGCCGGCGGCGCGGCACGCGGCATTGTGCTGCCGCTGCTGCAGGGGCAGCCTGAAAGCGTGCTGATTGCCAACCGCAGCCCCGGGCGGGCGCAGGCGCTGGCCGATGAGTTTGCCGTCGAAGCGCTGCCGCTAAACGCGCTGGCCGGCCGCCGTTTCGATATTGTGATTAACGCCACTTCAGGCAGCCTGAAAGGCGAAGCGCCTGCGGTGCCGGCCGATATTTTTTCAGGCTGCCTGCTGGCCTATGATTTGGTTTATGCCGCGCAGCCGACGCCGTTTATGCGCCAGGCGCTCGAAAACGGCGCCGCCGCTGCGGCCGACGGCCTGGGCATGCTGGTGGAGCAGGCTGCCGAATCTTATTTTCTGTGGCGCGGTTTTCGTGCCGATACTGCGCCGGTTATCGCCGCGCTGCGCGAGGAGTTGTCGCAATGAAATGGCTGTTCAGACTGCTGGTGCTGCCGCCGCTGGCGCTGGTGCTGTTTAATGTTTATGTCTATGGCAGCATTATCAGCTACCGCGCCGTTGCCCCGCACCAAACTGCCTTTATGCGCATGCGCATGGCGCAGCTGGCCGACACCCGCCCCGAAGTGCGGCTCGACTACCGCTGGACGGCCTATCCGCATATTTCCGTTAATCTGAAAAAGGCGCTGATTGCGTCGGAAGACGCCAATTTCGCCGGCCACGAAGGTTTTGACTGGAACGGCATCAAAAACGCCATGCGCCGCAACGAAAAAAGCGGCAAAGTGCGCGCCGGCGGTTCCACCATCAGCCAGCAGCTGGCGAAAAACCTGTTTCTCAACGAAAAACGCAGCTACTGGCGCAAGGCCGAAGAAGCCGCCATCACCGCCATGCTGGAAGCCACCACCGACAAAGACCGCATTTTCGAGCTGTATCTCAACGTAATCGAATGGGACTACGGCGTTTACGGCGCCCAAGCCGCCGCGCAGCGCTTTTTCCACACCGACGCCGCCCGCCTGAGCAAAGCCCAGGCCGCCCAGCTGGCCGCCCGCGTTCCCGCGCCGCTGCGCTACGCCGATAATCCGTCCGACCCGCGCCTGCGCAGCAAAACCAATATCATCTTGCGCCGCATGGGTTCGGCCGCGCTGCCGGAATAGGCGTGGGCTTGGGCTTTCAGGCTGAGACCTTTGCAAAATCCCAAAGCCGGCCTGAAAAATAAAAAATGCCGTCATTCCCGCGCAGGCGGGAATCTTGTTTGATATTCAAAAATTATTGGAAAAACAATCTATTGATTAAGTTCAGCCAAGATTCCCGCCTGCGCGGGAATGACGATGATTTAACTATTTCTTATTTTATTTTAGGTTTTGCAAAGGTCTCAGGCTGCTTGTAGGCGGTTTGACGGCATCGGTATCAATAAAAACTTTCAGGCTGCCTTGATCCGAAGGCAGCCTGAAAGTTTTGGTGCCGGCGGTTTAACGCTTTTTGCCGCGCAGTAGGCCGAAGGCAAGGGCGGCGAGCATCAGCGAAAACAGCGCGGCGCCGAGCCAGGGCAGGGGGATGCCGAGCATGGTATAGACTTCGCCGCATGCGCCGTCGCCGCGGATAACCGGTTCGAACCAGTCAAACAGCGGCCAGTCGCGCAGGCGGAAGGCCCACGGCGCGCCGCAGGAAGGCTGGGCGCCGATGGGCAGGGTCTGCAGATGGCTTTGTTTGACGGCAACATACAGGCCGAAGGCGGCGGGCAGGGCGGTAATCAGGCCGGATAGCAGCTGCACGCGGCGGCAGCGCGGCGGCAGAATCAGCAGCAGGGTGCTTACCAGCAGCGCGGCGAGCATGGCCAGCCGCTGCTCGATGCACATCACACAAGGGTTCATGCCCAGCAGGTACTGGCCGCTAAAGGAGCCGGCGCTGCCGGCCAGCGCCAGCAGCCAAACGGGAAAAATGGCGGTTCTGAAATTCATGGCGGTTCCGTAGTTGCAAAGGAAAAAGCAGCCTGAAAAGCCGGTTTCAGGGTTTTCAGGCTGCCTGAAAGGGTAATGAAACGAATGAAACGGCGGTGGCCTACTGCAGCACGGTATCCGATTTCAAATCGGTTTCGGGTATATCGACGGTAAAGCGGCTGCCCAGGTCGTTTTCAAATTCGTAGCTGCCGCGCATGCTGCCCCACGGGGTAGTGAGCTGCATGCCGCTTTGGTATTCGAAGCTCTCGCCGGGCATCAGCACCGGCTGTTCGCCGATGACGCCGGTGCCGCTGATGTTTTCGATGCTGCCGTGGGCATCGGTAATTTCCCAGTGGCGCTTGCGCAGGGTCAGGGTATAGTCGCTGCGGTTTTCGATGGTGATGCGGTAGGAAAAGGCGTAGCGTTCGGCGGCGGCGCTGCTTTCGGCGGCCATATAGTTGGGTTCGACGCGGATGCGGATTTCGTCTTCATACATGGCGGGTTATCCGGTAATACAGTCAAGCAAAACGATGATGATGATGCTGAACACGGCGGCGATGATGTCGTCGAGCATCACGCCGAAGCCGCCGGAGACGCGGCGGTCGAACCAGCGGATGGGCGGCGGTTTGACGGCGTCGAAAAAACGAAACAGCAAAAAGGCCGCCAGCCACCAGAGCCAGCCGTCGGGGGTAAAGGCCAGCACCAGCATCATGGCGACGATTTCGTCCCAGACGATGCCGCCGTAGTCGTGCACGCCCAAATCGCGCTCGGTTTCGTTGCAGATCCAGATGCCGATGAAAAACAGCGGCACGCACAGCATGCCCAGCCAAAAAGGGCTGACGCCCAGCCACAGCAGCAGCGCAGCCAGCACCACGCCCGGCACGGTGCCGGCGGTGCCGGGGGCAACCGGAGCAAGCCCCGAGCCGAAGCCGAAGCCGACAAAACGCACCGGCCGCGCAAGCAGCCAGGGCAGGGTAGGGCGGAAAGAGGGGGCGCTTTTTGCCATAGGGGTAAGGGTTTTCCAATCAGGCAGCCTGAAAGCCTGTTTTGCGGGTTTGGCTTTGCAACTTTGCTTCGCTACGCAGGCTGCTTTTTTAAGATTAGTCGAGCAGGGCATCGACAAAGGCGCGGGCGTCGAAAGGACGCAGGTCGTCGATTTTTTCGCCGACGCCGATGTAGCGCACCGGTATCGCGCGGTTTTTTGCCAGCGCCGCCAGCACGCCGCCTTTGGCGGTGCCGTCGAGTTTGGTTACGATCAGGCCGGTCAGTCCCAGCGCGTCGTCAAAGGCGGCTACTTGGTTAACGGCGTTCTGGCCGATATTGGCATCGAGCACCACGATGATTTCGTGCGGCGCGTCGGGCATGGCTTTTTGCAGCACCCGTTTGACCTTTTTGATTTCTTCCATCAGGTGCAGCTGGGTGGGCAGGCGGCCGGCGGTGTCGGCCAAAACGATGTCGATGCCGCGGGCTTTGGCTGCTTCCACCGCATCGAAGCAGACGGCGGCCGAGTCGCCCGAAGCCTGCGAAATTACGGTTACGCCGTTGCGCTCGCCCCATTCCTGCAGCTGCTCGCGGGCGGCGGCGCGGAAAGTATCGCCTGCCGCTAGCAGCACCGATTTGCCCTGTTGCTGGAAGTATTTGGCGAGTTTGCCGATGGAAGTGGTTTTGCCGGCGCCGTTGATGCCGGCCATCATAATCACAAAGGGGCCTTTTTCCGGCAGCACCAGCGGCTGCTCCAGCGGCTTGATCAGCTCATACACCGCTTCTTTGAGCGCTTCGCGCAGTTCGGCGCCGTCGCTTAAGCCGCGCAGCGACACGCGGCGGCGCACTTCGTCCATCAGCTCTTCGGTGGCTTCGATGCCCATGTCGCTGGTGAGCAGCACGGTTTCGAGTTCTTCGTACAGTTCTTCGTCGATTTTGCCGCCGCCGAACACGCCGGCCAGCGACTTGGCCATATGGTCGCGTGATTTGCTCAAACCCTGTTTCAGCCGCGCCGCCCAGCCTTGTTTTTCAGGCTGGGTTTTGGTTTCAGGCTGCTGGGTTTCGGCTTCAGGCTGGTTTGTTTCAGGCTGCTTGGCGGCGGTGTTTTTTTTGGTGTCGGCAATATCGGCGGCTGCGGGCTGGTTGTCGGCGGCGCTTGGCGCTTGGGCGGTGGTATCGTCGCCGGTACCGTTTTCAGGCTGCGGGGTTGGAACGGCGGTATCGGCAGCCTGCGGCCGGCTTTCGGTCTGCACGGTATTGTTGCGCGACAGCGTTTGCGGGTTGGCCCAGGTTTGCGCGGCGTTGTCGCTGCGTACCGGACGGCTGATGCCGGCGGCGGCGTTGTAATCGGGGTGCGCCCAGTTGCTGAATGCGGGGGAAGCGGCAGTTTCGCCGGTAGTGGGAACGGGAGTTTCTGATGATGCGCTATCGGCGGCAGGGTTTTCAGGCTGCCGGTCTTCGGCGGGGATGACGGGTTCTGCTTCGGTGTCGGCGGTATCGGTGTCAGCCGTTTCAACGGCAACGGCAGCGGTTGGGGTGTCGGTTTCGCCATCGGCAGCTTCTGCTGTCTGCTCTGGGGCGGTGGTTTCAACGGCGGAGCCGTCTGCCGCATCGCCGGCGCGGTTTTCAGGCTGCGCGGGGGCGTCGGCGGCGGCAGCGGTTTCGTCTGCAGCTGCGGCGGGGGCGGGACCGCTCGGGGCGGGCTGGGGCTTCTCGTCTTTGCCTTTGAAGATGTTTTTTATAAAGTTGAACATGGCGCTTGTGTTTGGGCAGTCGGTGGTTTGGTGGCGGCGCGGCCGGCGCGCACGGGCGGAAAAACAAAATTGCGGCATTCTAGCCGAACATCAGGCAGCCTGAAAGCATCTGTGTGCCGGCGGCGGCGCTTTGGCGGCAAAAGCGGCAAATCTGCCACAGCCGCAGGCGGGTCAAACAGACGGCAAGGCAGCCTGAAAAGCGGGTTTGCGTTTTCAGGCTGCCTGCTTGGCGGCGCCAAATGGTTTTTCAAAGTTGGCGGCTGATGTCTTCCAGCGTGCGGCCGCGGGTTTCTTCGCCCAGTACCAGAATCAGCACCACCACCGCCGCCATCACGCCGGCAAACATGGCGAAAATGGCATCAAAACCGCTCTGCCTTTGCAGCAGCAGCGCCACCGCCGAGGGCGCGGCGATGCCGCCGAGCCGTCCGGCCGCTGCCGCCCAGCCCGAGCCGGCGGCGCGAAAGCGCACGGGGTAGAGTTCGGGCGTGTAGGTGTAGAGCACGCCCCAGGCGCCGAGGTTGAAAAAGGACATCGCCGCGCCCCACGCCAGTACGGCATCGGCAGACTGGGCGCCGCCAAAGCGCCACGCGCACAGCGAGCAGGCGGCGAGAAACAGTGCGAGCGTTGCCTTGCGGCCGATTTTTTCCACCAGCACCGCCGCGGCGAAATAGCCGGGCAGCTGGGCGGTAATCAGCACCAGCATGTATTCGAAGGTCTGGACGACGGTATGCCCTTGGCCGACCAGGAGCTTGGGCAGCCAGGTAAAAATGCCGTAATAGGAAAAGACGATGCCGAACCACACCGGCCACAGCATCAGCGTACGGCGGGCAAAGGGCGGCTGCCACAGTTCGGCAAAACGCGGCGGCTTGGCGGCGGGTGGCACGGCGGCCAGGGCGCGGTTTTCAGGCTGCCTGCCGGCAGCCGCTTCCATGCGGCAGACAATTTCGTGCGCTTCCTGCACGCGGCCGCGGCCAAGCAGATAGGGCACCGATTCGGGCAGCCGCGTGCGCACCCACAGCGCATAGGGCAGCGGCAGCGCGCCGAGGGCAAAGGCGCTGGCCCAGCCGTAGCGCGGAATCAGGAAATAAGACGCCAGCGCCGCCGCCAGCCAGCCCAGTCCCCAAAAACTTTCCAGCAGCACGATAAAGCGCCCGCGCAGCTGCGGCGGCGCGTATTCGCTCACCAGCGACACCGCCACCGGCAGCTGCGCACCCAGCCCGATGCCGGCGGCAAAACGCCAGACAAGCAGGCTGTCCACATCCGGCGCCAGCGCGCACAGGCCGGTGGCGGCGCCGTACACCATCATCGAGGCGGCAAACACATTGCGCCGGCCGAAGCGGTCGGCCGCGCGGCCGCCGGCCACCGCCCCCAGCGCCATGCCGGCAAAGGTGATGCCGACGATCCACGCACTCTGCGCGGGCGTGAGCTGCCATTGTTTGGTCAGTACCGGCAGCACAAAGGACACCATGCCGGTGTCCATCGCGTCAAACAGCCAGCCGATGCCGACCAACAGCAGCAGCCGGTAATGAAAACGGCCGGCGGGCAGATTGTGCAGGCGGGTGAGAATGTCCATAGTGTGTGTGCGGGGAAAAGTTTTCAGGCTGCCTGTGCGTCCGGCTTCAGGCAAAGGGCGGTACGGCGGCGCCGCAGTGCTGGAGCAGGCGCACGGTTTCGTATACCGGCAGCCCCATCACGCCGGTAAAGCTGCCGGCAAGGTGGGAGACGAAAATACCGCCGGCGCCCTGGATGCCGTAAGCACCGGCTTTGTCCATCGGTTCGCCGCCGGCGATATAGCGCTCGATTTCGCTGTCGGACAGGGCTTTGAAACGCACGTCGCTGCTTTGCACGATGCTGTGTTCGCGCCCCTGGTAGTGCACGCAGACGGCGGTCAGCACCTGATGGCTGCGGCCGGAGAGTGCGCGCAGCATGCTGCGGGCGTGGTCGGCGGATTCGGGTTTGCCGAGAATGCGGCCGTCGAGGGCGACGGTGGTGTCGGCGCTCAGCAGCGGCAGGCTGTCGCCGTGCACCGCCAGCGCGGCACGGTTTTTCTGCTGCGCCATCCGCAGCACATAGGGTTCGGCGGCTTCGGCGGCAAGCGGGGTTTCGTCGATGGGAACGGCGCCGGTGCGCACGGCATAGCCGAGGTTTTCGAGAATCTCGCGGCGGCGCGGGCTGGCAGAGGCCAGAATCAGGGTGCGGTCGGTCATGGTGTTTGCAATAGGGAAAACGGGGCGGGATTGCGTTTCAGGCAGCCTGAAAGGGTGGGGCGGCGGCGGTTTAGGGCAGCACCAACGCCAAAAACAGGGTGGTGCCTTCGCGCTGGATCAGCACCGGCAGGTTTTTGCCGCCTTTGGCAAAGGCCTGGCTGACTTCTTCGCGGCTGTGCACCGCCATGCCGGCGATTTCGCGGATCACGTCGCCGCGCTGCAGACCGGCGCGGGCGGCGGCGCCGTCGGTGCGCACGATGATGATGCGGCCGTCGGCTTCGGCGCTGAGCACCAGCCCGGCTTCGGGCAGGTTGAAGTTTTCGCTGCCGGCGCCCGATACTTCAGCTTCGGGCTTGCCGGCGGCCGACTGGCTGATATCGCCGGCGCTGCCAAGGGTTACGCCGACTTCAAGTTCGGCGCGCTGGCGCCAGATTTGCAGTTTGACTTCCTTGCCCGGCGCGGTGCTGCCGACAATCACCGGCAGATCGCCGGAGGAGACGATTTCCTTGCCGTTCACACCGCGGATAATGTCGCCCACCTGCAGGCCGGCGGCCGCGGCGGGGCTGTTGGGCAGCACTTTGGACACCAGTGCGCCGGTGGGTTTGTCCAGCCCGAAGGACTTGGCCAAATCGTGGGTAACTTCCTGAATCACCACGCCAAGCTGGCCGCGCTGCACTTTGCCGTCGGTTTTGAGCTGCTCGGCAACGTTCATCGCGGTGTCGATGGGAATGGCGAAAGAGATGCCCATAAAGCCGCCGCTGCGGCTGTAAATCTGCGAGTTGATGCCGACCACCTGGCCTTTGAGATTGAACAGCGGGCCGCCGGAATTGCCGGGGTTGATGGCAACGTCGGTCTGGATAAACGAAGTGTAGGTTTCGTTGGGTAGGGTGCGGCCTTTGGCGGAAACGATGCCGGCGGTTACGCTGTTGTCAAAGCCGAAGGGCGCGCCGATGGCGGCCACCCATTCGCCGGATTTGAGCTCGTTCGGATTGCCGATTTTGGCTGCCGGCAGGTCTTCGGCGTCGATTTTCAGCAGGGCGATGTCGGATTTGTCGTCGGCGCCGATGAGTTTGGCGTGGTATTCGCGCTTGTCGTTGAGCGTGGCTTTGATATTGGTTTTGCCTTTGACCACGTGGGCGTTGGTCAGGATATAGCCATCGGCGCTGATGATGACGCCGGAGCCGAAGTTGGCATCGTCGCCGTCGCCGTCTTCAGGCTGGTTGGGGACGATGCGTTTGAAAAAGTCGGAAAACGGGTCTTCGGCGCTGCCGTCGCTGTTGCCTTCGCCGCCTTCTTCGCGCAGCGCCTGGATATTGACCACCGAGCCGCCTTCGCGCGCCACCAATTCGGCAAAATCGGGCAGCAGCATGCCGACGCGGTCGTTGCCTTTAACTACTTCGACTTTGGTTACGAAGCTGCCTTCGGCCGGTTTGTCGGTATCGTTTTTTTTGTTGCAGCCGGCCAGCGCCAGAGCGGCGGCCAGCGGCAGAAGAATCAGGGGGCGGGTGGGTTTGTTCACGCGGATAAGGTCCTAACAGAAACGGAAAAAAGGCACGGCGGCCGCAAAACGCGGATTGTACGGGAATCGGCTGCCGGCGTTAAGCGGCAGGCGCTGCGAAAGCAGCCTGAAAACCTTTGTTTGAGCGCTCGGGCAGCCTGAAAAGCCGTTTTGACTGCTTTCAGGCTGCCTAGCCGCAGGAGAAAAGTTCGCGGCCGTGGGCTTTGAGCCAGCTTTTGGCGGCGGCGGTGTGCGGGGTGTGGCGGGCGACTTCCTGCCAGAAGGCGCGGCTGTGGTTGGGGTGGCGGATATGACACAGTTCGTGCACGCACACATAGTCGCGCACCCAGGCAGGCGCGCCGGCCAGCCGCCAGTTGAGACCGATGCCGCTGGGTCGGCACACGCCCCAGAAGCTGCGGGCATCGGACAGGCGCACCGGCGTGGCCGGCAGTTTCAGGCTGCTTAGCCGTTCGGCAAACAGCGGAAACAGCAAATCGGGCGCCTGTTCGCGCAGATAGCCGCGTAGCAGCGCCCGGGTGTCGGCGGTATCCGGCAGCAGCAGGCGGCTGCCGTCGCGGCGGATGGCTGGGACGCCGCTGCCGCCGGCCAGCGCAAGCTGCTCGCCGTCGAGCCAGATGCTTTCAGGCTGCTTCGGGCTGTCGGGCGCGCGTGCCAGCGTCTGCCGCAGCAGCGGCTCGTGCTCTTGCAGCCAGCGGCGCAGCTCGGTGATGCCGAGCCAGCGCGGAATGCCGATGTGCAGCCCGCCGGCGGGGTGCGGGCGCAGGATGATGTTGCGGCGGGTGTTGCAGCGGATGTGCAGCACCAGCTCGCTGCCGTCGGATAAGCGGTGGGAAACGGGCATGGGCTCAGGCGGGATTGGAGCCGAAGGGGCCTTGGCCGCCGATTTCGGCCTGCTGGCTTTCGATCCAGTTTTCGCACTCGGCCATCAGCTCGGTTTCGCTGCCGCCCTGCCAGCGGATCGGCGCACCGATGCGCACGGTAACGGTGCCGGGATATTTGAGAAAGGAATTTTTCGGCCAAAACTCGCCGCTGTTGTGCGCTACCGGCACCATGTCCATTTCAAACAGTTTCGCCATTTTCGCCGCGCCCAGCTTGTAGCGGCCGCGCTCGCCGGGTTTGATGCGCGTGCCTTCGGGGAAAATCGCAATCCAAAAGCCGTCTTTTTTGCGCGCCAAACCCTGCTCCATCAGCTGAGAAGTGGCTTTGACGCCGGCTTTGCGGTCGATGCCGATGGTTTTGGCCATTTTCAGCCCCCAGCCGAAAAAGGGGATTTTGAACAGCTCTTTTTTCGCCACATACACCTGCAGCGGGAAGATTTCCTGCAGCGCCAGCGTTTCCCAGCCGCTCTGGTGCTTGGAGCAGATAATCGCCGGCTCGGCGGGGATGTTTTCGCGCCCTTCGACGCGGTAGTTGAGCCCGACAATGTTTTTCAGCGACCACAGCAGCAGTCGCGCCCACGCGCGGCCGATTTTGTTCGCCCCTTGCGGCACCAGCATCGCCGGCAGCACGAAGGCAAACATCACAATCGCGCTCACACTCAAAATCAGCCAGTAAACCAGGTTTCGTAACAGCAGCATAAAAAAGATAACTTTCCAATCAAACAGGCAGCCTGAAAAGGCAAAACGGCTTCGCTTGCCGCGGCGGACGGCGTCGTTCAGGCAGCCTGAAAAGCAAAAGATGCCGATTGTACGGCATTTTGCGGCGGGTTTTAAGTTTGTGCTCTAAAGAGTGTGTTGGCAATCGGCATTGCGGCGGTGTTTTTGGCAAAAAATACCCGCCTGACGCGTCAAAAATGCTCGCAAGGTGTCCAAGCTTGCTGCGCTTTTTTCCTTGCATTCGGGCATTTTTTACTTAAAAAACCGCTTCGCAAGCCGAATGCCAACACACCCTGGCGCCGGACAAAGCGCGCCCGCTTTTCAGGCTGCCTGCCGCGTTTTGCGTTTACGCCGTTTCCGCGGCCGGTGTCTTAATCAGAAACTGCGAAAAAGCCAGCAGGTCGTCGAATACCAGTGTATTGGGCGGCAGTTTGTCGGCCGACTCGGCCTGGGTTTTCCTGCCTTTTCCGGTAAGCACCAGCGCGGTTTTGCAGCCGGCGGCGGCGCCTGCTTCCAAGTCGCGCAGGCTGTCGCCCACCATCCAGCTCTCGGCAGGGGCAGCCTGAAAGCGCTCGAGAATATCGCTAATCATACCCGGCTTGGGTTTGCGGCAGCCGCAGTTGTGGGCGTTGGTGTGCGGGCAGAACCAGATGCCGCTGATTTCGCCGCCGGCCGACTGCACCAGCTTGTGCATTTTGGCGTGCATTTCGTTGAGCGTCTGCATGGTGAAAAACTTGCGGCCGATGCCCGACTGGTTGGTCGCCACCGCCAGCGTGTAGCCGGCCTGGGTCAGAAAGGCGATGGCGTCCATGCTGCCGGGCAGCGGCACCCATTCGTCGGCGGATTTGACGAAGTCGTCGCGGTCTTGGTTGATTACGCCGTCGCGGTCGAGAATGATGAGTTTCATGGCTTATTCAAACAAAGCGGTTTGGGCGAGCGGTTTGCCCGCCAGGTCTTTGGCGGAAAGCTGCGGTTCGCCCGAAAGCGGCCAGTCTATGCCGAGCGCGGGGTCGTTCCACAGCAGCGAGTGTTCCGACTGCGGGTGGTAGTAATCGGTGCATTTGTAAACGAATTCGGTATTGTCTTCCAGCACATAAAAGCCGTGGGCAAAGCCTTCGGGTATCCACAGCTGGCGCTTGTTTTCGGCCGACAGCACCGCGCCCGCCCAACGGCCGAATGTGGGCGAAGAGCGGCGCAGATCGACAGCAACGTCAAACACGCTGCCGGCCACCACCCGCACCAGCTTGCCTTGCGGTTTTTCCAGCTGGTAGTGCAGGCCGCGCAGTACACCGATAGCGGATTTGCTGTGGTTTTCCTGCACGAAGCCGCGATCGCAGACGTGCTCGCGAAACCATTGGTCGCGGAAGGTTTCCATAAAAAAGCCGCGCTCGTCGCCGAAAACCTGCGCCTCGAGCAGTTTGATATCGGGCAGGGCGGTGGGAAGGATGTTCATGCGGTGGGTTCCAATCTTGTTTTAAATGCTTGTTTGGTAAGGTTTCAAATCGGCCAGCGCCGCCTGCCAGTCGGCCGGTTTGATGCCGAAAGTGTTTTGGATTTTGCCGCAGTCCAGCCGCGAATTGGCGGGGCGGCGGGCGGGGGTGGGGTAGTCGGCGGTGGCGATGGCTTTGAGCTGCGGCACGGCGGGCAGGATGCCTTGTGCGGCGGCAGCCTGAAAAATCCGTTCGGCAAAACCGTGCCAGCTGGTGTAGGGGCTGCCGGAGTAGTGGTAGATGCCCCAGTTGGCAAAACCGGGTTGGTGGACGGCGTCGGCGATGGCAACGAGGGCGTCGGCGATGGCGGCGGCAGGGGTGGGCGCGCCGTATTGGTCGGCAACGATGCCGAGGCTGTCGCGCTCGCGGCCGAGGCGGAGCATGGTTTTGACGAAGTTGCCGCCGTGCGCGCCGAACACCCAGGCGGTGCGCAGGATGATGTGGCGCGGGCAGGCGGCGGCCAGCGCTTCTTCGCCTGCGAGCTTGCTTTTGCCGTAAACGCTTTGCGGGTTGACGGGGTCGGTTTCGTGGTAGGGGGCGTCGGCGGCGCCGTCGAAAACGTAGTCGGTGGAAATGTGGAGAACGGCGGCACCGTGCGCGGCGGCGGCTTCGGCCAGATGGCGCACGGCGTCGCGGTTGACGGCGTAGGCGGTGTTGGCGTCGCTCTCGGCTTTATCCACGGCAGTATAGGCGGCGGCGTTGATAATCAGCTCGGGGCGGAAGGATGAGGCAGCCTGAAACACGGCGTTGCGGTCGGTGATGTCGAGGGCGGCGCGGTTGGCGGCAAGCAGGTTGGCGCGATGACGCAGACGGGCGGCAAGTTCGCGGCCGACTTGGCCGTCGGCGCCGGTAAGAAGGATGTTCACAGATTTGTCCTTTGGTATTTCGCGGGCGGGAGTCTACCTGAAAACGGGCTGTTAAGGTTTCAGGCTGCTTTGGCGGAGTGGAAAAGCAGCCTGAAAAGGGTGGGATGTTTTTTTCAGGCTGCCTTTTGGGGTAAAGGCAGTCTGAGGGCGGGTTAGTGCCTGCCGTCCAACAGCCGCAGCAGGTATTGGCCGTATTCGTTTTTCGCCATCGGCCGGGCGAGTTCTTCGAGTTGGGCGGTGCTGAGCCAGCCTTGGCGCCAGGCGATTTCTTCGAGGCAGGCGACTTGCAGGTTTTGCAGGTTTTGCACGGTTTGCACGAAGGCGGCGGCTTCGTGCAGGCTCTCGTGGGTACCGGTGTCGAGCCAGGCGAAGCCGCGCCCTAAAAGCTGTACGTTCAGGCTGCCGTCTTCGAGGTATATTTGGTTGAGGGTGGTGATTTCGAGCTCGCCCCGTGCGGAGGGTTTGACTTGTTTGGCAAATTCGGCGGCGCGGTGGTCGTAGAAATAAAGGCCGGTTACTGCCCAGTCGGATTTTGGCTTGAGCGGTTTTTCTTCGATGGAGAGGGCTTTGAAGTTTTGGTCGAATTCGACGACGCCGAAGCGTTCGGGGTCGCGCACTTGGTAGGCGAAAACGGTGGCGCCGTGTTCTCTGGCGGCGGCCTGGCGCAGGGTTTGGGTGAAGGACTGGCCGTAGAAGATGTTGTCGCCCAGTACCAGACATACGTTGTCGCCGCCGATAAATTCTTCGCCGATGATCAGGGCTTGGGCGAGACCGTCGGGGCTGGGCTGGACGGCGTAGCTGATGCGCACGCCGAAGCGGCTGCCGTCGCCGAGCAGGCGGATGAAGGCGGGGTTGTCTTCGGGGGTGGTAATGACGAGGATGTCGCGGATGCCGGCGAGCATCAGCACGGACAGGGGGTAGTAGACCATGGGTTTGTCGTACACGGGCAGCAGCTGCTTGGAAACGCCGCGTGTGATGGGGTAGAGACGGGTGCCGGAGCCGCCGGCAAGGATGATGCCTTTCATGGGGATAATCCTGTGGGAATAAAAAGGAATAGGAAAAATTCAGGCAGCCTGAAAAGGGAAAACGCTTTTCAGGCTGCCTGTTTGTTTACATCATAAGCTTGCCGTTGATTTTGCCGAAGAAGCTGCTGATTTCGAAATAAATGCTGTGCCGGCTGCCGTCGGGAGCCTGCAGGTCGATGCGGTCGTAGATGCCTTTGCCGCCTTCGCCCTGAACAAGCGCTTGGCCGATTTTTTGGTGGCCGGGCAGGTTTTTGGCAATCCAGGCATTTTCGGCGTCGATGCCGCGGCGGGTGTCGTTTTCTTTGATCACGACGGCGCGTTGGATGCTGCTGCCGTCCTGCCGCCCTTGGTGGGCTTGGGTTTGGCGGGGCTGTTCGCCCGAGTGGCGGCGCAGTTCGGCGGCAGCGGGTGCGGCGAGGCTGAGGGTAAGGGTGCCGGCAAGCAGCAGGGAAAAGAGTTTGGCAGACATCATAAAAGCTCCTGAAAATCAAATGAAAAAAGCAGCCTGAAAACAAATAAAGACCCGGACGGCTTGGTCCGGGCCTTGTTTGGGCTGCGGGCGGTTTACTTCATGGCGCCGGACAGGGTGCGCACATTATAGCGGAAGAGTTCGGTGTAGGTTGCTGCCGGCGCGCCTTTGGAAAGGGCGTCGGAATAGAGTTTGCCGCCGACTTTGGCCTGAGTTTCGCGGGCGATGCGCTCGATCATGCGGTTGTCTTTGATGTTTTCGGCAAACACGGCTTTCACGCCTTGCTGGCGGATTTGGCGGATGATGGCGGCCACAGTTTTGGCGGAAGGCTCGGCTTCGGTGCTGACGCCCTGCGGTGCCAGAAAAGTGATGCCGTAACGTTTGCCCAGGTAGGAGAAGGAGTCGTGGCCGGTCAGCACTTTGCGTTTGGCTTTGGGGATGGCGCCAAACTCGCGGCGGGCGTAGGCGTCGAGTTTGACCAATTCCTGCGAATAGGCTTTAAAGCGCTGCTGGTAATAGGCTTTGCCGGCGGGGTCGGCCTTCATCAGCGCTTGGGCGACGTTGGCGGCGTATTTCTGCATCAAAACCGGATCGTGCCAAACGTGGGGGTCGAACTGGCCGTGATGGTGGTGGCCGTGGTCGTGGCCTTCGTGTTCATGCTCGTGATCATGGCCGTGTTCGTGCTCATGCTCATGCTCATGCTCTTCGGCCGGCAGCGGTTTGATGCCGGCAGTGGCTTCGGCGTATTGGGCTTTGCTTTGTTTGACCACCCGCACCACATCGGCTTTTTCCAAGCCCAGGCCGTTGAGCAGCACCAGTTTGGCGGTGGCGATTTTTTTGGCATCGCCGCTGTTGAGCTGGTAGGCGTGGGCGTCTTGGTCGGGGCCGACCAGCGAACTGACGCTGACGCGCTCGCCACCGATCTGCTTGGCCACGTCGCCCAAAATGCTGAAGCTGCTGACTACCTGCAGCGGTTCGGCGGGCGGGGCGGCGTAAAGGCAGCCTGAAAACAGCGCGGCCACCAGGCCGAGTTTGAATGTGTGTCGGGACATCGTTATCTCCTTCTTCAAGTAAACGTTGGGAAACAAAAAGCGCGGCACGGAATGTGCGCGCGGAAAAAACGCGGCAGCCTGAAAGGTTTGACGCATGCTAAAAACGTTTTCAGGCTGCCTGCGGCGTTCAGGCAGCCTGAAAACGCAGACGGGTTTAACTGTCGGCCGGCTTGTCGCCGATGCCGTTGAGCAGGCGGTATTGCACGCGGATAAATTCGTCGAGCACCGCCTGCTGGATTTCGGCGCGCTTGCCCACCGGCGAAGCGAAACGCACGGCAAGGATATAAACCTTGTCGTCGTGCGGCACGCGGCCGATGCGCGGCTGCACGGCGGGGGTGATAAACAGCTTTTGCGCCTGCACTTCTTCCAGATGGCGGCCGATTTCGGCGGCGTAGGGCGCGCAGTAGGCATCGAGCACGGTGTAAAGCCGCGGCACGATGGCGTCCGAATCCAAGCGGATCGGCACGGGGATGTCGAAGCTGTGGACGACGTAGCGCCCGAGAATGTTGTCGCGCTGGATGGTCTGGCTCAGCAGCAGGCTGTTGGGGAAAGACACGGTTTTGCCCGACATATTGCCGATGTGCGGGTTGGGGCCGATCTGCATCATCAGCGTGGAAAACAGATTGATGTCCACCACCCGCCCGCGCAGATGGCCGATTTCGATGTAGTCGCCCACCGAATACTGCTTGTTCACCGCCCGCAGCAGGCTGCCGGAAAGGCACATAATCAGCTCTTTGGTTGCCAGCACGGTAGCGGCGGCCAGCGCCACCATCGACAGGGCGAAACTCTGAATCTGCGCCGCCCAAATCAAAAACAGCCCGAACACCGCCGCCAGAAAAGCCATATTGCGGCTGACCACCACCAAACGGCGTTTTTCTTCGATGGAAAACTCGGGATGCTGGCGAAAACGCAGCCGCAGCCACACCAGCCGTCCGCACACCACCGCCGCCAACAGCAGCAGCGAATTAACCCATTGCGGCGCCAGCGGGATGCTGTCCAGCAGTGAGCCGATATTGCGGTCGAGATCGTTCATCGCCGGCTCCCCCGCCGCCGCAACGGCGCGGCAGCACTAGCATTTGCTTTCATCATGCTCTCCTTGCGGATTAACATTTTCAGGCTGCCGCGGACGCGAAACGCGTTGCACGGCATTATACTATAACAATCTTAATTTCACTATCCGGCTTTCAGGCAGCCTGAAAGTTTTGCCGAATGCGGTCATGATAAAGAAGACCGCCGGCGCCGTCATGCTCGACGGAGCGCCGAACGGCAGCGCGTTTCAGCCGAGCTCGAACAGGCTGACCGCTTCCACATGCGCGGTTTGCGGAAACATATTGACGATGCCGGCCGAGCGCAGGCGGTAGCCTTTGGCCGCCAGCACCGCCGCATCGCGGGCGAAAGTGGCCGGATTGCACGACACATACACGATTTTCTGCGGCAGAAACGGCGCGTGCAGCGCGCGCACCACCGCATAAGCGCCGGCGCGCGGCGGGTCGATCAGCATTTTGTCCGCCCGCCCCCAGCTTTTGACCACGGTTTCGTCGGTGTCAAACAAATCGGCGCAGACGAAACGGGCGTTGCCGATGCCGTTGGCGCGGGCATTGTCTGCCGCGCGGCGCGTCAGCTCGCGCGAGCCTTCCACGCCCAGCACCCGCTCCGCTTGGCGCGCCAGCGGCAGGCTGAAATTGCCCAGCCCGCAAAACAGGTCGATTACCGTTTCATGCGGCCGCACATCCAGCAGCGACAAAGCGCGCGACACCATCAGCCGGTTCAGCGGCAGATTGATTTGGGTAAAGTCGCCCGGCCGGAAAGGCATGGTCAGGCCGAACTCCGGCAGGCGGTAGTCGAGCGGCGGCGCATCGGGCGAGAGCGGCTGCGGCGGATTGCGCCCGTGCTGCTGCCACAGCTGCCAGCCGGTTTTCAGGCTGCCGGCAAACGCCGCCAGCGCGGCGGCGGGTAGCGGCTTGCGGCTACGGATATTGACGGCGGTTGCCTGTTCGCCGGCGCAGATTTCCAGCGCTTCGATGCCGGCGGCGGGCGCGGCGCGGTGCAGCTTCTGCAGCGCCGCGTTCAAATCTTTCAGGCTGCCTGAAACCTGCTCGGGCAGCACCGGACAGCTGTCGATGGCGACAATACGCCGGCTGCGTTTGGCCTGATAACCGAGCAGCAGCCCGCCGCGACCATCGTCCACCGCATTCAGGCGGGTGCGGCTGCGGTAGTGCCACGGCCGGCCGTAAACCGGCGGCAATATGGTTTCGGGGCGCAGCCTGCCGATGCGCTCAAGCTGTTCTTCAAAAATCCGCTGTTTGAAGGCGACCTGGGCATCAAAAGACGCATGCTGCAGCGCGCAGCCGCCGCATTCCAGATAGTGCGGGCAGGCCGCAGCGCGGCGCTCGGGCGACGGCTGTAGGATTTCCAGCGCATCGGCTTCGTCAAACGCGGCTTTGGCGGTGCCGACCCGATAGCGCACCTTCTCCTGCGGCAGCGCGTGGCGGATAAAAGTGGTTTTGCCTTCGGGGCGGGCAATGCCGCGCGCTTCGTAGTCGATGGAAAAAACGGTGGTGGTGGGGTTCATGTGTTTTTTATTTTCAGGCTGCCTTGCGTCTGCCGAAGGATTTGTCCGGGCAGTGGGACGCGAAGGCTGCCGGCATTATGCGTATTGGTGTGCCTGTGTCGGCGAATCGGCTAAAATCGCCGCTTTTGCGCTTTCAGGCTGCCTGTAAAGGTGTTCAAACTTGAATTTCAGAATGGGGAATTATGTCTTCTATTAACGGCTTCGGCACAACGTTTTACGGTGAGTGCGACTATCAGCCCGACGGCACCTACCTGACAACTTATTGGATTATTCTGGCGTTTGTGCCGGTGATCCCTTTGTATAGCGCCAGAATCATACAAACCGAGTCTTCTTTTTTAGCCGGCGGCAGTCTCTACCATTATCAAAAACTGCCGATCCACTGGCCGCAGGTGATGCGGGTGTGGGGTTTTGCAGCCGGCGTTGCTTTGGGATTCGCAGCGTGTCTGGTGCTTATCGGCAGCATCCCGGGGGCGCAGGACAAGGGCTATGCCGCCATTCTGATGGTTTACCTGGCGGGCGTGTTGCTGCTGCCGCATTTTCTGCGCCGCCGCGCCCAAAAGCGCGTGGGTTTTGCGCCTAATATGGTCAGGACGCCGATATCCAAACCTATGCTGCTGCTGGCGGTGCTGTTTGTCCTGATTATCGGCTTTGCCGTTTACGAGAACTTGAGCAGATAGCTTCTGCGGACTCTTTGGCTTTTCAGGCTGCCTTTGGGCTTTCAGGCTGCTTTTGGCTTTTCAGGCTGCCTGTCCGGCAAGCTGTGCCAGCAGTTTGCCGTGGATGCCGTTAAAGCCGCCGTTGCTCATAATCAGGATGTGGTCGCCGCTTTGCGCGTTGCGGGCGATGGTTTCGACCAGGCGCTCAAAGTCGTTTTCGGCGTGGAGTTTGGCACCGAGCGGGGCGAGCGCTTGGGCGACGTCCCAATCGACGCCGCCGCCGTAGCAGTACACTTGGTCGGCGTCGGCCAGGCTGGCGGGCAGGGCGGCTTTCATGGTGCCGAGTTTCATGGTGTTGGAACGCGGTTCGAGCACGGCGAGGATGCGCGCGCTGCCGACGCGCTGGCGCAGGCCGCCGACGGTGGTGGCGATGGCGGTGGGGTGGTGGGCGAAGTCGTCGTACACGGTGATGCCGCGCACGCTGCCTTTGATTTCCATGCGCCGTTTGACGTTTTGGAAGGCGGACAGGGCTTCGCAGGCGGTCTGCACATCCACGCCGGCGTGGCGGGCGGCGGCGGCAACAGCCAGGGCGTTCAGGCGGTTGTGGCCGCCCATCAGATCCCAGGCGATGCGACCGACTGATTGGCCGTTTAACAGGATGTCGAACGCGCCGTCTGCGTCGGCTTCGCCTGCCTGCCAGATGCTGCCGTCGCCGCCGAAGTATTCGACGGGCGTCCAGCAGCCTTGTGCCAATACGGTTTTCAGGCTGCCTTCGCGGCCGTTGCATACAATCAGGCCTTGCTCGGGCACGGTGCGGACGAGATGGTGGAACTGGGTTTGGATGGCGGCAAGGTCGGGGAAAATGTCGGCGTGGTCGTATTCGAGATTGTTGAGGACGGCGGTGCGCGGGCGGTAGTGGACGAATTTGCTGCGTTTGTCGAAAAATGCGGTGTCGTATTCGTCGGCTTCGATCACGAAAAACGGCGACTGCGATGCGGGATCAAGACGCGGCGCCTGCGGCAGGCGGGCGGAAATGCCGAAGTTCTGCGGGATGCCGCCGATGAGAAAGCCGGGGGCGAGTCCGGCGTATTCGAGCACCCAGGCGAGCATGGAGGCGGTGGTGGTTTTGCCGTGGGTGCCGGCAACGCCGAGCACCCAGCGTCCGGCCAGCACGTTTTCCGCCAGCCACTGCGGGCCGGAGGTGTAGGGCAGCGCGCGGTTCAAAACGGCTTCGACCACGGGCATACCGCGTTTAGCGACGTTGCCGATCACATAAATATCGGCGGCAAAATGGTCGAGTTGTTCCGCATCGAAGCCTTCGTGCACGGCGATGCCCAGCGCTTCGAGCTGGGTGCTCATGGGCGGATACATTTTGGCGTCGCAGCCGGTAACGGTGAATCCGGCTTCTTTGGCCAGCGCGGCCAGCCCTCCCATAAAGGTGCCGCCGATGCCGATGATGTGGATGTGGGTCATGGTGAAATTCCGCCGAAACAAAAAGCGCGAATTATAGCCGAAGCCTGGTTTTCCGGTGGTGCCGAAAGTTTTTCAGGCTGCCTTATAAAAACATTTCCTTTTTCGATATGGATTTGTGCTTTGGCGGGTAGTTTT
>NZ_JAKOOW010000022.1:109216-116940 GCF_022288825.1 Kingella pumchi | reverse complement strand
GGTATCCAAACGGCTTGATTTGAGTTTTGGTATTTTTGCCCGACGGGGTGAAAAATACAGTTGCTACGCTTGCTGCAGGGGTGGGAGTTTTCGCTGGGTTTGTCGCTGCGCGAGTGTACACTCCCCCACCCCAACCCTCCCCCGCTTCGCAGGGGAGGGGGTATATCTGTTCACAACACCCCCTTGCTGCTCGGCAGCTCGCTGCCTTCGATACGGATGGCCTGGCGCAGGGTGCGACCGAAGGCTTTGAACACGCTTTCGATTTTGTGGTGGTCGTTGCGGCCTTTTGCGGCAAGGTGCAGGGTGCACATCAGGCTTTGGCTGAGCGAGTAGAAGAAGTGTTCGGTCATTTCGGTGGCAAAGCCGCCAACCTGTTCGCGTTTGAATTCGGCTTTGAAGCAGCAGTAGGGGCGGCCGGAAAGGTCGAGCGTGCATTTGGCGCGGCATTCGTCCATCGGCAGGACGAAGCCGAAGCGGGCGATGCCGCGTTTGTCGCCCAGCGCTTGGCGCAGCGCCTCGCCGAGGGCGAGGGCGGTGTCTTCGATGCTGTGGTGTTCGTCGATGTGCAGGTCGCCCGCGCAGTCGATGTTCATCTGGAAGCCGCCGTGGGTGGCGATTTGGTCAAGCATGTGGTCGAAGAAGCCGATGCCGGTGCGGATGTGGTTGATGCCGGCGCGGTCGAGGTCGAGGCTGATGCGGATGTCGGTTTCACGGGTTTGGCGGTGCACGTCGGCACGGCGCGGCGCTCGCTCGGTCGCGGCTACGGGCAGCAGTTTTTCGGCGATGTGCGCCCAGCCGAGGTGGTCGGGGTGGTAGCGCAGACCGGTGATGCCGAGGTTTTGTGCCAGTTGCAGGTCGCTGTCACGGTCGCCGATGACGTAGCTGTGCGCGGGGTCAAAGCGCGAGGCGGCGATTTCGTCGCGCAGCAGGCCGATTTGCGGCTTGCGGCAGGTGCAGCCGTCTTCAGCGCGGTGTGGGCAGATGTACACCGCGTCGAAGCGGATGCCTTGTGAGGCGAAGGTTTCCAGCATTTTGTTGTGCGGCGTGTCGAAGCTCGCCTGCGGGAAGCTGGCGCTGCCGAGGCCGTCTTGGTTGCTGACGATGACCAGGCGGTAGTGGGTTTGCAGGCGCAGTAGCGCGGGGATGACGTCGCGCTCGAAGCGCAGTTTTTCTAAGCTGTCGATTTGGAAGTCGGTTTTCGGCTCGTCGATGAGGGTGCCGTCGCGGTCGATGTAGAGGGTTGGGCGGGTCATGGGGTTTGCTCCAGTTGGCGCAGGGCGCGGATGAGGGTGTCGTTTTCGGCATGGCTGCCGACGGTGATGCGGATGCAGTTGGCGAGGCCGTGCGCGTTTTCTTGGCTGCGCAGGATGATGCCGCGCTGCCACAGGGCTTGGAACACGGCGGGGCCGTCGCTAAAGCGGGCGAGCAGGAAGTTGGCGGCGCTTGCGTAAACTTCGCGCACCAGCGGGCTTTGTTGTAGGGCGGCTTGCAGGGCGGCGCGCTCGGCGAGGGTGTCTGCCACCCGCTGCCGCATTTGTGCGAGTCCCGCTGCGCTCAAGGCTTGCGCGGCGATGTCGGCGACTGGTGTCGGAATGGGATAGGGGGCGATGATTTTCGCCAACAGGCCGATGAGTTCGGGATTGGCGAGGACGAAGCCGCAGCGAATACCCGCCAGCGCGTGCGCTTTGGATAGGGTGCGGATGAGGGCAAGGTGCGGTTGGCGCGGCAGTTCGCCGGCGAGGGTGTCGGCAGCGCTGTATTCGATGTAGGCCTCGTCAATGACGACGATGGCACGACCGCGCGTCATGGCGAGCAGCGCGTCGAGGTCGGCGCGGTTGAGGCGGGTGCCGCTGGGGTTGTTGGGGTTGCAGATGAAGATGAGTTTGACCGGCTGGCTGTCGAGTGCGTGTGCGATGGCAGGCAGGTCGAGCTGGAAATTGGCACGTTGCGGCACGGTGAGCGCGCTAACGCCGTTGGCAGCGGCAGAGACGGCATACATACCGTAGGTGGGCGGGCAGTAGATGAGCGCGTCGCGGCCGGGTTGGCAGAAGGCGCGCACCAGCAGTTCGATGCCTTCGTCGCCGCCGCGTGTGATGAGTACGTTTTCCGCCGGTACTTGCGCGTAGCGGGCGTAGGCGGCGAGCACTTGCTGCGGCTGCGGTTCGGGGTAGCGGTTGAGCGCGGTGCAGGCAGCCTGAATGTCGGGGGCGGTGGGGGCTTCGTTGGCATTGAGCCACACTTCGCCCGCGCCGCCGATGCTGCGCGCGGATTGGTAAGGGATGAGGTCGCGCAGTTCGGCGCGGGCGAGTTGGGTGATGCTGGGCATGGTTGTGTCCTTTGTTGGTTGGTTTATGTGCGGGGTAGCGGGGTTTTGTCGCTGCGCGGCGTGTTTGCTGCCCCCACCCCAGCCCTCCCCCACGGGGGAGGGAGCCGTTCTGCTGGGTTTTGTCGCTGTGTGGTGCTCATTCCGCGCCTCCTTCGCTGTTGGCAGGGGCAATTTGTGCCGTTTGTAAGGCGACGAGGCGCACGGATACGGCGTTTTTGTGCGCGTCGAGGTGTTCGGCGGCGGCGAGTTGTTCGACGGTCGCCGCCAGCGCGGCGAAGCCTTGCGGGCTGAGTTCTTGCACGGTCATGCGTTTGCTGAAGTCGGCGAGGCCGAGGCTGGAATGGGTTTTGCTGTAGCCGTAGGTGGGCAGGACGTGGTTGGTGCCGCTGGCGTAGTCGCCCATGCTTTCGGGTGAATAGGCGCCGAGGAAAATAGAGCCGGCGTTGTCTAATTCTGGCAAGAGCGCGCGCGGGGCAGCGGTTTGTACGATGAGGTGTTCGGGCGCGTAGGCGTTGCTGATGGCGACGCATTGCGCGAGGTCGGCGGCGATGATGATGCGGCTATGTGCCAGCGCTTGCCGGGCGGTGGCGGCGCGCGGCAGGGCGGCGAGTTGCGCGGCGGTTTCTTGTGCGACTTGGCGAGCGAGTTCGCGCGAGGGCGTAACCAGCATCACTTGGGAATCCGCGCCGTGTTCGGCTTGTGAGAGCAGGTCGGCGGCGACAAAGGCGGGGTTGGCGGCTTCGTCGGCGATGATTAACACTTCTGATGGCCCGGCGGGCATGTCAATGGCGGTGCCGCTTTGTTGTACTTGCCGCTTGGCTTCGGTTACGTAGGCGTTGCCGGGGCCGAAGATTTTTTCGGCTTTGGGGACGCCGCCGCTGCCGTAGGCGAGGGCGAACACTGCCTGCGCGCCGCCGATTTGATAAACGCTGTCGATGCCGCACAGCCGCGCGGCGTAGAGGATTTCGTCGGCTATCGGCGGCGGGCTGCACAGGGTGATGCGGTGGCAGCTGGCGATTTTGGCGGGCACGGCGAGCATTAGCACGGTGGAAAATAAGGGGGCGCTGCCGCCAGGGATGTAGAGGCCGACGCTGGCGATGGGGCGGGTGATTTGTTGGCAGCGCACGCCCGCTTGGGTTTCGATGTCGATTTCCACCGGGATTTGCGCGCGGTGGAAGCGCTCGATGTTGGCTTTGGCGGTCTGCATCGCGCTTTTCAGGCTGTTGGAAACGCGGGCGCTGGCGGCGTCAATGGCCTCGCTGGCGACGGCGAGGCTGGCAAGACGGACGCCGTCGAAGCGTTCGGTTAAAGCCAACAGGGCATCGAGGCCGCCGGTACGCACTTGTTCTTGTATTGCGGCGACGGCAGCGCGGATGTTGGCGTCGTTGTTTTGTGCGGGGCGGCGTAAGGCAGCAGCGCGTTCGGCTTCGTTCAGTTCGTTCCAATTCAGGGTTTGCATGGCGGTATCCTCAAGCAAGCATTTTTTCGATGGGCAGCACCAGTATTGAGCTGGCGCCGACGGCTTTGAGCTGTTCCATCGTTTCCCAAAAGAGGTTTTCTTGGCTGACCATGTGCAGCGCGACGTGGCTGCTGTCGTGGGTGAGCGGCAGGATGGTCGGGTTTTCCACGCCGGGCAGCAGCGCGACTACCGCTTCGACTTTGTCTTTGGGTGCGTGCAGCATGATGTATTTCGACTCGCGCGCCTGCGCCACGCCCTGGATGCGGGTGAGCAGCCGCGCTGCCAGCGCCCGGGTTTCTGCGGCAAGCGCGCCGGCGCGTTGTATCAGGCAGGCGTTAGAGCGGTACACGGTTTCCACTTCGCGCAGGCCGTTGGCTTCCAGCGTCGCCCCCGATGAGACTAAATCGCAGACCGCATCCGCCAGTCCCGCGCGTGGCGCGACTTCCACCGCGCCGCCGAGCAGGCAGGTTTTGTAGGCGATGCCGCACGTTTCCATGAAGCGCTTGAGCAGTTGTGGGTATGAGGTGGCGATGCGCCGCCCTGCCAAATCTGCCGCGTCGCGGTAGGTTTCGTCGCGCGGGATAGCCAGCGCCAGGCGGCAGCCGCCGAAATCGAGACGGCGCAGCAGGGTGTAATCCGCCGTTTCACCGGCTGCAAGCCGCGCCAGTTCTGCTTCTTCCAGCACGTTTTCGCCCAAGATGCCCCAATCGACGACGCCGTCAAAGACCAGGCCGGGAATGTCGTCGTCGCGCACGCGCAGGATGTCGATGGGCAGATTTTCTGCGTAGGCGAGCAGGCGCTCACCGCTGAAGTTGATTTTGACGCCGCATTGTTTGAGCAGGCTCTGCGATTCGCTGCTCAAGCGGCCGGATTTCTGCATCGCAATGCGCAGGCGTGGGGAGTTGGGGTTGGCAGTCATGGTTTCTCCTTTGGGATTTTTAAAAACAAAAACGCAAAAAACCTTTCGGGTTCAACAGAACTTCCGAAAGGTTTTTTGCGTATGAAAACAGATATTGCCGCACGCTCCGGAAGCCTAATCTTCCGGATACAGCCCAGCACCCGAAAGACTAATCGGGGTGGTGATGGTGGCGGACGGCGGCAATCAGATACATGGTGTTTTCGCTTGTGTGATGGGTTGAAGTGTTTTTTACGGTAAACCAAAGCGGCGCTGATTGCAAGGCTTACGCGCAAAAGGGTAAGAATTAGTTAGTTAATGTGTTGATATTTAAAATATGAAAAATGTTTTTTCGCAGCCGTTTTACTGCTTTTCAGGCAGCCTGAAAGCCGTTTTCGCGCATCTGCCGCTTTGTCGGCCGGCACTTGGGCGGGCGGTTTCGGCTATAATCGCGCCTTTTTCCCTACCGCCGCTTTCAGGCAGCCTGAAAGCGGTTTGCAGAAAGCGTTTATGAATGATTTTTCCGTGTTCGATACCGTTTGCGAGCGGCTGCTGCATGCACACGGACTGAGTGCCGAAAACCTGTACGCCAGCCTTGATTTGATCGGCGCCCACCATGTCGATTATGCCGACATCTACTGCCAGCGCACCGCGTTCGAGAGCTGGCATCTGGAAGAAGGCATGGTCAAGTCCGGCAGTTTTCAGATCGACCAGGGCGTGGGCGTGCGGGCGGTTTCGGGCGAGAAAACCGCTTTTGCCTATGCCGACAGCCTGACCGATGCCGCCGTGCGCCGCGCCGCCGAAACGGTGCGCGTAATCGGCGCGGCGGGCAACAACCGTCCGGTGCGCGTGCCGCTGCAAAAAGTGGCGGCCGCCCCCATCCACGGCGATGCCGACCCGATTGCCAGCCTCGATTCACCCGCCAAAGTGGCGCTGCTGCAAAAAGTTGAAGCGCTGGCCAAAGCCGCCGACCCGCGCATCGTGCAGGTTATGGCCGGGCTGACCTGCGAATACGATTTGGTCTATATCGCCCGTCTCGACGGCCGCCACGCTGCCGACATCCGCCCACTGGTGCGCCTGAGCGTAACCGTCATCGCCCAGCAAAACGGCCGTCGCGAACAAGGCAGCGGCGGCGGCGGCGGCCGCTTCAATTTGGACTATTTCAGCGACGCGCAAATCAAAAGCTATGTTAATCACGCCGTCAAACAGGCGCTGACCAATCTCGAATCCCGCCCCGCCCCCGCTGGCGAAATGACCGTCGTTCTCGGCAGCGGCTGGCCGGGCGTGCTGCTGCACGAAGCGGTGGGGCACGGTTTGGAAGGCGATTTCAACCGCAAACAAACCAGCGCCTTCTCCGGCAAACTCGGCCAGCGCGTCGCCGCCCCCGGCGTTACCGTCGTCGATCAGGGCAACCTTGCCGAGCGGCGCGGCTCGCTCAATATCGACGACGAAGGCAACGAAACCCGCCGCAACGTCCTAATCGAAGACGGCATTCTCACCGGCTATATGCAGGACGAAACCAACGCCCGCCTGATGGGCATGCCGGTAACCGGCAACGGCCGGCGCGAAAGCTACTCGTCAATCGTGCTGCCGCGCATGACCAACACCTTTATGGAAAACGGCAGCCACGACCCGCAGGAAATCATCGCTTCCATCGACAAAGGCATCTACGCCGTCAATTTCGGCGGCGGCCAGGTCGATATCACCAGCGGCAAATTCGTCTTTTCCGCCTCCGAAGCGTGGTGGGTGGAAAAAGGCAAACTGCAGTATCCGGTCAAAGGCTCGACCATCGTCGGCAGCGGCCCCGAAGTGCTCAAACACGTTTCGATGATCGGCAACGACAGCACGCTCGACACCGGCGTCGGCGTCTGCGGTAAAGACGGCCAAAGCGTGCCGGTAGGCGTCGGCCAGCCCACCCTGCGCATCGATGCGGGATTAACGGTCGGCGGCAGCGAGGCATAAACCGTCAAACACGGCAAAAGGCAGCCTGAAAAGTTTTCAGGCTGCCTTTTTCCTGCTTCGCCCCACCTGCAGCAAACCAGCCTTTGCCGACAAGCGCCCTACCCTCTTTCAGGCTGCCTGAAAGCCCAAAGCAGCCTGAAGACCGGAAAAACGGCTTTCAGGCTGCTTTGGTTTTACTGGTGCGGTCGGCGGATAGGGTTTTCAGGCTGCCTGCAAACGCGGGCGGCGGTTTATACGGTTGGCAGCTGTTCGCCGCGGTCGGTGATCAGGATTTTTTCCGGCCAGCGCAGGGCGGCGAGGCGGTAGGCGGAGTGCTGGGGGGCGATGTGGCGCTTGCGTTCGCGCCAGCGGGCGCCGACGGAGAAGTCGCAGCAGAACACTTTGCCGCCGGCGCCGTGCCAGTGGTGCGGCGGCACGGTAAACATTTCGCTGCGGCGGGGCGCGGCTTCGCCCTGCCACGGTCGCCAATAGTGGCCGATAACCACGGCGGCGCTGGCGGTATAGCGGTTCCACCACGGCTCGCGCACGGAAAAGCGCCAGCGGCCGCCGGCAAAAAACGGGGCGGCGGCGGGGGTTTCGGGGCCGCAGGTCAGCATCCGCAGCGGATTGGCGCCGTTGCGGTAAACGTCGTGGGCGGCGGTGGCGGCCAGCAGCGGCAGTTTGGCGGCAGGGTCGTCGAACAAATGGGCGTAGCGGCGCTGCTCGTCGAGATAGTCGTCGTACCACGGGGCGTGGCGGATGCAGCGGCAAAGGTCGTCTTCCCATTCCTGGTAGAGATCGGCGAGGTTTTCGCTGCGGCGCCGGCGCACGGTTTCGACGGCTTTGTCCTGCCAGGCGGCATGGACGATGCGCAAATCGCTGCGTTCGAGCAGCAGCGGCTGTTGCGCGAGAAAATCGAGTATGCGGCCGTGTTCGCCGGCCGGCAGGGTTTGCCACGGGGCGTAATTGCGCCCGTCCCGTTCGCTGCGTTCGGCGAAAAACCAGCCGGAGCCGTCTTTGGCTTCGCCGGTGAGCAAATTGGCTTCGTGGTTGCCGAGCACCATATGGGCGCGGCCGGCGGCGCAGGCGGCCATTACCCATGC
>NZ_JAKOOW010000022.1:68948-109098 GCF_022288825.1 Kingella pumchi | reverse complement strand
TGGCTGCCGTTGTCGCGGTAGCCCAGATGATCGAGCAGCTCGGTCAGGGCGTCAAAATGGCCGTGGACGTCGCCGATGATGTCGAGTTTGCCTGCAGGCAGGTTGTCGGTAAGCATGGGATGGGGAAACGGAAAGGGTTTTCAGGCTGCCTGATTGCACGGAAAAACAGCCTTTCAGGCTGCCTGAAAGGCTGTGCGGCGGGCTTGGGGGCGGTTTGCATTGGGTGTTGTCAGAAAGCGGTATTGGCTACTTTGCAGCGTAAAAGCCCCCGCAATACCAAATGTAAACAGCCCCTAGCCCAGCTTGGTTTTTTTCAGATACATCGATACGCCTTCGCTGATGCCGGCCGCCATTTTGCGGCGGAACGCGGTTTCGGACAACAGTTTTTCTTCGGTGGGATTGGACACAAAGGCCAGTTCGACCAAAATCGAGGGAATATCCAGCGAGCGCAAAACAACAAAATTGGCCTGCTCGACCCGCCCTTGGTGCAGGCGGTGGCGGCGGCCGAGCTGGCCGAGCACCAGATTGCCGAGACGGCGGCTGTCGTTGGCGGTCTGGCTTTGCAGCATATCGGTTAGCACGACATTGACTTCTTTATTTCGGTTTTGCGGCAGGCCGTCAACCAGATCGGCATCGTTTTCCTTTTCCGCCAGCTTGCGCACGGCTTCGCTGTTGGCCTGCCCCCACATAAAGACATCAATGCCGCTGGCCGCCTTGCTCAGGGCGGAATTGGTATGGATGGAAACAAACAGATCGGCTTTGGCCTGCCGCGCTTTCTGGCGCCGATCGCGCAGCTGGATAAACTGGTCGTCGTTGCGGGTAAGGAATACGCGGTAGCCCTGCGCTTCCAGCAGCTTCTGCGTTTCTTTGGCCACCGCCAGCACCACGTCTTTCTCGCGCACGCCGTTGGGACCGATGGCGCCGGTATCTTTGCCGCCGTGGCCGGGATCGAGCATGATGATTGGACGGCGCTTGCTGACCGGCTTGGCCGGCGCCGGCTCGGCGGGGGCGGCAGGCGCAACGCTATCGCGCTCTTTCGCCTTATCCTGGGCGGCGGGCGCGGCTTTGCGGCTGTGTTTTTGCGCCAGATCGCCGATGGGATCATCGGCTGCCGCAGCCGGCGCCGCAGCCGCGGCGGGAGCAACGGCAGGGGCAGGCGCGGCGGCATTAGGCGTCGTCAGTTCGACTTGCAGCAGGTGCTTTTGGCCGTCGGCCAGCGGGCTGTTGCTGACGGCAACCTGCGCCTTGCCGCGCAAATCGGCCACCAGCCGCACGGTGCGTTCGTCTTTTTTGCCGATGCGGATGCCGGCAATCAGCGGATCGTTGGCGCGAACCTGGCCGGCAAGCGCAGACAAAACCTTATTCGGTACAACGTCTTCAATATCGACCACCAGCCTGTTTGGCGTATCGAGCATAAAGTAGCGGTAGCGCACGCGGCCGGCGGTTTCGATGGCCAGACGGCTGCGGCCTTTGCCGCTGGTAAGCTTGGCGGACAGGATATCGGTAGCAGCAAACAGATTGCCGCTGAAACCCAGCAGCAAACCGCCGGCCGACCACATCAATAATCTGCGGCGACTGATGCCCGCCATAACTCCACTCCTTCTTCTGCCGCCGCACTCAAAGCCGACACCGAGCAGCGGCGGCCGCCTTCTTCGGTGCGCAAATCAAAAACGTAATCGGCCGCGGGCACAAACTCTCCGCCCTGCAAGGGCCATTCGATCAGACAAATGCTGTTGTCCGCAAACAAATCGTCCAAGCCCGCGTCTTCCCATTCCGACGGATCGGCAAAGCGGTACAAATCAAAATGGTGCAACACCCTTTCCTGTGGCAGGCGGTAGCTTTCCACCAGCGCGTAAGTCGGGCTTTTGACTGTGCCGCGGTGGCCGAAACCGTGCAGCAGGCCGCGGGTAAACGTGGTTTTGCCCGCGCCCAGATCGCCCTGCAGATACACCACGCAGGGCGCGCGCAGCAGCTGCGCCCAAGCGCCGCCCAAAGCAAGGGTGGCGGCTTCGTCGGGAAGAAAAACGCTGGGTGGCGGCAAATCGGCCATACGGGTTTCCATCGGTTTTTTGGTGCGGCTGCGACACCGGCATCGGTTTGTTTTTTGCCCGCGACACAAACAGCGGCGGGCGGGAAAACATATTTTCAGGCTGCCTGAAAGCCGGTTTTCATATTTTTCAGGCTGCCTTTGCGAAGCTAAAACGCCCAAACGGCTGTGCAAACGCTCTGCCCGCCTGACGGCATGGGCAGCGGCGGCGGGCAGCGAATTTATTTTTTGGCAAAACCCTGCTGCTGAAGAAACGGCAGCAGACCGGGGCGCACTTCGGTGCACAGATTGGCGCGGATTTGGTCTTGCCAGCTCAAATCGAGATTGCTGCGGTCTTTATAGTATTTTTTCACGACTTCGTCGTAAGCCGCCAGCTCGGCATCTTCAGCCTCACGGTAGCGGTTTTCGCTCATTACCACCTGCAGCGGCAAACGCGGACGCTGGCCGGGATCGTGGTCGGGATAACCCAGGCACATGCCCACCAGCGGCACCACGCCGTGCGGCACTTCGAGAATGCGCGCCAGCGTCGGCAAATCGTTGCGCAGGCTGCCGATAAACACGCCGCCCAAGCCGAGCGATTCGGCGGTCAGCAGCACGTTTTGCGCGAAAATGCCGGTATCGACGGCGCCAATCATCATCACTTCGATCCAATCGATCTGGGCATCGGGCGCCAGGCGCAGATGACGCGAAGCGTCGGCGCAGAACACCAGAAACTCGGCGCAGTTTTCCACATAATGGTGCCCCATCTTGCCTTTGTAGGCGTTGGCGCAGATTTCGCGGATGGCGGCGCGCTTGGCCGGATCGGTAACACGGATCACGCTCACCGCCTGCATATAGCTGGAGGTGGACACCATCTGGCCGGCGGTAATAATCTGCTCCAGCACGGCGGCGGGAATCGGGTCGGTTTTGAATTTGCGGATGGAACGGTGCGCGAGTGCGGTTTGCAGTGCGGCTTGGCTGTTCATGGATTACTCCTCTGGCGGATGGTAGGGAAAGATAAGGGCTGCGGCGGTTTTTTCAGGCTGCTTTTGGCTTTCAGGCTGCCTGTGCCGGCGGATTGATCTCGCTGCCGTCGGCGCGCAGCAGTTTGGGCATTTTGCCTTCTTCGATAACGCCTTTACCCACCACAACCTTGTTCACATCCTTCCAGTCCGGCAGGTGGTACATGGTGTCAAGCAAGGCGCGTTCCATAATCGATCTCAGGCCGCGGGCGCCGGTTTTGCGCTCCATTGCCTGCCGCGCGATGGCCGACAGCGCTTCGGCGTCGATTTCCAATTCGGCGCCCTCCATCGCAAACAGGCTTTGGTATTGTTTGACCAGTGCGTTTTTCGGCTCGGTCAGGATATTGACCAGCGCCGCTTCGTCCAGTGCTTCGAGCGTGGCGATTACCGGCAGGCGGCCGATCAGCTCGGGAATCAGGCCGAATTTGATCAAATCTTCAGGTTCGACGGTTTCAAACAGTGCGCCGATATCGGCGTTTTCATCCTTACTGTGGACGGTGGCGCCGAAGCCGATGCCTCCTTTTTCGGTGCGCTGGCGGATGACTTTTTCCAAACCGGCAAAGGCGCCGCCGCAGATAAACAGGATATTGGTGGTATCAACATCGATAAACTGCTGGTTCGGATTGCGGCGCCCGCCCTGCGGCGGCACGCTGGCCACGGTGCCTTCGATCAGCTTCAGCAGCGCCTGCTGCACGCCCTCGCCCGATACGTCGCGGGTAATCGACGGGTTGTCGCTCTTGCGCGAGATTTTGTCGATTTCGTCGATATAAACAATGCCCTGCTGCGCTTTTTCCACGTCAAAATCGCATTTGCCCAAGAGCTTGGTGATGATTTGCTCGACATCCTCGCCGACATAGCCCGCTTCGGTAAGCGTGGTGGCGTCCGCCATCACAAAGGGTACGTTCAGCCGCCGCGCCAGACTTTGCGCCAGCAGGGTTTTGCCCGAGCCGGTGGGGCCGATCAGCAGAATATTGGATTTGGAGAGTTCGACATTGCCGGCGGACTTGGGTTGGCGCAGGCGTTTGTAATGGTTGTACACCGCCACCGCCAGCGATTTTTTCGCGCCCTGCTGGCCGATTACGTATTCGTCCAGCTGCGCCGTCAGCTCGGCGGGCGTCGGCAGGGCGCCGCCGGCAGCGGTGGCCGGCACGGCAGACTCGGTCTGCTCGCTGAGAATCAGATGGCTGCAGTCGAGCACGCATTCGTCGCAGATAAAGCCTTTTTCGCCTTCAATCAGGTGTTTGACTTCGTGTTCGGGCTTGCCGCAAAACGAGCAGTTACGGTCTTTTTTGTCCATTATCATTTTGTCCCATATCGGAATTTTGTTTTACGAACCGCCGCACGAAAGGCCGCGGCGCAAAGCGGGCGAGTATAAAGGCAGCCTGAAAAAAACTCAATCGCAGCACAGGCGCGCCGCCGCCCGCCGTTACAGGGTTTTCAGGCTGCCCCGGCCGCTGCCGCCTGCCCCTGATTTGGGCTATAATGCCGCCTTTTCAACCCGCCCCTGCCGCCATGTTTTCCCTGCGCCCCGCACTTGCCGACGATGCCGCCGCCCTGGCGGCTTTGGACTGCCTGTGCAACCCGAAACCGTGGTCTGCCGGCCAGTTTCAGGCTGCTTTGGATGAAGCGCACACCCAGGTGTGGCTGGCGGAAACGCCCGCCGGCTGCGCCGGCTTTATCGTTTGGCAGCAGCTGTTTGACGAAGCCGAACTGCATCTGATTGCCACCGCGCCGGCGCAGCGGCGGCAGGGCATCGCCACGGCGCTGCTGGCGCAGATGTTTCAGGCTGCCGGACTGCGGCGGGTGTTTCTCGAAGTGCGCGCCGGCAATCTGGCGGCGCAGGCGCTGTACCGCCGCCACGGTTTTGCCGATTTGGCTCGGCGGCGCGCTTATTACGGCGACGAAGACGCGCTGGTGATGGAGAAGCTATGTTAGACGCCCGCTATGTCCATCTGCACGAAGCCTTGGGACTGGGGCCGATGTGGCTGCCGGCGTCCGCCCGCATCAGGCAGCCTGAAAAGCCGGAAGCCGATGCCGGCGGCAACACCGATGCGCCGCAGCACCCAAGCAGCCTGAAAACCGCCGCGCACAAGGTTCAGGCTGCCGCCCCAACCCGTCCCGCCGCTGCCGCCCAGCATGCAGACGGTGCCGGCTTTGCCGAAACGCCGCCGGTGCCTGCCCGTACCCCGGCGCCCCGCGCCACCCGCGCCCCGCAAACAACTACCGCGCCCAACTCGCCGCGGCTGGCCGCCCTGCAGCGTGTCGGCAGCACCACGCTCGAGCCGGCACCGGCCGCCGCCGTCCAAGAAAGCCCAGCCGCCACGCCAACGGTCGAACACTATCTCGAACGCCTTGCCGGCCGCGTACCGGCCGCGCGGCTGATGGTGCTGAGCGTCTGCCCGTCGCCCGCCGATGTGGCCGCCCGCCGCCTGTTTAGCGGTGCCGAAGGCGAACTGCTCGATAAAATGCTCGCCGCCATCCGCCTGTCGCGCGAAGACAGCTATCTGAGCTGCTGGCTCAAAGGCCTGCCCGACTTCCGCCCGCAACCGGCCGCAGAAGACGTGGCCGCCGCCGCCGCCCGCGTGGATGCCGAGTTCCGCCTAAGCGGCGCCCGCGCGCTGCTGCTGATGGGGCGTTTTTTCGAGCGCGACGACGTGCGCGACCACCTGCAGCGCATCGCCCCCGACGTGCCGCATTTTTACATCGACCACCCGCAGCAGATGCTGCACAAGCCCCAGCTCAAACGCAAGGCTTGGGAAGGGTTGCAAAAACTTCAGGCTGCCCTTGAAATGCCCGCCGCCTAAACGGCACAGCACCCGTTTCAGGCAGCCTGAAACCAATTTTTCCGCCGGCTGCTGCCGGCTTTCGCCAGCTTACGAGGATTGAACCATGAAATTTCTGAAACTCAGCGAACAAAACGTTGCCGGCAAAACCGTGCTGATCCGCGCCGACCTGAACGTGCCGATCAAAGACGGCCGCATCAGCGACGACACCCGCATCCGCGCCTCGCTGCCCTCCATCCGCTACTGTCTCGACCGCGGCGCCGCGGTAATTGTGATGACCCATCTCGGCCGCCCGACCGAGGGCGAGTTCCACCCCGAAGACGACGTTACTCCCGTCGCCCGCCAGCTCGGCGCCCTGCTGGGCAAACAGGTGGCGGTGCTCAAAGACTGGCGCGACAGCCCGCCCAAACTCCACGCCGGCGAAATCGCCATGCTGCAAAACGTGCGCATCAACCCCGGCGAAAAGAAAAATGACCCCGCGCTGGGCAAAGCCTATGCAGCGCTGGCCGACGTGTTCGTCAACGACGCCTTCGGCACCGCCCACCGCGCCCAGGCGTCCACCGAAGCGGTTGCCGCCGCCGCACCGCTGGCGCTGGCCGGCATCCTGCTGGCCGACGAATTGGACGCGCTGGGCAAAGCGCTGCGCGACCCCGCCCGCCCGCTGGTGGCGATTGTTGCCGGCAGCAAGGTTTCGACCAAACTCACGGTGCTGGAAAACCTGGCCGACAAAGTCGATCAGCTGATCGTTGGCGGCGGCATCGCCAACACCTTTTTGCTGGCGCAGGGCAAAAACATCGGCAAATCGCTGGCCGAGCCCGATTTGGTTGACGAAGCGAAAAAAATCATCGCCAAAATGGCGGCCAAAGGCGGCGCGGTACCGCTGCCCACCGATGTGGTCTGCGCCAAAGAATTTGCCGCAGACGCCGCAGCCGAAACCAAATCCATCGACGACGTGGCCGACGACGACATGATTCTCGACATCGGCCCGCAATCGGCCGCCGTGCTCGCAGACATCATAAAAAAAGCCGGCACCGTGGTATGGAACGGCCCGGTGGGCGTGTTTGAATTCGACCAATTCGCCGACGGCACCAAAGTGCTGGCCAAAGCCATTGCCGACAGCAGCGCCTTCTCGATTGCCGGCGGCGGCGACACGCTGGCGGCCGTCGCCAAATACGGCATCGGCGAACAGGTCGGCTACATCTCCACCGGCGGCGGCGCCTTCCTCGAGTTTCTCGAAGGCAAAGAACTGCCCGCCGTCGCCGCGCTGGCACGCTTTGCCGACTAAAGGCAGCCTGAAAGCCTAAAAACCGGCTTTCAGGCTGCTTTGGAGAGTTTCTCTAGACAGCGAAAACCAAATCCGCCGCATAAAAAGCAGCCTGAAA
The DNA here is from genome assembly GCF_022288825.1 of Kingella pumchi. Taxonomy (GTDB): domain Bacteria; phylum Pseudomonadota; class Gammaproteobacteria; order Burkholderiales; family Neisseriaceae; genus Kingella_D; species Kingella_D pumchi. Next base: position 101,885 of record NZ_JAKOOW010000022.1, on the reverse strand, counting down.
ACGTGTCAAACGCTTTTCAGGCTGCTTTTTGTATATTACCAACGGCGGCGGTTAGAAGCCGGACATTTCGCGGTTGAGTTTGGCGGCTATGTCGTCCACCAGACCCATCACTTCAAAAAAAGTATCGCCCTCGCTGCCGAGCATGACGATGGTGGTGGTGTCGGGATTTTCGTTTTTCGGTTCCAAACGCAGAATCTGGTTGGTATTCACAAAGATGCGGTGTCCGTGAACATTGACTAATTCGGTTAAAGCAGCCATGGCTGTGCCTCTCGGATGACGGTGTTGGTCGGATTTGTGCAAAAAGTGCGCGATGATATATTTTTTGCCCTGTCTGCGCAAGTAAAAACATTGATTAAACCCATAAAAGCAAAGATAAAAACCGGAAAAGTGTCGCAAAAATGCCGCCGGCTTTTTTCAGGCTGCATTTTGGCTGCGGGCAGCCTGAAAAACCGAGTTTTGACTCAAGGCGCCGGCGGCGGCGAAAAAGGCTTGCTCTGCCACCATGCGCCGCGCGGTTGCGGGGCAGCCTGAAAGCCGTCCGGCCGGATGTCCAGACTGATGGCGCCCTGGGTGTCGGTGCGCAGCAGGCGGATGCGGTGGGCGCGCAGGCGCAGCTGTACTTCGGGGTGCGGGTGTTTGAAGGAATTGGCAAAACCGCTGCTGGCCACGGCAAGCTCGGGGGCGACGGTGTTGAGAAAGGCGCTGCCGCTGGCGTGGCGGCTGCCGTGGTGGCCGAGCACCAGAATCTGGCTGTGGATATCGCTGCCGTAGCGCTGCAGCAGCGCCTCTTCGCCCTTAAAGCCCAAGTCGCCGGTAATCATCAGCGCCTGCGTGCCGTACACCGCGCGCAGCACGCAGCTGGCGTCGTTGTCTTCGCCTTTTTGCGGCGGCGGGGTAACAAACTCGAACAGCACGCCGTCGGCCTGCCAGCGGACGCCGTCGCGGCAGTAGCGCGCCTGCGGGTAGAACTCGGGCTGCCCCGCCCACAGCGCTCCGACGGCAAACTGCCGCGCCAGCGCGGGATAACCGCCGTCGTGGTCGTTGTCGTGGTGGGAGAGCACCAGCGTGTCGATGCGGCGCACGCCGTGCGCGTGCAGCACCGGCAGCAGCGTCTGGCCGGAAGCTGGAGTTCCGGTGTCGAACAGCAGCGTGTGCGACGGCGTTTGCAGCAGCACCGCTAAACCCTGGCCGACATCGACGATTTCGGCTTTCAGGCTGCCTGAAGGCGGCGGACGGTAGGCGAAAAACATCACCAGCAGCGCCAAAGCCGCCGGCCGCAGGCGCAGGCCGCGCGGCAGCAGCCACAGCAGCGCGGCGCCGAGCGCCAGCACAAACAGCGGCAGCGGCGCGGCGGCAAAACCGTATTCCGGCAGCCGCCCGCCCAGCCACAGCAGCAGCGCAACCGTCTGCTCAGCCAGCCAGGCGGCGGCGGTGCGCAGGCTGTCAAACGGCAGCGCCGAAGCGGCCAGCGCCAGCGGCACCAGCAGCCACGAGAAAAACGGAATCGCCAGGGCGTTGACCGGCGCGCTGAAGGGCGGCAGCGTGCCAAAGAGCCGCACCGTTGCCAGCGCGCCCAGCAGCATTGCCGCCCATTGTCCGGCCACCGCCTGCTTCAGCGCCGCCCAACGGCCGTGTTCGGGCAGCCTGAAAGCCAGCACCCACATCAGCGCTGCCACCAGCCCGAACGACAGCCAGAACCCCGGCGCCAGCACCGAAGCGGGCTGGTAGAGCAGCACCGCCGTCAGCGCCGCCCACCACACCTGCCAGCCGCTCAAGCTGCCGCGCCACGCCCAGGCGGCGGTAAACACCGTGAGCATAATCAGGCTGCGCAGTGCCGGAATCTCAAAGCCAGCCAAACCGGTATAAAACGCCGCGGCCGCCAGCCCCGCCGCCGACTGCCACACACGCGGCCGCGCGGGCAGGCGCGGCAGCAGCCGCAGCAGCTGTTTGAACAGCCAGCCGGCCAGCACGCCGACCATGCTGATGTGCAGACCGGAAATGCTGATTAGATGATTGATGCCCAGCGGGCGGAACGCTGCCCATACCTGCGGCGGCAGGCCGGAGCCGTCGCCCACCGCCAGCGCCGCCATCAGCGCCGCGCCGCGCGGATAATCGTCTGCCTGACGCCAGTTGCGGCTGGCCGCCAAACGCATGCGGTTGAAACCCCATGCCGCGCCGCTGCGCGTTTCAGGCAGCCTGAAACGCTGCGAGCCGGCCGATGCCAGACCATCGATGCCGTTGGCCAGCGCCCAGCCTTCGCGGTCGAAGCCGACCGGATTGCGCGCCCCCAGCGGCGCCCGCACCCGCGCCCGAAGCTGCCACACTTCGCCCGGCAGCCATTCGCGGCGGGCATAGTCCTGAAACAGCAGCGTGTAGGCGCGGCCGTCGTCGGTGATGGCGCGGGCGGTGAAGCGGGTGCGGCCGCTCTCGTCGCGCTGCGGCAGGCCGGTGATTTCGACGCGCAGCAAAACGGCCTGCGGATAAATCTCCGCAGGCCAGCGTTGCGCGAGCGCGTAATCGGTGCGCGCCAAAGCGTAAATGCAGCCTGAAAGCGCCGCCGCCAGGCAGCAGGCAGCCTGAAAACTGCCGCCGCCGCGCCGCCGGCGCCATAAAGCCAGCGCCAGCGCGGCGGCCAGCGCACCCAGCCACAGCCACCATGCGCCGTGCCGCGGCAGAAACAGCGCGGTGGCCAATCCGAAACACAGGGCGGGCAGAATCAGGGGCATGGCGGGATAGGGCTTGAACAGTTGGGAACAGTCGGAAAGTCAAAAGGCAGCCTGAAAACCATCCGGTGTGTTTTCAGGCTGCCTGCGGTCTATGCCGGGTCGGCGGCTTCTTCGTACCAGCGGCGCACCAGCTCGTCTTCCAGCAGGGCGCGCTGCCAGATACTGCCGGCGGCCGGTTCGGGAAAACCGCTGCGGTTCAAGCCGAAACGTCCGGCAAAATCAAGGGCGGCATGCGGATAGCCGTTGATAAACAGCACGGCAATCTCCTGATTGTGGTGCCAGCAGATTTGCGCTTGGCACGGCAGATGGCTGTCGCTGACATCGGCAACATTGTAAATATGCAGGGCTTCGGCAATCGGTTGTTCGTTGCGGGTATCCAGCGCGTAGAAATAGGCGGTTTGTCCGTCGTCTTCAAATACCGCCGCATAATGCGGCGACAAGGGCGATTCGGCGAACACTTGGGTTTCCCGCCCGACGGTAAATTCTGCTTCCGAAACCAGATAAAGCATGGCGGCATCCTTTCAGAACCATTTCAGAACAAACCGCCGTCAGAACCGGCGCTTCAGATGGCAGGCCTGGATAATCGACACCGCCAGCTCTTCCACCGATTTGTGGGTGGTGTTGGTAAAGGGCAGGTTGTGGCGGCGGAACATCGCCTGCGCGTCGGCCACTTCGCTGCGGCAGGTGGCCAGCGCGGCATAGCGCGAATCGGGGCGGCGCTCTTGGCGGATGTCGTGCAGGCGCTCGGCTTCGATGGTCAGGCCGAAGAGCTTGTGCTTGTGGTTTTTCACCATGCGCGGCAAATCGGTGCTGTCCAAGTCTTCCGGCGTCAGCGGATAATTGGCGGCGCGGATGCCGTATTGCAGCGCCAGATACAGGCAGGTGGGGGTTTTGCCGCTGCGTGAGACGCCCATCAGGATCACGTCGGCTTCTTCCAGGTTTTTGTCGGAAACGCCGTCGTCATGGTTGAGGGCGAAATTGACCGCTTCCATGCGTGCGTCGTAACGCTCGGTGTTCTGGGCGCGGCTGACCACCGAATGGCGGGCGCGCATGCCCAATTCGTCTTCCAACTGGCCGAGAAAGGCGTCGAAAAAGCTCAGGTGCAGGCCGGCGCTGGTTTTGACGATGGTGCGGATTTCATCATTCACGATGCTGGAAAACACCAGCGGCCGCACTTCGTGCTCTTCGGCGGTGCGGTTGATAATCTGCACCAGCGCGCGGGCTTTGTCGGGGGTATCGACAAAGGGATAGGTGGCGCGCTTGAATTTCAGGCCGTTAAACTGCTCGAGCAGGGCGTCGCCCATGTTTTCGGAAGTGATGCCGGTGCGGTCGGAAACGAAAAACGCGGGGCGGCGGATGGGGCTGTTCATGCAATCTCCAATTAAACGGGACGGGCAGCCTGAAAGCCGTCTGCTGCTTTTCAGGCTGCCTTGCGGATGGGAAACGGATGAAAAAGGCTTTTCAGGCTGCCGGAAGCGGCTGCGCTTTAGTTGTCTTCTGCCGGCGGCTCGCGGTAGAGCACCAAGAGTTTGCCGATGTGCTGCACCAGCTGGGCGCCGAGTTCGCGGCACAGGGTGTCGGCGATGGCGGTGCGCTCTTCGCGCTCGTCGCCGAATACGCGCACCTTGATCAGGCCGTGGGCGTTTAGGGCGCTGTCGGTTTCGCGCAGCACCGCTTCGGTCAGCCCTTTTTGGCCGACCATCACCACCGGGTTCAGGCTCTGGGCGCGGGCGCGCATTTCGATAATTTGCTGTTTGCTAAGCGTGTCGGAAGTCATTTTGGATTTTGGACGGGATGTTTGCTGGAAAGCGGGCATTGTACGCGAAAAACCGGCTTTCAGGCTGCCTGAAAATGGCGGCGGCCAGCGGTTTTTCTGTTCGACATATTCCATCCAGTATATAAGGCTATTAGCGCTGGAGATTGAAGGCAGTTTGGGCTAGAATCGCCCCCCGCCCGCCGGCAGCGCCGCACGCGGAGCAAAACACAAACCATTATCCGAAAACGATTTACCGCCGCACATTGGCGGCCCAACCAAGGAAATCCGCCATGTCCTGCGAACATCTCGTGATGCAATACAGCACTTTCAGCAAAGAACCCAACGACGCGCTCAAAGAGCCGATGTTTTTCGGCCAGCCGGTCAATGTGGCGCGCTACGACCAGCAGCGCTACGAAATCTTTGAAAAGCTGATTGAAAAGCAGATTTCCTTTTTCTGGCGTCCCGAAGAAATCGACGTTTCGCGCGACCGCATCGACTACGCCAACCTGCCCAACCACGAAAAACACATCTTTATCAGCAATCTGAAATACCAAACCCTGCTCGATTCCATCCAGGGGCGCAGCCCCAACGTCGGCTTTCTGCCGCTGGTGTCGCTACCCGAATTGGAAACCTGGATTGAAACCTGGGCGTTTTTCGAAACCATCCACTCGCGCAGCTACACCCACATTATCCGCAATATCGTCAACGACCCTTCCGTGGTGTTCGACGACATCGTGCAAAACGAATACATCATCGCCCGCGCCGAAGACATCGCCTGCTATTACGACGATCTGATCGAATACACCCAGTATTACAACCTGCTGGGCGCGGGCGAGCACCAGATCAACGGCAAAACCGTATCGGTGTCGCTGTATGAGTTGAAGAAAAAACTCTATCTGTGCCTGATGTGCGTCAATGTGCTCGAAGCCATCCGCTTTTATGTGTCCTTCGCCTGCTCCTTTGCCTTTGCCGAGCGCGAGCTGATGGAAGGCAACGCCAAAATCATCAAGCTCATCGCCCGCGACGAAGCGCTGCACCTGACCAGCACCCAGCACATGCTCAACCTGATGCGCAGCGGCGCCGACGATCCCGATATGGCGCAGATTGCCGTCGAATTGCAGGACGAATGCTTCGAGCTGTTCAAAAAAGCCGCCGAGCAGGAAAAAGAATGGGCCGAATATCTGTTTAAAGACGGCTCGATGATCGGCCTGAACAAAGACATACTGTGCCAGTACGTCGAATACATCACCAACCACCGCATGCTCGCCGTCGGCCTGCCGGCGGCCTTCCCCGCATCCACCCAAAACCCGATTCCGTGGATCAACGCCTGGCTCTCTTCCGACAACGTGCAGGTGGCGCCGCAGGAAGTGGAGATTTCGTCCTACCTGATCGGCCAGATCGACGCCGAAGTCAATGCCGACGATTTGGGCGGTTTCGAGCTGTAAACAGACTTTCAGGCTGCCGCAAAAGTAGCCTGAAAACGCAAAAGCAGCCCGAAAACCGAAAGCAGCCTGAAAAATCCGCAACCCAAAACACACACCGTCCGCAGCCGTTTCAGGCTGCTTTGCACATCATGCCCCGCATCACCACCGCCGACACCAGTTTCGAGCTGCAGGAAGGCGAAACCCTGCTCGACGCGCTGGAGCGCACCGGCCACGAAGCCGAATACCAGTGCCGCAGCGGCTATTGCGGCTCCTGCCGCGTTAAGCTGCTCTCCGGCAGCGTTAGCTACGACAGCATGCCGATGGCCTTTGTGCAGCCCGGCGAAATCCTGCCCTGCTGCTGCCGTGTTAAAGAAGACATCAGCATCGACAGCCGCCTGCGCCGCAGCGAACCCGACCTTTTCGATTACGAGCAGCAGCTTTTTACCGATACTGATGCCGGCGATACGGCCTGAATCCTTTTCAGGCTGCCTGAAAGCCCCGAACGAAAGCCGCCCCGCCGCCGGCGTTTGTGAAGCCTGCCCTTTTCGCTTACAATCGCGCCCTTTCTCCGTTTCCCCAGTCTTTGCCCTATGCAGTCCGTTTCCGCCTGGACACTCTACCGGCGTTTGTCCGTTTATCTGAAAAAATACCTGGGTATTTTTTCGCTGTCCGTGCTGTCGATGATTGTGGTGGCGGTTACTTCGCCGCTGTTTGCCTATCTGATCAAACCGCTGATCAACGAAGGCTTCGTCGCCAAAAACATGGCGATGATGACCTGGCTGCCCGCCGCCATCGTCGGCCTGTTTCTGCTGCGCGGCATTTTCAACTTCATCAACGAATACACCACCAGCTATATTTCCGGCCATCTGGTTGAAACCATGCGCCGCGAACTGTTTGGCAAAATACTCCGGCTGCCCAACAGCTATTTCGGCGCCAATAACAGCGGCCGACTGGTTTCGCGCGTGCTGAGCGATGCCAACCAGATTTCCGAAGCCGGTTTCAACGCCATTACCGTGGTTGCCAAAGACGGCGTCAGCGTTGTCGGCCTACTGGGCTATCTGATGTATCTGGACTGGAAACTGACGCTGATTACCTTTGCCGTGCTGCCGGTGGTGGCGCTGTGCGTGCGCCTGGTGAGCAAACGGCTGCGCAAGCTCTCACACGAGAGCCAGCGTCTGATGGGCGTGATTACCCAGATTCTCAACGAAAGCGTTATCGGCACCCGCGTCATCAAAATCTACGGCGGCCAGCACTATGAAGAGAGCCGCTTTGCCAATGCCGCCAGCGCCGTGCGCCGCAACGGTGTCAAGCAAACCGCCGCGTCTTCGGTTAGCTCCGCCGTCACCCAGCTGCTGGTGGCCACCGCGCTGGCGGTGATTCTCTATTTCGCCGCCTATCAGGCGCGCAGCAACAATTTCAGCGCCGGCGACTTTATGTCTTTTCTCACCGCCATGATTATGATGTTCGACCCCATCAAACGCCTGACCGGCGTGGTACAGTCGATGCAGCACGGCTTGGCGGCGGCGCAGAGCGTTTTCGATTTCCTCGACGAACCCGAAGAAGAAGACAAAGGCGTAAAAACCCTGCCTGCCGAGCCGGGCGATATTGAGTTTGTCGGCCTGACCCACCGCTACGACGGTGCCGAGCGCAACAGCCTCAACGGCGTCAACCTGCACATTCCCGCCGGCAAAGTATATGCGCTGGTCGGCGCTTCAGGCTGCGGCAAGACCACGCTGGTCAATATGCTGCCGCGCTTTTTCGATCCTAGCGGCGGCGAAGTGCGCATCGGCGGCGAAAACATCCGCAATCTGAGCCTGCAGTCGCTGCGCGAGCGCATGGCGCTGGTCAGCCAGGATGTGGTTTTGTTTAACGGCACGGTGGCAGAAAACATCGCCTACGGCGCCTGCCACAACGCTTCGCGCGAAGACATTATTCAGGCTGCCCGCGCCGCCAATGCCTGGGAATTTATCGAAAACATGCCGCAGGGGCTCGACACCCAGATCGGCGAACACGGCATCAAACTTTCCGGCGGCCAGCGCCAGCGCCTTGCCATTGCCCGCGCCCTGCTGAAAAACGCGCCGATCCTGATTCTGGACGAAGCCACCAGCGCACTCGACAACGAATCCGAGCGCCTGGTTCAGGCTGCTTTGGACCGCCTGATGGCCGACCGCACTACCATCGTCGTCGCCCACCGCCTATCAACCATCGAAAACGCCGATCGCATCATCGTGATGCACGAAGGCCGCATCGACGAAGAAGGCACGCACCGCGAGCTACTAGCCAAAGGCGGCCGCTACGCCCACCTGAGCAAAATGCAGTTTAAAGACCAAAAAAACGAACACCAACCGCAGCCTGAAAACCCATAAGCGCCGCACAGGCAGCCTGAAAAGCGTTTTCAGGCTGCCTCAAAGCCGCCCCCTCATCCCAATCAACCTTCAGAAAGACCGCCATGGCCGCATTCAATACCCAGAAAGTCCTCTCCGTCCACCACTGGACCGACGCCTACTTCACCTTCACCTGCACCCGCGACGAATCGCTGCGCTTTGAAAACGGCCAGTTCGTCATGGTCGGCCTGATGGTGGACGGCAAACCGCTGATGCGCGCATACAGCGTTGCCAGCGCCAACTACGAAGAACACCTCGAATTTTTCAGCATCAAAGTGCCCGACGGCCCGCTCACCAGCCGCCTGCAGCATCTGAAAGTCGGCGACGACGTACTGATCAGCAAAAAACCCACCGGCACTCTGGTCGCCGGCGATTTGAACCCCGGCAAACACCTGTATCTCTTGTCCACCGGCACCGGCATCGCCCCCTTCTTGGCGGTAACCAAAGACCCCGACATCTACGAGATGTTTGAAAAAGTGATCCTGGTGCACGGCGTGCGCTACCAAAAAGATTTGGCCTACTACGAGCGCTTCACCCAAGAATTGCCCAACGACGAATACCTCGGCGAAATGGTGCGCGACAAACTCATCTACTACCCCATCGTTTCGCGCGAAGAATTCAAACACACCGGCCGCCTGACCGACCTGATGCGCTCGGGCAAACTCTTTGAAGACATCGGCCTGCCGAAAATCAACGCGCAGGACGACCGCGCCATGCTGTGCGGCAGCCCGGCCATGCTCAAAGACACCCGCCAGGTGCTTAACGACTTCGGCCTGGTCGAATCGCCCAAAGTCGGTGTACGCGGCGATTTTCTGATCGAGCGTGCGTTTGTCGACCAGTAAACCCGCCCCGCTCTTTCCCGCAATGTTTTTCAGGCTGCCTGAAAGCCGTTCAGGCAGCCTGAAAGCATGATTTGAAGCACACTCCTATGGCACAACGTTCCAAATCCTCCAAAGCCTGGCTGCACGAGCATGTGAACGACCATTACGTCCACATGGCCAAAAAAGACGGCTACCGCGCCCGTGCCGCATACAAGCTGCTGGAAATCAACGAAAAAGACAAAATCATCAAACCCGGCACGGTGCTGGCCGACTTGGGCAGCGCGCCGGGAAGCTGGTCGCAGGTGGCAGCCAAGCTGGCGGGCAATACCGGCAAGGTGTTCGCCCTCGACATCCTGCCTATGGAGCCGATAGCCGGCGTCGATTTTATCCAGGGTGATTTTCGCGAAAGCACCGTGCTGACTGAGTTTGAGCAGCTTTTGGCCGGCCGGCCGCTCGACCTTGTAATTTGCGATATGGCGCCCAATATGGCGGGCAATGCCGTGATCGACCAAACGCGCAGCATCTATCTGTGCGAACTGGCATTGGACTTTGCCGCCGAACATCTGAAACCCGGCGGCACGTTTTTGGTCAAAGTGTTTCAGGGAAGCGGTTTTCAGGAGTTTCAAGCTGCCATGAAGTCGGTATTTGCCGCCGTGGCCACGCGCAAGCCCGAAGCCTCGCGCAACCGCTCGAACGAGATTTACCTTTTGGGCAGAAATAAACGCTGACAAGGGTTTTGCCCTGTTTTACAATCCGTCCCCTTTATTTGAATCTTTTTAACAGGAGTTTGTTTCTGTGCGGATCGACCTAAAAAACCTCTTGCTGTGGGGCATTTTGCTGCTGGCCGTATTTTTCGGCCTGCAAAACATGATGAAAAACGGCAGCGGCGGCACCCAGCAAATCGAGTATTCGCAATTTATCCAGCAGGTCAAAAGCGGCGACATCGACAATGTGAGCCTTGAAGGCTCGCCCGCCGGCTATGTGATCAAAGGCCAGCGCAAAGACAGCGAAAAATCGTCCTTTGTTACCAACGCGCCGCTGGACGACAAACTGGTGCAGACACTGACCGACAACAAAGTCCGTTTCAAAGTCATCCACGAAGAAAAACCCGGCTTTCTCAGCAGCCTGCTGGTGAGCTGGCTGCCGCTGTTGCTGCTGGTGGGCGTGTTTTTCTACTTTATGCGCGCCCAAAGCGGCGGCGGCAAAGGCGGTGCGTTTTCCTTCGGCAAAAGCCGCGCCCGCCTGCTGGATAAAGACGCCAACGTCGTAACCTTTGCCGATGTGGCCGGCTGCGACGAAGCCAAAGAAGAAGTGCAGGAAATCGTCGATTACCTCAAAGCGCCCAACCGCTACCAGAGCCTCGGCGGCCGCGTGCCGCACGGCATCTTGCTCGCCGGCAGCCCCGGCACCGGCAAAACCCTGCTGGCCAAAGCGATTGCCGGCGAAGCGGGCGTACCGTTTTTCAGCATTTCCGGCTCGGATTTCGTTGAAATGTTCGTCGGCGTCGGCGCCAGCCGCGTGCGCGATATGTTCGAGCAGGCCAAGAAAAACGCCCCCTGCATCATCTTTATCGACGAAATCGACGCCGTCGGCCGCCAGCGTGGCGCCGGACTCGGCGGCGGCAACGACGAGCGCGAGCAAACCCTCAACCAGCTCTTGGTGGAAATGGACGGCTTTAACAGCGACGAAACCGTGATCGTCGTAGCCGCCACCAACCGCCCCGACGTGCTCGATCCCGCCCTGCAGCGCCCCGGCCGCTTCGACCGCCAGGTCATCGTGCCGCTGCCCGATATCCGCGGTCGCGAGCAGATTTTGAAAGTCCACGCCAAAAAAATACCGCTCGACGCATCCGTCGATTTGGTCGCCTTAGCGCGCGGCACCCCCGGCTTTTCCGGCGCCGATTTGGCTAATCTGGTCAACGAAGCCGCCCTGTTTGCCGGCCGCCGCAACAAAATCAAGGTCGATCAGAGCGACTTTGAAGACGCCAAAGACAAAATCTACATGGGCCCCGAGCGCCGCAGCATGGTGATGCACGAAGACGAAAAACGCGCCACCGCCTACCACGAATCCGGCCACGCCATCGTTGCCGAAAGCCTGGAAGGCACCGACCCCGTGCACAAAGTTACCATCATGCCGCGCGGCCGTGCGCTGGGTCTGACCTGGCAGCTGCCCGAGCGCGACCGCATCAGCATGTACAAAGACCAGATGCTCAACCAGATTTCGATCCTGTTTGGCGGGCGCATTGCCGAAGACCTGTTTGTCGGCCGCATTTCCACCGGCGCATCCAACGACTTCGAGCGCGCCACCCACATGGCACGCGAAATGGTTACCCGCTACGGCATGAGCGAAAAAATGGGCGTGATGGTCTATGCCGAAAACGAAAGCGAAGTCTTCCTCGGCCGCAGCATCACCCGCTCGCAAAACATCTCCGAGAAAACCCAGCAGGAAGTCGATGCCGAAGTGCGCCGCATTCTCGACGAGCAATACGCCATCGCCTACAAAATTCTCGACGAGAACCGCGACAAAATGGAAACCATGACCCGCGCGCTGATGGAATGGGAAACCATCGACCGCGACCAGGTCATCGAAATCATGGCAGGCAAACAGCCCAGCCCGCCCAAGGACTACAGCCACAACCTGCGCGAAAACCAAAGCGCCCCCGCCGCAGCAGAGCAGCCTGAAAACGCCCAAGCGGCAGAAGGCAGCTTCAGTCTTGACAAAGAAACCGGCAGCAGCCGGCCGGACGCAGACACCGCGCAATAAAACCGCGCCCCAAGCCCAAAACGCTTGGGGCGTTTTTTTATCCGTTTTTCAGGCAGCCTGAAAGCGATAAGGGCTTGCCGCGAAAGTTTCAGGCAGCCTGAAAACCTGCGGCAGCCCTTGCCCCCCAAGCAGCCTGAAAACCCCCTGCCCCGCTTTCAGGCTGCCTTTATCCGCAGCCGCAAACAGCGTTACAATCGCGCCCCTTTAACACACACGAACAGGAAAAACATCATGGCCGATGCCGATCTTCATGCCGCTGCCGAAGCGGATTTGGTTTACCGCTTGGAAGACAAACCGCCCTTTGCCAAATCGCTGCTTTCCGCCGTTACCCACCTTTTAGCGATTTTCGTGCCAATGGTTACGCCGGCGCTGATTGTCGGCAAGGCACTCAATCTGCCGGCGGAAATGACCGCCTATCTGGTGTCGATGGCGATGGTTGCCTCCGGCATCGGCACCTTTTTGCAGGTCAGCCGTTTCGGGCCGCTGGGCTCGGGGCTGCTGTCGATCCAGTCGGTAAACTTTTCCTTTGTCGGCGTGATGATTTCGTTGGGCTTGGGCATGAAAGCGGGCGGCGTGGACGAAAACGCGATGGTCTCAACCCTGCTGGGCGTTTCCTTTGCCGGCGCCTTTCTGGTGTGCGGCGCGGCCTGGCTGCTGCCCTATCTGAAGCGGGTGATCACGCCCACGGTCAGCGGCGTGGTGGTGCTGCTGATCGGCCTGAGCCTGATCGATGTGGGCATCACCGATTTTGGCGGCGGCTTCCACACCAAAGGCAGCGACGCTTTCGGCTCGCTGCAAAACATCGGCCTGGCCGCGTTCGTGCTGGTGGTGGTGCTGCTGTTTAACTGCATGCGCAACCCGTTTTTACGCATGAGTGGCATCGCCGTCGGCCTGGTTGCCGGCTATCTGGCGGCGCTGGCGATGGGCATGGTTGATTTTTCGCCGCTGCACAACACCCCGCTCTTTACCGTGCCGGTACCGTTCAAATACGGTTTCGCCTTCGATTGGAGCGCGTTTTGGGTGGCGGCGGTGATTTACCTTTTGAGCGTGTTTGAAGCGGTAGGCGATCTGACCGCCACCGCAATGGTGTCCGGCCAGCCCTACGAAGGCGATGCCTTCCAAAGCCGCCTGCGCGGCGGCGTGTTTGCCGACGGACTGGTATCGGTTATCGCCACCGCGCTCGGCTCGCTGCCGCTGACCACCTTTGCGCAAAACAACGGCGTTATCCAGATGACCGGCGTCGCCTCGCGCCACATCGGCCGCTACATCGCCGCCATTTTGGTGCTGGCCGGACTCTTCCCCGCCGTCGGCCGCCTGTTCACCACCATCCCCTCACCGGTGCTCGGCGGCGCGATGGTGCTGATGTTCGGCCTGATCGCCATCGCCGGTGTGCGCATCATTATGACCCACGGCATCAACCGCCGCGAAGCCGTCATTGCCGCCACCGCCGTCGGCATCGGCCTGGGCGTCGCCTTCGAGCCCGAAGTGTTCAAAACCCTGCCCGAAGTGTTCCGCAACGCCATCGCCGCCGGCGGCATCACCGCCGTGCTGCTCAACCTGATCCTGCCGCGCGATGCGCAGGACAAGCCGGTATATCTGAGCGAAAACGAGGGCAAATAAACAGGCAGCCTGAAATCAATTCTCCGCAACCCAAAAGCAGCCTGAAAACCATTATCCAGTTTTTCAGGCTGCCTCAATTTAACGAATGCCGCTGTTTTTTAATTTTTGTAGATTTTTGCGGGCGAGTTCTTTGGCTACAGCATTCTTTGGTGTATCAGGCTGTGCCAATATTTTTTGCCACCAGAATTTGGCTTGTTGCAGATTTTTCGCTACACCAACTCCTTCTGCATACATCATGGCTAAATTGTGCTGTGCCCCAGTATCTCCCTGTTGTGCCGCTTTTTCCCACCATGCTGCCGCCTGTTTGTCGTCCTGCGCCACGCCGCGACCCTCCGCATACATCATGCCCAAATTGACTTGAGCCCGAACATCGCCTTGTTGCGCCGCCTTTTGATACCACGCCACGGCTTGTTTATTGTTTTGTGGCACACCGCGACCGTGAACATGCATCAAACCCAAATTGTATTGCGCGTCAGCATTGCCCTGATTGGCTGCTTTTTGAAACCAAGCAAAGGCTTGTTGATAATCCTGCGCCACGCCTGTTCCGTTGTAATACATATTGCCCAAATTAAATTGCGCCAAAGCAAATCCTTGCTGCGCCGCCTTTTGATACCACGCCACGGCTTGCTTATCGTTTTGCGCCACGCCCAGACCGTTTTCATACATCAAGCCCAATTTGTTTTGTGAGCTGACATTACCCTGCTGGGCAAGCGGTTGCAATAAGCGAAAGGCTTGCTGGTAATTGCCTGCTTCAAAAGCGGCATTGGCTTGTTGAAATTTTGTTTCGTTGTTGTCCGCACAAGCGGGCGCGGCGCAAGCCAACAGCAATGCTGCCAACGCGGCATTGAACGGTTTGAGAAATTTACGGGTAGGGGCAGACATTATTTGCTCGTTTCTTTTGATAAAAAATCAGGCGGCATTTTGCCGCCATTGGGTTAAACAATAGGCTTATTGCCAAGCACGGCGGATTGTAACCGTTGCTTTACACTGTGTTCAATAATCGTAAAAAAGGTGCTTGGAAGACAAAAAAGCAGCCTGAAAACGGAATTTCCCATTTTCAGGCTGCCTTTATCTATCCGAGCAATTCAATCACGCGCCGTAAACCGGATTTTTATCGCACAGCGCTTTGACCTTTTCGGCGACGCGCGCGAGGTTGGCTTCGTCGTCGGGATTGTCGAGCACGTCGGCAACGAGGTTGGCGAGTGCGCGGGCATCGGCTTCGTTAAAGCCGCGTGTGGTAATCGCCGAAGTGCCGACGCGGATGCCGCTGGTTACGAAGGGTTTTTCCGGGTCGTTGGGAATGGCGTTTTTGTTAATGGTGATGTGCGCCTTGCCTAAGGCTTCTTCGGCGGCTTTGCCGGTGATGTTTTTCGGGCGCAGATCGACCAAAAACAGATGGCTTTCGGTGCGGCCGGTTACAATGCGCAGACCGCGTTTGACCAGCTCTTCGGCCATTGCTTGGGCGTTGGCTTTCACCTGTTTGGCGTAGGTTTTGAACTCGGGTTTCAGCGCTTCTTTAAAGGCCACGGCTTTGGCGGCGATCACGTGCATCAGCGGGCCGCCTTGCAGGCTGGGGAAAATCGCCGAGTTGAGCGCTTTTTCGTGGGTGGTGTCGCGGCAGAGAATCACGCCACCGCGCGGGCCGCGCAGGGTTTTGTGGGTAGTGGTGGTAACAAAATCGGCGTGCGGCACGGGGTTGGGATACTCGCCGGCGGCAATCAGGCCGGCGTAGTGCGCCATATCGACGAATAAATACGCACCCACTTTGTCGGCAATCTGGCGGAAACGCGCCCAGTCGATTTCCAGCGCGTAGGCCGATGCGCCGGCCACAATCATTTTCGGCTTGTGTTCGAGCGCGAGGCGTTCGACTTCGTCGTAGTCCAAAATTTCGTCTTCGTTCAAACCGTAGGCCACCACGTTATAGAGTTTGCCGGAAATATTGACGCTCGCGCCGTGGGTCAGGTGGCCGCCGTGGGCAAGGCTCATGCCTAAAATGGTGTCGCCGGGTTTGAGCACGGAAGTGTACACAGCCTGGTTGGCCTGCGAGCCGGAATGCGGCTGCACGTTGGCATAGGCGGCGCCGAAAAGTTTTTTCACACGGTCGATGGCCAGCTGCTCGGCCACGTCCACGTGTTCGCAGCCGCCGTAATAGCGTTTGCCGGGATAGCCTTCGGCGTATTTGTTGGTAAGCTGGCTGCCCTGCGCTTCCATCACGGCGGGGCTGACGTAGTTTTCCGAGGCAATCAGCTCGACATGGTCTTGCTGGCGCTGGTTTTCGGCGGCGATGGCGGCGGCGAGTTCGGGGTCGAATTTTTCGATGGTCAGACTTTTGGAAAACATATTTTTCTCCTGTTTGGGCGGATAGTCGGAAGCGCAGCGCCGCAGCGGCTGCGCGGGCATTGTAACCGAGTTTGCCGCCATCAGGCAGCCGCGCGCATATTTGCCGCCGCAGGCAGCCTGAAAAGCGCTTTCAGGCTGCCTGAAAAACGTGCGCCCGCCTCCGAATCGGCTACAATGCCGCCCTTTGCCCGCCGCGCCTGTTTCCCTTATGACACCCGCCCGCCTTGCCCATACCGCCGCCGTCCTTGCCGAAGTGCTTGCTTTCGAGCGCCCGGCCGATGCCCTGCTGGCCGCCTATTGGCGCCGCCATCCCAAACTCGGCCGCCAAGACCGGCACCGCATTGCCGAAACCGTTTTCGCCGCGTTGCGCCATTACCAGAAAATCCTCACCCTGCTGCCCGATGCCCCCCGCCAAACCCGCGCCGCTGCCCTGCTGGCGCTGCATTTTGGCGGCGAAGATGCCGCCGCGCTGGCCGACGAAACCGAGCGCGAACTACTCACCCGCGCCGCCCAAACCGATTTTTCAGGCTGCCTGAACACCGCATCCGAGCTGCCGCAATGGCTGACCGACACCCTGCGCGCAGGCGGCTGGGACGACGCGCGCATACTGGCTTTCGGCCGCAGCAGCGCCCAAAGCGCACCGCTCGATTTGCGCGTCAACACCCTTAAAGCGCGGCGCAGCAAAATCCTACCGCAACTGCAGGCCGAGTTTGCCGGCACCGCCGCCACGCCCTACGCGCCGTACGGCATCCGCATCGGCGGCAAACCGTCGCTGGCCGGCCATCCGCTGTTTGCCGGCGGCGCGCTCGAAGTCCAAGACGAAGGCAGCCAGCTGCTGGCGCTGCTGCTCGGCGCCCGCCGCGGCGAAACCGTAGTCGATTTCTGCGCCGGCGCCGGCGGCAAAACCCTCGCCATCGGCGCCCAAATGGCCGGCAGCGGCCGCATCTACGCCTTTGACACCGCCGAAAAACGCCTCGCCAACATCAAACCGCGGCTCGAGCGCGCCGGCCTCACCAACGTCCGCGTCGAGCGCATCGCCCACGAACACGACGCCCGACTGCAGCGCCTGGCCGGCAAAGCCGACCGCGTGCTGGTCGATGCCCCCTGCTCCGGCATGGGCACCCTGCGCCGCCAGCCCGACCTCAAATACCGCCACAACCCCGACAGCGTGGCCGAACTCGTCCGCCTGCAGCAGTCGGTGCTCGCCGCCGCCGCACAGCTGGTACGCCCCGGCGGCCGGCTGGTATATGCCACCTGCAGCGTGCTGCCCGCCGAAAACGCCGCCCAAGCCGCCGCCTTTCTCGCCGCCCACCCCGATTTTGCCGAACTCGATGCTGCCGACATCCTGCGCGCCCAAAAAATCCCGCTCGACACCGGCCGCTTTTTGGAGCTGGACACCGGCCGCCACGGCACCGACGGCTTTTTCGCCGCCGTTATGGAACGCCGCCGGTAAAGCGTTTGCGCCAGTCAAAGAACGAAAGCAGCCTGAAAAGTTTTAGCTTCGCAGGCTGCTTTTGCTTGGTAGCTTGTCGATCAGGCAGGGGGTTTGATTCGTTGTTGTGGTGCACGGTGTGCACCCTACGCCCGCTACCCCGTTTACCTGATCCAAACCGCCCATCAAAAAGCAGCCTGAAACCATAAATTCAGTTTTCAGGCTGCCTTGCAGCAAGGTTTGCCACTACCGCCCTACCCCTGGCGCAGCCGAACAGAGCGCGGTTTTTCCGGATTCAAGCGTGCGCCCTGTTTGAGCCTTGCCCCAAGCAAGGCGAGTTCGTACGCGCCGGAAAAACCGTGCGGCGTGAGGGAAGTCGCGCGGCGATGAAGCGCAAAGGTAGAGCGGGCAGCATAGTCAGACCAAACAGCAAAGCCGTTGCGAGAGAAATCCCAAGCAGCCTGAAAAAAACCGTCCGCTACTCTCCACAAACCATCCATCCAAAAAGCAGCCTGAAAACCGCAAATCCGGTTTTTCAGGCTGCTTTGCCATCAACCACATCTCAGGCCGGATGCAAAAATCCGGCCTAACGCCTGCCGATATTCAAACAGAAAATACCAAACATCACCGCCAGCAGGATATTGGCCAGCACCCAGAAAAAATAGGCGGTTTTCGCTTCGCGGACGCCTTCGCGCCTGAGTTCGTCCACCTTATTCCACACCGCCACCTTGCTGAACCTGACGCGCGGATCAACCCGGTGCTTAATCTTGGCGGCATAAAAATGATACAGGGCAAAGGTTGCGAAATAGGCAATCAACAAGACTTTAAATGCGCCGTACAGAATCATCTGAATCTGCTCCCATCACCCACCCCCTTAAGCGGCCAAACCGTTTCAGGCTGCTTTGTTTTTTCTGGAACACCCCCGTCATCCCCGCTCCAAACCCAGCCAGTCGCGCGCTTGCAGGTAGGCGTTGAGTTTTTCCTCGGGGCTGCCGGCTTCGGGGCGGTATTGGTACTCGAAGCGCACCAAAGGCGGCATCGACATCAAAATGCTTTCGGTGCGGCCGCCGCTCTGCAGGCCGAAGAGCGTGCCCCTGTCCCACACCAGATTGAATTCCACATAGCGGCCGCGGCGGTAAAGCTGGAACTGGCGCTCGCGCTCGCCGTAGGCGGTGTTTTTGCGCCGCGCGACGATGGGGCGGTAGGCGGCGGCGTAGGCGTGGCCGACTTCGTTGAGAAAATTCAGGCTGCGCTCGAAATCCCAGCGGTTGAGATCGTCGAAAAACAGGCCGCCGACGCCGCGGGTTTCGCCGCGGTGCTTGAGATAGAAATATTCGTCGCACCAGTGTTTGAACTCGGCATAAACGCCCTCGCCGTAGGGCTGGCAGACGGCTTGGGCGGTGCGGTGCCAGTGCAGGATGTCTTCATCAAAGGGGTAAAACGGCGTCAGATCGAAGCCGCCGCCGAACCACCACACCGGCTCGCGGCCGGCGGGGCGGGCGGTGAAAAAGCGCACGTTGGCGTGGCTAGTGGGCACATAGGGATTGCGCGGGTGGATTACCAGCGATACGCCGGCAGCTTCAAAGGGGGCGCCGGCCAATTCGGGGCGGCGCTCGGTGGCGGCGGCGGGCAGCGCCTGCCCTTTAACGTGGGAAAAATTCACGCCGGCCTGCTCGAATACCGCGCCGTTTTTCAGCACGCGGCTCTCGCCGCCGCCCAGCGCGCTGCTCCAGGCGTCGGGCACGAAACGCGCGCCGTTTTCTTCGGCTTCCAATTCGGCACAGATGTGGTTCTGCACGTTTTTCAATACTGCCAATACCTGTTCGATCTGCATGTCTGCTCCTTGGGTGGTTTCAGGCTGCCTGAAAGGCTGTTTGCGTTCGGCGCAGTGTAGCCGCCCGCGCGGCGGCGGGCAAGACAAGGGGACTTACTTTCAGGCTGCCTGCCGCTTTGGCGGCGCCATCCATTATAATTGCCGGCAAAACCCTTTTCCCCTCCCCTTTTTCAAGGAACGCAAATGGCTTTTTCCTCGCTGTTTACCCTGCTCGACGATATCGCTTCGGTGCTTGACGACGTATCGCTGATGACCAAAGTGGCCGCCAAAAAAACCGCCGGTGTGGTCGGCGACGATCTGGCGCTGAACGCCAACCAGATTACCGGCGTGCGCGCCGAGCGCGAGCTGCCGATTGTGTGGGCGGTGGCCAAAGGCTCGCTGCTGAACAAGGCGATACTGGTGCCGCTGGCGCTTTTGCTGTCGGTGTACGCGCCCTATCTGGTGCTGCCGCTCTTAATGGCCGGCGGCGCTTATTTGTGCTTTGAAGGCGCGGAAAAACTGCTGCACCGCCTGTTCCACCGCCACGACGAAACGCCGGACACCGTACCCGACCACATCGCCGGCGACGAGAAAAGCAAAATCCGCGGCGCCATCCGCACCGACTTTATCCTGTCCGCCGAAATCGTCATCATCGCGCTGGGCAGCCTGCAGGAAGCATCGACCACCGTTAAAATCCTCGCCCTTTGCGCCGTGGGAATCGCCATTACCGCCGGCGTGTACGGGCTGGTGGCGGCGGTGGTGAAGGCCGACGATTTCGGTGCCGCGCTGCTGCGCCGCGGCGGCCGCCTGCTGCCCCTGCTCGGCCGCGCCATTTTGCTGCTGATGCCGTGGTTTATGCGCCTGTTGGGCGTGGTCGGCACGCTGGCGATGTTTACTGTGGGAGGTGGCATCTTCGTCCACAACATTCCGGCGCTGCACCATCTGCTGCAGGCGCTGGGGCTGGACGGCGGCGCCGCCGGCATGCTCGGCGATTTGCTGGCCGGGCTGGCAATCGGCAGCGCCGTCTGCGCCCTGGTGCTGCCCGCCGCCAATCTGCTGCGCCGGCGCAAGGCAGCCTGAAAACGCCGCGACTCCTTTCAGGCTGCCGATACGAGCAGCCTGAAAATCCGGCAGCCGCCCCCGCCGAATATTTTTCCCTGAATCGGCGGGATTATTTGTTAAAATGCCGCGCTTTCAGGCTGCCTGCCTGAAGAAGTCCAACATCCAACCTCAAAGGAAAACGAAATGTCCGACAAACTGATTTTAGTATTGAACTGCGGCAGCTCCTCGCTCAAAGGCGCGGTCGTCAACAAAGACAACGGCGACGTGCTTTTGAGCTGCTTGGCCGAAAAGCTCAATCTGCCCGATGCCTACATCACCTTTAAAATCAACGGCAACAAAGAGCGCGTGGAATTGAGCGACGCGCCCAACCACACCGGCGCCGTCGGCGCGCTCTTGCAGGAATTGAAAAAACACGGGCTCGACAGCCGCATCGGCGCCATCGGCCACCGCGTGGTCAGCGCCGGCGAAGAGTACAGCGAATCAGTGCTGATCGACGGCAAAGTCATCGACGCCATCGAGCGCTGCATCCCGCTGGCACCGCTGCACAACCCCGCCAACCTGCTGGGCATCCGCGCCGCGCAGGAAATCTTCAAAGGCCTGCCCAATGTCGCCGTGTTCGACACCGCCTACCACCAAACCATGCCCGAGCATGCCTACACCTACGCCATCCCGCGCAAATACTACCGCGAGCTGCACCTGCGCCGTTACGGCTTCCACGGCACCAGCTACCGCTTCGTGGCCGACGAAACCGCGCGCTTCCTCGGCAAAGACCTCAAAAGCCTGCGCCTGGTAATCGCCCACTTGGGCAACGGCGCTTCCATCGCCGCCATTAAAAACGGCCAGTCGCAAGACACCAGCATGGGTTTGACCCCGCTCGAAGGCCTGGTAATGGGCACCCGCAGCGGCGACATCGACGCCAGCGTTTACCAGTTCCTTGCCGACAACACCGGCATGGGCATCAAAGAAATCACCGACGTGCTGAACAAGCAAAGCGGCCTCTTGGGCATTTCCGAACTCTCCAACGACTGCCGTACCATCGAAGAAGAAGCCGCCAAAGGCCACGAAGGCGCCAAGCTCGCGCTGGAAATCTTCACCTACCGCCTGGCCAAATACGTTGCCTCGATGGCCGTAGCCGCCGGCGGTTTGGACGTGCTGGCCTTTACCGGCGGCATCGGCGAAAACTCCGACGTCGTCCGCGCCAAAGTGCTGGGTTACTGCGAATTCCTCGGTCTGAAGCTGGATAACAACGCCAACCTGGCCGCCCGCTTCGGCAAAGCCGGCGTGATCACCACCGCCGACAGCCCGGCTGTTGCCGTGGTCATCCCCACCAACGAAGAGCTGATGATCGCGCAAGACACCGCCCTGCTCTCCGGCCTGTAAGCCCTGTGCCGCAACCAGGCAGCCTGAAAAGCCCGTTTCAAGGTTTTCAGGCTGCCTTTTTCGGTTGTTTCAGGCAGCCTGCGGAGCGAAGCGGAGTTGCGAAGCTAAAACCCCGCCGCATTTGGGTCTGCACGGCCGCATCGTTTATCATCCGCCCCGATTTCATCTTTCAGGCAGCCTGAAAAGCCAAAATCCACTTTTCAGGCTGCCTTTGCCTTATCAACATGCACATCGCCCACTACACCCTGCCCGCTCCCGCCATTGCCCTTGCGCCGATGGCCGGCATCACCGACAAACCCTTCCGCCGCCTCGCCCGCCGCTTCGGCGCCGACTGGACGGTGGGCGAAATGATCAGCAGCGACGCCTCGCTGCGCCACACCAGAAAAACCCTGCACCGCAGCGACCGCAGCGGCGAAGAAGGCGTGATTGCCGTGCAGATTGCCGGCAGCCGCCCCGAAGAAATGGCCGCCGCCGCCCGCTACAACGTCGAGCAGGGCGCGCAACTTATCGACATCAATATGGGCTGTCCGGCAAAAAAAGTCTGCAATGTGCTCGCCGGCAGCGCCCTGCTGCAAAACGAACCGCTGGTCGAAGCTATCCTCAAAGCCGTTGTTGCCGCCGTTGATGTGCCCGTTACCCTAAAAACCCGCTTAGGCTGGGACGAAAACCACAAAAACCTGCCCCGCATCGCGCAAATGGCCGAGCAGGCCGGCATCGCCGCGCTGGCGGTGCACGGGCGCACCCGCAGCCAGATGTACCGCGGGCAAGCCGAATACGCGCTGATTGCCGAAGTCAAACGCCGCACCAGCCTGCCTTTGTGGGTGAACGGTGACATCACCAGCCCGCAGAAAGCCGCCGCAGTACTCGCCCAAACCGGCGCCGACGGCGTGATGGTCGGCCGCGCCGCGCAGGGGCAGCCCTGGCTGTTTGCCGACATCCGCCACTACCTTACCCACGGCAGTCTGCCGCCGCCGCAAGCCTTTCAGGCTGCCGCCGCCACCGCGCTCGAACACATCCGCGCCATCCACGAGTTTTACGGCGAAACCGCCGGCACCCGCATCGCCCGCAAGCACATCGGCTGGTATCTGCAAGCCCTGCCCGCAAGCGACGCCTGCCGCCACCTGTGCAACCAAAGCGACAGCGCCGCCATGCAGTACGACACGCTGGCGCAGTTTTTCGCAGAACGCGCGCAGCAAACGGCATACTGGCCGCGCAGTTATTAGCCGGGGTTTTACCAACGTTTCAGGCTGCCTTTGATGGACAAGGCAGCCTGAAACCAATCTGCCCCACCAAACTTTCAGGCTGCCTCCAAAGCAGCCTGAAACGCAAAAGCCTTGCCGCAGCGGGCGGCATCCTGCACAATCGGCGCTCCCCCTAAACGAAAGCCCGCCATGATGAAAACGCTCAAATCCCCCGCCCGCCTGTTTGCCGCCGCCGCGCTCGGCCTACTGCTGGCCGCCTGTTCCGGCGCATCGTCCAGCCCCGAGTCTGCCGCCAAAAACTTTGTCGAAAAAAGCTATGCCGGCGATGCCGACGCGGTGGTGTCGATGGTTTACCTTTCCGAGGCCGACAAAGCGAAAAGCGGCGTCGAAGACATGCTGCGCGGCAAGGTGAAAGCCGCCGTCGAGCGCAAAAAAGCCTATGCCGAGCAGCATGGCGGCGTGGACGAAATCACCACCGAAGCCGCCGAAGCCGCCCCCGCCCGCGACGACGGCCAGCAGCGCGCCACCGTCAAAGTGCTGGTCAAATTCAAAAAAGGCGACAGCCGCCACGAAAACGTGCGCCTGATCGAAAGCGACGGCGCGTGGAAAATCCGGCTTTAAGCCTTGCCGACATCCGGTTTCTGCAACGCCAAAAGCAGCCTGAAAGCCTTCCGCCGATGTCATTAGCTTACGCAAGTCCGCTACGCTACCCCCGCGCAGGCGGGAATCTCGGCGGGTATTCGCTAATGCTTGGAAAAACCGTCCGACGCCCAAGCCGAAACCGGATTCCCACCGGCGCGGGAATGACGGTATTGGAAGATACCGTTGCCCAAGTTTCCGCCAAAATTCCAGCCCGAAACCCATGCCCCGTTTATTCCGCCGCCTGCTGTGCGTTCTGCTGCCGCTTCTTCTCTGCACATCATTCTTCCCCTACCGCGCCGCCATTCCACTGCCCGCCGCCGCGCTGCTGCAACGCGGCGACTGGATACTGCGCGGCGGCACCGGCGCCGACAGCGCCCTTATCCGCCGACTCAGCCGCAGCCGCTATTCGCACATCGGCATGGTGGTGCAGACCGCGCCGCAGGTCATCATCGCCCACGCCACCACCGACGACGACCCCGCCCATTCCGACCAAGTGCTGCTCACACCGCTGCGCCAGTTTCTCGCGCCCGACAAAGCCGACGCCGTGCTGGTGCTGCGCCCGCGCTTTCTCACCGCCGAGCAGCGCCGCGCCGCCGCCGCCGATGCCGCCGCCCAGCAAGGCCGCTCGTTCGTGCTCACCGCCCGCAGCGAAAACCCGTTTTACTGCACCCATCTGGTTCTCGACGCCGTGCGCCGCCAGGGCGCCGATTTCAAGCCACAATGGCAGTATCTCGACATCGCCGTCTTTCGCGGTGAATACCTGTTTCCCCAAGCCTTTCTCGCCGCCGACACCGAAACCGTGTACCGCTACGACGGCGGCGAATAGTTTTCAGGCTGCCTTTACCCCCAAAGGCAGCCTGAAAAGATAAAATGCCGCCTTTTTGCAGGCAGCCTGAAAGCGCCGTTTGCCCGAACCCACCACCCGAAAGCCCTACCATGCCCAATTTGGATCTCGAATTTGTTGCCCAAACCCTGAACCTTCCCGCCCCCGCCCGCGATGCCGCCATCGGCCGCGTTTTGATCGACAGCCGTCAGGTGCAGGCGGGGGATTTGTTTGTCGCGCTGACAGGCGAAAACCGCGACGGCCACGATTTTGTGGCCGACGTACTCGCGCGCGGCGCCTTTGCGCTGGTATCGCGCGACGACTGCACCGGCCTTTCAGGCTGCCTGGCGGTGCCAGACACTCTGGCCGCGCTGCAAACGCTGGCCGCCGCGTGGCGGCGCGAAGTGAACCCGCAAGTGTTCGGCATCACCGGCTCCAGCGGCAAAACCACCGTTAAAGAAATGCTCGCCGCTGTGCTGCGCCACGCTTTCGGCGCCGACGCGGTGCTGGCCACGGCGGGCAATTTCAACAACCACATCGGCCTGCCGCTGACCCTGCTGGCCCTGCGCGATACGCACCGCTACGCCGTGATCGAAATGGGCATGAACCACGCCGGCGAGCTGGCGGCGCTGACCCGCATTGCCCGCCCCGATGCCGCGCTGGTCAATAATGCGCAGCGGGCGCACGTCGGCTGTGGTTTCGACGGCACGGCGGACATCGCCCGCGCCAAAAGCGAGATTTATCAGGGGCTGGCGGCAGACGGCACCGCGCTGGTGCCGCTGGAAGACGCCCACGCCGATATTTTTCAGGCTACCTGCGCCGAATTGGGCGTGAACACGCAAACTTTCGGCATCGAGCGCGGCGACGTCCACGCGCAAAACATCGTCCTGCAGCCCTTTGAGAGCACCTTCGATTTGGTGTGCGGCAGCGAAACGGCAAGCGTCGTCCTGCCCGCGCCCGGCCGCCACAATGTCGCCAACGCCTGCGCCGCCGCCGCACTGGCGCTGCAGGCCGGCGTACCGCTGCCCGAAATCGCCGCCGGCCTAGCGCGTTTTGCCAATATCAAAGGCCGCCTGCAACGCAAAGCCGGCATCCGCAACAGCCTGATTATCGACGACAGCTACAACGCCAACCCCGACAGCATGAAAGCCGCCATCGACGTGCTCGCCGCGCTGCCCGCGCCGCGCGTGTTTGTGATGGGCGACATGGGCGAGTTGGGCGACGACGAAGCGGGCGCCATGCACGCCGAAATCGGCGCCTACGCCCGCGACAAAGGCATCGAAGCGGCGTATTTTGTCGGCGATTACAGCGTCGAGGCCGCCGAAACCTTCGGCGCCGACGGCCTGTGGTTCGCCGCCAAAGACCCGCTGATTCAGGTGATCACCCACGTTCTGCCCGAAAACGCCAGCGTGCTGGTCAAAGGCTCGCGCTTTATGGAAATGGAAGAAGTGGCGGCCGAGCTGACCGACCCGGAATTACAGCATGATTAGGGAAAGCTGCCGCTGGCCGACCTATCCCGCCAGCGACCACTACAACCCCGCCAGCGGCCGTTTTTTCAACCCCGAGCCGCAGCGGGTAGTGCGCCCGCTCGATGCCGCATCCGCCGTGGCGCCGATGATGTTCCGCCGTAAAGACCGTTTTCCGCCGCAGCCGCTGCCGGTTATTGCTCCCGATTTTTCCCCGTTTAGGCAGCCTGAAAACGGTGCAAACGGCGAAACCGCCCGCTTTATCTGGTTCGGCCATTCCACCCTGCTGGCGCGCATCGGCGGCCTGAACCTGATAACCGACCCCGTTTTCGGCGCCGCCGCCTCGCCCTACCGCTGGATGTTCCGCCGCTTCCAGCCGCCGCTGGTGCCCGCCGCCGCGCTGCCACCTTTGGATGTCGTCCTGATCAGCCACGGCCATTACGACCATCTCGAAGAAGCCTTTGTGCGCCGCTTTGCCACCGGCGGCGCGCTGTTTGTCGCCCCGCTCGGCGTCGAAGTGTGGCTCAAACGCTGGGGCGTGCCTGCCGAACGCATCCGCATTGCCGACTGGTACCAGCAAATCCGCATCGGCCATCTCACGCTGACCGCCGTCCCCGCCCGCCACGACTGCGCGCGCGGCATTGGCGACCGCAACCGCAGCCTGTGGGCAGGCTGGGTGCTGGCTGCCGCCGGCGAGCAGTTCTATTTCAGCGGCGACTCTTCATACGGCCGCCACTTCGCCGAAATCGGCCGCCGCTTCGGCGGTTTCGATCTTGCCTTTGTCGAAAACGGCCAGTACGACCGCCGCTGGCCGGACAACCACATGTTTCCGCACCAAACCGTGCAGGCCGCGCTCGACATCGGCGCCCGCCGCCTGATGCCCATCCACTGGGGCATGTTCAGCCTCGCCCGCCACGCCTGGGACGAACCCGTGCGCCGCAGCAGCGCCTTCGCCCGCCAACGCGGCCTGCCCCTGCTCACCCCGATGCTCGGCGAGCTGTTCGACAGCCGCAGCAGCGGCAGCGGCGACTGGTGGCAGAATGCGGCAGAGAAAGCCAAAGCAGCCTGAAAAGCCGTTGATACGGTTTTCAGGCTGCCTTGGCTAAAGCATGGGCATCCGTTAAACGTCCGGTCGTTACAGGCAGCCTGAAAGCTTGGCAAGCCCGATCCCACTCTTAAACGCCGTCATTCCCGAACACAAAAAAGCAGCCTGAAACTGCCCAAGAATTTTCAGGCTGCCTTGCCGGCAATAAACACAAAGGAGAAACATGCCAAACAAGCCAAAAGTCGCCCAACCCCTTTACCGCAGCCCGCTGCGCCTGTGGCTCGGGCGCGAGTATTTTATTTTCAAGCGCCGCTGGCAGTGGCTTTTCGGCGGTATCAGCTGGGCACGGCCGCAAAAACAGCCCGAAACGCCGCATCTGGTGTTCCGCCACCATTCGCCCGTGCTGCGCCCCTTGCAGGGCGTCGATATGCGTTTGCAGGAAAACAAGCGCGCCAATCTGGCGCTGGCGCTGCGGCATCTGCACGATACCGTAATCGCGCCGGGACAGACCTTTTCGGTGTGGCGGCTGGTCGGCCGGCCGACGCGGCGCAAAGGCTATCTGCCCGGGCTGGTGCTGGCCAACGGGCAGATCGGCAGCGGCACCGGCGGCGGGCTGTGCCAGCTCGGCAATCTGCTGTTTTGGCTGTTTGCCCACAGCCCGCTGGAAATCACCGAGCGCTACCGCCACAGCTACGACGTCTTCCCTGGCGTCGCCCGCAGCGTGCCTTTCGGCGCCGGCGCCACGCTGGCCTACAACTACATCGACCTGCAGGCGTACAACCCGACGCCGCACCATTTCCGTATCCGCCTGTGGCTGGACGAAACCGACCTGAACGGCGAACTGCTGTGCAGCGCCGAACCGGCCGAGCGCTACCGCGTCGAAGAGCGCGACCACCGCATCGTCCAGCAGCCCTGGGGCGGCTACACCCGCCACAACCGCATCGTGCGCGTGGGCGAAAAAAGCGGCGAAGAAACCCTGCTGGCGGTCAACCATGCGGTGATGATGTACGCGCCGCTGCTATCTGATGGCGGCGAAACGGCGCGCTAAATACTTTTCAGGCTGCTTTGCAACAGACAAGGCAGCCTGAAAGCATTGCGGCACCCGGTTTGGCCGCTGCTTTGACTGCGCTCGGAAAAATACCCGATTCGGGCGAGAGTTTTCAGACTGCCATAGACTGCCAAGAACAAGAAAAAGCAGCCTGAAAACCAAAATCATGGTTTCAGGCTGCTTTTTTGCGTTTGGCGCTTCACATTTCCTGCGCCGCGCTCATCATGCGCAGGGCTTTCAGGCTGCCGGAGACGCAGTGGGCGAGGCCGGCGAAGCGGCCGTCGGGGGCGTAGATGCGCAGCGGGCGCTCTGACAGGCTTTCAGGCTGCTTGAAAATGTCGGGGAAACTCGTAGCGAAGTCCGGCGGCAGGGCGGCGCTTTGGCCGCAGGCCAGGCGGCGGACGGTGTCGGCATCGGCGTTTAGGCGCGGCAGGTGGGCGAGCATGGCGTCGCAGGGCAGCAGCAGTGCGTCGCGCTCGGCTTCGGTGAGTGCTGAGAGCTGGTCGTAAGTGTGGGCGTCATCCACCGAAAAACCGGCGCTGGCGGTGCGGCGCAGGGCGGTAAGGTGGGCGTAGGTGCCGATGTGTTTGGCGATGTCTTCGCTAAGCGTGCGGATGTAGGTGCCTTTGCTGCAGGAGACGTTGATTACGGCGTGCGGCGGGGCGAATTCGCGGATGTCGATGCGGCGGATAACGATGTCGCGCGGCTTGCGCTCGATAACGATGCCTTTGCGGGCGTATTCGTAGAGCGGGCGGCCTTCGTGTTTGAGCGCGGAAAACATCGGCGGCACTTGGCGGATGGCGCCGGTGAGCGCGGTGCAGGCAGCCTGAAATTCGGCGGCGGAAACGTCGGCGCGACCGCTGGCGACGACTTCGCCTTCGGCATCGCCGGTGGCGGTGGCGGTGCCGAGTTGGAGCGCGGCGGTGTAGGCTTTGTCGGCATCGAGCAGGTATTGGGCGAACTTGGCGGCTTCGCCGAAACATACGGGCAAAAGGCCGCCGGCCAGCGGGTCGAGCACGCCGGTGTGGCCGGCTTTTTCGGCGCGGTACAGGCGGCGCACCTGCTGTAGGGCGGTGTTGCTGCTGATGCCGACGGCCTTGTCGAGCAGCAGCACGCCGCTGATTTTGCGTTTGGGGGGCTTGGGGCTTGGGGTCATGGCGGATAAGGCGGGGGAACGTGGGGCGGGGGCGGGGCTGCGGCAAGGCAGCCTGAAAGCGGCTATAATCGCGGCGTTTTCAGGCTGCCTGCGCCGCGCGAGTGCGTACAAACGGGCTTTCAGGCTGCCTGCGGGCGCGCATTGTTGCCCATCGTTTCCCGTCTGTAAAGAAATTGCGGCGCCGCGCCGCGCGAACCGAAAGGCCGTGTTATGAGCGAAATCCAGAAATTCAGCGAAGAGAAGGTGTTGTGGGTGAAACGGCACAGCCCCAAGCATCTGACTTTTGCCATCAGCCGCCCCGAGAGCTACCGCTTTGAAGCGGGGCAGTTTTCCCGCCTGGGCTTTTACGAGGGCGAGGGCTTTATCTGGCGCGCTTATTCGGTGATTTCTGCCGAATACGCCGATACGCTGGAGTATTTCGTGGTGCTGATCGAGGGCGGGCCGATGTCGGCGCTGCTGGACAAAATCCAGGAAGGCGACAGCATTTTGCTCGACAAAACCGCGCAGGGCTTTTTCCTGCCCGGCCGTTTTCCCGACGGCCGCGACCTGATTATGCTGTGTACCGGCTCGGGCATCGCGCCGTTTTTGTCGATGCTGCACCAGCCGGAAATCTGGCAGCGCTTCGATACGCTGGCGCTGGCGCATTCGGTGTCTTATCCGTCGGAGTTGGTGTTCAACGAATTTTTGGGCAGCCTGAAAGAGCATCCGCTGGTGGGCGAGTTTGCGCACAAGCTGCGTTTCGTGCCGATTACCACCCGCGGCAGCGAAGAAGGCGCGCTGCATTTCAGGCTGCCTGAAGCGCTGAAAAACGGCAGTCTCAGCGCCGCGTTCGATCTGCCCTTCAGTAAAGAGCACAGCCGCTTTATGCTGTGCGGCAACCCGCAGATGGTGCAGGATACTTTCAAAGCGCTGCTGGGCATGGGCTATGCCATGCACCGCAACAAAATCCCCGGCCAGATTATGATGGAAAACGGTTTTTAAGCCCGTTGCCGACCGGCAGGCAGCCTGAAAGCCCCCTTGCCGCTTTCAGGCTGCTTCTGCGCCCGGCGCCGGCATTTTGATCTTGCCTGCACGTTTTCCCCGATCCGCCGCCTATCCCGTCCGTTTTCCCGTTTTACGCTCCGCCGCGCAGGCAGCCTGAAAGAACATCCGCCCCGCCATGATTTACCACCACGTCGCCCTAAACACCCCCATCGGCCTGCTCACCTACCGCCACCCGCAGCCGATTGCCGCCGGCAGCCGCGTGCTGGTGCCCTTTCGCGGCAAAACCGTCTTGGGCATCGTCTGGCAAAGCGGCATCACGCCCGACATCGCCGCCGGCAAAATCCTGCCGGTGGGCGAAATACTCGCCGACGGCTGGACGCTGCCGGACAACTGGCGCGATTTGGTGTCGTTCGCCGCGCGCTACTACCACTACCCGCTGGGGCAGACGGTATTCGCCGCGCTGCCGCAGGGTTTGAAAGAAAGCCGCCCGCAGCCGCTGCCGGTACCGCCGGTGCGCCATCGCTTAAGCGCCGCCGGCCGCGCCCAAGCCGCACCACCTGCCCGCGCCCGCCGGCAGCTGGCGCTGTGGCAGGCATTGGCAGAAGAACACGGCGCCGACGCAGGCAGCCTGAAAAGCCTGCATCCGGACGCGGCCAAGCTCGTGGCGCAATGGCAGGCGCAGGGCTGGCTGGAAACCTTTGCCGAAGCCGCCGCCGCGCCGCTGAGTGCGCCGCATCCCTTAAACGCCGGCCAAAACGAAGCCGCCCAAGCCATTCAGGCTGCCCTGGGCACCTATCAGACTTTTTTGCTCTACGGCATCACCGGCAGCGGCAAAACCGAAGTCTATTTCGAAGCCGCCGCGCAGGCGCTGGCAGCGGGGCGGCAGGTGCTGTTTCTGCTGCCGGAAATCAATCTCACGCCGCAGCTGATGGAGCGCGTGGCGCGGCGTTTTCCCGGCATCCCCACCGCGGTGCTGCACAGCCAGACCCCCGCCGGCCAGCGCTGCCGCGACTATCTGCGGGCAATGTCCGGCGAAGCGAAACTGCTGATCGGCACGCGGCTGGCGGTGTTCACGCCGCTGCCCGATCTGGGGCTGATTGTGGTCGATGAAGAACACGACGCTTCGTTCAAACAAGACAACGAATTGCGCTACCACGCCCGCGATCTGGCGGTATGGCGCGCGCGGCAGAGCGGCTGCCCTGCGGTATTGGGCAGCGCCACCCCCAGCCTGGAGAGCTGGCGCCACGCGCAGGAGGGCGGCTACCGCCTGCTGACGCTGGCCGAACGCGCCCGCAGCCAGGCGCGGCCGCCGCAGATGGAAATTCTCGACGTGCGCAAGCTCAAGCTCGAACACGGCCTGTCGCCGCAAGCCCTTGCCCTGCTGCGCGACAATCTGGCGCAGGGCGGGCTGTCACTGGTTTACCTGAACCGCCGCGGTTTCGCCCCCGCGCTGTTTTGTTCCGACTGCGGCCACAGCTTCGGCTGCCCGCACTGCGCGGCGAAAATGGTGCTGCACCGCCGCGCCGGCCAGCTGCGCTGCCACCACTGCGATTTCAGGCTGCCGGTACCGCCGCGCTGCCCCGATTGCGGCAATCAGGATTTGAGCGCGCTCGGACAAGGCACCCAGCGCGTGGAAGAACACCTGCGCCTGCTGCTGCCGCAGGCGCGCATCGAACGGGTGGACCGCGATTCCACCGCCCGCCGCCAAGACTGGCAGACGCTGTATGCCGCGGTGGCCGCCGGCAGCGTCGATATTCTGGTCGGCACCCAGATGCTCGCCAAAGGCCACGACTTCTCCCGCCTGAACCTGGTGCTGGTACTCAATGCCGACGGCTCGCTGTTCAGCACCGACTTTCGCAGCGGCGAGCGCCTGTTTGCCGAGCTGATGCAGGTATCCGGCCGCGCCGGCCGCGCCGACAGCAGCGGGCGGGTGCTGATTCAGACCCAGCTGCCCGAACACCCGCTGTTTGCCGCCGTGCGCGCCCAAGACTACGCCGCCTTTGCCGCGCAGGAGAGCGAAGAGCGCCGACGCTACGGCCTGCCGCCCTACGGTTTTCAGGCTGCCTTGCGCGCCGACGCACCGCGTTTTGACGAAGCCGCCGCCCTGCTCAACGGCATCAAACAGCAAATCACGCCGCAGCTGCCGCCCGAAGTGTCGCAGTTCGGCGCGGTACCGATGCTGATGGCGCGTCTGGCCGGCCGCGAGCGCGCGCAGCTCTTTCTCGAAAGCCCGTCGCGCCCCGCCCTGCACCGCGCCGTATCGCTGTGGGTGCAGGCGCTGCACGCGCAAAGCGAGCGCCGCATCCGCTGGTCGGCCGACATCGACCCGCAGGAAATGTAGCCCGCCCAAGCAGCCTGAAAACCGCGCCCAGCCTTTCAGGCTGCCTGTTTGCGCCGATGCCTGAAACTTTAATCCGATATAATTCATGCCGATAAAATTTTCAGGCTGCCCAAGCCTTGCCAAGAGCGGCCTTCTTTGGTTTAATGCGCGTCTTTCGCAAGGCCAGATAGCTCAGTTGGTAGAGCAACGGACTGAAAATCCGTGTGTCGGCAGTTCGATCCTGCCTCTGGCCACCAAGTTTTTAAAGCCGCTTTCCAAAGCGGCTTTTTCGCGTCCGATATTTACGCACATGCCACCCGCAGGCAGCCTGAAAACCATTTGTATAACCACAAACCCCCGGCAATCGGTATTGCGGCGGTATTTTGGCAAACAGCCGCCCTGCAACCTGCATGCCGGCGCGTCCTAGCTATTTTGCGAAAACAAGGAAACCCATGAAAAACCGATGGAGAGAAAAGTTCACTAAAGAAAACATCATGGCTTATCTGCTTACCTTAGGTGTGATGTTTTTGTTGGGCGGTATCCATAGGGCTTGGATAAATATTTTTTACAAAGAAGAAATAAAAATATCGAAAGCCAAACTTCAGGACGCAAACTCCGTGGTGGCATTTGTTGCCAAGGAATTGGGGAGTACAGAGTGGGATATTGGTTCCTATGGCAGAAAAACAGCCACAGAATGGCGATATGGATATGGGGAAATAATTACCCCTTC
>NZ_JAKOOW010000022.1:63724-68848 GCF_022288825.1 Kingella pumchi | reverse complement strand
AAAATTAATAGCGCCATGATTAAAAATGGTAGTTTTCATGTCAAACCACTGCTTAGCGAATATGAATATAAAAAAATGTTTTGCGTAAATAAAGATATATTAGTTATTTTTGCTGATTACACAAGTTTGTACGAGCATTGCAAAATTGGTGTCCAATTGGAATGGAAAAGCTATTCAAGCTGCACCAAGTCCAAAGAGGGTTATTCCATTTATTAAGCCGGCCATCCCCAACGCATCCAAACAAAAGCAGCCTGAAAACCGAGATTCCGGTTTTCAGGCTGCTTTTTTATTGCCAACTAATCAGCTTATTTGGCCTGCTCGATCTGCTCGGCCTGGATGGCGGTAAGGGCGATGGTATAGACGATGTCTTCCACCAGCGCGCCGCGCGAAAGGTCGTTTACCGGCTTGCGCAGGCCTTGCAGCATGGGGCCGACGCTCAGCACGTTGGCGTTGCGCTGCACGGCTTTGTAGGTGCAGTTGCCGGTGTTCAGGTCGGGGAAGACGAACACGGTGGCTTTGCCGGCGACGGCGCTGTCGGGCGCTTTGGATTTGGCGACGCTCTCGACCACGGCGGCATCGTATTGCAGCGGGCCGTCCACCGCCAGATCGGGGCGTTTTTCGCGCACCAGGCGGGTGGCTTCGATAACGGCATCAACATCGGGGCCGCTGCCGGAATTGATAGTGGAATAGGAAATCATCGCCACACGCGGCTCGATGCCGAAGGCTTTGGCCGAATCGGCCGACTGGATGGCAATCTCTGCCAGCTGCTCGGGCGTGGGGTTGGGATTGACCGCGCAGTCGCCGTAAACCACGGTCTGGCCGGGCAGCAGCATAAAGAATACGCTGGATACGATGCTGGCATTGGGCGCGGTTTTAATCAGCTGCAATGCAGGGCGGATGGTGTTGGCGGTGGTGTGCACGGCGCCGGAAACCAGGCCGTCCACATCGTTTTGCGCCATCATCATGGTGCCCAGCACCACGGTGTCTTTGAGCTGTTCGCGCGCCTGCTCTTCGGTCAGACCTTTGGATTTGCGCAGTTCGCACATCGGCGCGACGTATTGCTCGGCGATGCTTTCGGGATCGATGATTTCCAGGCTGTCCGGCAGGGCGATGGCCAATTCCTGCGCCACGGCATGCACCGCGTGGCGGCTGGCCAAGAGCACGCAGCGGGCGATGCCTTTTTCGTGGCAGATAGCGGCGGCGCGCACGGTGCGCGGCTCGGCGCCTTCGGGCAGCACGATGCGTTTGTTTGCCTTGCGGGCGGCCTGCATCATGTTGTAGCGGAACTGCGCGGGCGACACACGGTCGCTGCCGGTTTTCGCCAAATGAGCGGTATTTTCCGGCTTGGCGGCACTGCCCAGATACGGCAGTTTCACCAGTTCGGCGGTTTTCGGATTGTCGGCAACCACGCCGGCGAACACCACGTCGCGGCCGGCGAAGGTCTGCTTGGCGGCGGCCACGCGGCGCGCGCTTTCGGCGGAATGGTCGCCGCTCACGGCAAACACCACCGCCGCATTAAACGACAGCGCCAGCTCGACGTTTTGCGATGACAGCAAAAGATTGTCGGCATCGGGCTGAATGCCCTGAATCACCACATTCTGCTGCGGCAGCGCGCCGACTTCGCCCACCAGCAGATCGAGCCAGTCGTCGCCCTTGCCTTCGGACAGCAGGCGCTCGGCACGTTCAGCATCGGCCAGCGGATTGAAAACGGCCGCATCGGGAAGCGTTGCGGCCACGGCTTGGGCAACGGCACCGCTGTTGGCATAGCGGCCCACCGGCACAATCAGGATTTTGGACATAGTATTTTCCTTTGGTAATCAGACAAACGGACAAGGCGGCAATATAGCGTATTTGCGCCGATTGATAAACCGCTTTATCCGGCAAAAAGCAGCCTGAAAGCGGCAAAAAACGCTTTTCAGGCTGCTTTTTTTGTCCCGACCTTTTCAGGCTGCCAGCAGATCGGCGAGCATGTTTTCATACACCGCCGAAAGTTTGGGAATATCGGCCAGTTCCACGTTTTCATTAACCTGGTGGATGGTGGCATTGACCAGCCCCAGCTCGATCAGCTCGCGGGCGACGGCTTTGATAAAGCGGCCGTCGGACGTGCCGCCGGTGGTGGAGAGCGCGGCGTCGATGCCGCAGACGGCTTTTACCGCGCGTTTGGCGCTGTCGGTCAGGCGGCCGGCTTCGGTTAGGAAGGGATGGCCGGAGAGCGACCAGTCGAGCGTATAGTTCAAACCGTGCGCGTCCAGAATTGCGTGTACCCGTTTTTTCAGACTGCTTTCACTGCTTTCGGTGCTGAAACGGAAGTTGAACTTCACGTCCAAATCGCCGGGAATCACATTGGTGGCGCCGGTGCCGCCTTGGATATTGGAAATCTGAAAGCCGGTGGGCGGGAAATAGGCGTTGCCGTTGTCCCAATGCTCGGCGGCCAGCGCGGCCAGCGCGGGGGCGGCGCGGTGGACGGGGTTGTCGGCCAGATGCGGATAGGCGATATGCCCCTGCTTGCCGATCACTTTCAGGCTGCCTGAAAGCGAGCCGCGACGGCCGTTTTTCAGGGTGTCGCCCAGCTGCTTTTCGGCGGTCGGTTCACCGACGATGCAGTAGTCGATGCTCTCGCCGCGCGCTTTGAGCGCATCGACCACGCGGGTGGTGCCGTCGGCGGCGTCGCCTTCTTCGTCGGACGTAATCAGCAGGGCGATGCTGCCGCCGTGATCGGGATGTGCGGCGACAAAGCGCTCGCAGGCGGTAACGAAGCAGGCGATGGCGCTTTTCATATCGGCGGCGCCTCGCCCGTAGAGCCGGCCGTCGCGCTCGTTGGGCACAAAGGGCGGGCTGTCCCACGCCGCTTCGTTGCCGGCGGGCACCACATCGGTATGGCCGGCAAAACACAGCAGCGGCGCCGCCCTGCCGCGCCGCGCCCACAGGTTTTTGGTATTGCCGAAGTTCATTTCTTCGATTTCAAAACCGATGGCGGCCAGGCGTTTTGCCAGAATCTGCTGGCAGCGGCGGTCATCGGGCGTTACGGAGGGTTCGGCAATCAGTTGTTTGGCCAAATCAAGGGAGGCGGTTTCGTGGGAAGACATGGAAGGCAGCCTGAAAAGTTGGAAAATCAAAAGGGGCGGATTTTAACCGATGGGCGGGCAAAAGGGCGAAAAGCAGCCTGAAAACGGCTTTCAGGCTGCCTATGCCGCTTGGCGGCGTTTAAGCGTTTTAAGCGTCGAGCCGCTCGCCGTTAAAGGTGCGGCGCCGTTTCCAAAAGGCAAACTGCGGCTTGGGCGGCACGGTAAGCATGCCGCCGGTCAGGCCGTCGCACACCAGGCGCAGGCCTTTCAGGCTGCCGGTTTTGAGCGCGTCCCACACCGGGGCGAAAAAGTCTTTTTCCCAAGCGGCAAGGATATCAAGATAGCGGGCGGGGTCGTCGCTGCCGGCGTTTAAGGCATCGAGCCACAAGGCGCTGCGGTTGATGTCGGCGCTGGCGTTGCGGCACTGCTGCTGCCAGGCGGCAAAGTCCTGCGGCTCGTCGGCGCTGTTCAGCGTGCTGTGGCTGCGCCACGGATTGCTGCTGCCCACCAGCTCAAAGGCTTCAGCAGGCGCCGGCAGCGCCGGCGGCGTCCACAGCCAAACGGCATTGACCGGAATGCCGCGGCCGCTGTTGAGCGGATGGGCGTGCAGCCACATTTGGATTTCGGTCTGCATCGACAGCCATTGGCGCGCGTTTTCGCCCTGCGCGCGGGCGGAGCCGTCGATCAGCCCTTCGGCCTGCCACAGCGGCGGCGCCTGCCAGCACACCGCTTCGGGCAGGGTCAGCAGCCACAAATCGGGGCGCAGCACGGCAAACTCGGCATCGCCGGCGAAAAACTCGTTCAGCCCGCGGCACCATTGTTCGGCTTCTTCAGCGCCGATGCCAAGCATGGCGCCGCCGTGCTGCATAATGCTGTTCATGCCGGTGCGCTGGCACACCGGACTGGCATAAGCCTGATTGGCCGGCAGATCGAAAGCGGCGCCGAGCCAGCGGCCGAGCATCTCGCCGCGCTCGGCGGCTTCGCCGGCAAAACGGCCGAAGCGCAGCAGGTGGTTTAAAGCGGGGGTGGGCGGCAATGGCAGTTGGGCGGCGTTTTCGCGCAGCAGGCCGGGAAGAATCAGGGTAAACATGGGCGGATAAAACGGCAAAAGCAGCCTGAAACGGCCGCCGAAACAGAAAAAACGGTTTTTCAGGCTGCCAAACTTGCCGGCAGCGCCAACCGGGTGGAAAAACCGGCGGATTCTAGCATTTTTCCGTTTTTCAGGCTGCCTGCAGGATCAGAGCGCCGCCGCTGTCCGCAAGCAGCCTGAAGTTTGTGCGCGACAAGACGCGCGTTTTCAGGCTGCCGCCGTTGAAAAAGCGCTGCCCAAGCCTTAGCATGGCCGCCTTAACTCTTTTCCCAACCGTTTTCAGGCTGCCCTGCCGTTTGCGCCATGATTCCGAACGACTTGACCGCTTTTCTCGCCGCGCTCCACCGCCACCCGCCGTCCGGCGCGTTGGCTGCGCGCAATTTCAGCGTGCGCCGCCACCGCGGCACCTTTAAAGAAGCCGCGGTGCTGGTGGGCATTGTGCCCGATGCTGCCGGCGCCCAGCTGCTGCTGACCCGCCGTACCGCCAGTCTGCGCCAGCACGGCGGCCAGATTGCCTTTCCCGGCGGCCGCCAAGACCCGCAAGACGCCGGCAGCCACACCGCCACCGCCCTGCGCGAAGCCGCCGAAGAAATCGGCACCCCGCCCGAGAGCTGGCAGACCTTCCCGCCGCTGCCGCCCTTTTATTCGCCCACCGGCTACAGCGTCCGCCCCGTGCCCGCGCTGCACACCGGCGGCAGCTGGCGCGCCAGCCCCGACGAAGTGGCGGAAATCTTCCTGCTGCCGCTGGCCACCGCGCTGAACCCCGACGCCTACCGTTTCCGCCCGCTGCCGCAGGAGCCGGCGCGCGTCGTCCCCGCCCTGCCCTACCGCCATTACGACATCTGGGGACTGACCGCCGCCATTCTCTACCACATCGCCCAAGCGGCGCAGGCAGCCTGAAAAGCGCCGGCAGGTTTTCAAGCTGCCTGCGTTCCGTTCATTTCCACCCATACTTCTTGCAAAATCGCA
>NZ_JAKOOW010000022.1:47547-63636 GCF_022288825.1 Kingella pumchi | reverse complement strand
CCTTTTCCAAACCCTTTATTGTGCCGGCAAAAATTAAAATCGGCGGCAGCGTCCCGCCATTGCGCCACCAGCGGAGAACCGTCGTCCGCAAGCTCGATCTCAAAATAAACAATCTGCTCGCGCCCGTGCATGATCCAACCATAGAGATATTCGGCTTCGTGAAAACTATTGTTGTCAAACGAGCCGCCCACATCAAAAAACACGGCGTGTTCGGTGTCGATTCCGCGTTCTTGGCAAACTTGCGCCAAGACATCAGGCAGGCCATGTTCGCGCCAATAGCGGGCTTCCCGCAGGCAGTTTTCCTTAATCTGTTTGTTTTGTGATTGGACATCCAAACCGCGCGCCATTGTTGCCTCCACAAGAAAAAGCGGATTATCGGCCAAATGCGTGCCGATACAAAACCGCTTTCAGGCTGCACTGTTTGGGGCGGTAGGACAGCTAATCCCCTTGCGAAAAAGAAACCCCAAGAGCAGCCTGAAAGCAGAAATTCTGTTTTCAGGCTGCCTTGTTTTACAATACGCGCCTTTTTCACAAACGTTTGACTGAAACCGCCATGACCCTGCAAATCGGCATCGATCTGGGCACCACCAACAGCTTGGTCGCCCAATTTCTCGACGGCGAAACCCGCCTGATTCCCAACCGCCTCGGCCATTTCCTTACTCCCTCCGTCGTCAGTGCCGACGATGCGGGCAATATCCTTGTCGGCCTGGCCGCCCGCGAGCGTCTGCGCACCGCGCCGCAGTCCACCGCTTCGGCTTTCAAACGCTTTATGGGCACCGACAAAACCTTCCGCCTCGGCGGCAAAAACTTCCGCGCCGAAGAGCTGTCGGCGCTGGTGTTGAAGCAGCTCAAAGAAGATGCCGAAGCCTTTTTGGGCGAAGCCGTTACCGATGTTGTGATTACCGTACCCGCCTATTTCAACGCCATCCAGCGTCAGGCCACGCGCAACGCGGTGCAGATGGCGGGGCTCAATCCCTTGCGCTTACTGAACGAACCCACCGCCGCCGGCCTGGCCTACGGCCTGCAGGAGCGGCCGGACGACACCCGTTTTCTGATTTACGACCTGGGCGGCGGCACCTTTGACGTGTCCGTGCTCGATTATTTCGACGGTGTGGTGCAGGTGTCCGCCAGCGCGGGCGACAACCATTTGGGCGGTGAAGATTTCGTGCAGGTGCTGCGCCACTGCTTTTTACGCCAATGCAAAGATTTGAGCGACGACGAACGCGCCAAACTCACCGACAGCAGCGAATTGTGGCAGGCGCTGGAAACCGCCAAGCGCAAACTCGGCAGCGAAATGCAGGCGGAAATCGCCGTAAACGTTGGCGGGCGCATGGTGTCCGCCAACGTTACCCGCAACGAGTTCCACGAAGCCGCCAAGCCGCTGATGGCACGATTGCGCCGCCCGCTCGAGCGCGCCCTGCGCGATGCCAAGCTGCGCCCCGACGAAATCGACAGCATTATTCTGGTCGGCGGCGCCACCCGTATGCCGCTGATTCGCCAGAGCATTGCCCAACTCTTCCGCCGCATTGCCAACGTATCGGTGAATCCCGACGAAGCCATCGCCCGCGGCGCGGCGGTTCAGGCTGCCCTGATTGCCCGCGACGAGAGCGTGGAAGAAGTGGTGCTCACCGACGTAATGCCCTTTTCGCTGGGCGTGGAAACCAGCGTCGAAATCGAAAACGGCCAGCTGGTCGGCGGCCGCTTCTCGCCGATTATCGAGCGCAATATGCCGGTGCCGGTGTCGCGCGTCGAACGCTATTTCACCGTAAACGACCATCAGGACGCCATCCGCTTCAACGTTTTTCAGGGCGAATCGGCCGTTGCCAAAGAAAACCTGCATCTGGGCAGCATGGAAATCAAAATCCCGCCGCGCCCCGCCGGCGCCGTGTATGCCGACGTGCGCTTCAGCTACGACATCAACGGCCTGCTCGACGTGGACATCAGCAACGACGAGTTCGACATCCGCGCCAACCAAACCTTCCGCCACAACAGCGCCAACCTCAGCGAAGCCGAAATCCAGGCCTCGCTGGCCAAACTCGCCGCGCTCAAAGTACATCCGCGCGAGCAGCAGGAAAACGTCTATCTCTTGGAAAAAGCCAAACGCCTCTACGAAGAATACCTTGGCGACCAGCGCCAAACCATCGGCCATGCCCTCGCCCAGTTCGAACGCGTGTTAGAGAGCCAAGACCCCGCCGCCATCCGCCGCGCACAAAAAGAGTTCGGCGAATTTTTGGAACGCTACGACGGCGGCTGGCTGCTGTAAAACAACGCCGCAGGCAGCCTGAAAGCCTTTTTCAGGCGGCCTGAAAAGAAAACGGAAGCAGCCTGAAAGCCTTACCAAACCGCAAATCGAAGTTTTTTGTGCCGAGATAATATGAGCAATCTGACATGGTTTATCGTTTTGGCGTTATCGCTTGCCATACTGAAAGCCTTTCTAAACAGCCCGACCATCAAAGGCAAAATGGGTGAATCCGCCGTCCGTTCGCGCTTGGGCAAGGATTTGGATCAGAAAATCTACATCCCGTTTCACGACCTGATTATTCCGGCCGGCTCGGGCACTACCCAGATCGATCACATTTACGTTTCTGTTTTCGGGATATTTGTTGTCGAAACCAAAAACTACACGGGCTGGATTTTCGGCAGCGAAAAACAGGCATATTGGACGCAGACCATCTACAAGGAAAAACACCGCTTCCAAAACCCGCTGCGGCAAAACTACGCGCACATCAAAGCACTGGCCGCCCTGTTGAAGCTGCCCGAAAGCGTTTTCCATTCCGTGGTGGTGTTTACCGGCGATTGTGAGCTGAAAACCGAAATGCCGCCCAATGTCTGCCGCACGCGCCAAGCCGCACGGCATATACGGAGTTTTCAGGCTGCCCTGCTTTCCAAAAGCGAAGTCCGAGCCGCCCTATCCGTCTTGTCCGACCCCAAATATCAGGCAGACAGCGAAAAACTGCGCCTGCACAAAAAGCACCTGCGCCAACGCCACAAACGCTGATACCCAAAGGCAGCCTGAAACGGCTTTCAGGCTGCTTTCCCGTCTCCACCGAAAGCCCCTTATGGACTGCTGGCAAATCCTGCAAATCGAGCCCACCGGCGATACGCGCGCCATCAAACGCGCCTACGCCAAGCTCCTGAAAACCACCCGCCCCGACGACGATGCCGCCGCCTATCAGGCGCTGCGCGAAGCGTTTGACGAAGCGCTTGCCATCGCCCCCCATCTGCTTGCGGACGAAGACGCAGACGACTGGTCGTTCGACGGCGATACCGCCGGCGAAACCCCGCCGCCCGATGCGTTTGCCGACAGCCGCGATCAGCAGCCTGAAAGCGCCGATACGGATTTTCAGGCTGCCTTTACGCCCGACGAAACGCCGTCTGGCCAAGCCGGATATGCCGAACAGGATTTTTCAGGCTGCCCCGATACCGCTTGGGAAAACGAATC
The DNA here is from genome assembly GCF_022288825.1 of Kingella pumchi. GTDB lineage: Bacteria > Pseudomonadota > Gammaproteobacteria > Burkholderiales > Neisseriaceae > Kingella_D > Kingella_D pumchi. Next base: position 60,194 of record NZ_JAKOOW010000022.1, on the reverse strand, counting down.
CGAAGCGCCGGCCGATGGCAAAAGGCAGCCTGAAAATCCGGAAAATGTTTATTCCTATCCCGAAAAGCAGCCTGAAAGCGCCGACGATGCTTATTTTTACCCCGATCCGCCGCCGGCCGACGATACTCCGCTGCTGGTATCGCAGCTGGAATATCTGTATGCCGAAGGCGGCAGCGCTTTGCTGCTTGCGCGCTGGCCGCAGATTAGCGGGGCGCTCGACAATCTGCCGCTGGGCGCCGCCGAGCAGGCTTCCCACGCTTTTGCCGGCTTTTTGCGCCGCCACCGCATCGTCCACCCGCTGCTGTGGGTGCAGTGGGCGGACTATTTTTGCTGGGACGAAGACGTGCGCGGCGAAGTGCTGTCGCTGGAAGAGTCGCAGCGGCTGGCGCAGTTTTGCCGCCACGCTGCGCTGCTGGCGGGCTACCGCCATGTGCGGCCGGATGCCGGCAGCGCGCCCGATATCGGTGAAGGCTGGCGCCTGACCCGCGCCTTCAACCGCTTTCTCGGCAGCGCGCCTTCGGGCTGGCGCCGTTTTCAGGCTGCCTGCGCGGCGGCGCTGCTGTGGCCGGAATTGGACGGCGAAACCGATGAATCCGACCGCGCGGATATTGCTGTCAGCCATCCGCCGCTGGCGCGGCTGCTGTTGTGCAACCGCCCGTGGCGCATAGCCATGCTGCTGGCCGTGCTGGCGCTGTGTCTGGCGGCGGGCATGTGGCTGCAGCCGGTATTCGGAGAGAGCCAGTCATGGGCGCAGCTGATGTTCGGTTTGATTTTGTCGCCGCTGGCCGCGTCCGCCGCCATCTGCGTTTATCTTTTCGGCTGCGGCCTGCTGCACAATATGTTGTTTTTGGAAGATGTCTTAAACAAATGGCGCGAAACCAAATACCGGCCGCACATCGCCCCGCTGTTTCTGTTTACCCTGCCGGCGCTGGCGGTGGCGCTCTTTGCCTACGCGCCGGAAGATTCATGGGCGCAATGGCTGCTGACATTCTGCTTCGGCACCGCCTGGTTTTACTACTATTTTTACCTGATACCCAACAATCGCGGCGGCTGGTGGGGCTGGGGCTGGCTGGCGGCCTGTCTGGCGGTTACCCCTGCAACACTCTGGCTACTGAGCCGAGATCTGCCCGCCGGCTGGCGGCTGCCCGCATCCGTCAGCATGCTGCTGGTGCTGCTGTGGTTCGATGCCGCACTCTGGCTGCTGATGAGCCACAACGAACGCTTTGAGCGGATAAACGCCTTGGTTCTGCGCGCCGCCCGTTTTCAGGCTGCCCCGCTGTGGCTGCGCCCGTTTGCCGCCGTGGCGGCGGGCGTAGCGTGGCTGCTGCTGCTGCCGGCCTACGCCGCCCGCGCCGTGCTGCTGAACGCACACGGACGGATGCTGGGCTGCACGGCGCTGACGCTAACGCTGCTGGTGCCGCTGCTGCCCTTGCTCCCGTCCGGACATCCGCACACTATGCTGCTCGCCTACCCCACCCTGCTGCTGGTGGCGTGGCTGCGCCTGCTGTTGGGCGACTGGGTTTTGCGTTTTATCGAACGCCGCCCCGCGCCCGAAAATGCCAAAGCAGCCTGAAAATTTCCATACAGGGTGCAGCTAGCTGCGCCGCCCTTGCCGGCGTTTTCAGGCTGCCCGGCCGGCGCCGATTGTCCCCGCCGGCAATCGCCGATACAATGCCGCGCTTTGCCGCCCCTTCAGGCAGCCTGAAAACGCGGCACCCCGCGAAAGGACGTTTCCGATGGCTTCAACCAAACCCTATCTGATCCGCGCGCTCTACGAATGGTGCGGCGACGAAGGCTATACCCCCTATCTTTCGGTTTGGGTAAACGAGCACACCCGCGTACCCGCCCAATTCGTGCGCGACAGCCAAATCGTGCTCAGCATCAGCCCCGCCGCCACCAAAGATTTGCAGATCGACAACAAATGGATCCACTTTCACGCCCGCTTCGGCGGCGTGTCGCACGAATTGTGGATACCCGTCGGCCACGTCCAAGGCATCTTCGCAAAAGAAACCGGCGAAGGCATGGGCTTCGAAGTCGAACCCTGGCAGCCTGAAAACTCTGACAATACCCCCGCCGCAGCCGACAGCAGCAGCGATCCCGCCCCCGCCGCCGCCACGTCCGAAAGCGGCGAAGCGCCCAAGAAAAAGGGGCTGAAACTGGTGAAATAGACTGCCGGTGCGTTCCAAACGCTTGCCGCCGCAAGCAACACAGCGGCGTTTGCCATTGCATCAATCGAGCCCCGGTTTGGTGCGCGGGGCACACCCTACGCCAGCCTGCCCCGCACAAGCGTGTAGGGTGCGCACCGCTCACCAAAAAGCAGCCTGAAACTCAAAAAGCAGCCTGAAACGCCGTTTAAGCGTTTCAGGCTGCTTTTTGCCTGCCGCTGCGGCGCTGCCTCATCCGCGGTTTTGGCTATCGCGACGCAGAAAATCCGCCAGCGCGCTGTGGCGGCGGCTTTGTTTGTGCACCGCTTCGGCCAGCAGCGCGGCATTCCAGCAGACAAAGCGCTCTTTGGCGCGGGTAACGGCGGTGTACAGCAGGGTGCGGTCGGGCAGCTGCTCGACGGCGGCGGGCAGCGGCAGCCACACTTCGCGGTATTCCGACCCCTGGCTTTTGTGCACGGTAATCGCAAACGCGCTGTCGTGCTCGGGCAGACGGGCGGGCGGGACGGGGCGCAGGCGGGCGCCGTCGGCAAACCACACGGCGGGCACGCCCTGATGCGGCAGCACGATGCCGATGTCGCCGTTAAACAACTGCTGCGCCGGATCGTTGCGGCTGATCATCAAGAGCTGGCCTGCAAACCAGCCTTCGGCATCGGCGCGGCCGTGCGCCTGCAGCAGGCGGCGGTAGGCACGGTTGAAGGCGGCGGCTTCCTCGCGCAGGGCGCACAGCACCACGGCATCGGCGTAATGCTCGAACACGGCAGCGGCTTCGCCCGCATCCACCGCCTGCCAATAGGTTTCCTGCGCGCGGTAGAGTGCGGCGGCCATCTCGTCGATGCTGCCTTCGCGCCGCGCCAGCTGCTCGGGAAAGCCGGCAAACGCCTGCTCCGCCGCCGCGCCGTCGCCCGCCACCACCGCGCGCGCCAGCACGCCGATGCCGCTGCCGCTGTCAAAACGGTGGCTGACCGCCAAACGGGCGCTGTGCTCGCGCAATTCGGTCTGCCAGCCCTGCGGCAGCAGTTCGCGCAACAGTTCGGCGGTGGCGGGCGACAGCGCTTCGCCCTGCGACAAGGCTTCGAGCACCGCGCCGGCGCCCACCGAGGGCAGCTGGTCGGCATCGCCCAACAGCACCACGCGGCAGCCGTCGGGCAGGGCGGACAGGGTTTGCAGCAGCAGGCCGTTGTCGAGCATCGACGCTTCGTCGAGCAGCAGCACATCCAGCGGCAACGGGTTGCCGGCGTGAAAAACCGGCTGCATCTGCGGCGGGCGCAGGCCGAGCAGGCGGTGCACGGTCTGTCCCTGCAGCGCCGACAGATGGCCGCGCACGGCATCGTCCAAGCCGCTGATTTTCGCCACCGCCTGATGCAGCGACTGCGCCATCCGCGCCGCCGCCTTGCCGGTGGGCGCCGCCAGCGCGATGCGCGGCAGGCTGCCGTTTTGGCACAACAGCGCCAGCAGCTTGGCAACGGTAGTGGTTTTGCCGGTGCCCGGCCCGCCGCTGACCAGCATAAAGTTCTGCAGCAGCGTCAGCGCCGCCGCGGCTTGTTGGTCGCGGCTGCCGGCATCGGCAAACCACTGCTGCAAAAGGGCGCGCAGCTGCGGCAGATTGTCCGGCGGCGCGGCGCGGGTGCGCAGGCGCAGAATCTGCCGCGCCAAATCGCGCTCCAGCTGCCAGTGCCGCGCCAGAAACAGCCGCCGTCCGTCCAGCACCAGCGGCGATTCGGCATCACTGCCGACCACCGGCGCCGCCTGCGCCAGCTCCTGCGCTTCGTCGCGGCCCAGATAGATAAAGCTGTTGCCGTCGGCCAGCGCAGCAAACAGCCGCGGGATATACGGCGCCACGCGCTCCGCCGCCTGCGGCGCGAGTTTTGCCAGCAGCGGCAGCACCGCCGCGCTCAGATAATCGGAGGTTTCGCTCATGGCTGTTCCTGATAGGGGGCGGATAACGAAAAACGAAGCGCAACAGGCAGCCTGAAAAGCGTATCGGCGTTTTCAGGCTGCCTGCGGCAAAACGGCGGGCGCATTCAGTCTTCCCAAGCCCGGCGCTCGTCGCGGGCGCGGCGGATACGGGCAAACGCCCAACCGGCCAAATGGCCGAGGGCATACCAATATACGGCATTCAGCGCCACCATAATCCACTGCTCGGCGCTGATGCACTGCTCCGGCTGCCAATGGCGCGATACGCACAGCCACGATGCCAGATCAGAGCTCCACTCCAGCGAAAACAGGCTGAAGGGATAGGCGCCGTAAAGCGAGTACAACACCGGCAGCCGCGCATCGTCCGCCGCCGTCAGCGCCGCCCAGCCGGCCAGATAAATCGCAGCGGCCGCCAGGCCGGTACGGCTGATATTCACGGTTTACTCCTGTTTTGCGGTTTAATCGGGACAAAACGTTTTCAGGCTGCCTGCACCGCTTGCGGCAGAAAAGGCAGCCTGAAAAGCTATAGGCAAGCTAGGGTGTGTTGGCATTCGGCTTGCAAAGCGGTTTTTTGCCAAAAACACCGCCGCAATGCCGATTGCCAGCACACACTAAGCAAGTACCAGCACCGCTTCGGCTTCCACCAGCGCGCCGCGCGGCAGGGCGGCAACGCCGACGGCGGCGCGGGCGGGATAGGGCTGGGCGAAATACTCGGCCATCACTTGGTTGAAAACGGCAAAGTCGGACAAATCGGTCAGATAGGCGTTGAGCTTGACGATGTCGTTCAGGCTGCCGCCGGCCGCTTCGCACACCGCGCGCAGGTTTTTAAACACTTGGTGCGCCTGCTCGGCAAAGCCGCCGGCCACCATTTCCATGCTGGCGGGATCGAGCGGAATCTGGCCGCTGAGATAAACGGTATTGCCGGCGCGCACCGCCTGGCTGTAGGCGCCGATGGCGGCGGGCGCCTGATCGCTGTGGATGATCTGTTTGCTCATGTCAAAACTCCTGTCGGGGTGAAAAAGGGGGGCGGCTCAGCGTTTGCGTTTGCTTTTGGCCGCTGCCGGCGGCGTGCCGCATTGGGTTTTGCCCTCGGCAATGCAGCGCACTTCGTTGAAGAAAGACTGCTGGTGTTTCTCGGTAACTTCGTTGGTCAGGCGGGTTAGCGACGGCGTGAAACGCTCAAAAAACTGCGGCTGTTTGGCCAAAACCGACTGCCCGACCGGCGTGCTGTAAAAAGCGATCAGCGCGTCCACTTCTTCCTGGGTATAGGTTTTGGCGGCTTCGGCCGCAAACAGCGCTTTGAAGCGGCCGGCAAACACCGGCGAGCGGATATCGGCCGCCATGTTTTCCAGATAGCGCTCGGTGGCGGCTTTGACCGCCTGCCGTTTGTCGGCCGGCACTCGGTCGAGCATACCCTGTTTTTGCACCATATCGATGGTAAGGGCCGGCACTTTGGCAAACATCTCGTCGAGCATTTTATCGACGTGCTGCACCTGCATCAGCCGCTCCAGCGACTCTTCGCTCGGCGGTGCGGCAAAAGCGGTAGCGGCGCTCAAAAACAGCGCGGCGCCCAGCAGATACTTTTTCATGTTTTTTCTCCCAATAAAGCCAAACAAACGGACGCCCGATTGTAAAGGCTGCCACCGCCGCAGGCAACCGCGCCCGCGGCGGCAGTTTTCAGGCTGCCGTAAAGGGCGGCGGCCTTGCTATAATCGCGCCTTTTTCTCCCGCCAAAAAAACGATGGATACCGCCGCCCCCCTGCCCGACTACCTGCAAAACCTAAGCGTGGTGCTGTGCCGCACCAGCCATCCGGCCAATATCGGCGCGGCGGCGCGGGCGATGAAGACCATGGGGCTGACCCGGCTGGTGCTGGTCGCCCCCAATCTGATGGCCACGCCGATGACGCCCGAACCGCCGGCCTTCGATCCGGCCGCGCCCGAGTCTTTCAGGCTGCCTGAAGAAAGTTTCGTACTCGCTTCCGGCGCCGCCGACGTGCTGGAAAACGCCCGCATCTGCGCCACCCTGCCCGAAGCGCTGGCCGACACCGTTTTGAGCTGCGCGCTCACCAGCCGCAAACGCGAGCTGTCCGCCCCCTTGCACAGCCCGCGCGAACTCACCCCCGAAATCCTTGCCGCCGCCCGCGCTGATCTGCCGGCGGCGCTGGTCTTCGGCAACGAAACCTTCGGTCTGAGCATCGAAGAAGTGCAATGCTGCAACCGCCTGATGACCATCAGCGGCAACCCTGCCTATTTCTCGCTCAATCTGGCGCAGGCGGTGCAGGTAGTGAGTTACGAAATCTTCAGTCAGACCGGCTATGAAATGAGCCATTTGCTGCCCGAGTCCCGCCCCGCTACCCATGAGCAGGTGGCAGGCATGACCGGCCATCTGGAGCGTATGCTCGAGACCATCGGTTTTTTCCGCCGCCGCAACCGCGAGCGCATGATGCGTCGGCTCAGAGCATTGTTCGACCGCGCCGGCGCCGGCAGCGAAGACATCGACATCCTGCGCGGCATCTTCAGCACTGTGGAAAAAAAACTCGATGCCAAGCAGCCTGAAAACTGATTTTTCAGGCTGCCTGCAGGCCTTGGCAGCCGCGCGCTGCGGATGAATTTGCCTGCCGTTTCGGCTATAATCGGCCGCCTGGAATTTCCCCAAACCCGTATCGGAGCGCGAATGTTTAACAAACCGGAAGAACTGATTATGGCCGTGCTGGCCGGGCTGTGGGTGGTGGCGAGCTATTTTCTCGCCGGCTTCACCGGCGCCTCGGCCAAATATGTGTTTCTGATTAGCGGCCTGACTCTGGGCTGGTCGGCGCTGTCGTTTACGATATGGCGCGCCGACCGTCTCTCTGCGTGGTGGCCGGTACTGCTCGGCCTTTTGGCCGCCTGCTGGTGGCCGTGGCTCGACTGGCTGGTGGTGCGCGGCGTGGTGCCGGAGAGCAGCAACGGCGTGATCGTGCTCAACAAACCCTGGTACGCCTCGTGGACTCTCAAACTCACCGTGTCGCTGCTGATCGCCGCCGCCGGCTACGCCTACAAATGGCAGCGCGGCAGACGCCGCCGCAACGCCGGCCTGCTGTAAACCCGTTTCGCGCCGGCCGCCCGTCCGCCATCCCAACGGCTTTCAGGCTGCCTTATCCTGCCTGAAAGCCGTTTGCCGTGATTATTTAGGGGCATCGCGGCGGTTTTGTCCAAGTCCCGGCCGGCCGTCCCCGCGCGGCATATAGTGTTCCTGCCATGAAAAACATCTTCGTCCTTTACACCGGCGGCACCATCGGCATGCACCCCGGAGAACACGGGCTGGAGCCCGATCCCGCGCTGGCCCAACACGCGCTGGCCGCCCACACCGGCAGCCTGAAAGCCGACTGGCACATCTGCGAACCGCTGATCGACAGTTCCGCCGTTTCGCCGCAGCATTGGCATGACTGGCTGCAGCTGCTGCGCGAGCGCCTGCCGCATTACGACGGCGCGCTGGTGCTGCACGGCACCGACACCCTCGCCTACACCGCCAACCTGCTCGCCCTCGCTCTCGACACCGGCGGCAAAGCGGTGGTGCTGACCGGATCGCAGCGCCCTTTCGGTACGGACTACAGCGACGCCCCCGCCAATCTCGCCCTTGCCGCCCAAACGCTGGCCGCCGGCAAAGCAAAAGGCGTGATGCTGGCCTTTGCCGGCAGCCTGTTTCCCGCCGTCGGCAGCAGCAAATGCAGCACCGAGCGCGATGCCGGTTTTACCAACCACCGCTTCGGCGCCCTTAATCCGCAGGGTGCAGACGTTTCAGGCTACTTTTTGGCGCCGCCCGCAGGCAGCCTGAAACGCGAAATCGACCCCGCCAAGCGCATTGCTGCGGTGTTTCTGCTGCCCGGCAGCGAAGCCGCCGCCGCGCACACACTCAACAGCGGCGAAAGCGACGGCGCCGTGATTTTGGGCTACGGCCACGGCAACGCCCCCGCCCATCCCTCCCTGCTGGCGGCGGCGCAACAATACTGCGCCGGCGGCCGCCCGCTGCTGTTAATCAGCCAAACGCCCGACGGCTGCGCCGCACCCGTTTACGCCCAAAGCGCGCCACTGCTGGATGCCGGCGCACTGGCTGCCGGCTACTGCAACACCGAAACCGCCGCCGCCCTGCTGCTTTTGGCCGCCTCCAACGGCTGGCAGCACGACGACATCCGCACCGAACTGCAACGCCTGCAGCTGCTGCCGGCAGCCTGAAACCCCGTAGGGTGCGCACCATAAAGCAGCCTGAAAACTCCCCGCAACCCCGTCCCGGAAATCCGCCATGTCCACCCTCGAAACCAAACTCGCCGCCGGCCTGGCCGCCATGAACCTGCAACTGCCCGCCGAGTCGCAGCAAAAACTGCTGGCCTACATCGGCCTGCTGCAAAAATGGAACAGCACCTACAACCTCACCGCGCTGCGCGACCCGCTGCGCATGGTCAGCCACCACCTGCTCGACAGCCTCACCCTGCTGCCCTATCTCGACGGCGCGTCCGGCCTGATTGACGTCGGCTCCGGCGGCGGCATGCCCGGCATTCCCGTTGCGATTGCCCGCCCCGATCTGGCGGTTACCCTGCTTGATGCCAACACCAAAAAAACCGCCTTTTTGCAGCAGGCGGTGATCGAATTGGGGCTGGACAACGTAACCGTCAGCTCCTGCCGCGTGGAAAAACTCACCGACCGCCAGGCCGACGTGGTAACCAGCCGCGCCTTTGCCGAACTGGGCGACTTCGTCTCCCTCAGCCGCCACCTGCTCAAAGACGGCGGCCGCTGGGCGGCGATGAAAGGCGTTTACCCCTACGAAGAACTGGAAACGCTGCCGGAAGACGTCGAAGTCTGCCAAATCGACAAACTCACCGTGCCCGAACTCGACGCCGAGCGCCACATGGTGCTGCTGCGCCCGAAAGGAAACTGATATGGCCGCCCGCATCCTCGCCGTTGCCAACCAAAAAGGCGGCGTAGGCAAAACCACCACCGCCGTCAATCTGGCCGCCTCGCTCGCCCACAAAGGGCAGCGCGTGCTGCTGATCGATCTCGACCCGCAGGGCAACGCCACTACCGGCAGCGGCATCGACAAAACCGATTTTGCCGCCGGCGTGTACCACGTTTTACTCGGCGAAGCGGGCGCCGCCGATGCGCGGCTGCACAGCGAAGAAGGCGGCTACGACCTTCTCGCCGCCAACCGCAGCCTGGCCGGCGCCGAAATCGAGCTGGTGCAGGAATTGGCGCGCGAGATGCGGCTCAAGCAGGCGCTGGCCGCCGTTGCCGATGATTACGACTACATCCTGATCGACTGCCCGCCCACCCTCACCCTGCTCACGCTCAACGGCCTGGTCGCCGCCCACGGCGTGCTGGTGCCGATGGTGTGCGAATACTACGCGCTCGAAGGCATCAGCGATCTGGTGGCCACCGTGCGCAAAATCCGCCAGGCGGTCAATCCCGATTTGGACATCGAAGGCATCGTGCGCACGCTCTACAACAACCAAAACCGCCTGTCGCAGGAAGTGAGCGAGCAGCTCGAACAGCATTTCGGCGGCAAGCTCTTTGCCACCACCATCCCGCGCAACGTGCGCCTGGCCGAAGCGCCGAGTTACGGCAAACCGGCGCTGGCCTACGACCCCCGCGCCAAAGGCACGCTGGCCTATCTGGATTTGGCCGACGAAATCCTCGCCCGCTCCGGCCGCAGGTAAATACCGGCGGCAGCGCTTTCGGTGCGCGGTGCGCACCCTACAGTGATATTGTTTTCAGGCTGCCTGCCGTAGGGTGCGCACCGCGCACCAAACTCTGTCAAAGCAAACGCGGCAAAACAACCTAAAAAACCTTTTTCAGGCTGCCTGAAACCCCGTTCCGCCGCCATAACAATCTCCCGAACCCAAACCATTGCCGTCCTGCATTTCATTCACACGGGAAACGCACGATGAGCATCAAACACTGGCCCGAAGGCGAGCGCCCGCGCGAAAAACTGCTCGAGCGCGGCGCCGCCGCCCTGAGCGACGCCGAACTGCTGGCCATCCTGCTGCGGGTGGGCACGCAGGGCATGAGCGCCGTCGATCTGGCGCGTTCGCTGCTGCAGGACTTTGGCGGACTGGGCGCGCTGATGACGGCGCCGCAGGACGAATTGTGCCGCCGCAAAGGCATGGGGAGCGCTGCCTACGCGCAGTTTGCCGCGGTGCTGGAAATCGGCCGGCGGGTGCTGGGCGAAGAAATGCGCGCGCTGCCTCTGGTCGATTCGCCGCAAAAAGCCGCCGAGTTTCTGCGCCTGCGCATCGGTCGCGAACGGGTCGAAGTCGGCACCGCGCTGTTTCTCGACGCGCAAAACCGCCTGCTCGCCTGCGAAGAAATGGGGCGCGGCAGCGTGGCCGAGCACACCGTTTATCTCGGTTCGCTCGCCCGCCGCGCGCTGCACCACCACGCCGCCGCGGTGATTTTCGCCCACAACCACCCCGGCGGCAGCCTGAACGCCAGCGCCGCCGATCTGGCGTTTACCGAGCGCCTGAGCGCGGCGCTGGCGCTGATCGACGTGCGCCTTTTAGACCATTTTGTCGTTACCGCCGCCGCCGCGGTGTCGATTATGCCGCGCGGCGGCTGATGTGGTATATTGCGCCGCTTTACGAACCCTTCTCACTTCAACCGCAAGGACAAGGCCATGAACTTCAAAGCGAAACTCTCCGCCATCGCCCTGATGCTGCCGCTGGCGGCGTGCAATGTGATCGACAGCGCCTCCATAAACCAGCAGTCGGAAAACAGCTACCGCCAGGTGGTGCAGCAGGCGCGCAGCAAAAACGTGGTCGATAATTCCTCGCCCACCGCCCAGCGCATCCGCCGCGTGTACCAGCGCCTGCTGCCGCACGCCAAGGCCGCCAACCAAACCGGCCAGCAGTTCAACTGGGAGCTGACCGTGATCCGCTCGGACGAACTCAACGCCTGGGCGATGCCCGGCGGCAAAATGGCGGTCTATACCGGCATCGTTGAAAAACTGAAACTGAGCGACGACGAAACCGCCGCCATCATCGGCCACGAAATGACCCACGCCCTGCTCGAGCACAGCAAAAAAGAAGCCAACCGCAGCGTCGGCATCGGCATCGGCGCGCAGCTGGGCGCCAGCATTCTCACCGCTGCCACCGGCGTGGACGGCCAGCTGATCAACACCGGCGTCGGCCTGGCCACCGACTTGGGTCTGAACAAACCCTTCAGCCGCAAAGCCGAGCGCGAAGCCGATCTCGGCGGCCTGCGGCTGATGGCGCAGGCCGGCTACGATCCGCGCGCTGCCGTTACCGTGTGGGAAAAAATGAACCGCATGAACGACAACAACAATATGGCCAACAAAATCCTCTCCACCCACCCCACCAACAACGAGCGCATCCAGCTGATCCGCAACGAGCTGCCCAACGTGATGCCGATTTACGAGCAGGCGCGCCGCGGTGGCGCTTCCGTGCGCACCGACAGCCCGTCTGCGCCCGCCGCGAAAAAACCGGCGCGCCGCCGCCGTTAAACCCCGCCCGCAGGCAGCCTGAAAGCGCGCAAACCGTTTTTCAGGCTGCCTGCCGTTTTGTCTGCCCCAAGCAGCCTGAAAAACGTAAGGTCGCCCCGCACACCGAAACGGCAAACCACCGGCAAACGGTGCGCCGCAAAATACCCACCACCCGCACAAAGCAGCCTGAAAAACGTAGGGTGCGCACCGCGCACCGAAACCATCCGCAACCCAAAAGGCAGCCTGAAACCCCGTCCCGCGTTTTCAGGCTGCCTTGCCGCCCATCCTTTCCCCAAACCATGCCCCGCTACGCCCTTACCCTTTCCTACGACGGCAGCCGCTTTTTCGGCTGGCAGAAGCAGGCCGGCGGCACGCCCACCGTCCAAGCCGCGCTGGAACACGCGCTCGCGGGCATCGCCGGCCACCCCGTTGCGGTAACCGCCGCCGGCCGCACCGACACCGGCGTGCACGCGCTGGCGCAAACCGTCCATTTCGACAGCGACGCCGTGCGCCCGCAGCAGGCCTGGGTGCGCGGCGTCAACGCCCTGCTGCCCGCCGGCGTGGCGGTGTTGCAGGTGCAGGAAACCGACCCGCATTTCCACGCCCGCTTCGACGCCTGCGCCCGCAGCTACCGCTACCTGCTCGCCTCCGCGCCGGTGCGCCCGCCGCTGCTGGCCGGGCGCGCCGGCTGGACGCATTACCCGCTCGATACCGCCGCCATGAGCCGCGCCGCCGCGCTGTTGGAAGGCGAACACGATTTTTCCAGCTTCCGCGCCAGCCAGTGCCAGGCCAAATCGCCGGTCAAAACCCTCTACTGCGCCCGCGTCGCCGAAAGCGCCGGCCTGATCCGTTTCGACTTTCACGCCAACGCCTTTTTGCACCACATGATCCGCAACATCGTCGGCGCGCTGGTGTACGTCGGCAGCGGCCGCCTCGATACCGCAGACTTCGCCGCGCTGCTCGCCTGCCGCAGCCGCCTGTCCGCCCCGCCCACCTTTATGCCCGACGGCCTGTATTTCGTCGGCGCCGACTACCCGCCGCAATGGCAGATCAGGCAGCCTGAAATCCCCGAATGGCTGTGGTAGCGCCGCAGCTTGGGC
>NZ_JAKOOW010000022.1:25611-47408 GCF_022288825.1 Kingella pumchi | reverse complement strand
CAGGCTGCCTTAAAAGCCGCTTTAAAGGCAGCCTGAAAACGCTGCGGCCGCCCGCAGCGCCCGTCCCGCCCCGTCGGCAGATATGCGAAAATAGCGCGTCCGCATTACCTGATTTTAAGGAGCCTGCCATGTCCGGCACCGTTTTCCGACTGCTGCGCCTGGCCGCGGCGCTGCTGCTGTGTTCCTGCTCGCTGGTGTCCTACCAGCCGCTGGAAACCATAGACAAAATCGATCCCGGCAGCGGCTACCGTCTCGGCAGCCGCTTCGGCCAGAGCGAAGACGACACGCTGCTGGTGCTGGCCTTTTCCGGCGGCGGCAGCCGGGCGGCGGCCTTCGGCTACGGCGTGCTCGAGCAGCTGAACCGCCAGCAGGTCGAAATCGGCGGCCGGCGCCAGAGCCTGCTCGAGAGCACCGACCTGGTGTACGGCGTGTCCGGCGGCTCGGTGCTGGCGGCCTATTATTCGCTGCACGGCAAAGACAGCATTCCCGCCTTTGAAAAGCGTTTTCTCAAACAGAATTTCCAGCGGCAGGTAGCCGGCCAGGTGTTTTCGCTGGCCAATATGCCGCGGCTGACTTCGCCGCAGTTCGGCCGCAGCGATCTGGTGCAGGAGCAGTTTGAAACCGCCCTTTTCGGCCAGACCACCTTCGGCGATTTGGAAAAACGGCGCAAAGGGCCGTTTGCGGTGATTTCCGCCACCGATATGAGCCTCGGCAGCCGCTTCGATTTCGTGCAGGAATACTTCGACCCGATGTGTCTGAACCTTGCCAAGCTGCCGATTGCCCGCGCCGTGGCCGCTTCCAGCGCGGTGCCGCTGGTGTTTAGTCCGATCACGCTCAACAACAACGGCGGCCGCTGCGGCTACCGGCCGCCGGCGCATCTGCAGGCGCCATCAAAGCCCCAAGACGGCGAAGGCCGGCTGCAGGACGAAACACGCAAAGAATACCTGCGCCAGATCGAAGCCTATACCGACGGCGGCAAACGCCCCTTTATCCACCTGCTCGACGGCGGCCTGACCGACAACCTCGCCCTGCGCGGCCTGCTCGACGGCACCGTCGTCCACCCGCAGGCGCTGCTGCAGCGCAGTCTGGCGGAAAACCGGCTCAAACGGGTGGTGCTTATCAGCGTCAACGCGCAAAACCAGGCCGGCAGCCCCATCGACCAAAGCGCCGACGTGCCGGGCTTTAAGCCGGTACTCGATGCCGTGGTCAATGTACCCATCGACCGCAATTCGCAGGAATCGCTGCGCCAGGTACGCGCCTACACCGACCAGTGGAACGCCAAACTGCCGGCCGGCGGCGGCGCGCCGCGGGTGTATTTCGTCAGCCTGCAGCTGCGCGACCTGCCGCCCTCGGTGCTTAAAGAGCAGGTGCTGAACATCTCTACCAGTTTCAGGCTGCTGCCCTCGGAAGTGAACGCGCTCAAGCAGGCCGCCGCCGTGCTGCTGCGCACCTCGCCCGAATACCGCCGCCTGCTCGACGACCTTTCCGCCACCCCCGACAACAGCCCGATGCCCGCCGACCTTCAGGCTGCCGCCACCGTTTCCGCCGCACTCGGCCACGATGGCGCAGACGGCAACGCGGCCGCCTCCGCCGCCTCGACACCGGCGGCGGAATAAGCGTCCGCAAGCCGCGCTCCCCAAAAGCAGCCTGAAACCTGAAAGAAAGGCAGCCTGAAAGCCGGTAGGGTGCGCCGCGCGCACCAAAAAACGCCAAAAGACACGAAACGAAGCTGCTGCGCCGCTTACGCCCAAGCAGCCTGAAAACCTTTCAGGCTGCCTGACAACCCAAACCAAACGCAAAACAAAACCGCATGCCCTGCTTCAGGCATGCGGTTTTTTCTTGGGGCAAACGGTACGCTTTAGTCTTTTTCCGCTTCCAGCGCCGTTTTGCAGCTTTCTTCCTGCTCGGCCGGCTCGGCGAGTTTGAGCTGCGCCAGCCATTCGTCGAGATGTTTTTGCTCCTCTGCTTTTTCCTCGCCGCTCAGGGTGGCGATGTATTTCTCGTTTTCGGCTACCGCCTGACGGCAGACCGGCGGCAGCTCGCCCACGGCCACCGGTTCGGCGGGCATTTCAACGGCGCTGTCGGACGCGGTTTCTACCGCAGCGGCTTCGGAAACGGCGGCCTCGACGGCACCGTCGTTTTGCTGGCCGCCGCAGGCGGCAAGCGCGGCTGCCAGCAGCAGGGCGGCAAACGGGGAAGTTTTCATAAGTGGCTCCTTTCCTAATTATCGCTTATCCGACCGGCATCATGCCAGCCGGAAACGGGGGCAGGTTATTGCCTGACGGCGGCGCTGTCAAACTTTTGCCAAGTATCTGCTCGAATCTTTGCGGCAGCGGCAACAGGCAGCCTGAAAACGGCTGCCGGCGTTTTGTTTGCTATACTCGCCGCTTTTATCAGAACAAGCACCCAAGGAGAAAACATGCAAGCGACGCTCAGGCCGCGCAGCGCGGGCATTTTGCTGGTGGCCGGCTCGGTATTGTTCGGGCTGGGCAGCGTGATTGTGGCGCGGGTGTCGCTGGGCGCTTATGCCGTTGCCTTTTGGCGGCTGGCGGTAGCGGCCGCGGTTTTTCTGCCGCTGGTGCGCCTGTCCGGCCAGCGCTGGCCGCAAAGCCGCAGGGCGCTGGCCGGAGCGCTGCTGGCGGGCGTGTTTCTCGCCTTCGATCTGGCGCTGTGGCACGAGAGCATCCGCGCCGTCGGCCCGGGCATTTCCACCGTGCTCAACTGCCTGCAGATTTTCTGGCTGACCGCCATCGGGCTGATGCTGTTCGGCGAAACGCTGGGCAGGCTGCAGCTGGCGGGACTGCTGGCGGCAATCGGCGGCGTGGCGATGATTGCCGTGCCCGAGTTCGGCCACAACGTACAGGCCGGCTGGGGGCTGGTGTCGGGGCTGCTGTCGGGCGTGATGCTGGCGGTGTCGATGGTTTTCGTGCGCCAAACCCAGCAGGCCGGGCCGGTGGGCATTTTTCCGCTGATGTTTCTGATCAGCGTCGGCGGCATGGCGGCGCTGCTGCCGATTTCGCTGCTTTGGGAGAGCAACCGTTTTTTTCCCGCCGATTGGACGGAAGCCGGCTGGGTAATCGTTTACGGCATCGTGATGCAGTGCCTGGCCTGGGGCATGATTGCCTACTCGATTCCGCTGCTGTCGCTGGCGCTTACTGGTCTTTTACTGCTGGCCGAGCCGGTGGCGGCACTGCTGATCGACAGCGTGTTTCTGCACAAGCCGGTCAGCGCCCTGCAATGGGCGGGCGCGGCGCTGACCATGCTGGCGATTTATCTCGGCTCGCTCAAAAGCGGCGCCAAGCAGGAGGCAGCCTGAAATGTCGCTGCAACGCATTATCGAGCGCCACTGGCAGCAGCCCAATTTGCTGCTGACCATATTGCTCTACGGCTTCTCGCGGCTGTTTCAGGCTGCCGTATCGCTGCGGCGGCGCCTGTATCTTTCAGGCTGCCTGAAAAGCGAAAAACTGCCGCTGCCGGTGGTGGTGGTGGGCAATCTGCACAGCGGCGGCACCGGTAAAACGCCGGTTACCGCCGCGCTGGTGCGCGAACTGCGCCGGCAGGGCGTCGCCGCCGGCATCGTCAGCCGTGGCTACGGCCGCCGCAGCGGCGATATCCATGTGTTAAACGACAGCAGCAGCGCTGACCAGGCCGGCGACGAGCCACTGATGCTCTACCGCCAAACCGGCGCGCCGGTGGCCGTCGGCACCGACCGTGCCGCCGCCGCCCGCGCCCTGATGGCCGTCCATCCCGAGCTCACGCTTTTGGTGTGCGACGACGGCCTGCAGCACTACCGCTTGGCGCGCGATTTGGAAATCGTCGTCTATCCCGCCGCCGACGCCGGACGCCGCCCCGACCTGCTGCCCAACGGCAGCCTGCGCGAGCCGCTTGCCAGACTGGCCGCGGCCGATGCGGTGCTGTTTTCCAACGGCGGTACCGATACCGCCCGCAGCGCCGAAAAACTTTTCAGGCTGCCTGCAGCGCGTTTTTACAGCCGCACCGCAGCCGGCCGCCCCTACCGCTTCGGCCGCCCCGCCGAAACCCTGTCGCCCGCCGACATCCCCGCCGGCACGCGCTGCGCCGCCGCCGCCGCCATCGCCCGCCCCGAGCGCTTTTTCCACGAATTGGCGCAGCAGGGCTTTTGTCTCGACTCTGCCACCGCCCTGCCCGACCACGCCGCCATCGACCCGGCCAAACTGCCTGCAGCCGACTACGTTTTTATCACCGAAAAAGACGCGGTCAAACTGCCGCCCGCAGCCGCCGGCAATATCTGGGTGCTGCCGGTTTGTGCGATAATCGCGCCCGATTTGGCTGCTTTCGTGCGTGCGCGTCTGAAACTGTAACAAGCGCCACGCCAAGCAGCCTGAACGCCCCAAACGCCAACCCGCAGCCTGTTTCAGGCTGCCTGAAAACGGAAAACCGCCATGAACCGCGAAACCCTTGCTATTTTGGTCTGCCCGCTGACCAAAAAACCGCTCGAATACCACGCCGACAAACAGGAACTGTGGAGCAAAGCCGCCAAGCTCGCCTTTCCCATCCGCGACGGCATCCCGATTATGCTGCCCGACGAAGCCCGCGAACTGAGCGATTTGGAAATCGATTCATGAGCATCTTCAGCGTGATTGTGCCCGCGCGGCTCGCGTCCACCCGCCTGCCCAACAAAGCGCTGGCCGACATCGGCGGCAAACCGATGGTGGTACGCACCGCCGAACAGGCCGTCAAAAGCGGCGCGCAGCGGGTGTGCGTCGCCACCGACCACGCCGACATTCAGGCTGCCTGCCGCGAACATCACATCGACTGCGTGATGACCGCCGCCGATCACGCCAGCGGCACCAGCCGTCTGGCCGAAGCCGCCGCCCTGCTCGGTCTGGCCGACGGTGAAACCGTGGTCAATGTGCAGGGCGACGAGCCGCTGATTCCGCCGGCGCTGATCGGCCGCGTTGCCGCCGCCCTGCACGATAGCGGCTGCGCGATGGCGACTGCCGCCCATCCGGTTGCCGACTTTGCCGAGTTCACCAATCCCAACTGCGTGAAAGTCCTGACCGACGCCCAAGGCCGCGCCCTGTATTTCAGCCGCGCGCCGATTCCCTACCCGCGCGATTCGATGGCGCACGGCCGTCTGCCCGAACCGGCGCCGCTGCGCCACATCGGCATCTACGCCTACCGCGTCGGCTTTCTGCGCCGCTACGCCGCCCTGCCGCCCGCGCCGCCGGAAACGCTGGAAAGTCTTGAGCAGCTGCGCGCGCTGTGGCACGGTTTTGACATCGCCGTCGAAACCGCCGCCGAAGCCCCGCCCGCCGGCGTCGATACCGCCGCCGATCTCGCCCGCGCCCGCGCGGCTTTTCAGGCTGCCCAAAGCGTTTAAAGCAGCCTGAAACGGCACCAAGGCTGTTCAGGCTGCCTTTCCGAAATAGACAACCACCAAGCATTCAGGCAGCCTGAAAACATCCGCCCCGGCACCGCCGGCGTTTTCAGGCTGCTTTTATCCCGCCCCGTTTTCCCGTTCACCCGCCCGATGCCTGCCGGCACCGCGCCCGTTTTTTCAGGCTGCCCGCCATGTCTCCCAATACCCTGCGCGCCGAGCTGCGCGCCATACTCGGCGAAAACGAAATCGCCGCCGATCCCACCCCCTACCAAACCGACCAGCGCCGCCGTTATTTCAGCCCCGATACCGTGGTGGCGCTGCCCGCCAGCGTGGCGGCGGTGCAGGCGCTGGTGCGTTTTTGCCGCGAGCGCGGCATCACCCTGACCCCGCAGGGCGGCAACACCGGCCTGGTGGGCGGCAGCTGCGCCGATGGCGGCGTGATACTCAACCTGAGCCGCATCAACCGCATCCGCCGCATTGATTTGGCGGATAACGCGGTTACCGTCGAAGCCGGCTGCGTGCTCGACACCCTGCGCGCTGCGGTGCGCGACGCCGGCCGTTTTTTCCCCTTGTCGCTTGCCAGCGGCGGCAGCTGCCAGATCGGCGGCAACATCGCCTGCAATGCCGGCGGCTTGAACGTGCTGCGCTACGGCACCATGCGCGATCTGGTGCTGGGGCTGGAAGTGGTGCTGCCCGACGGCTCGCTGGTGTCGCAGCTGGCGCCGCTGCACAAAAACACCACCGGCTACGATCTCAAGCAGCTTTTTATCGGCAGCGAAGGCACGCTGGGCGTGATTACCGCCGCCACGCTGAAGCTGTTTGCGCTACCGCAGTCGGACGCTACTGCCTGGGTCGGCACCGCCGGCATCGGCGACGCGGTGCGGCTGCTGGCGCTGGTGCGCGACCGCTTCGGCGAGCGTTTGAGTAGCTTCGAGCTGGTCAGCCGCTACGCGCTGGAATTGTCGGCTTCTTTCAGCAGCCTGAAAGCACCGGCCGATGCCGACTGGCATGTGTTAATCGAGCTGACCGACAGCCTGCCGCAGCAGGATTTGGGCGTGCTGCTGGCCGAAGTCCTGCTGGAAAACGGTTTTGACAATGCGGTGCTGGCGCAGTCGGAACAAGAGCGGCGCGAATTGTGGACGCTGCGCGAAAACATTTCCTCCGCCCAGCGCAGTCTGGGCGCCAGCATCAAACACGACATCGCCCTGCCGATCGCCCGCGTGCCCGAATTTGCCGACGCCTGCGGCCGCGAGCTGGCCGAACGTTTTGCCGGCATCAAAATCGTGCTGTTCGGCCACCTGGGCGACGGCTCGCTGCACTACAACACTTTTCTGCCCGGGCATCTGGACAATTCGGTGTACGAAGCCGAAGCGGCTATCAACGAAACCGTTTACCGCCATGTGCTGGCGCTGGATGGCACCATCGCCGCCGAACACGGCATCGGCAGCCTGAAAAAACACTGGCTGCCCCAAGTGCGCAGCGCCGAAGAAATGGCGCTGATGCGTGCAATCAAACAGCATCTCGACCCGCAAAACCTGTTCAACCCCGACAAAATCTTTATTTAATTTCCCGACAAATCAAACCAATAAAAATCCCGCCGCGCCGGCGCATTGACAGGAAAACGCCGCCACAGTATAGTGCGCGCTTTCCAAACGCAGCGGCGAATTAGCTCAGTCGGTTAGAGCAGAGGAATCATAATCCTTGTGTCCGGGGTTCGAATCCCTGATTCGCCACCACAATTTGGGGGTATAGCTCAGTTGGTAGAGCGCTTGCATGGCATGCAAGAGGTCAGCGGTTCGATCCCGCTTACCTCCACCAAATTCAGAAAGCACCGGCTTTTACAGCCGGTGTTTTTGCATACGCGGCGAATCTGCCGCCTGCTGCCGGTTTCAATCAAACAAAAAGGCAGCCTGAAAACCGTAAAACCGGTTTTCAGGCTGCCTTTAATCGTGGGAAAGGGCTTTAAGAGGGCAGCGGATAAGTGCCTTTAACCAAGATGCTCTCGTCCACGCCCTGCAGGTCGCGGTGGCCGGTGAAGGCCATGGAGATGTCCATTTCGTTGTACATAATCTGCAGCGCACGGGTTACGCCGTCTTCGCCGTAGGCACCCAGGCCGTACAGGAAGGCGCGGCCGGTCATAAAGCCGCGGGCGCCCATTGCCCAGGCTTTGAGCATGTCCTGGCCGCTGCGGATGCCGCTGTCGAGCCATACTTCGGTTTGGCTGCCGACGGCCTGCACCACATCGGGCAGGGCGCGGATGCTGGACGGCGCACCGTCGAGCTGGCGGCCGCCGTGGTTGGAAACCACAATCGCATCGGCGCCGTATTTGACCGCCATTTCGGCGTCTTCCGGCTCCATAATGCCTTTGATGATGAGCTTGCCGCCCCACAAATCTTTAATGCGGGCCACGTCGTCCCAAGAAAGGCGCGGGTCGAACTGCTCGGAAGTCCAGGAAGAGAGCGAAGACAAATCGCCGACGTTTTTCGCATGGCCGACGATATTGCGGAAGGTGCGGCGCTCGGTATTGAGCATCGCCAAGCCCCACTCGGGTTTGGTCATCAGGTTGAGAATGTTCATCAGCGTCGGTTTGGGCGGTGCGGACAGGCCGTTTTTGATGTCGCGGTGGCGCTGGCCGAGTACCTGCAAATCGGCGGTCAGAATCAAGGCCGAACACTTGGCGGCTTGCGCGCGCTTGATCAGGTTTTCCATAAATTCGCGGTCGCGCATCACATACAGCTGGAACCAGAAAGGCGCGCTGGTATTCTCGGCCACGTCTTCAATCGAGCAGATCGACATGGTGGAGAGTGAAAACGGAATGCCGAATTTTTCGGCGGCGCGGGCGGCAAGGATTTCGCCGTCGGCGTGCATCATGCCGGTGAAGCCGGTGGGGGCGATGGCCAGCGGCATGTGGACGTCCTGGCCGATCATTTTGGTGGCGAGGCTGCGGCCTTCCATGTTGACCAGCACCCGCTGGCGGAATTTGATGGGATCGAAGTCGCTGCTGTTTTCGTGCAGGGTGGTTTCGGTCCACGAGCCGGAGGCTACGTAGTCGTAAAACATCTTCGGCACTTTGCGCTTGGCAACGCGGCGCAGGTCTTCGATGCAGGTCATTTTGCTGAGATTGCGTTTCATGAATTACCTTTTCTTCTTCGGAATGGAAACACAGGGCGGCGCGGCAGGCCGGTCGTCCCACGGGGAAAAAACGCTGCATTCTTACCGATTCGCCCGCAAATTACAATAAGCAGTAGGGATTAGAAGGCGGCTATAATGCGCCCCGCGCCGTTTCAGGCAGCCTGAAAGCGGCGCGCCGCCTCCTTCCAACCGTATGAAAGCAGCCGCCATGCACACCTGGCAAGACATTCTGGGCGCGGAAAAACAGCAGCCCTATTTCCAAAACACCCTGGCCGCCGTGCGCGGCGAGCGCGAAAGCGGGCAGGCCGTTTACCCGCCTGCGGCCGATGTGTTCAACGCCTTCAAATACACTGCCTTTGCCGATGTAAAGGCAGTTATCCTCGGCCAAGACCCCTATCACAACGCCGGCCAGGCGCACGGGCTGGCCTTTTCGGTGCGCGAGGGCGTCCAGATTCCGCCCTCGCTGGCCAATATTTATAAAGAGCTTTCCGAAGACATCCCCGGTTTCCAGATTCCGCCGCACGGCTGCCTGACTTCATGGGCGCAGCAGGGCGTACTGCTGCTCAACACCGTGCTCACCGTGCGCGCCCATCAGGCGCACTCGCACGCCAATCTCGGCTGGGAAACCTTTACCGACCGCGTGATTGCTGGTCTAAACCAAGAACGCGAGCATCTGGTGTTTATGCTGTGGGGCAGCCACGCCCAGAAAAAAGGCGCGATGATTGACCGCAGCCGCCATTTGGTGCTGGCCGCACCGCACCCCTCGCCGCTTTCTGCCTACCGCGGATTTTTCGGCTGCCGCCATTTCTCGCAGGCCAACGCCTATCTTTCTGCGCACGGCATCGCACCGATCGACTGGCGTTTGTAACACCGCTTTCAGGCTGCTTTTGGGTAAAAAGCAGCCTGAAAACTTGTCTGCCCGCCAAACTTTCAGGCTGCCCCGCCGACAGTCTAGGCAGCCTGAAACATCCGAGTGCCCTGCCCCGCCGCCAATCTATGAATCATTTAAGCGCGCGCGTCGAAAATAATGGCGGATGCCAAAACGGCGTTCCGTTATAGAATGCGCGCTTTCAGGCTGCCTGCCGTGCGGGCGCCGCACCGGTTTTCTTTCCCCAACCCGAGAGGATTACTATGAATTTCCAAGATCTGTTCAACCGCGACGAATTTGCCGCCCGCCACATCAGCTTCCCCGACCAAGCCGCGCTGCTGGCCGAGCTGGGCGAAAAGGACATGGCGTCCTTTATCGGCAACACCGTGCCGCAGAGCATCCGCATGCCCGGCGAAGTGCCGCTGCCCGACGCGCTCTCCGAAGCCGACGCGCTGGCCAAGCTCAAAGGCATCGCCGCCAAAAACCAAATCAAAAAATCCTATATCGGGCTGGGCTACTACCCCACCCGTCTGCCCAATGTGATTCTGCGCAACGTGCTGGAAAATCCCGGCTGGTACACCGCCTACACCCCCTATCAGGCGGAAATCGCCCAAGGCCGCCTGGAAGCGCTGCTGAACTTCCAGCAGATGTGCATCGATTTGACCGGCTTTGAAGTGGCCGGCGCCTCGCTCTTGGACGAAGCGACCGCCGCCGCCGAAGCGATGTCGATGGCGCACCGCGTGAGCAAATCCAAATCCAACCGCTTTTTCGTTGACGAGCGCGTTTATCCGCAAACGCTGGACGTGCTCAAAACCCGCGCCAAATATTTCGGCTTCGAGCTGGTGGTCGGCGGCTTTCAGGCTGCCTCGGAAGGCGAATTTTTCGGCGCGCTGTTCCAATACGTCGGCAAAGACGGCGATGTGGCCGATCTGGCCGACGTGATTGCCGCCGTGAAAGCCAAGGGCGCGGTGGTGGCCGTGGCCGCCGACGTAATGAGCTTGGTGCTACTCAAATCGCCCGCCGCGCTCGGCGCCGACATCGCTTTGGGCAACACCCAGCGCTTCGGCGTGCCGATGGCCTTCGGCGGCCCGCACGCGGCTTACTTTGCCTTTAAAGACGAATACAAACGCTCCTCGCCCGGCCGCATCATCGGCGTATCGAAAGACGCGGCGGGCAAACCGGCGCTGCGCATGGCGCTCTCCACCCGCGAGCAACACATCCGCCGCGAAAAAGCCACGTCCAACATCTGCACCGCGCAGGCGCTGTTGGCCAACCTATCGGGCATGTACGCGGTTTACCACGGCCCCGAAGGCGTCAAACGCATCGCCCGCCGCATCCACGCGCTGGCCTCGGCCTTTGCCGATGCGCTGGCAGGCGAAGGCAGCCTGAAAGTGCTGCACCAAAGCCTGTTCGACACTGTTGCCGTCGATTGCGGCAGCGCAGCCAAAGCCGGCGAAATCTACCAAAACGCACTCGCTGCGGGCTACAACCTGCGCCGCGCCGGCGATACCGTGCTCTCCGTCGCCTTCCACGAGCAGGCCAGCGCCGAAGAGTTTGCCGAACTGGTGAAACTCTTTACCGGCCAAAGCGGCACCCTGCCCGCCCAAGCGGCTTTCAGGCTGCCTGAAAGCCTGCTGCGCCAAGACGCCATCCTGCAACACCCCGTGTTCAACCGCTACCACACCGAACACGAAATGCTGCGCTATCTGAAAAAACTCGAAGACCGTGACCTGGCGATGAACCGCAGCATGATTTCGCTCGGCTCCTGCACCATGAAGCTCAACGCCACCAGCGAAATGCTGCCGATTACCTGGCCCGAGTTCACCGAAATCCACCCCTTCGCCCCGCGCGAGCAGACCGCAGGCTATCTGGAAATGATCCGCGGCCTGGAAGAGCAGCTCAAAGCCGTTACCGGATTTGACGCCATCTCCATCCAGCCCAACTCCGGCGCCCAGGGCGAATACACCGGCATCCTGTCCATCCGCCGCTACCACGAAGCCAATGGCCAGCCCGAGCGCAACGTCTGCCTGATTCCGCGTTCTGCCCACGGCACCAACCCCGCCACCGCGCAGATGCTGGGCATGAAAGTCGTCGTTGTCGATACCGACGAACACGGCAATGTGGATGTCGCCGATCTCAGAGCCAAAGCCCAAGAGTACAAAGACACCCTCGGCGCGCTGATGATCACCTACCCCTCCACCCACGGCGTGTACGAAGAAGGCATCCGCGAAATCTGCCAAATCATCCACGACAACGGCGGCCAGGTGTATATGGACGGTGCCAATATGAACGCCCAAATCGGTATCATGCAGCCGGCCGAAGTCGGTGCCGACGTGCTGCACATGAACCTGCACAAAACCTTCTGCATCCCCCACGGCGGCGGCGGCCCCGGCGTCGGCCCCATCGGCCTGAAAGCCCATCTCGCCCCCTTCGCGCCCAGCCACAGCGTCAGCCCCGTCGAAGGCGCGTCAGACGGCCAAAGCGCCGTTTCCGCCGCCCCTTACGGCTCCGCCGGCATCCTGCCGATTACCTGGATGTACATCACCATGATGGGCAAACGCGGTATGAAACAGGCCACCGAATGGGCGCTCTTAAACGCCAACTACGTCGCCAAACGCCTGAGCGAAGACTATCCCATTCTCTACACCGGCAAAAACGGCCGCGTCGCCCACGAGTGCATCGTCGATTTGCGCCCGCTCAAAGCCGAGAGCGGCATCACCGAAACCGACATTGCCAAACGCCTGATGGACTACGGCTTCCACGCCCCCACCGTCTCCTTCCCCGTGGCCGGCACCCTGATGATCGAGCCCACCGAGTCCGAGAGCAAAGCCGAACTCGACCGCTTTATCGCTGCGCTCAAATCCATCCGCCGCGAAGTGCAGAAAGTCATCGACGGCACCTGGCCCAAAGACGACAACCCGCTCGTCAATGCCCCGCACACCGCCGCCGACCTCACCGGCGACTGGACGCACCCCTACAGCCGCGAAGAAGCCGTGTTCCCCCTGCCGCACATCCGCGAACACAAATTCTGGCCCAGCGTCAAACGCGTGGACGACGTGTACGGCGACCGCAACCTCGTCTGCACCTGCCCGCCGCTCGAAGCCTACGAAGAAGCCTAAGCATTAACCGGCAGTAAAGATAAGGCAGCCTGAAAGCCGCAAAAACGGTTTTCAGGCTGCCTTTGCGTTTGCCTGCGCTATAATGCCGCCTTTCTCCACTTACGGCCGATGCCATGAAAATCAGTACCCGATTCGATGCCGGTTCGGTGGTGGTTCGCGACTGCACGAAGGCGGACGATATCCGTCTGTCGCTGCGGCCGGACAATGCCGCCGACTTCAAACAATGGTTTTACTTCCGCCTGCAGGGCGCGGCCTATACGCCCTGCCGCATCCGCTTCGACAATGCCGGCGAAGCGGCCTATCCGCAGGGCTGGGACGGCTATCAGGCGGTGGCTTCTTACGACCGCCAAAACTGGTTCCGCGTGCCCACCCGCTATGAAAACGGCGAGCTTGTGATCGAGCACACGCCGCTGGCCAACAGCGTTTATTACGCCTATTTCGAACCCTATTCCTACGAGCAGCATTTGAACCTGCTGGGCGAAGCGCAGGGCAGCGGCCTGTGCCAGATCAGCGATTTGGGCAGCACGCCCGAAGGGCGCGACATCAATCTGCTGACCATCGGCAACTGCGTGGACAGCGATTTGAAAGTGTGGATTATCGCCCGCCAGCATCCGGGCGAGAGCATGGCCGAATGGTTTGCGGAAGGGCTGCTCACCCGACTGCTCGACCACCAAGACCCGACGGCGCGCGCGCTGCTGGATTTGGCCACCTTCTACGTTGTTCCGAACATGAACCCCGACGGCGCGGCGCTGGGCAACCTGCGCACCAATGCGTGCGGCGCCAATCTCAACCGCGAATGGCTGCAGCCGAGCGTGGAGAAAAGCCCGGAAGTTTATTATGTGCGCGAGAAAATGCACGAAACCGGCGTCGATCTCTTTCTCGACATCCACGGCGACGAAACCCTGCCCTATGTGTTCGTAGCCGGCACCGAAGGCGTGCCGAACTACAGCCCCAACACCGCCGAGCTGGAGCGCCTGTTCAAAACCGCCTTTCAGGCTGCCTCGCCCGATTTCCAAGACCAGCACGGCTACGAAAAAGACCAGCCCGGCCAGGCCAATCTGAATATGGCCACCGCCTATGTGGGCAACACTTTCGGCTGCCTGGCCTACACGCTGGAGATGCCGTTTAAAGACAACGACAACCTGCCCGACGACGATTTCGGCTGGAACGGCCAGCGCTCGCTGCGCCTAGGCGAGAGCATCTTAAGCCCCATCCTCGCCGTCTGCCGCCGCCTGCACCCCGAAGCCGGCGACGAGTAAAACCGTTTTCCCGCCGATAATTTTCAGGCTGCCCAAGCCGACAGCGGCAGCCTGAAAACGCCAAAAGCAGCTTGAAAGCCCTATCCGCCTTTCAGGCTGCTTTTATTGGGATAACCTACCCTATACTGCTCTCCCTAAAGAAAAAGGCAGCCTGAAACCCCTCCTGTAGGGTGCGCCCCGCGCACCAAACACCCGCCCAAACACTTTCAGGCTGCCTGAAACGCGCCAACAACAAAGCAGCCTGAAAGCACCCGCCTTGCCGCCGCCGGCGCGCACGCCGTATAATCCGCCCGTTTTTTTCCGCTTGGAAACCCGCCATGAGCACCCGCCGCCATTTCGCATCCACCGCCAGCCCGCAGCGCGGCGGATGTTTTGTTTTCCCGACCCGTTGCCGCCAGACGGGTTTTGTTTTGCCCGCCAGAAAGGAAACGCCATGAACAACCCGTTTTACCGGCAGCACCTGATTTCCGTGCCCGACTGCGGCAAAGAAGGCCTGCAGCTGCTGCTGGATACCGCGCTGAAACTCAAAGCCGAACCGCGCCGCGACCTGCTGGCCGGCAAACTGATTGCCTCCTGCTTTTTCGAGCCCTCCACCCGCACCCGCCTGTCGTTTGAAACCGCCGTGCAGCGGCTGGGCGGCACGGTGATCGGTTTTTCCGACGGCGCCAACACCAGCGCCAAAAAAGGCGAAACCCTGGCCGACACCGCCCGCATCATCTCCGGCTACGCCGACGCCATCATCCAGCGCCACCCCAAAGACGGCGCGGCGCGGCTGGCGGCGGAATTTTCCGCGGTGCCGGTAATCAACGCCGGCGACGGCACCAACCAGCACCCCAGCCAAACCCTGCTCGATCTGGTCAGCATCTACGAAACCCAAGGCCGCCTGAACGGCCTGAAAATCGCCATGTGCGGCGACTTGAAATACGGCCGCACCGTGCATTCGCTGGCACAGGCGCTCAAACTGTGGGGCTGCGAATTTGCCTTCGTCTCGCCGCCGACGCTGGCCATGCCCGACTACATCACCGAAGAGCTGGACGACGCCGGCTGCCGCTGGCAGGTGTTTACCGACCTGCAAAGCGCGGCGCAATGGGCGGACATCCTGTATATGACCCGCGTGCAGCGCGAGCGTTTCGATGCCGAAGAATTTTCGCGCATCCAGGGCAAGTTCAACCTCAACGCCGCGCTGCTCTCCGGCGTGCGCGACAATCTGCGCGTGCTGCACCCGCTGCCGCGCGTCGATGAAATCCACCCCGACGTCGATGCCACGCCCTATGCCTACTACTTCCAGCAGGCGGGCAACGGCCTGTATGCGCGGATGGCGATTTTGTCGCTGGTTTTAAACGAAACCGTTTAGGAGACACCCGTGAAAAACACCCGACTCAGCGTAGAAGCCATTGAAAACGGCACCGTAATCGACCACATCCCCGCAGGCCTCGGCCTGACCATCCTGCGCCAGTTCAAACTCCTGCACTACGGCAACGCGGTAACGGTGGGCTTCAACCTGCCGAGCAAAACGCAGGGCAGCAAAGACATCATTAAAATCAAGGAAGTGCACTTCAAAGAAGAAGACGCCAACCGGCTGGCGCTGTTTGCGCCGCAGGCGGTGGTCAACCGCATCAGGGGATTTGAAGTGGTGGAAAAAATGCGCCTGACCCTGCCCGAGGCCATCAGCGAAGTATTCCGCTGCCCCAACCACAACTGCGCCAGCCACGGCGAGCCGGTAAAAAGCCGCTTCTACATCGCCACCCGCGGCAGCGACATCCGTCTCAAATGCCACTACTGCGAAAAAACCTTCGAGCGCGAATCGGTGGCCGAAGCGTAAAACCGTGCTTTCAAGCAGCCTGAAAACAGCCAAGCGCTTTTCAGGCTGCCTTTTCCGTCTTCCAACCCGCAAGGTTTTTTACATGAAATACCGTCTAAGCATCCTAGTCGTTGCGCTGCTGGCCGCACATACCGCCGCCGGCGACACAGGCATTAGCGCCGACGAAATCAAAGCCGTGCTGCAATGCCGCTACACTTCGCTTCAGGCGCAGCTTTGGCGCATGGATTTGCCTGCAGAAGGGCAGCATTCGGGCATTGTGCGCCGCGCCGGCACTTATGGCGGCAGACTTGCGCGTTACACCCTTGACCAGCCGGTCAGCCTTGTCGAGCCCACCGGCGGCGATGTGCTGCAAATCCGCGAATTTACCGTTAGCGGCAAAGGCGTTTTGGCGGCCGTCGATATCGCCCGCTATCCGGCGCTGGCACAACGGCTCAAACAGGCCGACGAAGCATTCGCCCGCAGCATTGCCGGCCAAAAGACACACGCAAGCATACCGCTCGGCCGCGACATCGCCGCCAGCGAACCCGATTTGTCGGGCAACAGCGAGACGCCCTACCAAGACATCACCGTCAGCCGCTATTACGGCTTCTGGCCGGTCAGCGACGCAGCGGGCAAAAAAATTGCCGGCAAAGAATTTATCGGCTGCCGCTATCCGCAGTAAGCGCAAAGCGAAAATACCTTGCCCGCACCTTTTCAGGCTGCCTTTAAAGGCAGCCTGAAAGCCAAAAAACAGCCGAAATCGGGTAAAATCCGCCGCCTGATTTTCACCGGACACACCATGAGTTCCACCCCGCAAAACATCATCGTCGGCCTTTCCGGCGGCGTTGATTCTTCCGTTACCGCGCAGCTCTTGAAACAGCAGGGGCACCATGTGCGCGGCGTTTTTATGCAAAACTGGGAAGACGACGACAACGACGAGTACTGCAGCATCAAGCAGGACTCGTTCGACGCCATCGCCGTGGCCGATATCGTCGGCATCGACATCGACATCGTCAATTTCGCCGGCCAATACAAAGACAAGGTTTTCGCCTATTTCCTGCAGGAATACCAGGCCGGCCGCACGCCCAATCCCGACGTGCTGTGCAACGCCGAAATCAAGTTCAAAGCCTTTCTCGACTACGCGCTCGAACACGGCGCCCAAGCGCTGGCCACCGGCCACTACGCGCGCAAAGAAGTGCGTGCCGACGGCCGCCACTACCTGCTCAAAGGCCTCGACGGCAACAAAGACCAAAGCTATTTTCTCTACCGCCTGCAGCCCTACCAGCTCGAGCGCGCGCTGTTTCCCTTAGGCAGCCTGAAAAAGCCCGAAGTGCGCCGCATCGCCGCCGAAGCCAATCTGCCCACCGCCGCCAAAAAAGACAGCACCGGCATCTGCTTTATCGGCGAGCGCCCGTTTCGCGAGTTTCTGCAAAAATACCTGCCCACCGCCGAAGGCGAAATGGTTACGCCTGAAGGCAAAGTGGTCGGCAAACACATCGGCCTGATGTTCTACACGCTCGGCCAGCGCAAAGGGCTGGGCATCGGCGGCGCCGGCGAGCCGTGGTTTGTCGCCGGCAAAGACTTGGCCGCCAACAAACTGATCGTGGTGCAGGGACACGAGCATCCGCTGCTGTTTTCAGGCTGCCTGACCATGAGCCAGCTAAGCTGGACGCTGCCTGCGCAAGCCGGCGATCGCGAAGGTGCCGCGCCGCCGCCCGGCCGCTACACCTGCAAAACCCGCTACCGCATGGCCGATGCGCCCTGCGAATTGCGCTATCTCGACAACAACCGCGCCGAACTGGTATTCGACGCGCCGCAATGGGCGGTAACCCCCGGCCAGTCCGCCGTGCTGTACGATGGCGATATCTGCTTGGGCGGCGGCATTATCGACAGCGCTGCTAGCGAGCCCAAATAAAAAACCTACGGCGTTGCTGCGCCTTGCCGTACTGGGTGTACTGTCTGCGGCTTGCTGCCTTGTATCTTTTTCATTTTGACTCG
The DNA here is from genome assembly GCF_022288825.1 of Kingella pumchi. Classification (GTDB taxonomy): domain Bacteria; phylum Pseudomonadota; class Gammaproteobacteria; order Burkholderiales; family Neisseriaceae; genus Kingella_D; species Kingella_D pumchi. The sequence goes on along the minus strand of NZ_JAKOOW010000022.1, from coordinate 29,869 downwards.
CTATCAATAACTTTCAGGCTGCCCACCATGAGCAACAAACGACTGATCTACGGCTTTCACGCCGTTAATGCCCGCCTGTGGCAAAACCCCAAAAGCCTACTCGAACTTTATGTGCAGGAAGGCAAAAGCGATGCCCGCACCCGCGATGTGCTGGAGCAGGCGGCCAAATGCAATGTGCGCGTGCATTTTGCCGATGCCGAGCGCCTGGCCGCCATCTGCAAAAACGCCCGCCATCAGGGCGTGGCCGGTTTTATCGACGCTTCCAAAAACCACGTCCATCTCGAAGACGTGCTGGAAAACCTGAAAGAGCCGCCGTTTTTACTGGTGCTCGACGGCATTACCGACCCGCACAACCTCGGCGCCTGCCTGCGTACCGCCGACGCGATGGGCGTGCACGCCGTTATCACCCCCAAAGACCGCAGCGCCGGCCTGAACGCCACCGTCAGCAAAGTTGCCTGCGGCGCCGCCGAAAGCCTGCCCTACATCACCGTAACCAACCTCGCCCGCACCCTGCGCGAGCTCAAAGAATACGGCATCTGGATCGTCGGCACCGATATGGGCGGCGATGCCGATCTCTTTCATTATCCGGTGCCCGAGAGCGTGGCGTGGGTGATGGGCAACGAAGGCGAAGGCATGCGCCGCCTTACCCGCGAGCATTGCGACGCGCTGGTGTCGATTCCGATGTATGGCAGCGTCGAGAGCATGAACGTTTCCGTCAGCACCGGCATGGTGCTCGCCGAAACCCGCCGCCAACGCAGCCTGAAAGCATGAATGCCGTTTCAGGCTGCCTTGCACCGGCCGATGCCGACACCGTCCGCCGCGAGTTCGCCCCGCGCCTGATCCGCTGGCAGCGCCGCCACGGCCGCCACGGCCTGCCCTGGCAGGGCGCCGACGCCTACGGCGTGTGGCTGTCGGAAATCATGCTGCAGCAAACCCAAGTCGCCACCGTGCTCGACTACTACCCGCGTTTTCGCAGCGCCTTTCCCGATGTTGCCAGCCTGGCCGCCGCGCCCGAAGACGAAGTGCTGCGGCTGTGGGCGGGACTGGGCTACTACAGCCGCGCCCGCAACCTGCACAAAGCCGCGGCGCAGGTCAGCCGCGACTTCGGCGGCCGTTTCCCCGCCGAACGCAGCGAATTGGAAAAACTCGCCGGCGTCGGCCGCAGCACCGCCGCCGCCATTGCCGCCTTCGCCTTCGGCCGCCGCGAAACCATACTCGACGGCAACGTCAAACGCGTGCTGTGCCGCCTGTTCGCCCTCGACGGCGACCCCGCCGACAAAGCATTCGAGCGCCAACTATGGCAGCACGCCGAACAACTGCTGCCGCCGGCCGCCGCCGATATGGCCGCCTACACCCAGGGGCTGATGGACTTGGGCGCCACCGTCTGCCGCCGCAGTAAGCCCGACTGCGCCGCCTGCCCGATGCACGACATCTGCGCCGCCCGCCGCGACGGCCGCACCGCCGAACTGCCGCGCAAAAAAAGCACCGCCGCCGTCAAACAGCAAACCCTGTACTGGCTCGACCTGCGCCGCGCCGACGGCAGCCTGCTGCTGGCAAAACGCCCGCCCAAAGGCATCTGGGCAGGCCTCTACTGCCTGCCCAGCTTCGACAGCCTGGCTGCCGCCCACGCTTTTGCCGAACAATGCGGCTGCCCCGCCGCCGCCCTGCACGAAGAGATCCCCCTAACCCACCGCCTGACCCACCGCCTGCTGGAAATCATCCCCCTATCCGCCCGTATCAGGCAGCCTGAAACCCCCGCCGCCCCCTACCAATGGGTCAGCCCCGCCCAACTGCCCGACTACGGCCTGCCCAAACCGCTCGAACGCTACCTGCAGCACCAAGCAGCCTGAAACCCCCACCCCGTAGGGTACGCACCGCGCACCAAACACCCACCCAAACTCTTTCAGGCTGCCTGAAAACAAAAGCAGCCTGAAACCCACACCCAACCAACAAAGCAAAGGAGCAAAGCCATGCAGCACGACTACGCCGCCGCCGAAAACTGGCTGGCACAAGACCCCGACCCCGAAACCCGTGCCGAACTCTCCGCCCTGCTCGCCGCCGCCCGCAGCGGCAACGAAGCCGCACGGCAGGAAATCGCCAGCCGCTTCGCCGGCCGTCTCACCTTCGGCACCGCCGGTTTGCGCGGCCCGCTGCAGGCCGGCCCCTCGGGCATGAACCGCGTGCTGGTGGCGCAAAGCGCAGCCGGCCTGACCGCCTATATCAAAGCCGCCAATCCCGAGCGTCCCAGCATCGTTATCGGCTTTGACGCGCGCAAAAACTCCGAACGCTTCGCCCGCGACAGCGCCGAAATCATGGCCGGCGCCGGCATCCACACCCTGCTGCTGCCGCGTCCGCTGCCTACCCCCGTGCTCGCCTACGCCCTGCGCCTGTTTGACGCCGATGCCGGCGTGATGGTTACCGCCAGCCACAACCCGCCGCAGGACAATGGCTACAAAGTCTATCTGGGCAAGGCCAACGGCGGCGGCCAAATTGTGCCGCCCGCCGATGCCGACATCGCCCGCCATATCGACCAGGCCGCCGCCGGCGACATCCGCAATCTGCCGCGCAGCCAGGACTACCAAACCCTAGACGAAAGCTGCATCGACAGCTATATCCGCACCACCGCCGAGCGCATCGATGATACCCAAGTGCCGCTGAACTACGTTTACACCGCCCTGCACGGCGTCGGCAGCGAAGTGCTGTTCAAAACCTTTCAGGCTGCCTCGCTGCCGCTGCCGCAAGCCGTGGCCGAGCAGAACGAGCCCGACGGCCGTTTCCCCACCGTATCCTTTCCCAATCCCGAAGAAGCCGGCGCCCTCGATCTGGCGCAGGCGCTGGCAAACGCCGTCGGCGCCGAGCTGATTATCGCCAACGACCCCGACGCCGACCGGCTGGCCGCCGCCATTCCCGACGGCAGCGGCGGCTGGAAAATCCTTCACGGCAACACCATCGGCAGCCTGCTGGGCTGGGACGCCGCCCGCCGCGCCCAAGCCGCCGGCCGCCGCGGCACCCTCGCCTGCTCGCTGGTCTCCTCGCCCGCGCTGGCCGAAATCGCCCGCCGCTACGGCCTTGCCAGCCAACAAACCCTCACCGGCTTCAAATACATCGCCCAAATCCCCGATCTGATTTACGGCTACGAAGAAGCGCTCGGCTATCTCACCGATCCCGAAAAAGTGCGCGACAAAGACGGCATTTCCGCCGCCGCCGCCTTTGTTGCGCTGGCATGCAGCCTGAAAAAACAAGGCAAAACCCTTGCCGACCATATCGCCGAATTTGAAGCCGAGTTCGGCATCTACGCCAGCGCCCAGCTCTCGCTGCGCACCGCCTCGCCCGCCGCCGCCGGCGCCCTGGTCGCCACCCTGCGCCAAAACCCGCTGCGCGAAATCGCCGGCCGCGCCGTCCAAGCATGCCGCGACTACCAAGCCGAAAGCCCCGCCGCCGACATCCTGCAATACACCCTCGCCGACGGCAGCCGCCTGATCGTCCGCCCCTCCGGCACCGAGCCCAAAGTCAAGTTCTACTTCGACGTGCGCGGCGACACCCCCGCCGCCGCCGAAACACTGCTCGCCGAACTCGACACCGCCCTGCGCGAAACCCTGCGCCGCCCCGAATACGGCAGCCAGCCGGTCTAAGCCCCAAAAGCCAAGGGCAAACGCGCCGCCGGAAATTCATCCGGCGGCGCGTTTTTTCAGGCTGCTTTTCTCGGACAAGGCAGCCTGAAACGGGACTTTGTTTCCGCGCGTAGGGTGCACACCGTGCACCATTTACCGCACCGGCCACCGCTTCGGTGCGCGGTGCACACCCTACGCCAATAAAAGCAAAGCAGCCTGAAAATCGGGCAATACCGTTTTCAGGCTGCCTGTTGATTGGCTTTTCAGGCTGCTTGGACAGCGGGCGGGCAGCCTGCAAAACAATTATGCCGCATCGCGTTTGGCGGCGGCTTTGATGTCTAGGATTTGGCGCACAAAGGCGGCGAGTTGGGCGGGAAAGTCGGCATCGTTCAGGCTGCCGATTAGGGCGAAGGTGTCGGGTTTGCCGCCGTCGTCGGCGCTGAGGGTTTCGCCTTGGTAGTATTGGAAAAACAGGGCTTTGCCGCCGCGGATTTTGCCGCGGTGTAAAACAAGAATGTCGCCGTTTTCGTCTGCGGCGAATGCGCCGGATAGGGCGCGGTTGATGCCGTCGAACGGAAAGTTGATTTCGGCGGCGAGCGAGACTTTTTTGCCGGCAACGGGTGCGCCTAAGCCGAAGCCGTTCCAGC
>NZ_JAKOOW010000022.1:25213-25475 GCF_022288825.1 Kingella pumchi | reverse complement strand
TCCGCCGCCAACGCCGGAGACGGTGCAGGGGATGGTTTGCGGCAGGGCGGTTTGCAGGGCTTGGGTGAAACGCGCGTGGGCGGCGGCGAGTTGGGCGGGGTCGGTGAGGATGGCGGGCATGGGTGTCCTTTGTTTGAGGGCGGATGGAAAGGCAGCCTGAAGGTGGGGTTTCAGGCTGGTTTGGGGTGGTTTGGGGTGGTTGTAGGTTGGGTTGTAAACCCAACAAAACAGATGGGTTTTACGGTTCTGTTGGGTCTAGACC
>NZ_JAKOOW010000022.1:24678-25101 GCF_022288825.1 Kingella pumchi | reverse complement strand
CGGGCGAGTAGGCGGCTTCGGTGTCCAATCCGCCGCCAACGCCGGAGACGGTGCAGGGGATGGTTTGCGTTAGGACGGTTTGCAGGACTTGGACGAAACGGCTATGGGCGGCGGCGAGCTGGGCGGAGTCGGTGAGAATGGCGGGCATGTGGTGTCCTTTGCTTGTGGTGGATGGAAAGGCAGCCTGAAAATGGGGTTTCAGGCTGCTTTTGGGTGGTTGTAGGTTGGGTTGTAAACCCAACAAAACAGGTGAATTTTACGGTTTTGTTGGGTCTAAACCCAACCTACGCTTGCTGAGCCACAAACGGCTGGCGAGTCTGGTCGGTATTGCCCCACACCCGAGGGAGAGCGGGGAAACTAAATTCAAAAGCCGCTGCTTCGGCGGAAGGTCTGCGGTGCGTAAGGCGCTGTATATGGCTACCG
>NZ_JAKOOW010000022.1:24439-24583 GCF_022288825.1 Kingella pumchi | reverse complement strand
GACACGTTTTGAACCGCTTATTCGGGATTTCTATCAGCGCCTGCTGTCCAAGGGTAAGCCGTATAAGGTCGCCGTTACGGCATGTATGCGCAAACTGCTGACGATATTGAATGCCCGGATGCGTGATTATTTTGCCGAAAACGG